>DASYDE010000043.1:0-140980 GCA_036499725.1 Kofleriaceae bacterium
CGTCGCCCTTGCGCTGGATGATCTCGTAGAAGAACGGGCCGGCGGTCGGATCGCCGTAGAGGCCGGCGCTCTCCTTCAGGAAGATCTGGAGCATGTAGGCGCGGTGGTGGTCGCCGTCGACGAGGATGCCGAGCTCCTGCAGCGTCGGGATGTGCTCGTCGATGGTGCCGATGCCGACCTTCTCGAGGCGCGCGGGGAGCAGCTCGTAGTAGCTCGCCGGCGTCTGCATGAAGTTGACGCCGTTGCCCTTGAGCGCGCGGATGGCCTCGACGATGTCGGTGACCGACAGCGCGACGTGCTGCACGCCGTCACCGCGCAGCTCCTCGTTGAAGATGTTGATCTGCGAGTTCTTGAAGAACGGGCGCGCCGGCTCGTTGTTCGCGAACTTCACGCCGCTGTTCGGATCCCAGATCACGATCGACTTGAGGCCCGAGCCGGACTTGCGATGCGGGTCCATGTCGCTCGTGTGGAAGTCGACCTGCCAGAGCTGCTCGAAGCCGAGCACGTGCTCGAGCCACAGCAGCATCGGCTTCATGGTCTGGAAGTTCGACGTCACGTGATCCATCTCGGCGAAGCCGAAGCGGTTCTTGCCTCCGGAGGTATGGGGGACCGCGCCGGGATAGAACGCCCGGTAGCCGTCGCGCTGGCGGAACCGGAACGTGGTGTCGCCGAACGGCGTCGTGATCGAGAACTGTTTTAGCGTGCCGCCGTCGTCGGTGAACGTCTGGACGTCCTCGATCGGCGTGCCGCCGCGCTCCTCGATCAGCGCGAACGCGCGCGCGGCGTCCTCGACCTCGAACGCGAGCGTGCCGACGCCGTCTGGGTGCTTCGCGAGGAAGCGCGCGGCGCGCCCGCCGTCGCCGACCGGCGCGCTGCACACGACGCGGACGTTGCCGGCGGCGAAGCACGCGGACTTCTGGCGGCCCGTCTTCTCGAGCTCGGGGCCGCTGCGCCAGGTCTCGGCGAAGTCGAGCTTGTCGACGTAGAACTTCCGCGACCGCTCGAGGTCACGAACGTAATAGTGGATGCCTTCGATGCGCTTGATGCCGACGGGGGAGTTCTTCATAGGTGTCTACTTCACGGCGTCCGGTTGACTGTCAGGTGCAGCGTTCGCAAACGCCGGCAGGTCCATACAGCGCTGCTCGATCGAGACGAGAGTTTCGACGATCGTCGCGTGCTCCATGAGCGGCGACCACGCGAACTTGTTGTCATCCAGGACGCCAAACCGGCGCGCCGCGTTGATCTGCGGAACGAGGCAGAGGTCCGCGAGCGTCGGAGCGTCACCGACGGAAAAGTCGCCCCAGATCGCCTTGGCGAGCTGCGCGTAAGCGACGAGGCCGGACGCGATGAAGCCGGCGGCGTACGCCTTGGGATCGACCTTGAGCTCCGTCAGGCGCGCTGCCGTCGAGAGGTTCTGGTGCGGCTGGATGCCGGAGTTCACGATCTCCGCGAGCGCACGGCTCTTGGCGCGAAGTCCCGCATCGCTCGGTAGCAGCGGTGGCGTCGGCAAGCGCTCGTTCAAATACTCGAGGATCGGCAGCGACTGCGTGAGCGACAGCATGCTGCCGTCGTCCTCGGTGATCTCCAACGTCGGAACCTGCGCGATCGGATTGCGTGCGCAGTAGTCGGCGGAGAACTGGTCCTTCTTGACGATGTTGATCGCGATGTACTCGAACTCGAGCTTCTTGAGCCCCAAGCCGATGCGCACGCGATGGCTCGCGGACGAGCGCCAGTAGTTGAACAGTCTCAGCTTCACGTCGTCACCACCTGCTCGATGCGGCCAAACGGGCTTGCTCCGCTCGCGTCGAACGCTTCGATCGCGATGCGATCACCGACCTTCATGAACGGCGTGGTCGGCTTGCCGTTGTCGATCGTCTCGATCATGCGGCGCTCGGCGAAGCACGACACGCCGCGCGCGCGATCCTCGTTGGAGACGGTGCCGCTGCCGAGGATGGTACCGGCCACGAACTTTCGCGTCTTGGCGATGTGCTGGATCAGCTGGAAGAACGAGAAGTGCATCTCGGGGCCTGCGTCGCAGTCGCCGATGACCTCGCCGTTGTACGTGCTGCGCACGCGCATGTGCAGCCGACCCTCTTTCCAGTTGTCGCCGAGCTCGTCGGGCGTGACCGCGAACGGCGAGAACGCGGTGGCCGGCTTGCTCTGGAAGAAGCCGAACCCCTTCGCGAGCTCGTCGGGGATGAGATTCCGCAGCGTGCAGTCGTTCGCGAGCAGCACGAGCTTCACGCAGGCGGCTGCCGTCGCCACGGTCGTCCCCATCGGCGTATCACCGAGGATGATGGCGACCTCGCTCTCGTAGTCGAGGCCCCACTGGGCGTCCCGGAGCGCGATCGGATCGCGCGGACCCATCATATCGCCCGAGCCACCCTGGTAGATGAGCGGATCCGTCTCGAGCGTCGGCGGCGGCTCGGCACCACGGGCCTTGCGGACCAATCGCACGTGGTTCAGATACGCAGAGCCATCGACCCACTCGTACGCGCGCGGCAGCGGCGCACCGAGGCGGCCGAAGTCGACGGGCACGCCATCGATCGCGCCACTCGCGAGCTTGGTATCGAGCGCGCGCAGCACCGGCTCCGCGTGCTCCCAATCGTCGAGCGCGCGCTGCAGCGTTGGCCACGTCTCGGGAGAAGGCGTAGCGACAGCACTGTCGCTGCCCACGGCCGTGCGCACGATGAGCAACCGACCGTCTCGAGAACCGTCGCGCAGCGTCGCTAGCTTCATGACGAGCGCACCTTATGCCGCGGTCCCCCCTCGGTCAACGTCGGCGAGACCACGCAAGCCCCGAAAACTTTGCGCGAATTCAGGGCGCCCATGCCGCGATGCGGCGCGAGTGTTAACGCCGCGCCAGGAGCGCAATCACCTGCTTCGCATTCCCCTCGTCCGTGCGAATGTTCGCTCATGCAGTTGGGCCGGGTCGCCATCGCTTTGCTCGTCGCGTGTGCCGCATGCGGCGATAACTCCGACAAGACGCCGACCGACGGCGGCGGTGACACGATCCCCGAAGGGCCCTTCAAGGTCCGCGGTAGCGTCGAGCAGGTCCACATCTGGAAGGTTCCGCCTGCCACCGACGTCCAGGTGATCGACGCGAACGGCGCGCAGATCGTCGCGGGCACGACGGACGCCCTCGGCAGCATCATCTTTCGCAAGGTCGCGCCCGGCACCGGCTATCACGTGCACTCGACGGCGCTCGACAAGGACGTCGGCCCGATCAACGTGATGACGATCGAGAATTCGCAGCCCGATCAGTCGCTGTACTCGGGGCAGACGCTCGTCGCCGGTAACCAGTACATCAAGACGCGCGACGGCACGATGCTATCCGCGTACGTCACCCTGCCCGGTCCTCCCGAGCGCGGTCCGTATCCGACCGTCGTCACGTACTCCGGCTACGACGAGTCTCGCCCCGGCGCGCCGATCGTCCCGCCCGCACAAGAAGGCCTCTGCAATCTGTATCCGATCGCGTGCGTCGCCCCGACCAACCCGTCGGCCCTGTTCGCAGGTCTGTTCAACTACGCAACGGTGAGCGTGAACATGCGCGGCACCGGTTGCTCGGGTGGTGCGTACGACTACTTCGAGGAGCTGCAGCAGCTCGACGGCTACGACATCATCGAGACCGTCGCCGCGCAGTCGTGGGTGATGAACGGCAAGGTCGGCATGGTCGGCCTCTCGTATCCCGGTATCTCGCAGCTGTTTGTCGCGAGCGTGCGCCCGCCTCACCTCGCTGCCATCGCTCCCATGTCCGTCATCGGTAACTCGTTCACGACGATGTTGCCGGGCGGCATGGTGAACGAGGGCTTCGCCGGCGAGTGGATCACCAACGTCCTCAAGGGCGCCAAGCCGTTCGGTCAGGGCTGGGAACAGGCCAAGGTCGACGCCGGCGATGCCGTCTGCGCGGATAACCAGCTGCTGCACGGCCAGTACGTCGACAACATCGCGATGGCGCGCGCGACGACGTATTACGACCCGTCGTTCTTCGATCACTACAACCCGACGACGTTCGTGGACAAGATCGACGTCCCCGTGTTCTTCGCGAGCGCGTTTCAGGACGAGCAGACGGGCCCCTACTTCTTCACGCTGCTCGACAAGTTCACGTCGTCCCCGGCGACGCGCTTCACGATCTACAACGGCGTGCACATCGACGCGTTTCAACCGGCCGTGCTCGCCGAATGGATCGACTTCCTCGAGCTGTTCGTCGCGAATCGCTCGGGCTTCGACAATCACAACCAGCGCGCTGTCGCGCCGATGATCTTCTCGCAGGTGTTTCAGGGCACCAGCGACCTCGATCTCCCGCCGAGCCGGTTCGCGAACATCACCGACGTGAACGCAGCAAAGGCGCAGTGGATGAACGAGCCGAAGGTGCGCGTGCTGTTCGAGCTCGGCGCGGGCAACGCGCACGCGGGTGAGCCCGTCCCGTCGTTCGAGCACTCGTTCACGAGCTTCCCGCCCGACGGTCAGGTGCCGACGCGTATGTACGCGCAGCCGACGGGCACTCTCGTCACGACGATGCCCGCTACCGCCGGCGATCAATCGTTCGCGCTCGATCCGGACAACGGTACGCGCGGCATCCTCGCGCCCGGCGGAGACGTCTGGGATTCGCTTCCCGCCTACAACTGGCTGCAGCACCCGGCGGGCAAGGCCGTCGTGTTCGAGACGACTCCGCTCACCGTCGATGCCGTCAATGTCGGCACCGCGAGCGCGGATCTCTGGGTGCGCTCCTCCGTCGACGATGCGGACCTCCAGGTCACCATCACCGAAGTCCGCCCCGACGGTCAGGAGATGTTCGTGCAGTCCGGCACGCAGCGCGCGAGCCTCGCCAAGTCGAGCGCGTCCGCGACGGAGCTCTGGCCCGCGCCGAGCGAGACCGAAGCTGACAGCGCGAAGCTCACGCCCGGTACGTGGAAGCAGATCCGCGTCGGCGTCCCGGTGTTCGCGCACGTGTTCCGCGTCGGCTCCAAGATCCGTATCTCCGTCGACACGCCCGGCGCGACGCGCGCGACGTGGACGTACAAGCTGCTGACGTTCGCGACCGGCGCGACCATCGACATCGGCTCGTCGGCGACGCACCCGTCGAGCTTCGACCTGCCGTTCGTCAATGGCGTGACTCCGACGACGTCGCTTCCGCCGTGCCCGTCACTGCGCGGTCAACCGTGTCACACGGCGCAGGCGTACACGAACACGCCCGCCGCGCCCTGAACTTTCGTCCGGCGGTTGTCCGCTCGGCGTCCTCATCGTCCAAGCTTCGGAAAGTTCGGACAGTCTCGTCGGTGACCTCGCGCGGTTAGCGCGGCACGCCACTCGCTTTATGCGCGAGCTCCAATGCTGGAGGAGCTATGCTGGAGCTCATGGCGTCGCGTCCAGACCAACACCCCGACCGTCGGGATTGGCCAGACAACGTGCGGCCGCTGTACCGCGAGGAATACGAAAAGCTCGTCGAGCTCGGAGCCTTCACGGATCAGCGCGTCGAGCTCCTCGAGGGTCAGGTCGTCGAGATGAGCCCACAGGGCATCCCGCACGCCGTGATCGTCGCGCATCTCGCACGCCGGATGAACGCCGTCCTGCCCAAACGACTGCTGATGTTTCAACACTCGGGACTGCGTGCTGGAGAACGCTCGACGCCGGAACCGGACATCTCTCTCGTCGGATTCAAGCGCGGTTGGCATGCCGCAGAGAACGCGTCGCTTGTAGTGGAGGTGGCCGACTCCTCACTCCAGATCGACCGCGGTACGAAGGCGACGATTTACGCGAAGGCCGGTGCTCCCGAGTACTGGATCG
Source organism: Kofleriaceae bacterium (assembly GCA_036499725.1). Classification (GTDB taxonomy): domain Bacteria; phylum Myxococcota_A; class Polyangia; order Haliangiales; family Haliangiaceae; genus JABFXX01. The sequence continues at coordinate 5,788 of DASYDE010000043.1, forward strand.
TCGACGTAAAGCACGAGCAAGTCATCGTCCACACGATTCCACGCTCAGGTCGCTATCAGAACATCATCGAGCGCAAGCGCGGCCAACGCGTCCACACTCCGGTGTTGCCACGGCTCGTCGTTACCGTCGATGACATCATCGACTGCTAGGAGAACAATGCACGATCAAGCACTCGCCGTTCGCAGTTCGCCTGACACGATGATCCCGCCGGACAACGTACGCGGGCTCCTGCGCAGCGAGTACGAAAAGCTGGTCGAGGTGGGGATGTTCGAAGGACTTCGGATCGAGCTGCTCGACGGCCAGATCGTCGAGAAGTCCCCGCAGAGCGTCGCGCATTCCTCGATCTTGAATGCGCTGGCACGCCCCTGTTACGCGCTGATCGCACCTGATCGTGAGATCAGCGTCTGTTCTGGATTTCGTGCCGGTATGCGATCGATGCCCGAACCCGACCTCGCCATTGTCCCGGCGCGATATCGGCATCCTGAGGAGGCATTGCTCGTCGTGGAGGTCGCCGACGACTCGCTCAGGAATGACCTCGGGATCAAGGCCGCCATCTACGCTGCCGCAGGCGTTCCCGAGTACTGGGTCGTCGATGTCGCGCACGATCTAGTGATCGAACACAAACGTCCGACGGTGCGCGGCTACCAGTCGATCGAGTCCCAGAAACGTGGCGCCACGCTGCGTACGTCTGCGGTGCCGATGCTGGTCATCACCGTCGACGATATTCTCGACTGTACTTAGGCGACGTTCTTCGCGACCCACTTCACGATCGGCGCGATCGCTTTGGCGCTGGTCGTGAGCCACTCGGCGAGCTTGGGCGAGTGCAGCATGCCGCGCGGCATCCCGCCGGGGCCCGCCGTCAGGCCCTTGTTGACGAGCAGGTCAGCGTGCTTGTGGTCCGGCGCGAACGGCTTGGGCACGCGCGTGTACTTGTGCTCGGAGCCGGCGCGATAGCCCGCCTTCTTCAGCTTCGCGATCATCGCGGCGAGCTCGTCGCCCGGCTTTCCCGCGACCGCGCGGCGATACTTTGCGAGCTGCGGCGGCTCGAAGAAGTACGAGCCACCGCCGATCCAGTCCTCCCACTCACCTTCCTCGTCGAGGCCAGTGTGAACGTAGAGAACGGTGCCGCCCTCGCCGCGCTTCTTGCCGGCGAGCCGGAGCACACCCGCGATGTGCGTCTTGTACGGCGCCTTGGTCTTGGAGAACCGGACGTCGCGATAGATGCGCAGCACGACCGGCTCCGCGAGCACGAGCGGTTTGTAGATCGGGACGAGCTTGGCGCGAACGTGCGTGAGCAGCTCCGTCATGGGTTGGACCCACTCGCGCTCGTAACGCTCTTTGTTATCCATGAACCACTCTCGGTTCATCTCCATCGAGAGCTCGTGCCAGAACGCCGGCGCGCTCTTATCGAAAGCCATGCCTAGCTTTTAGCAGAGAACAAGCTGGAGACCTTGCCGCCAAGCGAGGCGGACAGGCTCGGCGCGATGCGATGCATCTGGCGCATGGCCCACGCGTCCTTACCGACGGTGCGCACGGCGGGGTTGTTGTGCACGGCGTCGACGATCGCGCGGGCGACGAGCGATGGCGGTGCGCCGCGCGTGAACGCCTTGAGCAGCGCGCCCTTGGTGCGAGCGGCGCCACCGACGAGCCGACCGCCGCCGATGATGTCGGTCGCGATCAGGCCGGGACAGATCGCGGTGACACCGATGCGCTGCGGTGCGAGCTCCGTGCGCAGCGACTGCGAGAACCCGAGCACGGCGAACTTGGATGCAACGTACGCCGACGTCTGTGGCGCCGGGTAGATGCCGAAGATCGACGAGATGTTGACGACCTGGCCGCCCGTTCCGCGCTTCACCATCTGCGGGACGAAGAAGTGGCAGCCGTGCATGACGCCGGTGAGGTTCACCCCGATCTGCCAATCCCAATCGTCGAGCGAGTAGTCGAGGAAGTTGCCGCCGAGCGCGACGCCCGCGTTGTTCACGACGACGTCGACAGCGGGAACGAGCGCGTGAACCTCGTCTGCAAACGCACGGAACGAGTTGCGCTTGGCCACGTCGAACGCACGCGCGAGCAGGACTGCGCCGCCGAGCTCTTGCTGCACGGACTCGACGCGCTTCTGATCGATATCGCAGATGGCGACGTGCGCGCCAGCGGCGGCAAATGCGTGGGCAGTCGCACGGCCGATGCCGCTCCCCGCTCCGGTGACAACGACGTTCTTGCCTGACAGGTTCATGCGGCCTCTGGCATCTGCATACCGCGCTGCGCGAACCAATTCTTCGCGAGATCGCGATCGTCGTTCTGATCGGGATGAAAATCTCGGCGCAGATATTGGCGGATACCGCGCAGGAATACGCGGCGGATGATCGGGTCGCGCTTGCCCTCCCGGGCCAGATCGCGCGATGCGGTCCTCAGCGTCACCTTGTCCTGGCGGAGCAGCGTCAGTGCGCCCCAGGTCCAGAAGCCGCCGAGAATCGCCGTCGCGCAGACGAGGCCGGCGATGCGCAGGGCGTACGAAGGATCGATCTGCTGGAGAACGTCGAACGCGACGGACTTGTGCTCGATCTCTTCGGCGGCGTGCCATGCGAGCAGGTCGCGCATCTCGGGTGCCGCGTTGTCGAGCATGTTGTCGCTGAACGCGCCCTCCGCCATGATCGCGGTGAAGTGCTCGCTCGCCGCGGTGATCGCGAGACGCAGCTTCGGCGGGCTCTTCGATTCGATCCAGCCGGAGATGCGCTTGTATTGCTCGAGGAACTGGTCGACCTCGTAGCCCTGCCCGCGCAGGACCTTGTTGAAGTCGTCGTGCGCGGCAGCGTGCCGGCCCTCCTGCTGGAAGAACCCTTTGATCTCCGCCTTCAGCGTCGGATCGGTGATCTGATCGGCGTAGTACTTCACAGAACGGACGAAGAAGCGCTCGCCCCAGGGGAACAGCATGTTGACGCCGTTCGCGATGTGGGTCGCCGTCGCGTTGTTGAAGAGCCAATGACGCGGGACCTTCGAGAAGTCGGCATCGAAGTCGCGGGGAACGATAGGTGTGGTGTTCGAGGTCATCTCGATCTCCTTGCTTCTCAGCCTAGCCACTATTGACCGTAAGTCAATAACGCTTTGGGGTAGACTGGAAAACGTGAGTAAGCCTCGCGCAGTAGACCGCATCGTTCGGGCGGCCAAGGCCGTCACGGAGACGGTCGAGGCAACGACGAAGGCCGCGAGCGATGCGGTGAAGGCCACCAACAAGGCGGCGGAGGCGGTCGCGGATGCAGCGCGCATCGCGGGCCGTGTTCTCCCCAAGCGCCGCGTGCGCCTCGATAACGACGCGCGCCGCGCGCAGCTGCTCGCGCTCGCTCGTACGACGTTCTCCGATCGCTCGTACGACGAAGTCTCGATCGACGATCTCGCGAAGGAAGCGAAGATCTCGAAGGGTCTGCTGTATCACTACTTCCCGACGAAGCGAGACCTCTACGTCGCGGGCCTCTCGCAGATCGCGGGCGAGCTCGTCACCGCGGTGACCAGTGCACCGGCGAAGACAGATGCGCCGGCGGATCGCGTACGCGCGGGCCTCGAGGCCTATCTCGTGTTCATCACGCAGCACGCGCGCGCGTTCGTGTCGCTCATGCGCGGCGGCATCGGCAGCGATCCGGAGGTCGCGAACGTCGTCGAAGGAGTTCGTACGGCTCTGTACGAAACGTTCGTGACCGAGTCGCCGTTCGCCGCGACGATCGCCAAAGACCCGCGTATGCAGACGACCATCCGGGGCTGGATCGGCGCCGTCGAGGCCACGTCGATCGACTGGACCGCGCATGCCGGCGGGCCGAACCGCCTCACCCGCGAGCAGCTGCGCGAGCTCCTCGTCGAGATCCTGTTCGCGAGCATCCGCGTCGTCGTTCCCGCCCTGGTCTAACCCCGAGATCGTCTGAGTTGATACGAGCCCGAGCCAAGAGCGCGGAGCGCTCGGAGCCCGAGCCCGAGCCCGATCGCCGATTCGTGACGACACGTACTCGTCCGGGGTGAGCGTTCATCCTCGGAAGGCAGTCGTCGGAGGGGGCACGGCACCGAGCATCCAAGCCCACGACTCTTCGTCGGGCTCGGGCTCGGGCTCGGATCAATCGAGCTGAGCCCTGGGGTTAGGAGCCAAGAGCGCGGAGCGCTCGGAGCCCGAGCCCGATCGCCGATTCGTGACGACACGTACTCGTCCGGGGTGAGCGTTCATCCTCGGAAGGCAGTCGTCGGAGGGGGCACCCGCCGCCGACGCATCCAAGCCCACGACTCTTCGTCGAGTGTGTACCGCTCGGAGCCGATCCGGAAATCTGGGCGCGGGCTCGGGCTCGGGCTCGGGCTCGGATCAATCGAGCTGAGCCCTCGTCTAGGATCGAAATTATCGGGGGGTGAATCGCACTTTGTGTGCGCCACGGAGCCATGGCCCGCGTCGAGCGGGTGATGCGGACCTCGTTGGCAGTGATTTTCCTCGGTTTCATGGTCGCGTGCGGCGGCGGTGGTGGCAGCGGTGCCAACGGCGATGACCAGCCGCCCACCGACGGCGGGATGCCTGGCCACGACAGTGGCAGCGGCTCCGCGACGCCCGATGCTCCGCCGTCCACTGCGGCAACCTGCGACGCGCAGTTCCTCGGCGCGGGCGATGGCTGCGACTGCGGCTGCGGCGTCGTGGATCCGGACTGCGGGCCGACGGTCACGATCGGCGAGTGCTCGTTCGACAACTGCGGCCCGGGGCACCAAGCGGATCCGACGGATCCCACGAGGTGCATCGCGATCCAGCTTCCGGCGGGATGGACGTGCGACGCGTCGTCGTACGGCGGTGATGACCAGTGCACGTGCGGTTGCGGCGCGCACGACAAGGACTGTCCCGCAACGACAGAGATCGCGGACTGCGCCGCGCAGAACGGGTGCTCGGCTGGCACGTGGCCCGATCGCCTCGACCCGAGCAAGTGCGTCCCCGTCGTCGCGGGCTGGACCTGCAGCGAGGCCGCCTACTACGACAACGACTGCGATTGCGGCTGCGGCATCGCCGACCCCGCCTGCCCTGCTCATCCGACGGTGAGCCAGTGCAGCGACGCCTGCCCGTCGGGTACGTCGTTCGACCCTGCGCACCCCACGCAGTGCATCACCAACGCGCCGCAGGATCACTGGACGTGCAACGTCGACCTCATCGGCGACGGCAAGTGCGACTGCGGCTGCGGCGCGATCGATACCGACTGCCCCGCGAATCCCACGCCGGCGAGCTGCACCGTGAATCATTGCGGCTCGATGATGGAGCTCAAGCCCGGCGATATTGGCAAGTGCTGGGAGGTCTGCACCGGCACCGCGCCCGCCGGCTCCGGCAACACGACGTGCACGAACCACAGCTACATCGCGTTCGGCAGCGACTGCAACATGGAAGCGAGCGCGTGCGGAGATGGACGCACCTACGCGATGGAGTGCCAGGGCGGCGAGTGCACGTGCAGCGTCAACAACACCTGCGTCGCTCACGCGTCCGGCGGCAGCTGCACGACCCTGAGCGCGTGCGGCTGGAGCGGCGTGCACATCACCAACTTCCCCTGAGTCGTCAGTGACCGGAGCCGAGCAGACGCTCGACGCTCACGTCGAGGCGACTCTCGATGAGACCGTAGAGACCCTCGGCCTCGTCGCGCTCCAGGCCGAGCGTCGCTTGCAGATGCTTGCGGGTGGCATCGAACACGGTGCGCCGCGCCTGACCGAGCCACCGCACGACCGTCGCGCGATGGACGTTGTGCATCTTCGCGAGCGGCTCGAGCTGAACGCCATCGAGCAGGTGCATGCGCAGGAGGTTGCGGTCGCGCGGTTCGAGATCGGCGACCGCCTTGGCGAACGCTTCGCGGAACGCCTCGCGCTGACTCTTCTTGATCGAATCGAGCGCGATGTCGCCGGTGTCCGAGAGGCGCAGCAACGCATCACCGTCGAGGGACACGGTCTTCTTGCGCTTGCGGAGCAACGACATCGCGGTGCGCACGGCAACGACGTGCACGAGCGCTCCAAGATCGTGATTGCCGTAGGCGGCGATGCGGGGCTCGGCGCCGACCAGCAGGCGATCGCGCACTTGTTGTGTCACGTCGTCGATCTCACCCGGATCGAGCGGCAGGCGGCGCAGCGCGGCGTGGATCCGCGGAACGTACGTGCGCTCGAACTCCTCCAGCGCCCGCTTGTTTCCCGCCGCGAGCGCAGCGGCAAAGTGAAGTCCACCGGCATCGAGAGACGCCAGCGCAGCGGTCGTTGTCTCACCCATGAGTCGAGCAGCAGCAAACGCGACCAGCGCGTCGGGCGCGACCGATAACTCAGGCCACGCCGCGCGACCACGCTCGATAAAATCGGTGAGCCAGCGCTCCAAATCGGGAAATCGTTCGAGATCCGCACGGAGCTCGGCGGGGGCCGCGGCGCAGAAGCGTTCGGCGAGGGAGCCCACGTCACAAGGGTACCGTTTTTTCCGCTGCGCGCGGGAGGGCGCTGCGGTACGTAGATGCGCGTGGCGTGTCCGGGTGAGCTCGAGCTAGTCGATTTCGCGCAGGGCAACCTCGCGGTCGCGCGGCGCGCGGCTCTCGACTCGCACGTCGACAGCTGTCCCGAGTGCCGCACCGCCATCGTCGGTCTGCTCTCATCCAGTGCGGGGACGGGCGGGGCCACCGAGCCGCTCGACGCGAAACCGGGCTCGCGGATCGGGCGCTTCGAGGTCGTGGAAGCGATCGGTCGCGGTGGTGCAGGCAGAGTCTTCGCCGCGCGCGATCCAGATCTCGATCGGGTCGTCGCGCTCAAGGTCCTGCACGCCGAGAACGACTCCGCGCTGAGCAGCGATCGTCTCCTTCGCGAAGCGCAGGCCGCCGCGAAGCTCGCGCATCCCAACGTCGTCGCGGTGCACGAGGTCGGCGTGGTGCCACAGGGCATCTTCATCGCGATGGAGCGAGTGGTCGGCTCCACGCTCTCTACGTGGCTCGAGAAATCGCGCACGCGCGACGAGATCATCGGCGCATTGATCCAGGCGGGCCGCGGAATCGAAGCCGCACATCGCGCGGGCATCGTTCATCGCGACGTCAAACCGAGCAACATCCTCGTCGGAACGGACAAGCGCGTTCGCGTCACGGACTTCGGACTCGCGGCCGCGTGGGATGGGTCGGTCGCCTCCCCCAGCGATGCATCTTCACCGTCGAAGCTCCCCGTCGGCGACGTCGCGCTCGCACTCACGCTCGATGCAACGCCCGTTTCCACCAGCACGGCCGTGACGTCGTCGAGCCGCGCGCGTTCCACGTCAATGCTCGACGAGCGGCTCACGCAAACGGGCACGTTCCTGGGCACGCCGGCGTACATGGCACCCGAACAGTTCCTTGCAGCGACCGTGGGGCCCGCCGCGGATCAATTCGCGCTTGCGATCGTCGCGTACGAAGCGCTGTGCGGCGAGCGTCCGTTCGCCGGCGCGACGGTGCCCGAGCTCGCCGACAACGTCGTGCAGGGTCGGCGTCGTGCATGGCCGACGGGCCGCAATGTTCCTGGCCGAATTCGTGGTGCGATCGATCGCGCGTTGTCCGTCGAGCCGACCAAGCGCTGGCCCGACATCAGTGCGTTCATCGCCGAGCTGGAGCTCGAGCTTCGACCGTCGCGCAAGAAGTGGATCGCGATCGCCGTCGCGGCGGGTGCGCTCGGAGCCGGAGGTGCAGCGTTCCTCGCGCACGGCGCAGCTGCCCCGACGACAAACTGCGACGACGCCGGCGCCGGTCTCGAGCAAGTCGTCACGCCGGACCTCGGCACGCGCGTTCACGCCGCACTCTCCGACGACCCGACGTCCACCGTGAGCGCGCAGATCACGAACGAGCTGCAGCGGCGCGGCGACAAGTGGCGCGCGATGCGCGTCGAGGCGTGCCGCGCACATGCGAAGGGCACGGAGTCCGCGGAGCTCCTCGACCTGCGCACGCTGTGCCTCGATCAGCGCCGCGCCGAGCTCGCCGCACTCGCGTCGCGCGTCACGAGCGGGCCGATGAAGTCAGAGCGCGCCGTGAAAGCGACGTTCGCGTTGCCGGATCTCGCGGCGTGCGCTGACGTGCGGGGCTTGCGCGCGACAGTTGCTCCGCCGGCGGATCCGCAACAGCGCGGCCAGCTCGCGGCGCTGGAAGCGGATCTCGCGGCGCTGCGCCTGGCGGCGGACCTCGGTGGCGATGGTTCGAAGGAGAAGGCGGCCGATGTCGTCGCGCGCGCAAAGGCGCTCGGGTACCAGCCGATCCTCGCCGAGGCAGAGCTGGTCGCGGGCCGCATCGCGCGCACCGGAGACGACCAAGCGAGCGCGGAGAAAGCGCTCTACGAGGCGATCTATGCTGCCGAGGCGAGCCACGACGATCGCCGAGCAGTCCGCGCCTGGATCGATCTCGCGGTCGTCACCGGCATCTTCCAGAAGAAGTTCGACGACGGAAAGCGCGCGCTCCGCATGGCCGAAGCATCGCTGACCCGGTTGGGCGAGGACCATCGCCTCGAAGCCGAGCTCGCCGGCACGGCGGGGAAGCTTCATCTCGTCGCTGGCGAATTCGACGACGCGGAGAAAGATCTGCGCCGCTCGCTCACGCTGCGCGAGACGAACCTGCCCGACGACCTGAACGCGCGCGCGGTCGCGCTGAACGATCTGTCGGTGCTCCTCAAGCAGCGCGCTGAGCTCACCAAGGCGCGCGAGCTGCAGGTCGCGGCGAAGGATCTCGACATCAAGCTGTACGGCGAACAGCACGCGAAGGTCGCGACGGACCTGAACAACATCGCCGAGCTCGATCGCATGCAGGGCAAGTACGCGGAGGCGGAGGCCGGCTACAAGGCGGCGCTCGCGATCCAGGAGAAGACGCTCGGTCCGGATCACACCGAGACGATGCGCACCGTCGGAAACCTGGGCCTGCTCATGCGCGACAAAGGCGATTGCCCGGGCTCGATTCCGTGGAACCAGCGCGCCGTCGAGGGATGGAAGAAGCTGAATTCACCCGGCGATGCAGGGATGGTGCTCCACAACATGGGCCTCTGCCTCGCCGAGGACAAGAAGACGTTCCCCGACGCACTCGCGATGTACGAGCAGGCGCTCGCCGAGAAACGCAAGGTCTACCCCGAGGATCACCCGAGCATGGCCGTCACGCTCGATGCGGAGGGCTACGTGCTCGGGCAGCTCGAACGCTACGACGAGGCGCTCGATCACTACGCAAAGGCCCGCGGCATCGACATCAAGCGCCTCGGCGAGAATCACCCCGACGTTGCCTACGACTGGCAGCACGTGGGCGAGCTGGAGCTAGCGCGCCATCGCCCCGCGGCCGCACTCGAGCCGCTGCTGAAGAACGTGAAGATCCTCGACGCGTTCGCCGACGCGGATCCGCTCGATAAGGCCGGTGCGCATCAGCACTACGCCGTCGCGCTGTGGGACTCCGGCAAGCACGCCGACGGTTTCGCGGAGATGACGAAAGCGAAAGACATCGTCGCCGCGCTGCCCGACGGAAAAGACAAGACCGACGGATTCGCCGAGCTCGACGACTGGTTCGCGAAGCACAAGCTCTAGTGGCAGGTGCCGCCGGTGCACGACATGCCGGTGCAGCAATCCAGATCGCCACCGCACGTCTCCCCGCTCGCGCCGCACTGACCGCCGCAGCGACCGCCCGTGCAGTACGGTGCCGAGTCACAACAGCCGCCGCCTTCGTCGAAGCCTGCCGTGCAGTTGTTGCCGCCGCACGAGTCCTGAATGCACGTGCCGAGAAAGCACTTGAACCCATCGCAGCAATCGTTCGGGCCGGTGCAGGAGTCGCCGCTCTCACCGCAGTAGTCGGAGCAGAAGTGACCGATGTTGTTGTTGCCGAGCGAGCAGTACGGCGAGTCGCTGCAACACGGGTTCGACGAGCTGCACGAATCGGCGGAGCACGAGCCACCCTGATCGCCCCACTCCGCGTCGAACGAGTACGTCGTCAGCTCGATGCAGCGACCGTTCGCGACCGGCGCGTCATTCGCCATCGACCACTCGGCGAAGATGAGGTTGGCAGCGGCGGCGTGGAGCTTGCCGTTCGCAGCATCTCGCGTCGCTTCGCCGACGGTGACGTGACCCGCCTGCGGGAAGTACCAGGTCTTGCAGTTGTTCTGGGCGTCGCAGCCTTCGCCGATGACGACGCAGTTGTCGCACGACGAGTACTTGCTCGCCGTGGTGAACGTCGTCGTGCGTGGCAACGTCGGCGCCGCACCGCCCGGGCCCGGCCAGACCTCGATGTCCAACCGCTGCGTCGGCGACTGCGTGTCGTTCGCGGAGATACCGAACACCATGCCCTGGTCCGCGAGATACGTTCCCGCCTTCACGCCCCACGGATAATCCGCGAGCACGCGCGTGTGGGAGCACTGCAGCGAGGCCGGGGTCGAGCCGTCGGGCGTGACGGCCGCGTCGGGGCCCGGCGAGTCATCCCCGCCGGACATGATATTCGGATCCTTACCGCCCTGGCAGGCGGACAAGGCGAGAGCGAGAACGAGCATGCGAGCGGTCATCACGATCGCTCGACGCGGCCCGACGCACGATGGCGCACGAAATCGTACGTGTGCCCCTACGCGAGGTCGAACACGAGGACTTCGGCATCATCCGTACCCGTGATTGCCAGCTCGCCCGGGCCAACCGCTGCGAGCGCATCGCCTGCCGACAGCTTTTCGCCGCCGACCTCGATCGCGCCCTTCGCGACCTGGATCCACGCGTAGCGATCCTTCGCCACCGTATGCGTCGCACTCTCGCCCTTCGCGAACAGGCCTGCCGAGAGTGTCGCGTCCTGATGGATCGAGATCGATCCGTCGCGCCCGTCAGGCGACACGACCAGGCGCAGCTTGCCCTGCCGATCTTCGCGCGGAAAATGCGTCTGCGCGTAGCCCGGTGCATGGCCTGCCTTGTCGGGAATGATCCAGATCTGCAGGAAGTGGACGCCGTCCTTCTTGGACGCATTCATCTCGCTGTGGGAGACACCCGTGCCCGCAGACATGCGCTGGACATCGCCCGGCTTGATCGTCGAGCCAGTGCCCATGCTGTCCTTGTGCCCGAGCTCGCCCTCGAGGACGTAGGAGATGATCTCCATGTCGCGATGGCTGTGCGGCGGGAAGCCCTTGCCGGCATCGACGCGGTCCTCGTTGATGACGCGCAGGGCCCGAAAGCCCATCGCGTCGGGGTTGTGGTAATCGGCGAACGAGAACGTGTGGTAGCTCTCCAGCCACCCGTGCTTCGCGTGGCCGCGTTCGTTGGCTCGTAGAACTTGGGTCTGCATGGCGGCTAACGGTAACCCTGCTCTGGCCCGGCACAATCGGGGGCCAGCGGAACAGTCCGTCGCTGACCCACTCCTGCAACAGTCTGTTAGAGCGGATGGACGGTGAACGTGGATTTGCCGTCGAACGAGGTGTCGTCGGGCGGCGCGGTGCCCGAGGAGCTGCTCTCCACCATCGAGCCTTCATCGATGTAGTCCTTGAGGTTCACGTCGCCGTCGACCACGAACTTGAACTTCTGGACCGCGCCGGGATGGTCGCCATGCGCGATCTCGACGCGCGGGAGCGTGGTGCCGCTCTTCGTGGACGAGACGAACACCTGCACGCTGTCCACGAATGACCAGTCATCCGTGTCGCCACTCGGGCGATCAGTGGCCGTGATGTTCAGCTCGAGCGAGCTCAGCGTGACCGAGTCGATCGGGCCGGTCTCCTGCGCTTTGATCTTCTGACTGATATCGAGATCGAGCTGCAGTGGGAATAGCGTCGCGAGTGGGCCCGGCAATGGACTGCCCTGCACGTGTTGTTCGGGCACGGGTTGATCGATGTCGAAGTCGGTGATGCTGCAACCGGCGAGAGCTATCAGAACGAACGAGGCTAAGCGCATCCAGCTAGCGTTCACCCGCGCCGAGCAAAAGGGAATGAGCCGGCCGTGAGGCTAGCCGCGCTCGAACACGAGCGGCAGCGTGATGCGACTGGGCGCACGCTGTGAGCCAAAACGCCACGCTCCGACGAGCGCGCGAATGCGACGGATCGCACGGGCTCGCTGCGCTTCCAGAGCGCGCGGTACGCGTGTCGTGTCGCTGAGCACACGCGCGTTCGCGACGTTGCCCCGACGATCGACGGTGCACGACACGCTCAACAGCCCCGCGATGGGCAGGTCGCCGAGCACGTCGCCGAGCGAGTGGATCAGCTCGCCGAGCCGCTCCTCGAGCGCGGATGCGCGTAACGGTCCTTCGACGAACGGTCGCGGCTGCACGAACCAGCCGTGGACGACGAGGCGCCCCTCGCGCGGATCGTGCGTGCCGGTGACGCGGCGAACGCCGTGCGGGATGCGCGGGTCGAACACGGTCAGCCGATTCATCTTTGGCTCGATCGAACGGAGGATGTCGGGCTCTTCCACACCGCGTACGGACGCGAAGTCGTCCCAGAAGTCCAGGACCGAATCCTGGAGCAGCAGCGTCTCGCCGCCGGCGAACACGCGGCCGCGCCACGGCGTGAGCGAAAACACGAACGCCCACGGACCGTGCGGCAGGTCGCCGTGGAGCTCCTGTCGGCACCCCTCCACGTACAGCGAGAGCCACGGCGGAGACACGTCGTGACAGCCGAGGGTCTCTCTGCCCCACTGCACCAACCGGCGGTGGAACGCTTCGTAGGTCTTTTTCGGAAAGTACGTCCACGCGGGCGTGCGAAGTGCGGTGTATTGCCCCGGCACATGCCAGTAGTCCCACTGGAACCGGTCGGCATTCGTGCTGCGAGGATTCGCGAAGCGCGCGTCGAACGTCGAACGCAGCTCGCGCGCCTCGGGGGCGAAGCCATCGACGATCAAAACATCGCGCGCCATCGCGCGAGACGGTAGCCGAAAAACCGTCGCACAAAATAGAAACGCCCCGCAGAGCGAGGCGTCTCGGACGTAAGTGGCGACTCCGAACGGAGCCGTCGTACTTACTTCGCGGCGGGCTTCGCCGCGTCCTTCTTGGCCTTCGCGGCGGGCGCCTTGCTGTCCTTGGCGGCGTCCTTCTTCGCGTCGGCGGCGGGCGCCTTGTCGTCCTTCTTCATGTCGGTCGCCGGGGCGTCCTTCTTGGTCGCGTCGGCGGCGGGCGCCTTCTCTTCCTTCTTGGGGGCTTCCTTCTTCGCGTCAGCGAAGGCGGCCGAGGAAACGAAACCGAGGGCGATGGTGGCTGCGAGGATCTTCTTCATTTGAAACTCCAAAAGAGTGGGTTGGTTCGAAAGTTCAGTAACGGTGCGGAAACTAAAAAACGACCCTTGTGGGGGTCGTGGAATTACTTGGACTCGACCGGCTTCGCGGCGGCCTTGTCGTCCTTCTTGGCCGGGGTCTTGGTGTCCTTCTTGGCCGGGGTCTTCGCGTCCTTCTTGTCGGTGGTCGCGGTCTTGTCGTCGGTCTTCTTCTCGTCCGTGGCGGCCGGCTTCTCTTCCTTCTTGGCCGGCGTCTCCTTCTTCGCGGGCGGATCGCCAGCGAACGCGGCGGTGGAGAGGAAACCAAGGGTGATCGTGGCAGCGAGGAGCTTCTTCATTGTGCCGGACCGATGTGCACCCCCTATGCCGCGCAGAACCAATGATTCCAGCCTATTACGGCAGTTTTTTTGGGGCACTTTACCCCTCCGGGGCAATGAGCCCCGATGGATCACGAACAATGAATAACGATCCCTACATAACCGTCATTGCTCGTTCGATCTGCGCGGAGAGTGGCAACGGCGGTAGCCACTGCGAGAAATCGTACGCGTACCAAACTATTCGGCTAGGTCTCGTCGCTCACGCCCCAGCGCAACAGCTTGCGATAGAGCGTCTTGCGATCGAGATCGAGAACCTTGGCAGCGTCGGTGCGATTGCCTTCGCATGCCTCGAGAACGCGCAGCACGTGGCGACGCTCGATCTCTTCGAGCGTGAGCATCTCGGGCACGTCGTTGCCTGACATCGTCGAACGCCGCGTCGGCTGCATGCGGATCTTCTCCGGCAGATCGTCGACCTGCACGTCTTCAAAGCGCGCGAGAGCGACCGCGCGCTCGATGCAGTTACCGAGCTCGCGCACGTTGCCCGGCCACTCGTACGCGAGCATGCGCTCGGCCGCGGCGGCGGAGATGCCCTGGACCTTCTTGTCGAGCGCGACCGCGTAGTGCTTGAGCATGTGTTGCGCGAGGAGCAGCACATCACCTCCGCGCGCGCGCAGCGGCGGCAGCGGGATGTGGATGACGTTGATGCGATAGTAGAGGTCTTCGCGGAAGCGCTTGTCCTCGACCATGCCCTCGAGGTCCGCGTTGGTCGCCGTGATCAAGCGAACGTCGATGGCGCTCTCGCTCTCCGCGCCGACGGGACGGATCTTTCTCTCCTGCAGCGCGCGGAGCAGCTTGGGCTGCGTCGTCAGCGCCATCTCGCCGACCTCGTCCAGGAACAGCGTGCCGGAGTTTGCCTGCGGGAACAGACCCTGGCGGCTCTGCTTCGCGTCGGTGAACGCGCCCTTCGCGTGGCCGAACAATTCCGACTCGAGCAGCTGCTCGGGGACCGCGGCGCAGTTGATCGCGACGAACTGACCATCCTTGCGCCGCGAACGCTCGTGGATCGCGCGCGCGACGACCTCCTTGCCCGTACCGCTCTCGCCGGTGATGAGCACCGTCGCGTCGGTCGCGCTGACCTGGTCGATCAGTTGATACACGGCCTGCATCGCCGGGCTCGCGCCGATGAGGTCTCCGCGGCCGCGCGTGTTCGCGACGACCTCGTTCAACCGCTTCAGCTCACCGCGCAGCGCGCGATGCTCGACAGCACGGCGCACGGCGATCGCGAGCGCCTCGATCTCGACGGGCTTGGTGACGAAGTCGTACGCGCCGGCGCGGATCGCACCGACGGCGGTCTCGAAGCTGCCGAACGCGGTGAGTACGATGACCGGGATGTCGGGCCGGTCCTGCGCGACCTTCTGGCTGACCTCGAGGCCCGTCGTGCCCTTCATGTTGAGGTCGGTGATGATCAGGTCGACGTCGTGCGAACCGATCGCCGCGAGTGCATCCGCACCGTTGGTGAACGGCACCGTCGTAAAGCCACGCTTCTTCAGGCCGAGCGCGATGAGATCAACCATCTCTCGCTCGTCATCGATCACGAATACCGTCGTCATGCAGCACCTCGCGCCTCGGCGGCGCACGGCAAGAACACTGTAAACGTCGAGCCCATTCCGAGCGTCGACCTGACATCGATCCAACCACCGTGCTCGCGCACGATGCCCCAGCTCACGGAGAGGCCGAGGCCGGTGCCATCACCCACCTCCTTGGTCGTATAGAACGGCTCGAACACGCGCGCCTTCGTTGCTTCGTCGATCCCACTGCCGGTGTCGGCGACGTCGATCGCGACCCAGTTGTGGTCGTCGCTGCCGACGTAGGGAGGCGGCGCTTTCTCGACCGACCGCGCGGAGATGGTCACCTTGCCGTTCGCAGGCGTCGCCTGAACGGCGTTGACGACCAGGTTGGTGAGCACCTGGGTGAGCTGGCCATCATCCGCCTCGATGCGCAAGGTCTCGTCTGCCTCGGGTGGAACCAGCGTGACGTTTGCGCTCTTGGCGATCGTCACGAGCAGCTCGCACACGCGCGCACCGAGCGTCGTCACGTTCACGGGTGCCTTGTGCAGCGCGCGCGGTCGCGCGAAGTCCAGCAGCTGCCGGATCAGCGCCGTCATGCGATCCGCCTGCTCGACCACGATGCGGGCCGAGTCGTCGACGTCCTTGCCTTCGACCTCGTGGCCGACGATCAGCGCCGCCCGCCCGCGCATCACGTTGAGCGGCGTGCCGAGCTCGTGCGCGAGACCCGAGGCGAGCTTGCCGACCGTGGTCAGGCGATCCGCATGCCGCAGCTGATCTGTCGCTTGCTCGCGGGCCTTGGACTCCGCGCCGAGCCGATCGCACATGAGATTGATCTCGTTCGCCAGCTCGCCGAGCTCGTCGCGCTGCCCCAAGTGGAGAGGCGCCGAAAGATCACCCTCGCCGACGCGACGCGCTTTCTCCGCAAGCCTGCCGATCGGCCGACCGATGAACACGATGCCGAGCAGGAGCGCGAGCATCGCGGCGACGATGACAGCGCTCGCCGATCCGACGATCTCGCTGCGCAGCGAGCCCGCGATGTACGCGTCGAGCTGCTCCATCGATTGCGCGATCTCCAGGCCACCCGGCCGCGGCTCGGGGACCTTCACGGGGATGTATGTAAGCAGCAGCCGTCGCGCATCGTCGCGCACGGTGACGATCTGATCGTCGGCAAGCGGCGCGAGCTGATCGCGATCCACGCGCGGCGCGTCACCGCCCTTGGCATCGAGCCACACCCACCGCGCGACCAAGCTCTCGCGCTTGCTCGTCGCGGTCTCGATGAACTCGCGCGCCGCCGGCTCTCCGTCGCGTTGCCACACGTGGGCAACGCCGCGAGCCAACGCGCGTCCCAGCGCCGCCGCTTCACCGCGCATCTGGCGGTCGAACACGCCGCGCTCGCGGTTGTAGTCGAGGTAGCCCTGGATGATCGCGACGATCGCGACGCCGATAACCAGCGCTGCGATGAACTTGCGTGTCAGGCGCACCGGGCGCTTTCATACCGTAGACGTGCGCGTACGTCACATAGGCGTGCGCTAGGTGCGCGATTCCAGGGTGTTTGGCGTGGCCCGGATCGTGAAATCTCTCGGGGAATGCTGCCCAAAGTAATCCTCGCCCCCACGGACCTCAGCGAGCGCGCCGAGGCGGCCGTCGATTATGCGTGCGAGCTGGCGAACAAGCTGGGCGCCAAGGTCCACCTGCTCCATGTCCTCGCCGTGCCCGTCGTCGGCGTGCCGGAGATCGGTATGGCCATGACGTCGACGATGATCGACACGATGCTGATCGAGAACCAGACCGCTCTCGACCAGCTCGCACGGACCAAGTCCGCCAAGTGCGAGATCGCCGGCGCTGTGCTGCGCACGGGCGAGGCGCGCGACGTCATCAACGCGACGGCCAAGGAGGTCGGCGCTGACTTGATCGTGGTCGGCACGCACGGTCGCACCGGCGTCTCGCGCGTCCTGCTCGGCTCCGTTGCCGAGTCGATCGTTCGCACCGCGCCCTGCCCCGTCCTGACGATCCGCGACGACGTGGAATCAGAGACCAAGTCCGACGCCGCGTAGTCATCGTAAGATGGCCGTGTGCTGTTCGAGATCGTCGTCGTCGCAACCACAGCCGCATTAGGAGTCTGGCAACGGGCGACCCAACGGCGTCGGCAGGACGAGCAGAGCCGACGCATTCTCGATCATCGCTCGCGCGAAGACGCCGCGAGCGAGATGGTCCGCACCATCGCAGCCGAGACCGGCGACGCGTTCGAAGCCCGCGCCCGGTTTGTCACGCGCGTGCCTCGGATCCAGTGGGAGCGCTGGACCTACGTCGAGCTCGAGCTACCCGCCGGCTATCCGCTCGCACTCCGCATTCTGCCGGACGGTGAGCCCACGGAAACAGTCGCCGCAGCGTTTCGGATCGACGGAAACCCGGCGTTCGCCACGCATGTCGTCGAAGGAGCGCCGCGCGACGTCGTGCGGGCGTTACTCGCGCCCACGGAGCCGCGCTCGCTCGCACTCGTGCTCCAGTCGATCGGGCGCGCCGAGGTGAGGACGCTCCTCGATGGCGGGCGCATCGCGTTCTGCATGCCCGGGTCGATCGAGAGCGAGGCCGGATTGCGCCGGGTCGTCGAGGCAATCATCGAGCTCGTCCGCAACGTTCGGCACGCCTACGCGGAACCTGTCGTGACGACATCTGTCGCGAACGGCCCGTATCGGGCGGAGATGACAGAGGACGGCGTCGGCGACGCTCTCTCGCAGCGCCGAACCGAAGAGGTCGACCAGCTCCGCGCGCTGTGGTCAGAAGATCCGGCAGAGGGCCCGCGCGCCTTCACGCTCGCTTGACGACGGAAGCGCTACGCTCGAAGCGTGTTCTTCGCGCTGCTGACACTCGGGCTCGGGCTGACGATGCTCGTCGGGGTCCTCGCGACGGTGCGGTCTGGTCTAGGCAATCCGCGCAAGACGCCGCGACTCGAGCTGCCGGGCGGCGACGTGGATACGGCGTGGGCGCACGAGATCGCTAGCTCGACGGGGGATGCGTGCGACGTGCGGATCGACTACGTCACGCGCCACCTCGGTTACGTCGACGTCGAGTGGACATACATCTCGTTCGCGCTGCCTCCCGAGTGTCCGTTGCTGCTGCGCATTCGGCGCTACGAGGACGTCGCTCCGCGGACCTGGCCGATTGACGCGTTCCGGATCACGGGGACACGCTTCGAGCGGAGCGCGATCCTCGAGGGAGCGCCGCTCGACGTCGCGCGCACGTTGCTGGAGCAACCGGGGCTCGTGCGATTTCTCGAGCTCGCGCCCAAGCTAGGTGCGACCGAGCTACGTACGCTACGTCCACCCAGCGGAGAACGACGCCTGGTGCTCTGCGTCGGCGATACGCTCTATCGAACTCTCTTGAAGGACGCGGTGCTCGCGGCGGTCGAGATCGTGCGCGGTTTGCCTGCCGCTTACCGCGAGCCGCGGATCGTCGACGGTGACGGTCCGTATCGCGGGATGATGGCCGACACCCTGGAGCTGCGTGATCGGCGCAGCGCCGAGCTTACCGAGTTTGTGGCCGCGCTCGAAGACGAACCTACGCTGTGGCCCGCGTGATGCAACCCATGATGTCATGGGACGCCTGATGCAAACGAGCGAAGCACAGCGCATGCGGATGGTCGCGGAGGACCTCCGTCGTCGCGATATCAGCGATCGACGCGTGCTCGCCGCGTTCGCGGTCGTTCCGCGCGAAGAGTTCGTACCCGCGCACATGGTGGATCGTGCATACGCCGATATGCCCCTCCCGATCGGCGAGGGCCAAACAATCTCGCAGCCGTACGTCGTCGCGATGACGGTGCAGGCGCTCCACCTCGAAGGGCACGAGCGCGTGCTCGAGATCGGCGCGGGCAGTGGGTACGCGGCGGCCATCCTCGGCGCGATCGTGAAGACGGTGCACACCGTCGAGCGCATCAAGGCCCTCGCGGATACAGCGGCCGATCGCCTCGCGCGCTTGGGCTTCGCGAACGTGCACGTTCATCACGGCGACGGCACGCTCGGCTGGCCCCCGGGCGCGCCCTACGACGCGATCGCGGTTGCCGCCGGCGCACCGACACCACCGCGCGCGCTGCTCGAGCAGCTGCTCATCGGCGGCCGGCTGATCGTTCCGACCGGATCTGCCGACGACCAGCAACTCATGCGCATCACGCGCGTCGATGCGGAGCGGTTCGAGACAACGAACCTCGGCGCCGTCCGCTTCGTGCCGTTGATCGGCGAGCAGGGCTGGCCGAGCACCGCGCGCTAGGCAGCGAGCGCTGCTGCCTTGATGGCCTGGATGTCGAGGTTGATCTTCACCTCGTCACCCACGACCACGCCGCCCGTCTCGAGCGCAGCGTTCCACGTCAGCCCAAAGTCCTTGCGGCTGATCGAGCCTTTCGCTTCGAAGCCGCGGCGCGTACCGCCCCACGGATCCTTGACGGTGTCGGTGAGCTCGACTTCGAGCGCGATGGTCTTGGTGACGCCGTTGAGGAACAGTTCGCCCGTGACGAGGAGGTCGTTGCCCTTCTTCTCGATGCGCGTGCCCTTGAACGTCATCCTCGGGTACTTCTCGCTGTTGAAGAAGTCCGGCGAGGCAAGATGCGCGTCGCGCTTCTCTTCCTTGGTGTCGACACTCGCGGTTTCGATCGCGACGTTCACCGTCGACTTGGTGATGTCCGTGTCGTCGATCACGAGCTGACCGCTCCACTTGTGGAAGCGACCGTGGACCTTGGTCACCATGAGGTGGCGGACGGTGAAACCAACAGTCGAGTGCGAGGGGTCAAAGGTCCATTCGGTGGTGCTCATAACGTTCTCCTTGTGGGAACGAGGATGCGGACCACGAGGCCATCCAACAAGACGGCCTAGGGCGAACGGACTATTGCTTTGCGGATATGAATGACATCGCCCGTTCGGCTAGGGCGGTGATCGTAAAGCTTGGATTCACTCCTAAATTTGCTCCGACCGCGGCGCCGTCTACGACCAATAGTCCCGAATAGCCGAACACTCTATGCCGGGAATCGATAACACCCGTCGTCGCGTCCGCGCCCATCACGCAACCGCCAATGCAGTGAGCCGTCATCGGTAGGTCGAACAGGATCTCGCTCGACGAGGTGATCGCGATGCCGCCCATCTCCTTCGCCGCGCGTTCGGCGAGCGCGTTGGCAGCGGGGATATTCGTGGGGATGCGCTTGCCCGTGGAGGCGAGGATGCGCGAGAACGGCCAGAACCACCGGCGCCGCCGCTGAAACGTGAGCGTGCCGTCGAGCGTCTGCATCACGAGCATGATCAACGTCGTGCGCGCAAAGCCGAACGGCCACGACGCCCGCATGAACTTGATCGGATGCAGGAACATGCTCGCGAACCAGCGCGCGATCCGGCCCCAGCCTTTGCCGCCCACCATGAGCGTCGCCATCAAGCCGAGCGCATCGCTACCTCGCGAGTAGCGCGTCGCTTCGATGTGCGTGTGATCGTCGATGTGGATGCCCGAGCCAATCGCGATGCCCTTGCTCATGTCGCGCTTGCTGCCGGGAAACCGCACGCCGACGATCGATTCGCTGTTCGTGCGCACGTCGTGACCGAGGCGATCCGAGATGTTCGGTAACGAGCCACGCTCCTTGCAGCGCATCAGCAGGTCCATCGAACCGAGCGAGCTCGCGGAGACGACGACGTTCTTTGCGGTGATCGTGCGGCCGTTCTTCGCGAACCACGCGGTGGAGCTCTCGACGACGATCTCGTAGCCATCGCTGCCGTCGGTGTTGATCGGCTTGATATCGATGACGCGCGTCTCCGCCATCACCTGCGCACCGCGCTTCTCCGCGAACCAGAGGTAGTTCTTGTCGAGCGTGTTCTTCGCTTCGAACCGACACCCGACCATGCAGCCGCCGCAGCCGATGCAGCTCTTGCGCGGCGGACCTTCACCACCGAAGTACGGATCGGGATGCGCCGTACCGGGCGTGTCGCCCTCCTGCCCGAAATACACGGCGACGTCCGTCTTGTAGAAGCTCTTGCCGACGCCTGCGAGCTCGCCGATCTGGCGCAGCGTCTCGTCGGCCTCGCCCATGATCTTGTTCTCGGTGACGCCGAGCATGCGCCGCGCTTCCGCGTAGTGCGCCGGCATCTCCGCTTCCCACGCGCCGAGCCCCTTCCACGATCCCTCGTTCCACACGCTGTTCGGCGGGACGAGCATGGTGTTCGCGTACGTGATGGAGCCGCCGCCGACCGCGTTGCCGC
This sequence comes from Kofleriaceae bacterium, assembly GCA_036499725.1. Classification (GTDB taxonomy): domain Bacteria; phylum Myxococcota_A; class Polyangia; order Haliangiales; family Haliangiaceae; genus JABFXX01. Next base: position 27,061 of record DASYDE010000043.1, read on the forward strand.
ACAGGATCATGACGTGCTCGAACGGGCGCATGTTGAAGAAGCCGTGCAGCTTCATGCCCGGGCGCCACACGTACTTGCGGGCGTTCCACGTTGTCTTGGGGAAGTCCTTCGCCGTCCAGCGCTTGCCCATCTCGATCACGGCCACCGAGTAGCCCTTCTCCGTCAGCCGACACGCCGACACGCTCCCGCCGAAGCCGGAGCCGACGACCACGTAGTCGAAGTCGTGCGCCATGCCCCTAGTATGGGGCCTACGCGGTCTTGCGGCGACTAACGAGATAGACGAGCGGCAGGAGAATCACGACGAGGAGCACGGCGCCCCCGACGACGGTCTTTGTGCCGATCGCGGACCCCGTCGGCTTGGGCGGTGGGGTGCCGTTCGCATCCGTCCCACCGCGCGCCGCATTCGCCGGCGTCGTGACCGCACCGGGCGTGGGCTCGGGCATCTCCACCACGGGCGCCGCGCGATCCACGACCGTGAGCTGATCGCTCGCGACGTCCTTCACGAGCAGCTGGAACGTCTTGGGAATGCGCGCGTCCGTGACGAACGAGAAGCTCCACTTGCGCGCACCGGGCGGGCACACGAGCGTCGCATTCACGCGAATGCTCGGCGACGCGAGCTCGGCCTTGGGCGCACCGAGCGTGCATGGACCGCCCGTGCTCGACGGCAGCTCCTTCGCAAACGACTGCTGCGCGAGCTCCTGCGTATGCGCGCCGATGAACGCTTCGGTCATCGCGGAGGGCTCCACGCCGAGCAGGAGCGCGGCCGCGCCGATGTCGATATCGAGGACGACGCTCGCCGGTGCACTCGCCGTCGCGGGCGGTTCGATCCGCAGATACGCGATGTCGAGCGCGTGCGCACTCGCGACCCGGACCGTGGCCACCGTCGCGAGCGTCGCGGCCGCGATCAGCAGCAGCTTGCGTGGAAATGGCTCCTTCATCGCGGCGTCATTCCGAGCGCGCGCCACGCGGGGCCGCCCGGATCCATCGCGACCGCTTCCTTCTCGTACATCGCAGCGCGCGGTTGGTTGCCGTCCATCGCCTCGAGCTTGCTCGCGAGCTCGTAGAAGCGTGCATCGCGCGCTCCGCTCGCCAGCGTAGAGTGGATCAGCGGCAGCCCCTCGAAGCGCTTGTTGCTCCGGGCATACGCGCGCGCGAGCTGGAACTTCACGTCCGCGCTGCCGCGGCGCTCGACCTCTTCGCGCCCGACGCTGATCGCTTCGACCAGATCCGCGGGCTGACCGCGATCGACGAGCACTTCGACGAGCTCGAGCGAGTGGCCAAAGCCACCGGCCGCGAGCTCCGCGCGCACGAGCTTCTCGACCTGCGTACGCGTGCGATCCGCGCCATCGCGATCGCCGCCCGCTTCTTGCGCGCGCGCTTCGTCGATCAGGTAGCGCACGAGACGCGTCGACACGAACGCCTTCTCGAACAGCGCCTTTGCCTCCGTCGGATGGCCGGTGCGCAGTGCGAGCTCGGCTTGGTTCGAGACCGCGAGCGGATAGTCGGGAACGATACGCACGGCTTCGTCGAAGCACAGCTTCGCACCGACCGCATCACCGCGCCGCAACAGGAACCGCCCCCACAGCGTGCGCAGACGCGCTGACTCGGGAAGATCGCCCTGCTCTTCCAGCACGACCGCGTGCTCGAAGTCGTACTCCGCTTCCACGTCGCGCCCCTGCGCTTGCTCGACAAGTGCGCGCGTGAAGAACGCACCGGTCGTCGGCTTGGCGCCCACCATCAGCTCCGCGGCTGCTGCTGCTTTTTCCAGCTCGCCGATCGCGAGATAGCTCGTCGCGAGGATCTGAAAGGCACCGGTGCCACTGCCGTGGATCGCGTAGTCGCTCGCGATCTCGATCGCCTTCTTGAAGTCGTGGCGCGCGGTCGCCACCTTCGCGATCGTCATGATCGCGCCGTTCGGCTCCGGCAGCACGGCGAGCGAGCGCTTTGCCGTCTCCTCTGCTTTGTCGTAGTCGCGCGGATCCGCATTGAGGATCGCGCGCCGTAGATAGAAGTCGGCGAGCTCGCCCAGGTCGAGCGCCGAAGGCTGCGCCGATGCCGCCACCCGTTGTTCCAGTGCTTCGAGACCAGCGAGCGAATCGACGGGCGTACTGCCCACGGTAGGCCGCACCTCGAACTTGTAGCGGACCACCTCAGGAGTCGGCGTGAGCGCGCGTTTCGCGATGGATTCGCTCTTCTGCACGACCGGCGCAGGGCTATTTGCCCCATGCCGTGACACGACCAGCACGATTGCCACGGCGGCCGCGATCGCGACGCCTGCACATCCCGCGGCGAACAACACTGCGTGCCATCCCTCGCGGTTTCCGCGAACGTCGTCGGCAGCATTCCCCATCGGCCTCACTCTACGACCCGCCCATCGATCCGGATCATTTTGTGGTCGCGAATTGATCCGGATCAGGGGCTCCGTCGTACCGTGGTCCTGAGGGAACAGTTTCCCTCTGTTCTGGGAGGAACAGTTATGAACTTGAAGAGACTGCTGCTAGGTGCAGGTCTGCTCGCTGGTGCGGGCGTCCTGGGGGCGACGCAAATCGGTCAGGCGTCGGATCACGACGATGGCGAGACCGACATCAAATCTCGTGCGCTGAACATCACGGATCACTTCGCTTGGAAGCAAGGTTCCAACCTTGTTCTGACGATGTACGTGAATCCGCGCGGATTGCCGGGTCGCCAATACGACCTGTCGTCGAACGCTCGTTACGAGATCCACGTCAGCAAGGTCGGTAACAAGCTCGACGCGCCGACGGCGACCGAGGACTTCGTGTTCCGTTTCGAAGCCGCGCCGGCTGCCGCGGACGGCACGCAAGCGATCACGCTCACCGAGGTCAAGAACGGTGTTGCAGGTACGGCCGTGACCGGCACGTCGACCGCGATCGGCGACTCGCTCGATAACGCCAACCTCAAGATCAACACGAACGGCCCGGATGGCTCGAAGTACTTCGTGGGTGAGCGCGCTGATGCGTTCACGTTCGACGTGCAGCGCTTCTTCCAGGTTCGCACGTACCTCGCGACCCGCTTCTTTGGCGGACCGGGTGGTATCGGCAACGCTGCCGCGACGCTCGCTGACAACTGCAAGGGCCAGCACTTCCTCGGTGGCCAGACCGTCCTTGGTGGCACCGCGGATCCCGACGGTGACGACATCAACCTGTTCAACCCGTCGTCCTGCGCGCCGGACTTCACCCACAACTACAACGTGACGGCTCTCGTTCTCGAGATCCCGATCGCCAGCCTCGGCGGCGGCACCGTGTTCGACACGTGGTCCACCATCTCCGTGAAGCAGTGAAAGGAGCATCCACCATGAAGACCAACGCTACTTTCGCCGCTTTCGCTCTCGTCCTCTCGATCGGCGCCGCTGCATGCGGTGACGATTCGGGCACGTGCGCAACCCCCGACGCCCACCCCGGCTCTGATGCCGGCTCGGGCTCCGACGCGGGTCCCAACCCGGTCACCTACAAGCAGATCGAGCACCTCGGTCGCCCCGGCATCGCCGAGGCACTCCTGCTCACCAACGGATACCTCGACGGCTACAACAGCACGGCTCCGCTGTTCACCGGCGTTCCCACGGCGACGCTCAACGCGGTCGTTGGCGAGGCCAAGACGGTCCTGCACGCTGCGTACTACGGCGTGTGTCTCCTCAACGGCGTCGTAGGAACGGCAGGTACCCCGGCCCTTACGCCCGCGACCGGCTTCTCACCGGGCGGCGTGCAGTGCCCGGCGATCGGCCCCGCGATCTTCACGGAGAACGCGGTCAGCGGTACGCACATCACGCAGGCAATGAAGGATGCCGGTGATACGTACGCGAACGCGGTGTTCGGCTTGTTCGAGCCGGACGTCCTGCGCATCGACACCGGCGTTGCGAGCGAGTACTTCACGCTCTGCGGTGCAACGGGCAAGACGGGTCTCTGCGGTGGTCGCGTCCTCGCGGACGACGTCATCGACGAGACGTTCAACTTCTTGTTCTCAGGTGGCGTGGTCACTGGTGCGTTCCCCGCCCAGTTCCGCGCGCTCGTCTCGGACGGCGTGACGTACACCAAGACGGCGGTCGCCGCGGATAACCCCGGCAGCACGTCGGTCACCGACCCGACGAACAGCCAGCAGGGCCGCGATGGTCTCCACCTCGCGCAGCCGACGTTCCCGTACTCGGGCGCGCCGTACTGATCTGCTAGTCGACTAGATCGACGATGAAGGTGTCGCGCTTCGGCGCGACATTTTCGTTTTCGGGCCCGCGATTGCCGCGCAAGTTGCAGAAATCGTTACTCTTGCGCTCGGTTGCAACCCGTTCGTAAGAGTTCATGCATGCTAGCTCGACGCCGTTATGACATCATGCATGAGTCCTTATGAGATCGGCGGTTGAAGACATCCTACCTCCACGCCTTCGGCGTGATCTGAAGAAATTCGGCCAGGACATCAGCCTCGCTCGGCGCAAACGGCGACTCACCGTGGCCATGATGGCGGAGCGCGTCGGCGTTGCAGAGAGCACGTATCTCCGGGCTGAAAAGGGCGACCCTAAGGTCGCGTTCGGTGTGTACGCGATGGTTCTGTTCGTCCTTGGCTTCAGCAGAGGCATTCAGGATCTCATCGACGTTCGGAAAGACGACCGAGGCCTGCTCTCCGATCTCGAACGCCTGCCAAAGCGGATTCGCGCGAGGAAGATGCCGACGTCCTCGTGAAGTCGGAGAGACGCCGCGTCGCACTCGAATGCGATAGTTAGCGGATGAGCTCGTTGACGAGCTTGCGCAGTTCCTTGAGGTCGAACGGCTTCTCGAGGCGGATGTTCGTCGACGAATCGAGGAACTCGCGGGCGCTCGCGGTGAACGCGCCGCCCGTCAGGAAGACCATGCGGTTCGCCTGCGAGGGGTCGAGGCGCAGCACCTCGGCGAACAGGTCCATGCCCGTGACCTGCGGCATCATCAGATCGCAGAGGATGACGTCGTAGCGGGCGCCGCCCTCGAGCAGCTCCTGCGCCGTGCGTGCCGATGTACACGCAATGACCTCGTGATCATGCGCGAGGTACTTGCGGATCGCTTGGACCAACGGCTCTTCGTCGTCGACGACGAGCACGGTGCCGCGGCGGATCGCGGGCGCTGTCGTCGGTCGTGCAGCAACGCGCGCCTGCACTTGCTGGATCGCGACGGGCAGCGTGACCTTGAAGTCCGTGCCCTTGCCGACTTCCGTGTCGAACGTGAGCGTACCGCCGAGCTGCGTGATGATGCGGTGCGAGATGGCGAGGCCGAGGCCCGTACCGACACCGACGGGCTTGGTGGTGAAGAACGGCGTGAACAGGCGCGGCCGCACCTCCACGGGGATGCCGGTTCCGGTGTCGCTGATGGAGACAACAACGGAGCCCTTGGGGTCGTACGACGTCGTGATCGTGATCCGGTTGCCTTCGTAGTTGCCCGTCGGAATCGCGTGCGCCGCGTTGATGATCAGATTGAGGAACACTTGGCCGAGGCGCGACTCGTTCGCTTCGACGAGCGGGACCTTGTGGTAGTTCTTCACGAGCTTCGCGCGGTGGCGCAGCTCGTTCCACGCCATGCGGAGCGTGGACTCGAGAACATGCTCGACGTCGACGGGGCCGTGGCGCTCTTCCTCGGCGCGCGAGAAGATCTTTAGATCTCGCACGATCTCCCGAACGCGATCGGCGGCGGTACGCGCATCCTCGAGCTCGTCGATGAGGTCGGGCGGCAGGCCCGACTTGTCGGGCAGCGCGATGACGTCCTGGAGCGCCATGTCGACGTTCGCGATCACCGACGCGAGCGGATTGTTGATCTCGTGGGCGACGCCGGCGGCGAGCGTACCGACGGACGCCATGCGGTCCGCGACCATCAGGTGCAGCTCGGTCTGCTTCTTGTCGGAGACATCGCGCGCGACGACGACGGCACCGACGAGACGGCCGTTGTCGAGCACCGGACCGATGCGCGTCGAGAGCCACATCGTGCCGTCGCTGAACACGAGCGGAGCTTCAAAGCCCTGCGGCGCGCCGGTCTCGATCAGGCGCTTCATCGCGGCGTTGAGCTCGCGCTTGTGATCGCAGTCCGGGCCGAGCGTCAGGAGATTGCGCCCCTTCAGCGTGGCCGACTTGAGGTCGCGCATGTCCCTGTTGCAGAAGTGGATGACGCCTTCGAGATCGGTGTGAACGACCCAGTCGGGCATGTTGCCGACCATCGCGTCGAGGAGCGCCGCGTGCTCGATGGCGCGGCGTTCGGCCTTCTCGCGCTCTTCGTACGCGCGGGCGAGCGAGAGTACGTGAGAGATCTGATTCGCGACGCCGCGCGCGAACGATGTCCAGTCGCCTTGGTCGAGGTCGCGACCGCGCGAGACCATCATCAGGCCGCCGATCACCTCGCTCATGTACGTGAGCGGCACGACGAGCATCGCGGTCGCCTGCGTGCGCTCGAGCAGCTCCGCGGCGGCCTTCTTGGGAACTTCGGGCGATGGCAGGTACAGCGTGCGACCGCCCCTGAGCGTCTCGTGGAGCAGCTTCTGGTGGCCGAAGAAGCTCTCGAGGTCCTCGTTGGACGCGACAGGGTGTCCACTGCCGAGCGCGCGGACCGTCGTCTTGCCGTCGTCGAACAGGAACAGTGCACCGACGGCGATGCCACCCGCGTCGAAGCACTCGGCGAGCGCCTCGTCGAGCGCGACGTCGACATCGCGATGCTTGAGCACCGCTTCGCTGATGCCGGTGAGCACGGTGAGCTCGGATGCGAGCGCGCTGCAGCGTCGTGCGAGGCCCGTGTTGAGCATCACCTGACGCTCGAGCTGCCGGAACACGCGCTGGTTGTGCTCCTTCTCGAGGTCGATGATCGTGTCGGGCTCGATCTCGACGTGGGTCGGGTGTGACTCTGCGAGCGCGGAGTCGAGCGCGTCCAGGAGCTCGACGAGCTCGGGCGTGCGCGGCAACAGATCATTGGCGCCCGCGCGCTTCGCGAGATCGCGGTCCGCAGGCTCCACGTACGACGACGTGACGAGCAGCACGGGCAACTGGCGCAGCTTGGGATCCTGCCGCACGGCCATCGCGAGCGCGAAGCCATCCATCTCCGGCATCATCACGTCGGACACGAGAGCGTCGGGGAGATGGCGCTTCACTGCCTCGAGCGCGGCGCGACCGTCCGGGACGGCTTCGACATCGAAGCCGAGGCGCGCGAGGCGGAACGTCGCGAGCTTGAGCTGCATCGGATCGTCGTCGGCGATGATCACGCGGCGGCCGGTGCCAAAGCGCCCCGTCGACGGAACAGGCACGGGCAAGTGCGCTTCGATGATCGGCACCAAGCGCGAGGGCGCGATGGGCTTGGCGATGATGTCGTCGAAGCCGACGGTGGAGACACGCGCCTCGTCGAGCTCCGAGACGAACCCCGAGAACGCGAGGATCGAGACCTCGGTGCCGCCGGCCAGCTCGCGCAGCTCGCCAACGAGCTCGAAGCCGTCCGCGTCGGGCAGCATCAGATCCTGGAGCACGACGCGCGGCCTCTCGCTGCGCATCAAGCGGCGCGCGGTCGCGCCATCGGCGGCCTCGATCACGTTGTGACCGCTGCGCACGAGCGCGTTCTTCACCATGCGGCGGGTCACCGAGTTGTCATCGACGACCATGATCGTGTGCTGGCTCATGCGGGTGCTCCAGATCCGCGCGCAGCACGCTGTTCGATGTGCCGCGCCACGATCGAAGGCACGCGACGCGTGTCGATCGGCTTGGTCACGTAGTCATCGCACCCGGCGGCGACCGCCTTCTCCACGTCGCCCTTCATGGCATACGCCGTGACGGCGATGATGATGATGTCTCGCGTCGCAGGGGCCTGCTTGAGCTGGCGCGTCAAGGCGAGGCCATCCACGCCTGGAAGCTGCAGGTCCATCAGGATCAGAGTCGGATGATCGCGCTCGATGGACGCTAGTGCCGCATCGGCATCCAGCGCCGTCGCAACCACATAGCCCTGCTGTGTCATCAAGTAGGCGAGGAGCTTCAAGTTCGTCGGGTTATCGTCGACGATAAGAATACGTTCGCCGCTCATGACGCTTCCCCCCTGGGAGCGGCCGTTACCCCAGCGCGCACCAGCGACGCGATCAGGCTGTCGGTGTCGAGTGGCTTGTGGATCACATCGTGAACGGCGAAGCCGGCAACGACGTTCGTATCGGGCACGACCGTGACGACGATGATCGGCACGCCCGTCGCGCGCGGGTCGGCAGAGAGGGCCGAGAGTAGGTCGAGTCCGCTCATGTCGGGCAACAGGAGATCGATCGTGACCGCGTCAAACATGCGCTGGCGCCACTTGGCGAGCGCGTCTGCTCCCGTGCCCGCTAGCTCCACGTCGTAACCCGCGGCCGCGAGCGTCGACACGAGCTGCGCCTGGTCACCCGCATCGTCTTCCACCACGAGCACGGCGGGCGCGCCTTTGCGCCGTACACGCTCGCGCGTAGGTACGCGCGGTAGTGCCAGCTCGGTCAGCGCCTCCACGCGGCGCGGGATCACCGCAAAGAACGTGCTGCCCGCCCCGACCTTGCTCATCACACCGACCGCCCCGCCCTGCGCTTCCACGAGGCGTTTCGTGAGCGCGAGGCCAAGGCCCGTCCCCTGGTGGCGCTTCGCCGTGCCCGCCTCGAGCTGCTGGAACTCGACGAACAACTTGCCGAGATCCTGCTCGGCGATGCCGATGCCTTCGTCGCTGACTTCCAGCTTGAACGCCGTGTCGCCGTCCTTGGTGATGCGCAGCGTGACTTTCCCGCCGGGCGGCGAGAACTTCATCGCGTTGCTCAAGTAGTTGTAGGCGATCTGCTTGAGGCGCCCCGGATCGAGAAACACGTCGCCGATCGACGCGTCGAGATCTGTCTCCAGTCGGATGCGCTTCGCGGCAACCGTCGTGCGCAAGATGGCACTGATCTCTTGCACGACCTTGCCGAGCTCCACCTTCTCCGGTCGGAACTCGAGCTTGCCTGCTTCGACCTTTGCGAGATCGAGCACGTCGTTGATGAGCTGCAGGAGATGCTTGCCGCTCGTGAGGATGTCGCCGAGGAACTCGCGATACTGCGGCGTCGCCGGATCCACCGCGCCGTCGTGCAGCAGCTCTGCGAAGCCGATGATCGCGTTGAGCGGCGTGCGCAGCTCGTGGCTCATGTTCGCGAGGAACTCGCTCTTCAGGCGATTCGCTTCTTGAATGCGCCTGTTTTGCAGCTCGAGCTCGATGCTGCGCCGACGAATCTCTTCGCTCCTGATGCGCTCCGCTGCTTCGCGCAATGCGCGCTCCACTACAGGTGCGAATCGCTTGGGCTTGTCCTTCGACAAGAAATCGAGGGCGCCTGCCTTGAGCGCTTCCACTGCAGGTTCCTCACCGATCGTCCCGGAGATCACGATGCAAGGCGTCTTCACGCCGCGGGTGCTCAACGTATCCAAGACGACGCGCCCGCCAAAGCCGGGCATCATCCAGTCGGAGATCACGAGATCCCACTCCCGCCCGAGCGCGGCATCCAGCTGCGCCGGCGAAGCCACGCGCGTCGCCACGACCTCGTATCCACCACGCTTGAGCTCGCGTAGGAGGATTTCGAAGTCATCCTCCGAGTCCTCCGCGACAAGTACGCGTAGTGGAATCAACGTCGTCGATACAGTCACGCCTCAGACCCCAGCATCAAACGATAACCGCGCGGCCATCGCCGCCTCCAGTATGCGGGGCGCCTCGTTTCGCAGTTAACGGGGCTTCACGTTCGGCTCACGCGAGTTGTTCTGTCGGGCTCACCAGAACACGGCTCCCGGCGCTGAATTCCTTGTCCGCACCTCCCTGATGCAAAATGCATCAGTGCTGGATGTTTCCTCCACGCTGGATCTCACGCTTGCAGGCGTCAGTGCAGGTTGCCGGGGAGCGTGAACGAGATCTGAGCGCCGTTCCCCGGCTCGCCTTCGGCCCAAACGCGCCCGCCGTGTCTCTCCACGATGCGCCGCACGGTCGCTAACCCGATTCCAGTGCCGCTGAACTCGCGGTCGTTATGTAACCGTCCGAACGGCGTGAACAGCCGCTCGGCATGTGCCATGTCAAAACCCGCGCCATTATCGCGGACGAAGTACACGGTGTCCTCACCGTCGGCAGCGCGCACCCCTACCTCGATGTAGGGCTTGGACTGACGAGCGGTGAATTTCCACGCGTTGCTCAACAGGTTGTCGAACACGACCCGCAGCAGTCGCGCATCGGCATCGGCCTCGATATGCGGTGCAACGACCGCGGCGACGCCGCGCTTGGGATGGCGTCGAGACAGCTCCTCGATGCTCTCGTTCGCCAGCGCCGCCACATCCACCGGCCGCTTCTCGAGCGGCACGATGTTCACGCGGCTCAGCTCCAGCAGCGCATCGATCAGCTCGCCCATCCGCGACGACGCACCGAGCACGCGCTGGATATGCTCGCGCGCCCGCGCATCGATCCGATCACCGAGCTCTTCCACCAGCACGCGCGTGAACGCATTGATCGTCCGCAGCGGCCCGCGCAGATCGTGCGAGACGGTGTAGCTGAACGTCTCGAGCTCGCGATTCGCATGCGCCAGCTCCACGTTCGTGCGCTGCAGCTCCTCTGCCATCACCGCGCGCGCCTCCGCCAGCTCGCGCGCCGCTCGTGCCTCGCTCGCATCCAGCTCGCTGCGCAGCAACCTCTCGCGCATCTTGCGCTGCTCGTGATCGATCTGCTTGCGCCGGATCTGCGCCTGAATACGCGCACTGAGCACGTCGAAGCCCGCGCTCTTCACGACGAAGTCATCCGCACCCGCCGTCAATCCCTCGATCACCGCGTCGCGCTGCTCCGTGGATGTGAGGAAGATCAGCGGCGTGTCGCGCACCGCCGGTGATGTCTTGATCCGCCGGCACGTCTCCAAGCCGCCCATGCCCGCCATGCTCCGATCGAGCAGAATGCAGTCGACGCTCTGCACGCCGAGCAACTCGATCGCTTCTTCGCCGCTCAGCGCCCGCACGACGTCATAGCCGCGCTTGCGCAACCGGTCGCCGAGCAGCATCAAGTAATCCTCGTCGTCATCCACCGCCAAGATGCGCTTGGGCGCGAGCTCGCTCGCGGCGTCGGTGCGCACCGTGCCCGAGCTCCGCAGCAGCGCCTGAATGCGCGCGATCACGACGCCCTCGTCGTCCTTGCGGACAAATCCATCGGCGCCCGCCTCCAACGCGCGCACCTCCATCTCCTTCTCCTGCGCCGCACTCGTCAGCAGCAGGCACGGCGTCGTGCGCAGGCCGGGATCGAGGCGCAGACGGCGGATGACGCTCGCGCCGTCCACGTCCGCCAGGTGCGCCGCCACCACGATCGCCGCGGGCCGCACGCTCGCTGCGAGTTGCAATCCCACCGCGCCCGTCGCCGCCGTCGCCGTCGAGAACCCGACCTTGCGCAACGCACTCGCCAGCGTCGCGCGTTCGGCCGTATCGCCGTCGACCACGAGCACCAGGTCGCGCACCGGCGCGGCGCCGACCAACTGTCGAATACGCGAGATCACATTATTCGTGTCGTACGGCTTGCCGACAAAGTCGTTCGCGCCCTGCTTCAAGCCGCGCACGCGATCGCGAATCTCCGCCTCGCTGCTCAACATCAGCACCGGCAGGCGCGCCAACGTCGGATCCTTCCGGATCAGCGCGAGGAGCTCGATGCCGTCGCCATCGGGCAACCGCACGTCCAGGATCGCCAACGCGATCGGCTGCGTCTGCAGCGCTCTGCGCGCTTCCGCCAATGTTCCAACCGGCAGCGCTGTGAACCCCGCCGCCTCCAGCGACTCCGCGAGATCCATGCGGACGGTCAGGCTGTCATCGACGATCAGGATCGACGGCATTCTCCAAACACTACGAGCACGCGGCGCGCCATGCACGGTGTCCTCACTGTCTCGCGATCACTTCACATTTCTCCCGCGCGTCTTCGCACGCCGCGCGATCACGCACGCCGTCTTCGACGGAATTCACGCACGAATGCCCCACTATCGCGCGCCGAACGTGTTGATGCGTACGCATTGGCGTCGCCACTAGACTCGCGCGTCTAGATCTCGCGCATCGCCGCATCGCACTGCGTCGGGGCGGCATCGCCCGATGTCCCGGGTCGGCGCCGCGCTCCCGCACGCGAGAAGTTTCCGCGGAAACGTCTAGCGAACCCGGCGCGTCGCACCGCTCGCGATCTCGACCTCGATGACAGCACCTTCCATGAACTCGAGCTCGAGTGTGTCGGGCGGTTTCACGTTGAACCGCGTGAGGACATCGCCGCCGTCGGCGGACCAGCGAACTGAGCCGTCGACATCCAACCGCACTGCGCCGAGCTCGTGAAACGCGATGGCACCGCGTTCGAGCAGGAGGAAGTCGTAGAACAGACGCGGCAGGTCGGTGGTCACCGCGCGCTTTGATCGCGCATCGATCGCCGAGACCTTCTGGTCGTGGCCGATCAGGACGGAGAAGGCACCTTGCTGGTCAAAGGCTGCAGCAGCAGGCGCGAGGCCGTGCTGTTCGCTCACGATGCCGATCGCCACGTCGCCGACGAACACGGCATGAAACTGCGGCGCGTGCTCGGCGCTTCCGATACGAACGGCGCGATCGCCGTGGCGAGCGAGATACGCAGCGAGCGCTTGTTCCGATTGCAAAGGAAGTAGCGAGAGCTTGCGGTCAGCGCCGAACGGCGGAGTCTCGTCTGCCGTCGCTGAGCGTACCTTGTCGATGAATTCCGGCTCGCTCACGCCGAACTGCAGGTAGTTGCGGCGCGCCTCTCTCAAGCTGACCGTGTTCGCGCCACCGTCTACGGCGTCGTTCGCGTTCTGCACTGGGTCGTCCTCCCAGAAGCAGACGGGACAGATGTCGTACGAGTCTGGCTCGCTCATCGTCAGGCTGCCGCAGCACGCGCATGCGAGTCGCTCGGCCATCGGTCGCGAGCGTAGCAGAGCCGACGCGATCGCGATTCGTCGACGTTCCTCGGGATGCTAGCTTCGTGGCGTGGGGGATGAAATGCATCCGGTGGTGGCCGCTGCCGCGAAATGCGGACTGGAGCGCTTGCGAGCCGGCGAGCGACTTGACGATGTACTTCACACATTTCGAGAGCGAGAGCTCCATGTGATCGGGTCGCTCCAGGCACTCATGGCGATCTGTCGAATCGGGTTGCTCGCAGCACGGGACCTCGTCGAGACCGCGCAGATGGGGCAAGCGCGACCTCATATCGGGCTTGCGGAGCTCGAGCAGTTGGCGCGGATGCGACACCTGCCGTCGCTGGGACTGCATTCGCGCGTACACCGCGATCTAGAAAGCGCGATTATTGAAGGAAGGCCCGAGATCACGTTCCTGCCAGACCTGCCCGGCACGGTGCGCTTCTACACCGTAGATGCTGCAGGAGAAGCGCACATGGGGACAACGCATCGCGATGGCCTCTCGCTGGATGCGATCCGCGAGGACTATCGGCGCGCCACGGCGGATGCCGTATGGACGACGGAGGTGCAGATCTTTGTCCGATGTCCGGCCGAAGCTCGGACTGCTCGTCTCCCCGGCGGACAACTCGCTGTGGAGTTGGCTGAGATCTGAGAGCGCGTCCTTCGGCGCACGCCTTGCTGCTCCGATCGCCGTGCCCTCGCTCGACCACGAGCTGCTCGTCGAGATGTTTCGTCAGCGTCCCGCGCTCGCTCCAGAGCTGCTGAGGATCTGCGCGAACGTGATCATGCCTGGAGAGCATGCTGCGCTCGGATCGATCGACCTGTCCCAAACGATGCCATCGGAGTATCGGACCGACGCCCTCGTCGTGATGCGAAACGACGCCGGAGACGCGACGTCGGCCGTGGTCGTCGAGGTCCAACTCGCGATCGATCGAGACAGACACTTCACGTGGCCACTCTACGTTGCTGCTGCGCGGGCGAACCTGCGGTGTCCAGTTGCCCTGCTGGTCGTGGCGCCAGAGATGTCGGTCGCCAGGTGGGCCGGCACTCTCATACAGGTTGGCTATGGATGTTCGTTGGAACCGATCGTCATCGACTTCGACCACTTCCCTCGCGTGGAGGATGTCGAGGCATCGCTCCTACTTCCAGAGCTCGCCGTGATCGCTGCGCTGGCGCATCCCGATACCCAATCAGCGCTCGTAGCGCACGACGCAATCTCTCCGCTCGACGACGACATCAAGCAGCTATACTGGGACAGCATCGTCGCTGGCCTGCCCGACCTCGCGATCAGATTTCTGGAGCAACAGATGGAGAAGCGAACCTATCCACACTTCGACCGGTTCATCCGCGTAATCTCCGCCGAGAAGGTCGAGATCGCGCGAGTGGAAGGCCAGCTCGAAGTCCTGCTGCAGATGCTTCGGGCGAAGTTTGGTGACATCCCGACAAACGCTGAACAGCGCCTTCGTAGTTTCGATGCTGCGCGGCGCGCTCGCGTGGTAGACGGCATGTTCTCAGCGACGTCGCTCGACCAGCTGTTCGCCGATTAGGCGCGTTAGTTCGAGCGGCGCGCGAGCGATTCCTCGTCGAGAACGCGCGATTTCGAGAGGTATGGGCGACGTTTCCGCGGAAACGTGCGCGGTCTATGTGGTCACGCCAGAAGGAACACTGAAATCTCCGAACCGTCGTTCGTGATCTCGATCTCGCCGAAACCGAACCTGATGATGCGGCTCTCGCCGTCGGCGTAGTCCTGTACGAGCAGGGCCGCGATCTCGCCCGAGGGGCTCAGCCACGCAACGGTTCGGTTGCCGTCTTCGCTGAGAACAGTTGCATCAGGACGCGCCTCTGCGAACGACAGTTCGAGCACGCCGGTGTCAGCGATCGATTGTTCGAGCTGATCGTCGAGGCCGAACCGCCCGAGAAGCTTGCGTCGCACGCCTCGCTCTAGCCGATCGCCGGGGCGAGGGTCAAGGCTGCCGGCGTCGATGCGGTCCTGCTGTCGAGCCGTCGATCCATTGCGCCAACTGTTTCCGCGGAAACGTGCGCGCCTCTGTGTCGCTACGAGGCGCCACCCGTCGACGCGCGACGACTCCTAGCGACGACCAGCACCGCTCCGATCAGGCCAGCGATCAGACACGCACAGTGGAGCGCACCGACGCTGATGAGGCCGCGCAGCGGGTTGTATGGCGTCCACGGCTGCAGCGGCTCGATGTCCTGGTGCATCAAGCCGTCGAGCAGCGGATGCGTGAGCGCACCGAGCATCGCACCGACGATGACTCCCGGCGTCGAAACCTCCGCACGCATGAACGGGCCCCGCGTGTCGAGCCACGCACGCACCGCACCGATGCGGATGATCAGTGCACGCAGTGCGAGGCAAAGGCCGATCGTCACGATGCCCGCAATTGTCGCCCCGACGAACGTATGGATCTGCCGATGCACCGGCCACTCGTCGCGGACGAGGTAGTAGAACGACTCGAGGTCGATGACGACGTTGCTCGCGACGAACGCGGCCCACGAGACGCGGCGAGGTGCTGCGCCTTTGAGGAGCAGCCCGGGCAAGAAATGAACGGGGGTGAACGGCACGCGCTACGAGCTTGTCAGAGTAAAACTACGTGCCGACGAACAGCTCGAGGTGCCCCGACGTTTCCGCGGAAACGTGGGAGGGCGGGTCGGCTACGTCCTCACGTAGCGGATGGCGACGGTGCGGCCCCTGTAGAACCAGCTGACCTCGGGATCCTCGTCGAGCGTGGCCTTCGCCGGGTACGTCACCTCGAGCGTGTTCTTGTTGATCCAGCGGACGCTCATCGCGGCGAAATCGCATTTGCCAAAGAAGACCGAGCCTCCGCCCGAGCCTGCGTCGATGTAGACGAGGCACATGCCCTGCACGGACGTGATCGCCGCTTGAAGCTTCTTGTCTGGGTTGTTCACGACCACCATCGTCGGTACGTCGTCCGGGGTCGTTCGCTTCGCTGGCGCCGGCTTGCGGGCTGACGTTTTCGCGCGCTTGATCGGCTTGGCAGCGAGTCGCTTCAAGAGCTTCGTGACCTCGCCTGTCCACGGGTTCTTCTTCCCACCGTCGGCCCACAGCTGCTGTAGCTCGCTGTCCTTCTGCACGCGCGCGATCGCTTTTGTAGCGAGCGTGGCGTCAGCAGGCGTGATCCTGTCCCCGCTGAGCCCGACCCACTCGACGATTTCGGGCGGCGCGCCCTTCTCCGCATGACCGCGCGCTGCCGCAACGACTTCCGCGGCCGCGATCGCGGCGCACGCATCGTCCACATCGAGGTAGCCCTTCGCCTTCAGCGCGCGGGTGAGCGTCGTGCGCACCGAGCGGATGCCGGCGAGCTCGCCGAGCCAGTCCAGGGCGTTGTCGTTCTCGAAGCTGCGCGGTCCCCAGGCACCCATGCGCGTAGCTTAGTTCGAGCGACGAGCGGGGGTACGAATCGAGCCGAGGAACTGGTCGATCGCCGATGTCACCGCGTCGGGTTGCTCGACCGATGAGGAGTGGCCGGCGCGCGGGATGGTCACGAGCTTTGCACCACGAATGGCGGCGACGAGACGCTGCGCCTTGGCCGGCGTGGTCGCGACGTCCTCGTCACCGACGATGACGAGCGCTGGAGTGTTGATACGCGGCAGCTCGATCGCGATGCCCGCGCGATCGATGACTCCGTTCGCAGCGCGCCAGGCGTCCTTGCGAGCGATCATGATCTGCGTGAAGCGCTCCACGTCGGCTTTGCGCGTGGGATCGCTGAGTGTCGACTTCGCGAGGAAGATCGGACCGAGCCGGCGCCTCACGAGTCCGATCGCGCCGATGCGCACGACGTTCACGAGCATGCGGTAACGCGGCACGTTTTCGGTGGGCTCGGGATCCGCGGAGGTCTCGAGCAAGAGCAGCGACCGCACGAGATCCGGTCGGCGTGAGGCGGTGCGCATCGCGACGAAGCCACCCATGGAGAGCCCGCAGAAGTGGACGGGCCCGGTCTCGAGCTTCTCGAGCAACGCGACGGCGTCCTGCCACACGAGCTCGATGCCGATGGTATTGCGCGACGCGTCGGGGGCAGATTGCCCCTGGCCGCGGTGGTCCCACGAGATGCAGCGGTAGCGCGTGCGGAGGGCGGCGACTTGCGGCGCGAACTGCTCGGTCGACCAGAGGAGGCCGTGCGAGAAGACGATGGTCTCGCCGGTCGCGTTGGGACCGGGCGGTGGACCGGTGTCCTCGTAGTAGAGCGTCGTTCCGTTGACGTCGAGCTGCGGCACGCCGCGAGTCTACGCGCGTTTCCGCGGAAACTACTTGGCGGCGGAACCAGCGCCAGCGGGCTTCGCGCCGGAGCCCGAGCCGGCGGCGGCGGGCGGCGGAGGCGCCACATACGGCTCGACGAGATCGCCCTCTTGGAGTGTCGGGACGGCGATGCGTAGCACGCGCTCGTCGCCCGTGAGGCCGGTCGCGATCTGCAGCGTCGCGCCCGTGTCGCGCTCGATGGTGATCTTGGTGAACTTGATCTTGTTCTGCGCATCCACGGTCGCGAGGCGCATGCCGTCGGCGTCCTGGAAGAGCGCGGTGCCGGGGACTTCGAGGACCTTGTGCGGGATGGGCAGCGTGATCGCGGCCTGGACGTACATGCCGGGAAAGAGCGCGCCATCGGCGTTCGGGACCTGGATCTCCGTGGTCATCGTGTGAAGGTCTTCATCGAGCGCACCTGCCGAGCGCGTGACCTTGCCGATGAATTGGCGGCCGGCGTACTCGCGCACGGTGATGGTGGCCGGCGTGTCGTTCTTGACCGACGGCGCGATGCTTTGCGGAACGTCGACGAAGATGCGGACCGTGTCCGTGGCCGCGATGGTCATGAGAGGAGTCGTCGCGGAGGTGGACACGAGGGCGCCGCGCTCGACGTTACGTTCGGTGATCGTGCCGCTAAACGGTGCGATGACCTTGGTGAACGCGAGTTGCTCGGTGAGGCGGCGGACGTTTGCTTCGGCCGCGGTGACGTTGGATTCGGCGGCGGCGACAGTCGCTTCGTCGGTCGCTGCTTGGGCCTGCGTCTGCTCGACCTGTTGTTTGGCGATGAGCTTCTGCTCTTCGAGCGTGGTGTAGCGCGCGCTGTTGCCCTTGCTGAAGTCGCGCTGAGCGGCGGCTTGCTTGACGGCCGCGCGTGCGGAGAGGAGCTGCGCGCGGGCCTGCGCGAGCTCGGAGCCGAGCTCCGGCGCATCGATCTCGACGAGCACGTCGCCCTCTTTGACCTTGTCTCCGATGTCAGCGTGATAGACGCGGACGTAGCCGGCGACGCGCGCGAAGAGAGCGGTCTGCTCGAGCGGCTTGATGGTGCCGGGGAGCGCGAGCGCGCGATCGCTGGAGAGGACGGTGGGCTTGATGACCTCGACGCGGATGGCCTTGTCGCCGAGGCTGCCCGTGATCTCTTTTTGCTCGGCCGCGTGGTCGGGGCGCGTGAAAAAGCGAAGGGCAAACGCGCCACCGACGAGCAGGACGATGACCGCGAGCACGCCGAAGCGCGATGCCTTGGCGGGCGGCGGGAGCTCGAAGCCGAGGTCTTCGTCCTCGTGTTGTGGGGCTTTCATGGGTGCGGAGCCGGTCGGGGTGACGTGGTCGACTTTGAGCTGCTGCGGCGGTTGAGACGGCGGCAAGCCGACGAGCGTAGGTTGGTTACTCATAGGTCCTCCAGGTCATCCCCGAGGCGCGGCGGTGTCCGACGCAGCAGGGAATACATCACAGGCACGAAGAAGAGTGTGGTGACGGTCGCGAGGAGCAGACCGCCGATGACAGCGCGACCGAGCGGCGAGTTCTGCTCGCCACCATCGCCGAGGCCGATCGCCATGGGCACCATGCCGATGATCATCGCGAGCGCGGTCATCACGACGGGGCGGAGGCGCACCATACCGGCAGCGAGGGCGGCGCCGAGCGCGTCACGGTGGGTGCGCTGCGTGTTCGCGAACGAGACGACGAGAATCGAGTTCGCGGTCGCGACACCGACGCACATGATGGAGCCGATGAGCGCGGGGACGGAGAGCGTGGTGCCCGACAGGAACAGCATCCAGAGGATGCCGGCGATCGCACCTGGGATGGCCATGAGGATGATGAAGGGGTCCAGCCACGACTGGAAGTTCACGACCATGAGGAGGTAGACGAGGAGGATCGCGACGATGAGACCGGACGCGAGACCGCCGAACGAATCGTTCATCGACTCGGCTTGGCCCTTGAGCACGAAGCGCGTTCCGGGCGGAGCGTTCTTGCGCGTCTCGGCGAGGACGCGGTTCACCTCGTCGGAGACGGTGCCGAGATCGAAGCCCGGTGCGATGGCCGCTTGCACGTCAAACGTGCGCGCCACGTTGAAGTGCGTGATGTTCGCGGCGCTCTGCGTGCGCTTGATGGTGGCCAGGTTGCCGAGCGTTTGCGGCTTACCGACCGTGTTCGAGATCGGCGTGTTCTTGAGCGCCTCCTCCGAATCGATCTTGTACTGCGGCGTCTGAACCGCGACGACGTACTGCACGCCGCGCTTATCGAGCCAGAAGGACGGCGAGACGGTGCCCGAGGACGCGAGCGAGACGAGCAGGTCACTCGCGACGTCTCGCTCGGTGAGGTTCGCGTTCTGGGCCTGCACGCGATCGACGTTGATCTGCAGCTGCGGGACGGTGTTGACCTGGGCGAGGTGCACGTCGACAGCGCCGGGGATCTTCTTGACCTTCACGGCGAGCGCCTGCGCGGCGGCGATCGACTTGGTCTCGCTACCGATCGGACCGATGACCTGAATGTCGAGGGGGGCGGCGAGCCCGAAGTTGAGGACCTGCGTCGAGATGTCGGGGGCGAGGAAGAAGAACGTCGTCTCGGGGTACTTCTGCGCGAGCACGGCGCGCAGCTTGGTCATGTACACGGCGGTGGGCGTGTGGCCTTCCTTGAGCGAGATGAGGATCTGCGAGTCGGCGGCCGAGATCGCGGCGCCTTCGCTGAGCGACATGTTGATGCCCGAGTAGGGCGCGCCGATGACGTCGAGCATCGTGTCGATCTCGGACGGCGGCACGACGCCTCGGATGGTCTTCTCGATCCCTGCGATGCGCTTCTCGGTCTCTTCGATGCGCGTGCCAGGTGTGCCGCGGACGTGGAGCTTGATGAGGCCAGCGTCGACCGTGGGGAAGAAGTCGCGGCCGACGAGCTTCACGAGGAACAGCGATGCAGCCACGAAGACGAGGAACGTCGTGACGAGGAACGCGCGGTGCTTGAGCGTCCACGCGAGCATGCGGCCATAGCCGTTGCGGAACTTGTTGAAGCCGCGCTCGAAGCGGGCGACGAACCAGTTGGGCTCGTGCTTGCCGTGGTCCGCAGCTTCGTTCGCGAGGAGGTAGCGAACGAGCGTGGGAACGAGCGTGCGCGACAACAGATACGACATCAACATCGCGAACACGACGGCGAGCGCCATCGGCACGAACAGCGAGCGTGCGGCGCCCGTGATGAAGCTGATGGGCGCGAACACGATGCAGATGCAGAGCGTGGAGACGAGCGCGGGAATTGCAACTTGCTGCGCACCGTCGACAATCGCGGTCACGAAGGGCTTTTTCTGACCGATGTTGCGATGGATGTTCTCGATCGCGACGGTCGCGTCGTCGACGAGAATACCGACGGCGAGCGCGAGACCGCCGAGCGTCATCGTGTTGAGCGTCTGGCCGAGGGCCCACAACACGACGAGCGAGAACGCGATCGAGAGCGGGATGGAGACGACGACGACGATCGTCGAGCGCCAACTCCCGAGGAAGATCAGGATCATCAGCGCGGTCAGCAGGCCGGCGATCAGTGCTTCGTGGAGGACGCCGTCGATGGCGCCGCGCACGAACACGGATTGATCGAACAGGACCTTCACCTTGATCTTACCGCGCGCTGCTTCCGGCAAGTGATCGAGCGCCTTGGGGAGGACCTCGCGAATGCGATCGGCGACATCCAGGGTCGAGGCGTCGCCGTTCTTCATCACGACCATCAGCAGCGAGCGTCGACCGATGCCCGACGGATCGAGCACGTGGACCATGTTGGTCTGGGGAAGGTTACCGTCGCGCACGGCCGCGACGTCGCGGATGTAGACCGTGCGGCCATTGACCGATTTGATCGGAATCGCGGCCATCTCGTCGAGCGTCTCCGGCGATGCGGCGATGGTGACGGGGAACTCGTTGACGCCGATCTTGGCCGTACCAGATGGCAGAACGACGTTCTGCGTGCCGAGCGCCGCCTGGACGTCGCGCGGAGACATGCCGTACGAGTGGAGCTTCTCCGGATCGATGTCGATCTGGATCTGGCGCTGCTTGCCGCCGTACGGGTACGGAATCTGCGCGCCGGGAATCGTCGCGAGCTCGCTGCGAATGTAGTTAACGCCGTAGTCGAACATCTGTTGTTCGCTGAGCACGTCACTCTCCAGCGCGAGCTGCATGATCGGCACGCTCGTCGCGCTGTAGCGCATGATCAATGGCGGCACCGTGCCCGCTGGCATCTGGCGCACCGAGGTCTGCGCGATCGCCGTCGTCTGCGCGATCGCCTGCGAGACGTCCGCTCCGGGCTGCAGATAGATCTTGATGACAGAGAGGCCCGTGAGCGACTGACTGTCGATGTGATCGATGTCAGCGACGATCGTCGTGAGGAAGCGCTCGAACCCGTTGGTGATGCGCTTCTCCATCTCCTCCGGCTGCAGTCCCTGGTAGTTCCAGATGACCGAGATGACCGGGATGTCGATGCTGGGGAAGATGTCCGTCGGCGTCTTGCGCTGCGCGTAGAAACCGCCGAAGGCGATCACGAGCGCCATCACCACGAACGTGTAGGGGCGGCGCAGCGCTGTTTTTACGAGCCACATCGAATGTGGATTCGAGTGTGCCCGGGTTCTCGTCGGTGTCTAGAGCTTCTAGACAGAACGGTCTGGTGTGTTAACAGTCCTTCGCAGGCCGCGGAACATCGGAACCAAAATCATCGCGAACGCAGTCGCCGTCTGGAGCACCGTCAGCATGGTGCTTCGATAACCGAGCAGGCTTCGTGCCCGCGTAGGTTCGCGATATCGCGCGACACACGCCGGCCCACCTACTCGACTAGCCAGGTCCACGATCCCGTGTGGGGCGTTCTGGCCCCGAGTGGTCGGGCCTATCGTAGACCCGTCTATCGATCAGCGCCTTAGCGAATCTTCATGGACCAGCCGCGTCATTACTCACGTGCACGAGGTCCTCGCGTATGGTCGCCGCGTGAGCACGCGCGTCGTTCGCCGCTACGAGAATCATCTCCCCGCCACCGACGATCATCCGTACCGCACTGGCGCCTGGCGACCGAACCTCGTCGAGTACGACTGCGATGACATGGACGTCATCGAGGGACGCATCCCCGATGACCTGCGCGGCACGTACCTGCGCAACACCGAGAATCCGCTGCTGCCGTCCATTGGTCGGTATCACCCCTTCGACGGCGACGGCATGCTGCACGCGATCACGTTCGACGGTGGCCGTGCGCGCTATCGCAATCGCATGGTGCAGACGGCCGGGCTCGCCGCGGAGCTCGACGCGAACGCACCGCTATGGGCCGGCATCATCGAAGCGCCGGCGAAGTCCGTCCGCAGCGACGGGTGGGGCGCGCGCGGCAAGATGAAGGACGCGTCCAGCACCGACGTCATCGTGCACGCGGGCAAAGCGTTCACGAGCTTCTATCAGTGCGGCGAGCTCTACGCGCACGATCCGCAATCGCTCGAGTCACACGGTGCGGTGCCGTGGTCCAAGGGTTTCGGTGGGGGCGCCGGTGTGTCCGCGCATCCCAAGCTCGATGCGAACGCGAACGAGCTGCTCGTGTTTGGCTACGGCACCAAGGCGCCGTACTTCACGCTCGGTGTGCTCGACGCGAGCGGCACGCTGATCCGCGAAGTGCCCGTCCCCCTGCCCGGCCCGCGCTTGCCGCACGACATGGCGTTCACGGAGCACTACGCGATCGTCGGCGACTTCCCGCTGTTCTGGGATCCCGAGCTGCTCGCGCAAGGTGTGCATCGCCCGCGGTTGTACAAGGACATGCCGACGCGCTTTGGTGTCGTGCCGCGCGCGGGTGGCGAGACAACGTGGTTCGAAGCCGCGCCGACGTACGTGCTGCACTTCATCAACGCGTACGAGGACGGCACGACGATCGTCGTCGACGGCTACTTCCAGGAAGACCCGACGCCGAAGCCCGATCCTGCAGACGGTCCGTACGCAGGCTTGCGGAAGATGGTCGACGTTGCCGCAATGCGCGCGCGTCCGCATCGCTGGCGCCTGGATATGACGACGGGACGTTGCACCGAAGAGAAGCTGTTCGATCTCGTGAGCGAGTTCCCGTCGACCGATGCGCGCGCCGGCGGCCGCCGCTACCGCACCGCGTTCGCGATGACGGCGAAGCCGGGGTGGTTCTTGTTCGACGGCATGGCGCGCTTCGATCTCGAGACGGGGGCGCAGCAGACGTTCAAGTGGGCGGACGGCGTCTACGGCAGCGAAGGTCCTGTCGCGCCGCGTTCATCGCGCGAGAGCGATGGCTACATCGTCACGTTCGTCAGCGACACGAACACGGATTCGTCCGAGTGCCAGATCTTCTCCGCTGACCACATCGACGCAGGTCCGATCGCCCGCGTTCGGATGCCGGAACGTTTGTGTGCCGGCACACACGCGTGTTGGGCACCGATCGCGTGATGAATCCCATTAGCATCTAACGAACGCTGGTTTCTGGTCGAGGAGGCCCGTTAGCCGTGGCTATCGTCAGACCGCCTTACGGTCGGATACCGTCGGAAAATTCGTTCATCGCGCCCGCCGTCCTCGATCGCTACCGTCGAGGAATGGGTTCGATCGAGGTGCAGGTCATTCGCATTTCCACGCCGTTTTCCACGACCGAGCAGTTTGTCGGGACGTTCCGCAACTACGTCACGGAGGACAGCTGCTTCATTCCGAGCTCGCAGATGAAAACGGTCGGCGTGGAAACGGGCTTCTCGATCCGGCTCGCGGATGGAACGCCAGTGCTGCGCGGTCTTGGTGTCGTGCTCGATTCGTGGGCGACGGACGAGAATCCGTGGCGTAAACCGGGCATCCGTCTCGGCCTGCGCAAGCTGACAAAGGAAACGAAGTCGATCTTCGAGGAGCTCCAGCACGCCCGCCTCGCACGCGGCAGTCGCAACATCATCCCGAGCGGAGAGCACGCACCGCTCCTGCGCGAAGAACCAAAACCGTTCGTGCGCTCGCTGCGCGCGGAGTCGATGAGTGATGCGCCGGCCCCGATCGACACGCCTGCAACGAACGCTCCCGTCGCGATCTCGTTCTTCGACGCGACCAGTGACGAGGACGAGGCGCCAGCGACCTCTGGACGACCGACGCGTTCGATGCGAGTTGTCGACACCGGCCGCGACGAGAACCCGGCGGGCGGGGCCGACGCATGGGCGGCGGATAGTTGCGTCCCGATGGAGATCAGCGAGGAGCGCGAGAACACGACCGACCGTGTAGAGATGACGGATCTCCCGCAGCGCTCGGATGTCGCGACGCTCCTCGGCTTCGCGCCGTTGCCCAAGCCGCAGCGCGCGTCGACGGAGCGCGACCGCGACACGGTGCTCGGCATGGCGCCGATTTCCATCGAGCCGAGCTCCCCGTCGGCCACTGCGGGCCTCGTCGCCGTCGGCCCCATCGCGATCGAGTGCATGGTCGTCCGCGATACGACGCAGATGACCGCGCAGGAGCTGCCGATGATGGCGCAGATCGTCTCGTTACCGGGCCTCGCCCATATGTGGGACCCGCCCGAACTGGCAGCCCTCTCGGCGCTGGAAACCACGGCAATCATCGAGCGGCCCCATCGACGGATACTCACCGATTGGTTCTCGCGCCTCGTGTGGCGCGTGCGCGCCTGGTACCGCACGCGAAGCATGCGATAGTTCCAAGGAGGATGTCCCGGAACCCGTTCCTCACCGGCAAAGCAAAGCCGATCGTGGTCGGGCATCGCGGAGTTCCCCTGCTTCATCAGGAGAACACGCTCGCGGGCTTCAAGCGCGCGCTCTCCATGGGCGTGCAGGCGGTGGAGCTGGATGTTCGCCTGACACGCGACCGCAGAGCCGTCGTGGTGCACGACCACAACCTCCGGCGGCTGACGGGCAGCAGCTACGACGTCGATCACCTGCGCTGGGATCAGATCGCGAAGCTGCGCGTGCGGAAGCAATTGCCGATGGGCCGTGACAGCGGCGGCCACCAGGTCATCCGCGAGTACGAAACCGAGGAGCGCATCCCGCTGCTCGCCGAGGTTCTCTCGGAGCTGGCGGGCAAGATCGCGGTCAACATCGAGCTCAAGTTCGACATGCCGCGCTGGTGGGGCATCGAGATCGCGCAGGTCGTGGGCGAGGTCATTCGCAAAGCGCGCGCGGAGGACACCGTGATCGTCACGTCGTTCGATCCGCGCAAGCTGCACGCGCTGGGACAAGCGAATGCGAACGTCGCGTTTGGCTTCTGCTTCGACGACACGATGCTCGAGTTCGCCCGCCCGCTACTCGACCGTCTTCCTCGGCGCGACGACCACGACCTCCCCGAGCGCGGCATCCGCGCCAACGCGCACCGCCTGCTGAATCGCATCCTCGAGAGCAACCTCGTCGGGCGCATCCTCGGGACGCGGCTCGTCGGGGCGGAGCACACGCTCGTCGGGCGCGACACGGTGAAGCGGCTGCATGCGCGCGGCATCGCGATCGGCACCCACACGCTGTTCCCGATGGGGTCCACGACGACCAAGGCGCTGTCACCCGCCGCGTACACCGAGGCGGAGGTCGATCGCCTCGTCGGAATTGGCGTGGATTGGATCGAGAGCGACGATCCCGAGCGACTGCTGCGCCTGATAGGCTAGCGCCGTGGCTCAACGCGTTCTCACCGGTATCAAACCGACCGGTACTCCGCACGTCGGCAATCTCCTGGGCGCGATTCGTCCTGCTCTTCGGCTCGCCGATGGCATGAACGACGCGCTGTATTTCATCGCGGACTATCACGCGCTCATCACCATTCACGACAAGAAGCAGCTGTCGCACCTGACGCTGGATGTCGCGGCAACGTGGCTCGCGATGGGTCTCGATCCGACGAAGGTCACGTTCTATCGCCAGACGGACGTTCCGGAGATCACGGAGCTGACGTGGATTCTCACGTGCTTCACGTCCAAGGGCTGGATGAACAAGGCGCACGCGTACAAGGCGTTGCTCGACAAGAACCGCGAGGCGGGCGTCGATGACCTCGACGCGGGCATCGGCATGGGCGTCTACAGCTATCCGGTGCTGATGGCGGCCGACATTCTGGCGTTCGATATCGACTGGGTCCCCGTCGGAAAAGACCAGGTCCAGCACATCGAGATCGCTCGCGACATCGCACAGCGCTTGAACCACACCGTCGGTGCGGAGGTGCTGCGTCTGCCGCAGGCCAAGCTCGAGGAGAACAGCGCGATCGTGCCCGGCGTCGACGGACGCAAGATGAGCAAGAGCTACGACAACACCATCCCGCTGTTCGGGACCAGCAAAGAGCTGAAGAAGACCGTGAACCGGATCGTGACCGACTCGCGCCCGCCGGAGGAGCCGAAAGATCCCGAGACGTCGACGATCTTCCAAATTTATCGCGCGATCGCATCGCCCGCGGAATGCGAGGCACTGGCCGGGCGGTTTCGCTCGGGTATCGGTTGGGGCGACGCCAAGGGCGCGCTGTTCGAGCGGCTCGAGGCCGAGCTGGCCCCGACGCGCGAGCGCTACGCGGACCTGATGGCGCATCCCGAACGCGTCGATGCGCTCCTGCTCGAGGGCGCCGCACGTGCGCGCGCGACGGCCAAGAAGGTGCTCGATCGCGTGCGGCAGTCGCTGGGTATCCGCGCTAGCATCTAGCGGTGACCCGCTTCTCTCTGCTTCTTCCTCTGTTCGTTGCAGCGTGCTCGGCGTGTTCGGGGTCAGCCCCGTCCAACCAAACGAAGAGCACGTCGGGTCCGCCAGTCGCCATGGCGGGAGGTGGAAACACCGTCATGCCGGCGCCCGGATCCGCGCCCGCCACGGCCACGCCGCCGCCCGATGCGCGCGAGGTGGCGCTGACCGCGACCGTGTTGGAGCTGCTGGAGAAGGAGCACCTGCTCCACCCGCAGATCAACGACAAGATCAGCGAGGAAGCGTTCAAGACCTACGTCGATCACCTCGACGGCGGAAAGCTGTTCCTCTTGCAAGCCGACGCCGACGCGCTCGCTGCATACAAGGATCAGATCGATGACGAGCTGCACAGCGGTGTGCTCACGCTCGCGCACGAAGGCCAGAAGCACTACGCGGCGCGCGTTGCGGTGGTCGCCAAGCTGGTCGACGATATCCTCTCCAAGCCGTTCGACTTCACGAACGAGGAGTACCTCGAGACGGATCCCAAGAAGGAGCAGCTCGCAGCCAACGACGCCGAGCTCCGCGATCGCTGGGCCAAGCGCCTCGAGCTTGAGACGCTCGAGCGCGTGACCGGCATGGAGGATCGCCTCGCCGCGCAGGACAAGGACAAGAAGAAGGCGCCCGACCCCAAGGACAGCAAGGTCCCGGTCAAGAAGGACGCAAAGCCCGTCGACAATCAGAAGAAGGTCGACCCGGCCAAGGACACGCAGCCCAAGCCCGACGCGGAGAACGACGACGACGATGATGATCGCTCGTCGACCCCGCTCAAGGAGATCCCCAAGACGCCCGAGGAGCGCGAGGCCAAGGCGCGCGCGGACATCGCCAAGGGCTACGCGAGCCGCTTCGTGCGTCTCGAGACGTCGGGCCCGCTCGACGCAGCGTCGGAGGTGATCAACGCCGTTGCGGAGACCATCGATCCGCACACGACGTATCTGCCGCCCGCCGACAAGGCGAACTTCGACATCGCGATGTCAGGAACGCTCGAAGGCATCGGCGCGGAGCTGCGCGAGAAGGAGCACCTGATCGAGATCAGCTCGCTTGTTCCCGGCGGCGCGGCATGGCGCCAGGGCGGCCTGGAGCCCGGCGATCTGATCCTCTCGGTGCAGCAGCAAAAGGGCGATCCGACGGACGTGTTCGATATGCGCATCGACGACGTCGTTCAAATGATTCGCGGTAAGAAGGGCACGATCGTCAAGCTGCGCGTGAAGAAGTCCACGGGCAACGAAGAGGTCGTGACCATCACGCGCGACACCGTCGTCATCGCTGCGTCGTACGCGCGCGGTGCGATCCTCAACCGCAAGGGCAGCGGCTCGTACGGCTACATCCACCTGCCCTCGTTTTACGGCGGCAAGGGAGCCAACGGCCGCAGCGCATCCGGCGACGTCCACAAGCTGCTCGTGCAGATGAAGGCGCAGAAGGTCAACGGCGTCATCCTCGACCTGCGCTCCAACGGCGGCGGCTTGCTCGTCGACGCGGTCGAGCTGACGGGCGAGCTCATCGACAAGGGCCCCGTCGTTCAGGTGAAGGGCAGCCACGGTGATCCGCAGCTCCTCGACGACGACGTGCCGGGCACGGACTACGACGGCCCTGTCATCGTCATGGTCGATCAGTTCAGCGCCTCGGCGTCCGAGATCGTGGCCGGCGCGCTGCAAGACTACAAGCGCGCGCTGATCGTCGGCACGAGCGCGACGCACGGCAAGGGCACGGTCCAGACGCTCGCGGACCTGGATCAGGCCACCGGCGGCAAGATCGAGCTCGGCGTCCTCAAGCTCACCATCCAGCAGTTCTTCCGCGTCAGCGGCGCGTCGACGCAGATGAAGGGCGTCTCGCCCGACATCCTGCTCCCCAACCCGACGGGCCACATCGACAGCGGCGAGCGCGAGCTGCCCCACGCGCTCGAGTTCTCGCAGATCGCTCCGGCGCCGCACACCGACTCGCCGCACTCGTGGCACGTCGAGGACCTCACCAAGGCGTCCGCCACACGCGTCGCGAAGCAGCCGGTCCTGTCCAAGGTCGCCGTCACGACGACGCTCCTGCGCGAGCGCCAGAAGGACACCAAGATCCCGCTGCAGCGCTCCGCGTGGATCAAGCGCCGCGACGAGCTCAAGGACGCGATCAAGGCCGTGTCGCCCGACGTGTCCAAGTCGATGGCGCTCCTGACGGTCAAGGCGATCGACGACGGCACGCCGCCGCCGCCCCCGCCCGCGAGCGGCAGCAAGAAGATCGTCGACCCGATCACCAAGTGGAGCGAAAACCTCGCGCGTGACCCGTGGGTCGACGAGACCGTGTCGATCCTCGAGGACATCAACCACCCGACCAAGTCGACCGCGTCGAAGTAGCGCTACAGGATGACGTGCGCGGCGAGGATCGGGATCGTCGCGCCACCGTCGTTGCGTCGGAAGTAGAGCGTGCAGGAGTCGGCGGACAAGAACGGTCCGTCGTCACCGCCGGTCGCGACGATCGGCACCGCCGTCGCGGACCCGAACGTCGCGCTCGTGGTGGCACGCGTCGCGTAATACAGGTTGTACGAGCTCTCGCCGCGCGACCACACGATCACCGTCTCGTCTGCTGACAACCCTGGGGTCGAGTCATCGTTGCCGCCGCCAAAGCCAAACAGGGTAGGCGTGCCGAACGCGGCACTCGTCGACGCACGCGACGAGATGTAGATCTGCGCCGGGTCGGACGTGCCCTTGGTGATGCGCGTGAAGTAGAGCCGTAGTCCGTCGCGCGACAGCGCCGAGTCGATCTCGAAGTTGATGGTGTCGACGCCGCCGAGCGGAGTCGCGCTGAGCGCACCGAAGTTCGCGCTCGTGGATGCGCGCGTCGCGAGGAACAGATCGGGAAGCCCGGGACCATCCGTGCGGTCCTGGTTCGCGACGATCGCGGTCAGGCCGTCGCTCGAGAGCTCGATGTCGAAGTTATCTGCGTTGTTGTTGTCGAGATCGCCGCGCTCGGTGGGGTTGGTGAACATCGCACTCGTGCTCGCGCGCGTCGCGCGGAACACGCCTTGGCGCGACCCGCTCCCGACGGACGCCGTGAACCACAGCTCCAGCTCGTCGTCGGAGACCCACGGAGAGAACTGCTTCGCGATAGTGGCCGTGTCGAGCACGGGAGCCGGCGTCGTGAGCTGCACCGTGCCGTTCTTCCACTTGTCGAGGCAGGTGGGGCCGGCGGGAGCGTCACTGCCGCCGCCGGTGTCCATCGACATCGCGTCGACCGGCGTGTCGTCGCCGATCGTCGGATCCTCGATCCCCAGGACGCCGCGGCATCCGGAGGTGGCGATCAGAGCGAGGGTCCAGGCGCGCATGCGACCTCTCAACGATGAAGCAAAAGCGCCCTCACCAGGAGATAAT
The DNA here is from genome assembly GCA_036499725.1 of Kofleriaceae bacterium. GTDB lineage: Bacteria > Myxococcota_A > Polyangia > Haliangiales > Haliangiaceae > JABFXX01. The sequence continues at coordinate 57,176 of DASYDE010000043.1, forward strand.
CGGCAGCCCGATGCTCCAACTACGCCCCGGCTGTGAATGCTGCGACAAGGATCTTCCGCCCGAGGCGGTAGACGCGATGATCTGCACGTTCGAGTGCACGTTCTGCGCGAACTGCGTCGAGACCAAGCTGCTCGGCGTGTGCCCGAACTGCGGTGGTGATCTTACGCGTCGACCGATCCGTCCCCCGTGGAAGCTCGCGAGCCACCCCGCATCGACCACCCGCGTTCACACCGAGCACTGCGATTCGAGTCACGCGGCCGGACGAGGACTCGGTAGCAGCGCGCCCGCGAGCACGTAGATCGCGACGCCGATGAACAGCACGACGCGGAAGCCGACGTTCATCGAGAGCATGACAGCGAGCGACGAGCCGACAACGGAGGTGGCGCCGTTGAGGCCCCAGCCCCACGCGACGAGGCCGGGCGCGACAGCGTCGGCAGCGCGAACGCCGGCGGGAACGAACGTGCCCATCACGAAGCCGGGCAGCGCGACGAGGATCGCCGCGATGATGATGCGACCCGCGAGTGGCAGGCCGATGAGCGCGCCGAACAGCGGCGAGAGAATCAGGCCGTAGAGCACGAGGACGAACGCGAGCGCGATGACGGTCACGCGTGTGGTCCTATCGCCGAAGCGCTCGCGGAGGCGCGGCGAGATACCCGCACCGATGCCGGAGGCGATCAGCAGACCCGAGAGGACGACCGCGAGCGAGTACACGGGGTGGCCGAGGAACAGCACGAACTGCTGCATGAACCCGAGCTCGACGAGGATGAAGCCGAGGCCGAGGCAACCGAAGTAGCCGATGACGCGCAGCTTGGTCCCGCGGTTCTCGGCGAGGTCCTTGCGGCGGAAGAGCACGAGCGGGACGAGCACGAACAGGATCGTCGACAGCAGCGAGAAGCCGAGCATGACGAGCAGCACGACGAGCGCGACGTTGTTGAGCTGACCCGCCGCGGACTTGCCGAACGAGCCGAGGATGTCGGTGAAGCGCTGGTGATAGAAGAAGAACGGCTTGTTGTCCGTCGTGGGCGTCGCGTCGTAGGACAGCGTCGCGAGAAACGCGTCCATGTCGGGCGCTTCGATGACGCCCGCGAGGCTCTTGTCGCTCTGCGCGTCGCCGGTCACGTAGAGCGAGCGGACCTTCTGCGCGACGATCTGGGCGACGTAGGTCGCGTGGTCGGTATCGCTGAACGCATCGCGCGAGACCATCAGCGTGGCGCGCGCTTGGCCGTCGGTGGCGATCAGGAAGTGTTGAGGGATCTCCTTGGTCGGAACGCCGCGCTTCTCGAGCGCCGCGCGCGCGATCGCGAGGAGGCGAACCATCTCGGCCGGCTTGGAAGGGTCGTACCAGCGCGTCATCGCGAGGAGGCCGTGAGGGGCCAGCGCGCTGAAGAACTCGTCGAACGCCTCGACGGTGTAGAGGTTGTTCTCCGAGAGGGTGAATGCGCCCGAGGAGGAGGCGGCCCACGTGTCGACGAGCGTGGCCTGGATGGTGGCGAACTGCTCACCGCTGCGGCGGAGGTAGCTGCGGCCCTCGTCGACGACGATGTGGACGCGAGGGTCCTTTGCGTAGAGATCACCCGACGTGTCCTGGAACTCGCCGCGCATGACGTCGTTCGCGATCAGCGGGTTGATCTCGATGCCGACGACCTTCTGCACGCCGGCGCGCAGCGCGGACAGAACGTCGGTGCCGCCGCCGGGGCCGATGATCGCGGCAGGGCCGGAGGGACGGAGTGCGTACGCGAGCGCGGCGCAGCGGATCTCCGGGATGCGCGTGCGCGGGTCCTCTTTGGCCTCGACGGCCTCGCGCTTCCACATGCGCGTGGCGGCATCGCCGTCGATGAAGATCCAGAGGTGATCGGGGTCACCGGCGGGCGCGACCGTGATCTGCGAGAACGAATTCCACTTCTCGAACATCACCTTGCGGTTGCCGAGGAACTTGGTCGGGTTGCGCACGATGCCAAAGCGGTGCGCGCTGCCCTCGGTGACGCCGAGGAACCCCAGGGCGAGAAACGCGACGGCGCACAACGTGGTGACCGTTTTCCACGCTGTCCACCTGCGATCGGAGATGGCGAACAAGAGGCCCGACAGAGCGCCGAGCGCGCCGACCACCATCAGCGCACCGGGGGCCCCGAGCTGCCCGATGATGATGACGACGACGATGCAGCCGATACCGGCACCGACCAGATCGAACATGTAGATCTTGCCGATCTGGTCCCCTGCGTGCGCGATCGCGAGGGAGACGGCGAACCCGACGCAGATCAGCGGCGCCGCGGTCGCGATGTAGACCGCCGCTAACGTCCCCAAATTGGACGTCACGTCCTTGAGGGACACCGGGTTGGACACGGCCGCGTGCAGCGCCCACAGCGTGAACACCGCGAACCCGAGCATGAAGAGCGCCGCCAGGCGGGGGGCTCGCTCCGACGTGAACACCTTGGGGAACACGAAGATCGTCGAGCCGGCGGCGGCGAGGCCCAGGAGGGCCGTCGAGATCGCCAGGAACGCGAAGTGGTAGTACATCGTCACGCTGAAGATCCGCGTGAGCACGAGCTCCAACGCGATCGTCGACGTGCTCGCGCACGCAACGGCGAAGATGTACGGTCGACCGCGCATGTGGCGCGCCAGGTTATCGCAGGCCGGATGGCTAATCGCCATCGCTGTCGCGTACCTATATGCGTTCCCGAACTTTCCGGCCGTCCATTCGGCGAACGAGCTCCCCCGTGTCTACCTGGTCAAGGCGATGGCCCACGACCACACATTCGCGATCGACCACCAGGTCGCGCGCTGGGGGACCACCGCGGACGTCTCGCCGTTCGGTAACCACCAGTATTCCAACAAGGCCCCCGGGTCGTCGTGGCTGGTCCTGCCTGTCTACTGGGTCGTCGCGCTGTTTGGCGAGCCGAGCCTGGACGCGACCATGTGGATCTCGCGCGTCGTCAGCGGCGTGATCCCGTCACTGCTGTTCCTGGCACTGCTCGCAAAGTTCCTCGCGCGGTTTTCACCGGACCCCAACGTACGACGCGTTGTCCTCGTCGCCTACGCGCTGGGGACGATGGCATTCACGTACTCGTGCCTGTTCTTCGCGCACCAGCTGTCCGCGATCTGTGTCGCGAGCGCCTGGATCTTCGCGCTCGATGGGGCGGAGGAGAAGCGTCACGTACGCGCGTTCGCGATCGCCGGCTTCCTCATTGGCTGTGCACCGCTGGTCGACTACCAGGCCGCGTTCGCCGCGGTGCCGCTCGCCGTCCACATCATCTGGAAGATTCGCCACTGGCCCCGCCCTGCCCTCATCAAGGCGATCGCGTACACCGCCATCGCCGCCGCGATTCCGATCGCCGCGCTGCTCGCGTACCACACGGTCTGCTTTGGAGGCCCGCTGCACACGGGCTACGGCGCATCGACCACGTTCGCCGTCTATCACCAGCAGGGCTTTCTCGGTATCACCAAGCTGCGCAGCGAAGCGTTCATCGGCTCGACGATCGCTCCGCACTTTGGCCTGTTCGCACTCTCGCCGTTCCTGCTGCTCGCGTTCCCCGGGTACGCAGTGCTCTGGAAGCGCGAGCGTGCGGTCGCGATCGTGTGCGCGGTGATCCTCGTCATCTACGTGTTGTTCGTGTCGTCGATCAACTTCTGGCGCGGTGGGTGGTCCGTTGGCCCGCGCTACATCGTCGTGCTGCTCCCGTTCCTGCTCCCCCCGATCACGGCGCAGCTGGATACGTGGAAAAATAGATGGGTCCCCATGAGTATCGCCGGAGGGCTCGCGCTCGTCGGCATCGTCGTATTTTCTGTAACGACGGCGACCTTTCCGTACTGGCCTGAATCATTTCGAAATCCGCTCCACGAGCTCGCGCTGCGCCTGCTCCGTGAGGGCCACGTTGCGCCCAACCTCGGCACGTGGCTCGGACTGCCCGCGATCGTGTCAGTCGTTCCTTACTTTGTGGTCGTGACGCTCGTCGCGGTGCTTCCACTACGCCGCCTCGTCCGGTGGAGAGGTGTCGTTCTGGCATTTTGCATGGCAATGGCTGTCCTACTCGCATACAGGGCACTCCCCGGCACCGCGAACGTGAACGATCCGTATGGACGTGTCGTCCACATGTTCCACCCTGCGTAGGTAGCTTAGAATTGGCGCTGTGACGGCGGCTCCCCTTCCGGAGAACGAGAGTGATCGGCTTGCAGCGCTGCGGCGCTACATGCTGCTCGACACCGTTCCGGAGCCCGAGTTCGATCGCATCACCGCACTCGCAGCGAAGCTATTCGACGTCCCGATCGCGCTCGTGTCGCTCGTCGATGCGGACCGCCAGTGGTTCAAGTCGTGTATCGGTCTCGACGCGACACAGACGGATCGCGACCTCGCGTTCTGCGCCCATGCGCTCTTCGACGTGCAGCCGCTCGTCGTATCGGACGCGCTCGAGGACGTCCGCTTTGCATACAACCCGTTCGTCACGGGCGAGCCGTTCATCCGCTTCTACGCGGGCGCGCCGCTCATGACGCGCGAGGGGTTCGCGCTCGGCACGCTGTGCATCATCGATAGGAAGCCGCGCCAGCTGACGCCTCAGCAGCTCGAGACCCTGACGGCGCTCTCGCAGGTCGTCGTGGATCTCGTCGAAGCGCGGCTCGGCTTCCGCTCGCGCGAGATGTTCGAGAAGGTCGCCGAGCTCTCGCCGAACGTGATGTATCTGTTCGATCTCGTCGACAAGAAGAACGTGTTTGCGAACCGACGCTTTGTCGATCTGATCGGCTACTCGCCCGCCGACGACGGCAGCAAGCTCGTCGAGCGCATCTTCCATCCCGACGACGCGCAGAACTCGGAGCTTCACTTCAAGCGGATGCTCACGCTCAAGGACGGCGAGGTCGCGCGCCTGCGGTTTCGCGTGAAGGCAGCGAACGGCGACTACCGCGTGTTCGAGGCGAGCGAGACGGTCTTCGAGCGCGACGCGAACGGCATCCCGCGTAAGACGCTCGGCATTGCGAACGACGTCACCGACCTCAAGCGCGTCCAGGACGAAGCGAACGCGAAGACCCGCTTGCTCGAGACGGTGTTGCGCAACGCGGGCGAAGGCATCATGGCCGTCGACCGGACGGGCCGCGTGACGGTATCGAACAAGGCGGCGCACGAGATCCTCGGGGTCGGCGATGCCATCAAGACACCCGAAGAGCGCAGCGCGGCGTATGGCGTCTTCGATCTCGACGGCGAGACCGAGATTCCGCAGGCGGAGCTCCCTCTCGGTCGCGCGCTCCGCGGCGAGGTCACGGAGGGCAAGGAGGTCATCCTCCGCACGCGCGCTCGCCCCAGCTCGCGCTACCTGATCGCGACAGGTCGCCCGATGATCGACGATCGAGGCGCATCGATCGGCGGTGTCATCACGTTTCGCGACGTCACGTCTCTCAAGAAAGCGCAACACGCCCTCGCCGAGCTCGCCGTGACCGATGATCTCACCGCGCTGCCCAACAAGCGCGCACTGCGCGAGCGGCTCTCCATGCTCGCGCGCGAAGGCGGTCGCGGTCGCAAGTTCGCGGTCGTCATCACCGACGTCGATCACTTCAAGAAGGTGAATGACACCTTCGGCCACAAGACCGGCGACGAAGTGCTCGCGGCGGTCGGTCGGACGCTGCGCGAGTGCGTGCGCTCGACGGACTTCGTGGCCCGCTACGGCGGCGAGGAGTTCGTCGTGCTCTACACGGATGTCGACGAGCGGGTCGCGGCGACGTTGGCCGAGAAGCTGCGCGCGGCGATCGCGGCGATCGAGGAACCCGCGAAGGTCACGGCGAGCTTTGGCGTGTGCGCGAACACGGGTGACTTCGTCAGCGACGGCGAAGGCCTCATCAAGGCCGCCGACTCCGCGCTGTATCGGGCGAAGCGCGCCGGCCGCGATCGCGTCGTTCGGCACCATCAGCCTGTTTCCGAAGACTGAGCTGTCGGAAACATCGACAGTCGACAAGGTCCTCCGCGGGGTTACCCTGGATCTCATGCGGTTTGACGGTCTGCGGAAAGAGCGCGCCCTCGCGTCCAAGCAATATCGCGACGGCCACTTCCACAACACCGCGCCCATCACGGCGGGCCTCCAGAGCGGTTCGCAAGGCGGCGTGATGAAGGAGTTCCTGTTGGGCGGCAAGAAGCGCAAGCCGCCCGGCGCCATCCCCGTCGACAACCCCCTCTCCGCGTGGGCGACGCCGGTGCAGAGTGGCTTTCGCGCGACGTGGCTCGGTCACTCGACGGTGCTGCTCGAAGTAGATGGGCTGCGCGTCCTGACGGATCCGGTGTTCGGCTATCGGCTCGGCCCCGTGTCGTTCGCCGGCCCCAAGCGCTTCCACGCGGCGCCCGTTTCGATCGAGCAACTACCGCCGATCGATGCCGTGCTGGTCTCGCACGATCACTACGATCACCTGTGCAAGACGACGATCGTCGAGCTCGCAAAGCGAGACGTTCCGTTCGTCACGTCGCTCGGTGTCGGCGTCCACCTCGAGAAGTTCGGCGTGAAGCGCGAGAACATCCACGAGCTCGACTGGTGGGAGGCGTACAACGTCAATGCCGACCTTCGCTTCACGGCGACGCCGTCTCAGCATTTCTCGGGGCGCCTCGGCAGCGGTCGCAACACCACGCTGTGGTCGTCATGGGTGATCGAGTCGCCCAAGCAGCGCATCTTCTTCTCGGGCGACACCGGCCTGACGGAGGAGTTTGTCGACATCAAGAACAAGTTCGGCTCGTTCGACCTGACGATGCTGGAGGTCGGTGCCTGGCATCCGGCGTGGGGGACGATCCATCTCGGGCCCGAGAACGCGTTGAAGGCGTTCGACATGCTCGGTGGAGGGACGCTGCTACCGGTGCACTGGTGCACGTTCGACCTCGGTCTTCACCCGTGGGCGGATCCCGCCGAGCAGCTACTCGCGCTCGCCAAGACCAGAGGTGCGCGCATCCTCACGCCGCAGATCGGTCGCCCGTTCGAGCCCTCGCACGTCGATGGACCAGTGCCGTGGTGGAGAGACGTGACCACAGCGGTGCAAACGGCAGTTCGCTTGGCCGCCGCGGAATAGCTGCTTGGATGCATCACCGGGGAGGCGTCCCCCGGAGTTCTCCCCCAGGCGGATCCGATAGCCAGTGATGCATTTCCTCGTCGGTCTTCTTGTCTCCAGGCTGTCCCGGGACCGAATTTCGACGAACCACAGCGCGAATCGCGCATCGCAGTGCACGACCGATCGTGTCTGTGACTGTTCGTTTCAGCATGCACTGCGGCATCGACGTGGACGTTCGGTCGACGCACCATCGGCCCACCACTTGCTCCGAGGGACTGCATGCGCTTTTCGATGTTCGCTGCCGCTGTGCTCGCTCTACCTGCCTGTATCTCGGCGTCGGATCCCGCTGACCTCGGATCGAACGAGCAGGAGATCATCGGCGGCACGACCGCCGCGCCGACGGACTACCCGTCGGTTGTCGGCGTGGAGTTCACGCCCGGCGATTGGTTCTGCAGCGGCACGCTGATCGCGGATCAATGGGTGCTCACCGCCGCGCACTGCGTGCTCGACGAGCAGACGCTGCAACCGGAGACCGATCCGATGCACGTTCGCTTCGGCGCGACCGAGATCAACTCGGGGAGCGGAGGCACCGTCGTCGCCGTCGCCGAGGTCCACTACAACCCCGGCTACAACGGCGACGCGTGGGACAACGACATCGCGCTGCTCAAGCTCGCCGCGCCGGTCACGAACGTGACGCCGTCTCCGCTCTACCGTACGCAGCTCGCGACGGGGTCGACCGTGACCGAGGTCGGCTATGGCGCTTCCAGCAACAACCAACACAGCGACGGCGCCGGCTTGTTGCGCAAGGTCGACAAGACGACCGTCGCGTGCTCGGGCGCCAACGACCCGACCATCTTGGACGCGAACCTCGTCTGCATGAACGCGGGCGACGGTAGCGGCAGCTGCTACGGCGACAGCGGTGGTCCTGCGTTCTTCATGAGCGGCGGCGTCCTGACCGTCGCCGGCGTCACCTCGGGCGGCAACCTCGAGAACTGCGGCGAAGGCTTCGACCTGTACACGTCGGTCGCGGCGGAGATCGCCTGGGTCGACACCACGATGGGTGCCACGGATCCGGGCACCGGCTCGGGCAGCGACGGAACGGGAAGCGGCTCGGGTGGCGGCTCGGGCGACGACGGCGTCGATACCCACCACGACGGTGGCGGTGGCTGCAGCACGAGCGGATCGTCGGGCAGCCTCGCGTTCATCGGCCTCGCCGCGATCGCGATCGTTCGCCGCCGCCGCAAGTAAGCGCGTGGTACGCACGAGCCATGGGTCAGCTCGTCGACGGCGTCTGGGAAAAGGCGCAACTCGGATCCGCCGGCGGTGCGTTCACTCGGCCTGCCACATCGTTTCGCGATCACGTGAAAGCCGCCGACGCGGCACCGGGTCGCTACCACCTGTACGCGGCCTACGCGTGTCCGTGGGCTCATCGCACGCTGATCACGCGCGCGCTCCGCGGCCTGGAGTCTGTCGTCGGCGTGACAATGGTCGATTCGCTCATGGGCGAGTACGGCTGGGAGCTGCGCGATCCGGATCCGTACGGGCCGTCGAAGTATCTCTCCGACGTCTACGTCCGCGCGAAGTCTGACTACACCGGTCGCGTCTCCGTGCCCGTGCTCTGGGATACGCAGGCCAAGACGATCGTGAACAACGAGTCGCGCGAAGTGATGCGCATCTTCGACGTGGAGCTCTCGGGTGTCGCGAAGAATCCCCTCGTCGATACGCTCGCGCCGGAGAAGCTGCGCCCGCAGATCGATGCGGTCATCGACGAGATCTATCAGCCGATCAACAACGGCGTGTATCGCGCCGGATTCGCACGCACGCAGGATGCGTACGAGAAAGCGGTCGGCGAGCTGTTCGCCGCACTCGCACACTGGGACGCGGAGCTAGGAAAGCGACCGTTCACGTGCGGCGATCAAATGACGGAAGCGGATATCGCGCTGTTCACGACGTGCCTGCGCTTCGATCTCGTCTACTTCAGCCACTTCAAGTGCAACGTGAAGCGCCTGCGCGACCACGTGAACCTCTGGCGCTTCACGCGCCGCATGTACCAAGTGCCGGCGATCCGCGCGACGTGTCACCTCGACGAGATCAAGACGCACTACTACTGGAGCCAGGACAACGTGAACCCGACGCGCATCGTGCCCGTCGGACCGAGCGAGTACGCGAACGACCTGAACGTCGCTGCGGATCTCTAGCCGAGGTTCGAGCGGTGGCCGGGCTGCCAGAGGTTCGTATCGACCTGGATGCCCTGGTCGGGAACGATCTTGTCGGCCGGCAGCTGGAGATCCGCCGGCTCGCACTGGAAGCGAGAGTCGTGGCAGAGCCAGTACGAGTCCGTGTTGCCGCTCTGGCGCGGCTGCTCGACGCGCGTCTGCGACGGCTTCGCGCATGCGGCAAGAGACGCAACGGCGAGGGCGAGGGCAGCGGCAACGCGAGTCATCAGGGGGCCCTTGTCCCGTGAATCGAGGCCTGGCGCAAGAGATTCGATGATCAGAAAGATCGCGTACTTAGCTCGGGAGCGCTGCCGTCACGACGATTCGCTCGCGCTTGGACACGACGACACCGCCCGGTCGCTCCACCGTCACCGCGAACAGCGTCGGCTTACCCACCGCGAGCTTGGCGCTGATCGGAACGACGACCTCGCCGGTGGACGCGACATCGAACACGCCGCCGTCGACAGGCGTCGCCTCGGGGCGGTCCGCATCGAAGATCCACAGCTGATACTGGATCTGCTTTGCATCGTTCGCGGCGAGGCCTTTGAAGCGCATGAAGCCCTGCTGCGCGCTCGCGCTCCACACGACATCACCAGTTGCGCCGACCGCGTTGGCATCCTTGGTCGCCGTCCACGCGATCGTCGTGACGTCCTTGGCGTTCGCGAGCAGCGCCGCACGCTGCTCCGACGGTGATTGCACTTGCTTCGGATTCTCCGCGATCGTCTTCACGATCGGCGCCCTGGTCTGCACGTAGATCACGGCGGCCGCAGCAGCTGCGAGACCGAGCGCCGCCACCGTGGACGCGATCGCTGCACGCCGCTTGAACCGTGCGACGTCGATCGGAATCACGTCGGGCGTCTTCGTCGGTTGAACAGGGGAGCTCGCGGGGGCGGATGCGACGGGCGGCGCGTATGCACCCACACCGAGCCGCGTGCGCTCCGCCGTGGAGTCCTGCACGAGACCACTCATGCGCATCGCCGGCATGACGGTCGTATCGGAGGCGCCGGGAAGCTCGAGCAGGATCTTCGCCGACAGAGCGGCCGGCATCTCGTCCACGACATCGAGCGTCGCGATGGAGATCGAGGCGGCGGCGAGGTCGAAGCTCACATCGTCGGCGACACCGAGCGCGACGAGCTCTCGCTCTTCATCCGGCTCGAGGCCGATCGTCGCGCGCAGCTCCAGGAGCTCTTCGGCGCGCATGCGTTCTTGATCGCTCAAGTGCTTCACGACTCCCCCTGATCTACGCCGGTGAGGGCCGCCCGGATCGACAGTAATCCGCGCCGGGCGTGGGCTTTTACGGTGCCGAGCGGCATGCCGGTCTGGGCGGCGATTTCGCCGTGCGACATGCCCTGAACTGCCGAGAGAACAATGACTTGGCGCTGTTCGGGCCGGAGCTGCTCGAGGGCGCGGGTAGCTTGCTGAGCCTCGACGCACGCATCCGGCATCGCACCCGGGTCCACCATCGTGGGCCGGTCGGGCATCTGCTCGGTCGTCGGGCGGCGGCGACTCGCGCGGCGGCGATCGATCAACCGGCGGCGGGCAATCATCGCGACGAACGCCGTCTCGGAAGCGACGTTCTCGTCAAACCGCACCGCGCTCTTCCAGAGGTCGAGAAAGATTTCCTGGACGGCGTCCTCCGCATCGCCCGGATCGAACCGGCGCGCGATGGAGTAGATGAGGTTGCCGTAGCGCTGCAGACACTCGCGCATCGCAACGGAATCGCCCGCCGCAACGCGCCCCATCAGAGGGGGCAACGTCACCGGCGGGCGGTTCGCTGCGGGGTCCATATCGCGCGCGGACGGTACCATCCATCAGGGAGCGACGACGCAGGACGAGAGCAGACCATTCGCGGGCGCGGTGTCGGTGCAGAGCAGCACCTTGAGCGGGTTCGCGGCTTGGCCCGTCTTGCCGCCGATCGCGAATGCAGAATAGATCTCGTTGTTCGCGAAGGCGACGGCCGCGGTGGAGAGCGCATCCGACTGCGCGTTCGCGATGCGCGCGGTGACCGGTGCAGTCACGCCTGCGCCCGAGTAGTACGAGCTGCCGCTCACGCTGCCCGTGTTACCGAACGCGACGCCCGCGAACAGTCGAACGAAGTGGATGCCCTGGTTGATACCGATGTCGACGGCGGGCGTGCCGGGCGATGCGTGGAAGAAGCGGAGCTTGAGCTTCGAGGAATCGCGCGTCGCGTCGTCGACGATGACCTTGAGCGCAAAGGACGGGTCGCTCGCAGCCGCGCCCGAGTTGTCGAGGTCGCCCGTGGCGGCGACCGTCGCGTAGAGACCCGCCGTCACCGCGACACCGTTCGTGTCGGGCACCGCACCGGCTTCGCAACCCGTCGAGGTCGCGGTGATCACGCGGACGTCGTACGAGGCGACCGGGAGATCGACGTACGTGGTGACCTGGCTGTAGCTGAGGCCCGTGCCGCCGAGCGTGCGCAGCAACGGCTTGCCCCACTGACCCGAGCCGGCCGGCGCGAGACACACGTCGACCTTCGGCGCGTCAGGCGAGAGGTGCGCGATGCGGATGTGCGCGCGCTCGGGGGCGCTACCGACCTTCTTGCAGTCGGAGAGCAGGCCCTGCGGCGCAGCACTATCGACGCACAGGAGAACGTCGAGCGGCGACGTCGCATCGCCCGCGGTGCCGATCGCAAATGCGGTCGCGATCGCGCCGGCCGGGAGGTTCACGGGCTTGATGCTGATCGCATCGCGCTGGCTGACGATGTCGCGCGCCGTGATCTCGGCGCCGCTGATCGGGTCCACCTCGAAGTAACCGTTGTTCGCCTGCGTCGTCGAGCCGAACTGCACGTTGTCGATGAACGGCGAGTACGTGACGCCACCACCGAAGCCGACCGAGACACCCGCGGTGCCCGGCGCGGCGTGGATGACGCGCAGCTTCGCCTTACCGAACGTGACGTCCGCATCATCGAGAAAGGTCGTGAGACGGAACGGCTGGCTCGTCTTGTTGTCGAGGCGACCGATCGCAGAGATCGTTGCCGAGTCGCCGTCCTTCAGGACCGGGAGGTCCGTGATGTCCGCGAGACCGCCGAGCGCGGTGTCACAGTTCGCAGAGCCGGGCGCGACGATACGCACGTCGTACTGCTCCGCGGGAACGTCGAGGTACTTGGTGAGGTTGCCGTACGAGAGACCCGTCGCCGCACCGTTGCTCGCGAGCAACGGGCCCTGCCACTCGCCCGAGCCCGCCGGAGCGATGCACGCGTCGACGGCCGGAGCATCGGGCGACAGATGCGCGATGCGAAGGCGCGCAGTGCCGGACGGTCCATCATTCGACGACGTGCAAGCGGTCAGGGACAGCGAGGCGGAGAGCAGTGCGGCGAGAGTCGTGGTCTTCATCAGGTTCCTCCGAGCAGTTGGGCGCTCGAAGAAGCAATTCGCCGGCTACGAGGAACTGGATGCAGCGGACCGATCTTTTTTTTGGCTCCTGCTAAGTGCCCGGATCGCAGCCAGAAGTTAGCTACGGGCCGTTTTTAACGCAGCGGTCCACCACGCCAGCTCGTCCAGGGCCTTCGCCACGGGCACGTCCAAGTAGGGATAGTCCGCGAACGTCTTCCCGTCGCGCAGCATGCCGAGCATCTCGATCATGTTGATGTGCACGTCATGCTTCAACGTCGCGACTTGCAGCTCCGCGAGCACGAGCCGTAGCTGCTCCACCGCGCGCGCGCCGCCTGCATTGCCGTACGCGACAAACGTCGCCGGCTTCTTCACGAATTCCGCGTATGCGTAGTCGAGCGCGTTCTTCAACACGGCGGGGATGCCGTGGTTGTACTCGGCCGTCACGAAGATGAACGCGTCGTACTCGGCGAGCTTCGCGGCCCAACGCAACGCGACGTCGTTCTTCGGCGCGAGCATCATCGGCGAGCGCGGCTCGTCGAAAAACGGCATCGGATAGTCGCGCAGGTCGAGCACCTCGTAGGTCAGATCGGTGCGCGCGGTCGCGAGCGGCATGAACCATGCGAGCACGCGATCTGCGAAGCGCCCTTGACGCGTGGTGGACGGGATCACGGCAACCTTGGGGAGCGACATCGCGGTCACTCTAGGCGCGGCGCGCGGCGTGCACTACGCGCTACCCGCGAGGGTCTCTCGTGTCACCGAGACATCAATTGGCTCAGGACATCGGACCGAACTTGGTCGTGCTGCTCGCGCTCGGGCCGCTGTTTTCGGAGTTCATGGCGCTGATCTTGAGCTCGACCTTGGTCTCGTTGCGGATGACGCCGGCCGCCTGCGCGTCGACCTCTGCGCTCGCCTTGAAGCCGTAATCGCTGATCGCTCCAGCGGTCTGCTGGAAGTAGACGCCCGCCTTTGCGGCCGCTTCGAACTTGGCGACACCGACGGCACCACCGGTCTTCGCGATCGCGCCGATCCAGATCTCGTCGTTCGGCTGCTTGAGCCCGTTCACCGCGAAGTGATGCTCCATGTCGATGCCGAGGCCCTCACCGAACTCGAACTCGACCTTGTCGCAGCCGAGCGTGAGGCTCGCGATGGAGATCGACAACGCGAGGTCCGTGCTCGGGTCGCAAGCGGGCGGCTTCTGCGGATCGGCCTTGCCGTCTTTCGCGTTCTCCGCCGCGATGATGGCCGCGAGCTCCTGCTCGAGCTTCGCGCTATCGCAGTTGGGGTCCAGTCCCGGCATGACCGAGACCCATACGCCCAATGCCATGCGCGGGTTGATGCGCAGGAAGTGGCGGATGTTCCACCGGCGGTTGATGTTCGCCAGGCGCCAGAGGCGCGGATCCGTGATCTCGCGGATCACCTTGGACGTCTCGTTGTAGTACGCGAGCGAAGCGTCACGGATCGGCACGGCGTGCTGCGCCCAGATGCTCGACGCGAACTCGTGGGCGCGCTTCTGGAGCGCTTCCTTTGCCTTGCAGTGCTTGATCTCGCCGCGCTTCTTGCAGCCCTCATCGGTGCCGCAGCCACTCACGTCCTTCGCGAACTGCTTCTCGATGTCGGAGTTCTGCGCGCCCGTGGTCGCCGCCCAGTTCGCCATTTGATCGACGATCTGCTGCGGATGCTGACCGACGTGCGCGTAGTAGCGCTTCTCTGCCTCGTCGAGCATGAACAGCTGACGCGTGAAGATGCGCGGCCAGATGATCGTGCCGTCATCCATCGCAGACGGGCCGTACTTCGGTGGGCTCGCATTGAAGTCGGCGAGGGCCTGCTTGCGAACGTCGTTGATCGTCTTGAGATCCTGCTGGCCCTGCACCATCCACTGGCCGATGCCGCCGGTCTCCTTCACGAACTCCCTCGGAGTCGCGGGTAGGTCCGGATAGTCCATCGCCTCGCCCCAGTTGCCCGCATCGCCTGTCCCGTTCGACTCGGGGCCGCCCTCTTGGCCCGGATCGCTGCCCTTGGGCTCGCCGGGGCGCGCGACGCGGTCATCGTCGATCGGCGGCAGCGCATCTGCCTTGTCACCGTTCGCGTGAGCACCGCTCGCCGCGATCGGATTCCACTGGTGCGCGAGCGAGTTCCGGAAGTCGTGCTGGGCGACCAGCATGTCGCCTTTGGCGGCAGCCAGCAATGCGGTCCCCATGTACGCGCGCGCCTGATCTGGGTTTGCTCTGAGCGAGGAGCTGAACAGCGTCCTCGCGAGCGTGAAGTCACCGCCATACATCGCCGGGAACGCGCGCGTGTTCATCACCTCGGGGTTGTTCGGCTGGAACGAGTCGACATAGGTCGCGAGATCGTAGGCGGCGGCCCAGTCCTGGCGGCCGTGAAGAAGGGCCGACAGCGACAGCACGGCGCTCGCATCGTCGGGAACCTGCCCGACCGCGCGCGCGAGCATGACGGAAGAGACATCGGCGTCGACGCCGTACATGAACACGGCGCTCTTCGCGAGGTAGTGATAGTCGTTCTTCGCCGAGATCAGGAGCTTCTGCAGGATGCCCTTATCCTTGGCGTCGAGCTTCTTCTCCAGCGCGTCAGCGAACGCCTTCGCCTGCTTCGCGACGTCCTCCTTCTTCGGAACCTTGCGCTTCGCGAAGTCCGCTTTCGGGTCCTCGGTCGGGAGGAAGTTGCGGAAGTTGATATCGCTCGGATTGAAGCTGCCGGGGATCGGCGTGCCCTTGGTCGGCGCTGGCGGATCGACCTTGGCCGGCGGAGGTGCAGCCGCCTTCTTCTGCTTGCAGAGCTGCCCGAGCTCCATCGCGTGCGCCTGCATCCAGTCCTGCATGACCTTCTGCTCGCTGGCCGGGGCGTCCGAGCCCTTCTTCATGATGGTGGCGATCGTTGGGGGAAGGCACATCGCGTCGATGGCCGCGTTGGCCTGCGCTCGCGCAGCCTTCTCCGCATCACTCTGCGGATCCGCATGGGCAACACTAACCACCACCGCGCTCATCACCAGCGCGCCTAGAACACGACTTACAACGGACATCTCCGAACGTTACATCGGAGCGCCGGCTACATCGCGTAGCGCGCGTAACGAAAGTCGCGCACCGCGATCAACTTGTCGGTGTGATCCCAGGTGAGCAGCACGAAATACGCGACGCGATCCGGTTGCGCAGGATCGTAGACCAGCGCGACATCGCGACCATCGACGACGCCGGGAACGAGGTGCCAGTCGCTCATCGACGAGTAGTTGCTGAAGTAGGTGCGCACCTCGGGCTTGCCGTTCATCTGGCGCTTGCCGACGAGGTCGAGACGAACGTCCTCGGCGAGCATGTCCCGCACGGCATCGAAGTCGCGGGCGTTGAAACGATCGATGTACGCGAGCAAGCGGGCATCCGTCGGCGCGTCGAAGATCGGCGGACGTTCGGACGCGACCAGCTCGCGCAACGTCTCGCGCCCACGGTGAAGCGCCGCCTTGATCGACGGAATACTCCTCTCGGTCAGCGCTGCGATCTCGTCGAGCGAGTAGCCGAGCACATCCATGAGGATCACGACCTGCCGCTGCGCGACGGGGAGTTGCATGAACGTGCGCAGTGCGGCGCGCGTGGCAAGTGCGTGATCGGCATCGGTTCGCGGATCCTCCATCGTGGCGAGCTCCTCGTCGCTACCTTGCTCGCGGGCGCGGCGGCGAAGCAGATCGAGTGCGGTGTTGTGCGCGATGCGAAACAACCAGCCCTCGGGATTCTCGATCGCTCCTTCGCGGTCGAACGCGGCCACGGCCTTGACGAGCGCGTCTTGTACCGCGTCCTCGCCGTCGATGATGGAGCCCGTCATGCGCGCACAGTAGCGATGCAGCGATGGGCGCAGCTCGCGCAGTACCGTGGCGAGAGAAGCGTGATCGCCCGCCGCGAGCGGAGCGACGCCGCGCATCAGCCGAAGCTACCGATCAACGTCTCGTCAGTGCGCGCGGGCTGTTCGAGGCAGCGCTCCTTGATGCCTTCTTGAAAGCGGCGGAACGAGGCGAGCTTGGGGAGCTGCGCGCCCTCGATGCCATCGGCGTACGAGACGAAGTGCGTGAACACACCGTCGGGCGAGCAGGTGGCGCGGTACTGCACGCCCGGCAGTGGGCTCTCGCGGAGCTCGGCGAACACAGCTTCGATCAAGCGCTTGTTCTCGTCCGTGCGGTCCGGCTTGGTCCGATAGCGAATGATGTGATGCGACATATCTCCAAGACGACCGAGAGAGGCAAAAGGATGCGCGCATCTTTTCGCGACGGTCCGCGTCTTGGAAGGCATGCAACTAACGAACAAGACAGCCGTTATTTATGGAGCAGCCGGAGCCGTCGGGAGCGCGATATCCCGCGCCTTCACGGAGGCGGGCGCGAAGGTCGTCGCCCCCAAGCTCGATGCGCTCGATGAACAAGCCATCGAAAAGCACCTCGCGACGCTCGATCGGGTGGACATCTCGATGAACGCGATGGGCATCGGCCAGATCGGCGTCCAGGGCATCCCCCTCGTCGAGCTCTCCGCCGACGCGTACATGAAGCCCGTCGACACGTATGTGCGCTCGCACTTCCTGACCGCGCGGGCCGCTGCTCGTCGCATGGTCGCGCAGAAGAGCGGTGTCATCCTCGCTCACACGGCGAACCCGGCGCGGATGGCGATCCCGATGATGGGCGGCATGACGCCGTCGTGGGCGGCGCTGGAGGTGATGATGAACACCTTCTCCGTCGAGCTCGGACCGCACGGCGTGCGCGCGCTCGTGCTCCGCACGACAGGTCTGCCCGAGACGGCAACGATCGACGAGGTCTACGGCCTGCACGCCAAGGCGCACGGCATCACGCGCGATCAGTTCCAGCAGATGCTCGAGTCACGAACGCACCGCGGCAAGCACAACACGCTTGCAGAGCTCGCAGCGGCAGCGGTCTTCGTCGTATCGGATGCGGGGCGCGGCTTCTCCGGCACGACGCTCGACATGACGAACGGGATGACCGGCGCCTAGCTCTGGCGACGGAAGACCAGCGTGTGGTTGTTCGCTGGCATCGGCACCGTCTCGACGAGCGCGAGGCGATTAGCCTTGGCGAGCGCGCTCAGATCATCCACGTCGCGCACGCCCCACGCGGTATCGCGCGCCTTGAGCGTCTCGTTGAAGCCCGCGTTGCTCTCGGCGCCGTAGACGCCGTGAAAGCGATACGGACCGTACGTGACCAGCACCGCGCCCGGAGCGAGTCGCTCGCCGGCCTGCGCGAACAACGCCTGCGTCGCGTCCCACGGAGAGATGTGGATCATGTTGACGCACAGGATCGCGTCGACGTGCAGCGCGGGCCACTCGCCGCGCACATCGAGATCGATCGGCGCAGCGAGGTTCGGAAGCTGCGCCTCTGCACGCCACGAATCGATGCTGTCGCGCGATGCGGCCTCGGGATCCGAGGGCACCCACGTCAGGTCAGGAAACGCTCGCGCAAATGCGACCGCGTGCTGACCGGTGCCGCTCGCGATCTCGAGGACCGTTCCTGTCGCAGGCAACACGCGCGCGAGGACCTCGCGGATCGGTTCGGCATTGCGACCGGTCGACGGGGCGAAGCGCTTCACGGCGCGGACCATACGCGACTTCGTCGGTGCCCGCTGTAGAGTCAGACCGATGCGTGATCTCGTCCTGGCGCTGGGAATCGCCCTCACCGCGTGCGGCGGTCCTCGTCCGGCGGCCCCCCAGACACCGGTGGACGCGCCCATGCTGTTCACCGTCGACCAGCTCCGGGCGGGCTGCCCGCAGGGCCGCAAGATCGAGCTGCGCATCGAGATGGCCGATAAGCCAGCAATCGTCGAGGACTGGGAGTTCACGAAGGTCGACAAGCGGAGCGCGACGATCCACTCGGTCACCCACGACGAGGCCGGCGACCCCATCTCGGAGGAGACGAGCACGTCCAAGTGGACGGATCTTCACGAGCACGCGAAGTTCCCCGCCGCGAAGACGACCATCGACGACAAGGTGTCCCTGACGATCCCCGCCGGCACGTTCACGACCCGCCTGTACACGGTGCTCGACGGTGCCACGACCAAGCGGTTCTGGTTCGCCGTCGACCTGCCCGGCCCCCCGGTGCAGTTCACGACCGAGACGGACGGCAAGCTCGTGATGCGCGCGATGATGGTGCGCGCGAAATGACGGTCTCGGTCACCACCGTCGCGGCTCGTCAGCTCGCCGCCGTTCGGCGTACCGTTTCTGCTGGAGGAGTCGGAGCCGCGTGGCGCCCTGCCCTCGATCTCGTATGGGCGTACCTACGCGCGAATCCCGGACTCCGCGAGGACGGGCACAACGTGTTTGTCTATCACCATCCCGCGCAGCACGGCGATCCGCTCGTCGCGGACTTCGGCGTCGAGATCGTGCGCGCGTTCGCGGGCAACGGCGAGGTGCAGCCCGCCGAAGCGCCGGCCGGCGAGATTGCGATGCTGGTGAGCCGTGGCAGTTACGACAACATTCCTCGCGCACACGCCGAGCTCGACGCATGGTTCGCGACGAGCGGGCGCGAACGAGCGGGCGTCTCGTGGGAGATCTACGGCGACTGGAGCGACAACCCGGCGAAGCTCGAAGTCACGATCTGTTACCTGCTGCGATAGTCACTTCTTCTTCGGCTTCTTCTTCGCAGCGGCCTTCGGCGCCACCTTCTTCTTCGCAGCAGGCTTCGCTTTCACGGCCGACTTCTTCTTCGCAGCAGGCTTTGCTTTCGCCTTCGCCACCGGCTTCCGCTTCGCAGCGGCTTTCGCGACAGGCTTTTTCTTCGCAACGGCCTTCGCCTTCCCGGCGGGGGCAGCCTTCGCCTTCACGGCGGGGGCCTTGGGTGCCGGCGGCGGCGCAGCGGCGGGTGCTTCCTCGACGTCCCACCCGTCGTCGAGCTCCTCGCTGTCCTCGTCGGGCGTCCCGAAGTCGATCTCGCCGGTCTGCGCCTGCTCGAAGTACTTCGCGAGCAACTCCGTGAAGCTCTTCGCGACGAGCTTCCGACCGTTGAAATCGACGATGTACTCGATGATCTGTCCGCGCGTTCCGCCTGCTGCGGGATCGAGATCGATGCAGAGATAGTCGCGGTTGCGAGCGCTCCGCGAGATCGGGATCCAGTTGTTGCTGTAGTCGATGGCGCGCACGCCCGGACCGGCGAGATCAGTGTCGATCGGCGTCTCCTCGCCGTAGATGTTCTGGCGCGCGTCGGCGATCTTGCCGATCGGCAGCAGCGCACCGAGCTCCACGAACGGCGCGAATTCGTCCTGGCCGTCGTGGATCGCCATGAACTGCTTGTAGTCGTCGGGGAGCGTGACGCCGAGCTTCGCCTCTGCGGCGGCGATTTCGTCGGCGGTGGCGCCGGGATTGAATTGCGAGAGCGCGCCAGGGCGATTCTCGGCGAGCCACTTCGAGATCGTTGCCCACCGCTCCGCGACCGTGCCGGTAGCGGTCAGGGCCGCAGGGATGGGCGCGGGAACGACGAGCTCGCCTTCGAACGCAAGGCCGAGCTCGTTGATGAGCTCGCTGAGCTCCGCCGCGACGAGCCGTGCGGTCTTGACCGGCCAGTCGCTCGGAATCTCGATGCGCGGCAGCGCGACCAGTTGGCCTACCGTCGTGACGCCCAAGCTTTGCAGCAACTCGGCAGAGCGAACACTGACGTCGAGATCGTCGATTCGCGTGTCTCGTCCACTCATCTAGCTAGCGTACACGAGCCGCACCACTCCCGAACCGCTCCCGAATCAGCGCGACGAGTGCGCGCAGACCGGCCGCGCTGTGGCGATGCGGCGGATAGTAGAAGCACAGGCCCGGGAACGCCGGCGTCCAGTTGCCGAGGACGCTGACAAGCGCCCCGGAGTCGAGGTGAGGTTGCACCATCCAGTCGGGGACCCACGCAAGTCCGACGCCGCCGAGCGCGGCAGAGGTCATCAACATGCTCGAGTCGAGCGTGAGCGGTCCGTCGACGGCGATCTCGAGCTGCTTGCCGTCCTTTTCAAACCACCAGGGGGACGGCGCGCGGCTCGGCATGCGCGAGCGAATGCACGTGTGCTGCAGCAGGTCCGTGGGATGACGAGGACGCTTGCGCTTCGCCAGGTACGCCGGCGCACCGACAACGATCCAGCGCATCGGCGCTCCACACGGGACCGACACCATGTCGGCGGGGACCGCCTCCGCCAGGCGAACGCCGGCGTCGAAGCCGCCCGCCACGATATCGACGAGCTTGTCGTCGGCGACGATGTCGAGCCGCATCTCGGGATAACGCGCGAGGAATGGCAGCACGACGGGCTCCATCAGCTTCTGCATCGCGAACGCGCTCGCGTTGATGCGCAGCGTTCCGCGCGGCGTGGCACGAAAGTCATTTGCGGTCTCCATCGCCTCCGCGAGCTGGTCCAGCGCAGGTCGCACGCGCTCCAGGAATCGTTCGCCCGCCTCGGAGAGCGACACGCTGCGCGTCGTGCGGTGGAACATCTTCACCCCGAGGCGTTCCTCGAGCGACGCGACGGCGTGGCTGAGCGTCGACGGCGCCACCCCGAGCTCGGTCGCGGCGCGGCGAAAGCTGCGGTGGGTCGACACGGCAACGAGCGCGCGCAGCTCGGAGAACACGGGCTCCGATTGTTCGATTTGGTTCACTGACCCATGCATGATTCAACGACTACTCTCATCGGCCGGGGATCGCTAGTCTGCTGTTCATGACGAACCCGAGCCAGCATCCGATTCCCTCCGGCTTCTCCGGTACGACGACGGCACGCGAGGTCCTCGGTGATCGTCGCCTCGACGGTTGGAACGTCATCGTCACGGGTGGTTACGCGGGCATCGGCCTCGAAACAACGCGTGCACTCGCGAACGCGGGCGCGACGGTGATCGTCCCTGCCCGCACGCGTGAGAAAGCTCGCGCCGCGCTCGCGGATCTACTCGAGCCGCGCGCCGGCCGGCCCGCCGTCGAGCTCGCGGACGTAGATCTCGCGAATCCCGCGACCATCGACGCGTTCGCGAAGGCGTTTCTCGCGTCGAACCGGCCGTTGCATCTCCTGATCAACAACGCGGGCATCATGGCCGCTCCACTCGCGCGCGACGCGCGGGGCTTCGAATCGCAGTTTGCGACCAACCACCTCGGTCACTTCCAGCTCGCGCTGCGCCTCTGGCCCGCACTCGTCGCCGCCAAGGGCGCGCGCATCGTGTCGCTCTCGTCGCGCGGTCACCATCGCGCCGGCGTCGACTTCGAGGACATCAACTTCGAGCGCCGCGAGTATGACAAGTGGCAGGCGTACGGCCAGGCGAAGACCGCGAACGTACTGTTTGCTGTCGAGGCGGATCGCCGCGGCAGCTCGCAAGGCATTCGCGCGTTCGCGGTGCATCCCGGTGCGGTTCTCTCGGATCTCGGTCGCTTCATGGATCCCGCGGAGTACACGGCGGCGATCGAGCGCGCGAAGAAGATCGGCATGATGAAGACCACCGAGCAGGGTGCGTCCACGAGCGTGTGGTGCGCGACGAGCCCACAGCTCGACGGAATGGGCGGCCTGTACTGCGAGGACACCGACGTCTCGAGCATCATCTCGCCCGACGAGATGGCGAGCGGCTCGGGCGTGAAGCCGTGGGCCCTCGACCCTGCGCTCGCAAAGCGCCTGTGGACCGAGAGCGAGCGCTGGACCGGCGTGGCGCTCTAGTGGCGACAGCTCGGGACGAGCTTCGCGAGACGACCGCGCCACTCGTCGGACTTCCAGCGATCCGGAAAGCAGCGCGAGAGCACCTCGAGCATGATCGAGACGGCCGTCGACGCGCCCGGTGATGCTCCGAGGAGAGCGGCGATGCTGCCGTCGGCGGCGGTCACGACTTCGGTGCCAAAGCGGAGCTCGCCTCCGCCCTGCCCGTCGCTCTTGATGATCTGCACGCGCAGACCGGCGACTTGCACCTCCCAATCCTCGTCGCGCGCGCTCGGCATGTACTTCTGCAGGATGTCGACGCGCTCCTCGTGATCCAGCATCGCCTGACCGACGAGGTACTTGGTGAGGTTCATGTTCTCGAGGCCCGCATCGACGAGCGACCGAATGTTGTGGATGCCGATCGACCCGAGCAGATCGAGCCACGAGCCCTGCTTGAGGAACTTGGTCGTGATGCCCGCGTACGGTCCGAACAGAAGCTCTTGCTCGCCGTTGATCCACCGCGTGTCGAGATGCGGCACGGACATCGGCGGCGCTCCGACCTCTGCCTGCCCGTAGACCTTCGCGTGGTGGCGCGCGATGACGTCCTTGTTCTTGCACTTCAGCCACTGCCCGCTGACGGGGAACGCGCCGTAGCCCTTCGCTTCGGGGATGCCCGATTGCGCGAGAAGGTTCAGCGAGTAGCCGCCCGCGCCGATGAAGACGAATGGCGCGCGCACGCTACGCTCTTCGTCGTTGGCAAGGTTCTTCACGTCGACGCGCCAGAGCTTGCCGTCGCGCGTGATGTCCTTGACCTCGTGGTGCAGCTCGACGGCGATGCCTTGCTGCGCGTTGCAGAAATCGAGCATCTCGCGCGAGAGCGCCCCGAAGTTCACGTCGGCACCGCGGCTCATGCGCGTCGCGGCGACCCGTTGGTCGGGCGAGCGACCCTCCATGATCAACGGTGCCCACTCGGCGATCTGCGCGTGGTCCTCGCTGTACTCCATGCCGTGGAACAGCGGCGACGCGACGAGCTTGGCGCGGCGCTCCTTCAGAAACGCGACGTCGCTCTCGCCCCACACGAAGCTGATATGCGGCACGCGACGCACGAACGACGGCGTATCCGGAAGGTCGCCACCCTCGACGAGGGCTTGCCACAGCTCGAGCGATTGCTGGAACTGCCCGGCGATCTTGACCGCCTTGGACGTGTCGACCGCGCCGTCCTTGCCGCGCGGCGTGTAGTTCAGCTCGCAGAATCCGCTATGGCCCGTTCCCGCGTTGTTCCACGCATCCGAGCTCTCCGTAGCGGCGCGATCCTGACGCTCGAACACGACGATGCGCCATTCGGGCGCGAGCTTGCGCAGCAAGATCCCGAGCGTGGCGCTCATGACGCCCGCACCGATCAAGATCACATCGACGTCCGCGACTTCTGACATCCGCGGACTGTATCCGGAAGTCACGGCACGACGACGTCGAGGCCCGCGAGATCGACTGGCTCCATCACGAGATCGATACCCGTGATCTTGTCACCGTCGAGCGTGAACACGAACGCGCTCTTCACGACCCCGTTGACCATCCAGACGGCACCTGGTTCGCCGTCGATGAGAACCGCCGTCGCTCCGCGCGCACGCCCCTTGAACACGGTGGCCACCTCTGCTCCTCCGCGCACCTCGGACGCGACGTTCGGCGCGCCGGCCCACTTGCGCTCCTCTGCCGTACGGACTGCGAGCGGATCGACGTAGAGGACCACCTCCGGCGATAGCACCGCGAGCAGCTGGTCGAAGTTGCCGTCGCGCGACGCAGCGAGAAACGCCGCTACGACGTGCTGCCGCCGCTCGCGATCCGCGATCGGCTCCGCTGCACCGCGCACGCGACGACGTCCGCGACTCGCGAGCTGACGCACCGCCGCCAGGCTCTTGTCGAGCACGACCGCGATTTCCTCGAACGACATGTCAAACAAGTCGTGCAACACGAACGCGACGCGCTCGGCCGGCGCCAAGGTCTCGAGGACGATCAGGAGTGCAGGTCCGATTTCGTCGGCGAGCGCGACGTCACCGGTCATCGCCGCGTCGTCCTCCAACGGCTCGGCCGTGCGCACCTTGCGAGAGCGCAGCATGTCGAGGCACACGCGCGCGACGACCGTGGTGAGCCATGCGCGAGCGTTCTCGATCTCGTGCTCGTCGTGACTGCGCACCTTCAGCCAGGCTTCCTGCAGCGCGTCGTCAGCGTCGCTCGACGTGCCGAGCATGCGAAGCGCGACGGACCGCAAGTGCGACCTGTTCTCGTCGAAACGCGCGGCCATCCACGTCATCGCGTTCATGCTAGCTCACCAATACTTCTCGGCGGGGCGCACCTCGACCGCACCACCGAGCCGCGCAGCGGGAACCTTCGCCGCGACTTCGATCGCCTGCTCGATGGTGTCCGCTTCGAGGATCGCGAAGCCGCCCGCGCCCTCCTGGTAGGGACCGATCGCCACCTGCGGCTTGCCATTCACGACGGTCACCGTGCGCGCCGCGGTCTTGTGACCGAGCGGCAGGCCCTGCTCCAACCCGGGTGTCTGGTTGAGGGCTTGGTACTCGGCGTAGATGCGGCCCTGCTCTTCTTTGCCGAGCGCGTCCCACGCAGGCGTTCCCGGTAGCGGCGTGGTTCCGTGGAAAATCATCAGTACGAACTTCATGGCTGTCTCCTTCGTGAGGGAGACGCGCCAGCTCGCACGAATGTGACAGCCATCGCTAAGCCCGCGGAGTTACTTCTGAACGGCGGGGACCCAGGCGGTCGTCCGGCCACCGACCTCGTCACGACGGATCGCGTGACCGTTGATCTGCCGCGAGCCGCGGCCGCCGCCCCAGCGATGCTCGAACAGCCATGTACGTGGATAGTGGTCGGAGTCGGCGCCGACCTTCACGGCGTGAGAGATCACGCTGTTCGTCGCGCGACGCAGCGCCGTGACCTCGCGCTTGTCGAGCGATGCCGCGATCCGCTTGGGTGCGATGCGCGCTTGATAGAGGATCTCGTCGGCGAGCCAGTTGCCGATGCCAGCGAGGAACGTCTGATCGAGGAGCAGTGCCTTGATGGGGATTTTTCGACGCCCGAACATCGGAAGGAGCTCGGCGACCGACGGCAGATCGTCGTACGCGTCGCGACCGAGCCGTTGCACGCGCTTCTCCTCGTCGGGGTGCGGCCCGAGCCAGATGCGACCGAGCCTGCGCGCGTCCGTGAACGCGATCGCCTTCTTACCAGCGACGATCAGGAGCTTCGTGAATCGCGGACGACCTGTCTCGTCGTCGAGCGGCGCATCGCCGTGAAACTCGAGACGCACGCTCGGGCCACCGACCTCGCGGATCCAACCGCTCATCCCGAGGTGGCCGTAGACCGTGGGGCCGGCGCCGGCGAGCTCGATCCACCACGTCTTACCGCGGCGGCCGATCGCTTTGACAGTGCGACCCGCGAACGCATCCTCGAGGTTCTTGCGCGACGACTGGAACACGAGTGCATCAGGGACGACCTCGACGCGCGTGACGCGTTTGCCGACGAGGACCTTGCGCATCAGGCGGCAGACGGTCTCGACTTCTGCGAGCTCGGGCATCTCGCCGTCAGTTTACCGGGACATCGAACGCGAGCGAGTCGATGTGCGTCGCGCAACCGTCGGGATTGACCGAATCGTCGTCGTTCAGATGAAGCAGATCCGCGTTGGACAGCGTTCCGGTCAAACGCGGCGTGATCGACGTGATCGTCAGTGTGCCGCTCTGCGCCATGTAGAACGCGGCAAAGTTGTTGCTCGCATCGACGTTCGCGAAGATCTCGACGCAGGCGCCGCACGTGGCGTACTTCGTCTCGGCCCCTGCGATCGTGTAGGTGCCGGTCGCGTAGCCGCTCGCGAACACACCGCGCCCGGTGAACAGGAGCAGCTTGAAGACATCGGGCGCAGCCGCCGCGTCGAGGTTGTCGCTGTACTTGATATCGGAGGACTCGGTCACGGCCTGCGGAGATCGCGCTGTCACCGTCGCGAACGTCGTCGGCGCCGGGCACAGATCGACCGCATCCACGGCGGCGTCGGTCGCGATCGTGTCGCCAGCGGCATCGGACGGCGCCTCGCCACCATCGATCCCCGTCGGAGGGAGCGTGGTGCCGTCGCGCGCTCCATCGTGCGGCGCGCCATCGACGGCCGGCCCGCTGCCGCCGTTAGGACCACTGCCGCAACCGACCGTGAAGAGCATCGCGATGTAGAGGGAGCGCACAGCGTCGGAATCAGCAATCGTCGGACCAGCGACAACGCGCGGAGATCACGCCAGGAGCCGCGGAGTTGGGCCCGCGCTACGGGCGGTCGCGCACAGACGCGACTACATCGCCCAGTAGGCTTCGTCGTTCAGGCCTTCTTCACGCTCGGGTAGCGCACGCGTGAGGCGCGGCGCCGCTTGCGCGAGCACTTCAAAGCTCACGCGATTCGCGTAGCGGCAGACCTGGCTCATCGACGAGTACGTGAGGAACGGCCGCACGTGCTTGGACGAGTTGGGGACGCGTGCGCGGTGGTACAGGTTCGCGCTCATGTCGTGCAGCAGGGCCGCGAGCGCAGCGTCGCCCGCACCATTGGTGCTCGTGATGCGTGCGGGGCCACCGTGGTACGGCGCGATGTGCGCGAAGGCCTTGAGCGGACTGGTGCAGTCGGAGCGCAGCATCGGGCGGCTGAACTCGTAACGATTGAACTCGGGGATCGCGCCGGGCAGCAACGGATAGCGCGTGTGGCGCTTCACTTCGTCGTCGGTGTAGCCCGCGAGGTAGAGGCCGATCGAGCCTGCCGTGCAGAGCACCATCGATGCCCATTCGAGCGCTCGGTCGCAGGCGACGAGCGGATCGGCTGAGCCCGTGAGGGCCTCGCCCTCCTCTTCGTTCATCGCGATGACGTCGACATTCTCGGCGATGAAGTCGCGCCAGAACTGCGGACGCTCCGCGATCAGAAAGCGCGTACCGAGCGTGAGCACGACAGGGACCTTGCGCGCCTTTGCGAGTGCGATCGCGCGGCGGGTCGCATCGGGCATCGGGTCCCCACCCTCGCCGCGCATCAAGTAGGCGGAGACGAGGAGAGCCGATGCGTGCTCGAAGATCGTCTCCGGAATGCTCGTCGGCCGCAGGTCGTTCATCTTGCCCGCGCTGATTGCAAACGTGCGCTCGCCGTCGGGCGTGACGAGTGCGAAGCAGCGACCGACGGGACCGTCGACGGGCTGCAGATAGTCGAGGTTCACGCGGCTCGACGTGTTGGAGAGATAGCGATACCCCGACGTGCCGACGCGAATGACATCCGACATCACGCCGAGCAGGATCGATGCGTCATCGGCGAGCAACGAGAAGTTGTGCAGCGTGTTGCCGACCGTGCCGCCGGCGAACTCGTACTGGATGAGCTTCTCGGAGAGCAGCGTGTCGTAGAGAAGGGCCGCTCGCTCGTTGTCGATGATCGTCGAGCCGCCTTTGGGTAGCCGGTACTCCGCGATCAACGACTCGGGCACGCGCGCATCGATGTCTACGAGCGTCTGATCGATGCCGACGAGGTGGAGCTTGGTCTCGGGCAGCGGCGTGCCTGCTTGCTGGACCAACGGATCGCGCTCGTGGACCGGGAAGTAGTGCTTGTGCTTACGCCGGCCGGGGAACCGCATTGGCGCGCAGTGTGCCCCAAACACCCGCGCTGCGACATCGCGCCACGGCGCCACCGGCTGAGCGGGTGCATCTAGTGGGTGTGAAGATCCTCTTGGCCGGCGCGACGGGGTTGGTCGGAGGCGAAGTCCTGCGGTTGCTGCACGAACGCGGACTGCCGGTGCGCACGCTCAGCCGAGACATCTCCCAGGCGCAGCGTCTCCACGACCTCACCGTCGACACGCGATTTGTAGACGCAACCGAGCCCGGTGCGCTGACCGGTGTGTGTGACGGGATCGATATCGTCATCTCCACACTCGGCGCGCCAGTCGCACAGAAGGCGAAGGAAAAGCGCTCGTTCGCTGCGGTCGACGCGGTGGGCAACATCGCGTTGCTCGGCGAGGCGGAACGGGCTGGAGTGGGGCGCTTCATCTACCTGAGCGCCTGCTACGACGATTCGACCAAGGGCACCGCGTACATCCGCGCGCATATCGCGGTCGAAGAGGCACTGCGCACGGCGAAGCTCGCCGCTGCATTCGTTCGCCCCACTGGCGTGTTCGGCGCGTTCGGCGAGCTCGTCGAGATGGCCGCGAAGGGTCCGTTGCCGCTCATCGGCGGTGGTGACGCACTGACGAATCCGATCCACGAGCGCGATGTCGCCGAGGCACTCGTGGCGGAGCTGACGACAGAGATCCGGATCGGCGTACCGCGCGAAGTGAATGTCGGCGGCCCCGAGACCGTGTCGCGCCGCGAGCTCGCACTGCAGATCTATCGGTCACTCGCGAAGAACCCGCGCCTGATCCGCGTGCCGCGCTGGCTGATCTCCTTCGGCGCGGCCGTGCTTCGTCTCTTCAACAGGCGCAACGGCGAGTTCATGAGCTTCATCGCGATCGCGTCGACGCACGCGGCGGTCGCACCGGCGGTGGGCACACACCGGATGGGCGACTACTTCGACGCGATCGCGCGCCGCTACTCGGGTCCCGCTGCGTGAAGGAGCGCGATCTGTTCGGGTGACGCCGCGAGCTTATAGACGCGGACGTCGTCGATCTCGCCAAGGAAGTAACGCTTCGTCAGGTAGCCGTTGTCCTCGTTGTGAATGCCGAGATAGAGCGGACCGGGATTGTCATCGTTGAAATCGACGTTCGAGATCGAGCCGGCTGGCTCACCGTCGACGTACGTCGCGATCTCCGTCGTGTAAACGGCGACCACGTGGTAGCGCGTGCCCGCGGTGAACGCGCGGCTCGCGGTGTTGTCGTTGTTCACACCGCCACCACCGACGGCGAGCTCGGACCCAGGGGCGCCGTCGCTCCAGACATTCACTCCGAGACCCATACCGTCGAAGTTGGGAATGTCGCTCGACACGGCGTTCGGTGGAAACGGGTCGTGGCCGTACATGACCGACGAGCGGTCCCCGCGGAGCGCCGGCGTCACCCACGCCGAGAGCGTGAGCGGCGGGCGCCTTAATCCGACGAGCGATGGTGTGACGCCCTCGACATCGGCGGCGGTGATCCGGAGAGCGGTACCGGTGAGCAAGAACGTCCCCGTGATCGTCGCGTCCATCCCGAGTAGGCCGTCGTCGCGCAGCGTCCCGCCGG
Source organism: Kofleriaceae bacterium (assembly GCA_036499725.1). Lineage (GTDB taxonomy): Bacteria > Myxococcota_A > Polyangia > Haliangiales > Haliangiaceae > JABFXX01. Next base: position 86,587 of record DASYDE010000043.1, read on the forward strand.
TGGAGTCGTTCAGCTTGAACCAGAGATCGGGTCTTCCAAGCGGCGTCGCGTCGGGACCGAGCGTTTCGGGCGAGCCTCCGTCGAGCCCAGCAGGCGAGTCAAAGCCGATACGACCGCACGCGCCGAACGCGAGCACGATCCCGACCAGCCGCCTCACCCCTTCATCATGCCGGACGGAAGAATGTGACGGCCATCGGCGTCCACGGGAATCTGCTGGACGTTGCGTGTCGCCGCGACGGGGAGCGGTGCATACAGATGCGGAAAGAGCGCCCCTCCGCGCGAGACCTCCCAGCGCAGCGCGTCGCCGAATTCGTCACCCTCGACAGCGACGAGGAGAAGGTCCGGCTGCCCTGCGAAGTGCTTCGCGAGAGTCTCGCCGACTTGTTCAGCGGTGGAGAAGTGAATGTAGCCATCCGCGAGATCGATCGGTGCGCCGCGGAACTCTCCCGCTCCGACGGCTTCGCTCCACTGCGCGCTCGTCGCGATCTTGTAGATGATCACGCGCCGACTATAGCCGCCCGAGCCCGAGGATGTGCTTGCCGACATCGGTGTCGGCGAAGTCGGGCTGCCCGTCAGCGTCGGTGCTGACGCTCAGCGCGCGGTTCGCATCGTCGCTCGCAGCGAGCTCTTGCAGCGTCGCCTTTGCGAGCACGTACGCGTCGGAACCGAGCAGCAAGCGGCGCGGCTGCGCGGGCATGTCCGCGAGCTGCATCAGTACCTTTGCTGCCTTCGCCGGGTTGCCGCGCGCCGCCGCGTTCGTCCCGCCGGAAGCTGCGCTGTGCCGCAAGCGCGTGACGGTGTCGCCGACGGAGGCTTCGTAATCTGGCGTCGTCGGGAAGATCTTCATCGAGCTCCCCGCCCAGTCGGTCGCGAACCCACCCGGCTCGACGATCGTGAGCTGGATGCCGAGCGGCGCGACCTCGTTGATGACGACCTCGGAAAAGCCAGCGACGGCAAACTTCGCCGCCTGGTACGCGCTCAGGCCGGGAGAGCCGCCGCGGCGCCCACCGATCGAGCTGATCTGCAGGATGCGACCGCTGCGCTGCGCACGCATGACCGGCAACACGGCGCGCGTGACGTGAACGACGCCGTAGAAGTTCGTGTCGATCTGCGCGCGGAAGTCGTCGAGCGGCAAATCCTCGGCGGACGCGGTGTTCGCGTAACCCGCGTTGTTCACGAGGACGTCGATACGCCCGAACGCGTCGACCGCTGCGCGCACGGCCGCTGCGGCTTGCTCCGGCGACGTCACGTCGAGCGCGACCGCCTTCACGTTTGCCCCGTACTGCTTCACGAGTCCGTCGAGGTCGGCGGGCTTGCGAGCCGTCGCGACGACGCGGTGACCTGCAGCGAGAACAGCGTCGGCGAGCGCGCGTCCGAGACCACGTGCACTTCCAGTGATGAACCAGACCTTGGTGTTCGTCATGCCGCTACTGTGGCCACGCGACCGCGACGGCCCAAATCCGATCGCGCCATCGACTTATCCGATCGCGCCACGCGCGCACGCCAGCGGATCGGCGTCGTGCCTTCCCAGCCGCGGAACGCCCGCGTGAACGAGTTCAGCTCTTCAAACCCGAGCAGGAACGCGACCTCCGGGATCTCGAAGCTGCCTGCGCGCAGAAGGCGCAGCGCGTGCGCGTGACGAACCTCGTCGAGCAGCGCTTGATAGCTCACGTCGTGCTCGCCGAGCCGGCGCTGCAACGTACGCGCGCTGAGCGCGAGATCGTGCGCGACCTTGTCGACGCTCGGCTTCTCGCCCGACATCCGGCGCGCGATCACGGCCCGGACCTCGTCGAGAAAGTCTCCCTCGAGTGGTGCGATCTGCGCGTCGAGGTTTGGCAGCAACGTGCGCAGGAGATCGGCGTTGTGCGTGACAAACGGCAGCGCGAGAACCGACGCATCGAACACGAGCGCATCGCGCCGCGCCCCGAACTTGATCGAGCACTTGAAGAACCGTCCGAGCATCAGCTCGTCGGAGCGAGGCCGCGTGAGCTCGAGAGACTTGGGGACGATCGGCCGTCCCGTTCCGCGCTGGAGTACGACGATCTGAGATGCGAGCGACGCGTCGACGAGCCGCGGAGGCATGCGGCCCCGCGCGTGGCGCCATACCGTGAACACCGTCGCTTCGCTCTTCGCGCGCTCGATGACCAGGTCCTTGGGACCGCACAGGCGCTTGTAGCGCGCGGTCTTCTCGAGGGCGGTCGCGACATCGGGTGAGTGCAGCGCGGCGAGCGACGCGAGGTCGTACTCGTGCGTCTGCGTGCTCGTCGCCAAGCGCAGACCGAAGTCCGCTGGCGCCGCGACACCGAGCTCGTCCCACAGCGCGAAGAACTGCTCCGTCGTTGCTGCATCACCGACGATGCCGGCCGCTGTCGCGAGTCGCTTCGCCTTGATTCCGAGCCGCTCGAGCCGCAGCAGCAGCGCGGCAACAGGCACGACGTCCATCGGCATGCCCGCAGCGTACCCGCAGGGCGAGCGCGCGACCAATCCGATCGCGCCAACCTGGTTACGCGACGGTGATCGTTCTGCCGAGAACCGGAATCTTCTGCGAGTACGCGGTCGTCGCGCGCTTTGCAGGACTCGCCGCGATGGGCGCTTCGCCATCACCCGCGTGAAGGCTCGCGATCTCCGCGTCGGTCACGGGGCCTTCGAGCGAGGACTCGATCACCGGATCGACCGGTGCGGCGACTCGTTCAGGTTCCGGCTCGATCACGAACTCGTTTTGTCCCGTGAGCTCCGTGATCCGCGCGATGCGCTGCGAACCGTGCGCGAAACTGGCGATCGCCCTTTGCTTCTTTCCCCACGTGCTCGCCATCCATCCATTCTGCATCTCCCACCCGTGATCGCAATGGATGATTTCTCGCGGTTGTCGTCGGAAAACTGCCCCCTACATGGTTCGAAGAAGCGGTCGATTCAGGTCAGATCGGGGTCCCGAGGAGCGGCAGGATTCCCACGAGTGCGAGCGCGGCACCAACGGCACACACCGCAGGCCAGCCGGCAAACGACCACGCTGCAGCGGCGACAGCGGTACCGATCGATCCGCCGATGAAGTAGCCAACCATGTAGAGCGCGTTGAGGCGGCTGCGCAGCTCGGGCGCGACGCCGAAGATCACCGTCTGGTTCGTGAGGTGATTCGCCTGTACGCCCGCATCGAGCAGCACGACGCCGACGCCCAACCCGACGAGCGAGTGAGAGAAGACCGCAAACACGCCAAACGACAGCGCGATCGCGACGAGGGACACGACATTGAAGCGTGAGGGATGCTCGCCCGTCGCGCGCCTCGCGACCTGGGGCGCGACGATGACGCCCGCGATGCCGATGACCCCGAACGTGCCCGCCATCGCGCTGCCGTAACCGACCTTTGCGAGCTGGAACGACAGCGTCGACCAGAACACGGAGAAGCTCGCGAAGCCCATGCCACCAACGACAGCGCGCCGCCGCAGGATCGGTTGCGTGCGCCACACGGAGACGAGCGACTTCATGATCGCGGTCCACGGAATGCGCGCTTCCGGCTGCTGCTCGGGAATCGACGCGCGGAGGATGAAGGCGAGCACTGCCATGAGCGCCGCCGCTGTAATGAACACGGAGCGCCAGCCGAGCCACTGTCCGAGCGCGCCGCTCGCCGTACGCGACAAGAGGATGCCGATGAGGAGGCCGCTCATGATCGTGCCGACAACGCGTCCGCGCTCGCTGTTCGGCAAGAGGTTTACGGCGTACGGCAGGATCATCTGCGGCACTGACGAGACGAGACCGACGATGAGGCTGCTCACCGCGAGCACCGGCACGTTCGGTGCGATCGACAGCAACAGCAGCGCGGGGACGGCGGCGACGACCGTCATGACGATCACGCGTCGACGCTCGCGCCCATCGCCGAGCGGCACGAGCAACGTCATGCCGAGCGTGTACCCGATCTGCGTCGCCACCAACGCTGTACCGATCGCGCCTGCCGATACACCAAACGAGACCGCCATCTGCGCGGCGAGCGGTTGCGCGTAATACAGGTTCGCGACTGCCACTCCACCGGCCACAGCCAGCAGCAGCATCAAGCCGCGCGTCGGTCGCTTCTCATCGGCGTCACTCACGATGGTCGCGCGGGTATCTTATACGCATGCAGGCGCGCTGGCGGATCGTTGGGTTATTTGGCTGGGGAGTTGGACTGTTCGCGTGTGGAGGATCCACGCCCGCGGCAACCGAGACTTCGCCGAAGATCACGCCGCCCGCGGACGCCCCACCCTCCGGCCCGCCCGTCATCATCGGCACGGTAAGAGATGAAACGGGTGCGCTCGTCCAAGGCATCCAACTCGTGGTCGGCGACGGCAAGCTCGAACCGCACATCATGGGAACCGGCGTGAGCGATGAGCACGGGCAGTTCCGGTTCGGTGTCGAGCTGGGCGACGCGATGCTCCGCGTCCAGTACGGTCTGAAGAGCCAGACCCTCCTGGAGACATTTCACGCGGGCGACAACCCCGTCGACGTGACGGTCGAGAGCGCCGCGGTCGCGAAGTGGCGCGCGAACAGTCAAGACGTCGTCTGCCCGAGCTCCAAACCGGGGACCATCCTCGAGGGGCACACGACGACGCAGAAGGATATCGACGAGCTCGCACACGCGATCCTCGAGCGGGGCAAGGACAGCATTCCCGACTACGGTCTCGCCGCGAGCGGCAAAGGCGACATCACCGTGATCGCAGAGATCGGCCACAACCGCCGGCTCAGCACGAACGCGCTACCGCCCGGCTTTGCGTTCGGTGACGAGAAGGCGATCCAGGCGCAGGCGAACCTGAGCCGCAACCAGATCGGCTACATCCACATGCACGACATCTGGTCCGACGGGACCTGCGCGACGGTGATGGTCGGTGGAGACATCGCCGTCCCCGAGGATCCGAACCTCGTGAAGATGTGCTGCTGCACGGCGAGCTCGATCTACGAGAAACGCGGTGGCACGTGGGTGTTCGTGCAGAACGCCTGGACGATGTGCAGCTGATCTACAGGTCGAAGACGTACGCGGTCGCCGGATCCACAACTCGCTGATAAGCGGGTGAAGTTAGATCCTCACATCGCGCGATCCGATCGCTCTACCTCTAGATGAGGGTGACACTCGTTGTGTTGGTGATTCTGGCTGCGTGTGGCGGCAGCAATAATTCCACGTCCGATGCCGGTATCGACGGCGGACCAGACGCGATCATCGACGGCGGACCAGACGCACCGATCGATGCGGCTCCGGATGCCGGACCAGACACATCGCTCCTCTGCGTTGCCGACCAGAGCAACGTCGTGGCGACCTTCCTGCAGAGCCAAAGCGGTGACAGCGCGCCCGTGCGTTCGTTCGGAGCCGTGCCGCGTGTAGGTCGGCCGGTCGCGATCGCTCTGGACGTCGCCCACGACGAGATCTTCGTCGCCACCGATCAGGGCGTTCAGGTGTTCGCGCGCACGGCGATGGGAGTGGTCGCGCCAACGCGCACGTTCCTCGCCGGCAATGCGAGACGCCTCGCGTACGACCCCGTACACGAAGAGCTGTACGTGGCGTCCTGGTCCCCTCCAGCGGTCACGGTCTATGCGCGAACGGCAACCGGTGCTGCAACACCGCTGCGGACGCTGACGGGAGCGGCGACCACATTCTCGTACCCCAACGGCATGGCCGTGGACACCGTGCACGACGAGCTCTATGTCGCGAACATCACCGGCGCGAGCATCACTGTCTACGCGCGCACCGCTGACGGGGACACTGCACCGATCCGGACGCTGAAGGGCGCAGCGACGACTATCAATGAACCGACCGCTCTCGCGCTCGATCTCACGAACGACGAGCTTACGATCGCCGATGCCAACAACGGTCTCACCGCCGTCTTCGCTCGTACGGCAAATGGCAATACAGCGCCGATCCGCCAGTTCTTGGGCTACGCGCTCGTGGACATCGCCACGGTCCCCGAGCGCAACGAGGTCTTCATTCTCGACAACACGCCCGAGCTCAAGACGTTCGCGCGGACAGCTACGATGGCCAATTCCCAGCTACGAGGCATCATCGGCTCCAAGACCAACCTCGAAGCAACCGGGGAGATCGCGGTCGACGTGGCTCACGGCGAGATCTTCGCCGCGAACGCTACGTCGGTGGATGTCTACGCGATCGACGCATCCGGCGACATGGCCCCGCTGCGCAGCATCACGCGCTCGCAGACCAGAATTTCGGCGCCGTTGTCCGTGGCCTACGACGGGGTCAACGACGAGGTGTACACGTTCCAGAGCGGGTCGCTCGTGGTCCACGCGCCAGGCGTGAACGGCAACGCCGCGCCACTGCGTACGCTCGTTCCTCCGGCGGCGCAGTTGTTAACCCCGGCGGGAATCGCGTTCGACAACATGCACGACGAGATCTTTGTCGCTGATCCGAGCATCGACCGGATCGTCGTCTTCAACCGAACGGCGAGCGGCAGCGATGCCGCGCTGCGCACGCTCGGCCGCTTCTCGTTCTCCCCACACTCGGTAGCCGTCGATCCGGTTCATGACGAGATCTACGTTCCCGACACTTCAGACAACAGCGTGCTCGTGTTCGCACGAACCGCGACGGGACAAGCTGCCCCGCTGCGCACGATCGTCGGACCAACGACAGGACTCAGCTCTCCGTACGCAATCGTCCTCGATGCCACGCACGACGAGCTGATTGTCACCGGCTCGAACGGGATCAAGACGTTTCCACGGACCGCCTCTGGCGATACTGCGCCCACGCGGTCGCTGAGCCGTGCCAACGCGCGCAGTCTCGCTCTCGATCTCGTTCACGACGAGCTTGCCCTGACTACCAACGCCGGCACGGCCTACGTCTACGCACGCACGGCGACCGGCGGAGATGCTCCACTCCACACGTTTGGCTCCGCGGGTACTTACTTCTACGGCATTGCGGCGGTCCCGAGCCGAGATGAATACGTCGTCGTTCAGAACCGCGATGTCGCGACGTACGCGCGATCGAGCACGGCCGGAGCGCTTCCGCTTCGCGTCGTCTCGGCGGACTACGTCGGTATGAACAAGCCTGGCGACCTCGCCGTCGACGTCGCGGCAGACGAGGTGTTCGTCGCGGGCGGAGACCTGTCGGTGGTCACCGTGTACCCGCACGACGCGACGTTCAACGCGCCGATCAAGCGCAGCATCGCGGGGCCGCTCACACAACTCGTGACGCCGCACGGAGTCGCGATCGATCATGCGCACGGCGAGGTCTTCGTCGCCAACAGCAATGGGACGATCACGAGTTACGCGCTGACCGCAACGGGCGACGCGGCCCCGACGCGGACGATCACGGGTGCTGGCGGAGCTACGCGCATCCTCTACGACGCTGCGCACGACGAGCTGATCGTCACCGCCAACAACTCGCTTCGGTCGTACGCGCGCACCGCGAGTGGCGCTGCTGTGCCGACGCGAACGCTGACCGGCGCGACGACGACACTCACTGCCGCGACCGCGACCGCGCTCGATGCAATCGCTGACGAGCTCTTCGTCACGGACGGCAACCACGTTCTCGTTTTCCCCCGCGCGGCGACCGGCGACACCGCACCAACGCGCGTGCTTCAAGGCGCATCGACAACGCTCGTGGCACCGACGGGGATCGAGATCGCGCACGGAGAGCTGGTCGTGAGCGACGGCGCATCCCTCCTCGTGTTCTCGCCGAGTGCGGCGGGCGATATCGCTCCTCTCCGCACGCTGGTCGGCCCCACCACGGGCATCACCGCAGCGACGACCGTCCGCGCCTGCAACTAGCTCTTGCGCGCGCCTGGCGGGAGCGGCGGCGGGCCTTTGCTCACCACGTCGAACGACTCCTGCAGATCCTCGATGGATACGTCGATGACGAGACCCTCGAGCGCGGACGGCGGCAAATCCAACGCCTCCGCGAGCGCGCGGATGTAGTCGTCCTCCGCGAAGTGCCGCTCGTCATTTGCTTCCGCCACGGTGCACGCGAGGACGAGCAGCTTGCGGCGATCCTCGTCGGGATCCTTCTTGAATGCGGCCGCCGTCGCCACCATGTCGAACTTCTCGGGCTCGAAGGATTGGATGCACGCTTCGACCTCGACGCGCGCTTCGCCCGCGAGCTCGATCATCAGCGACCGCACTTCGGTCTTCTCTTGCTCGTCGAGCTCCCCATCCGCATACGCGATACCCATCAACAGCTCGCACAGCGGGAACACACGGTCCGAAGTCACCACGCGCCGAGTATGCGCTAAATGCGGAAGCGACGCTGCTGACCGACGACGCTGCCCCACACCAGCAGCTGTATCGCCTCCGCGTGCGTGTGAACGCGATCCGGTTCGCGCAGCTGCGCGCGGGTCTCCGGCGGAACCGGCGCCCGTCGCCACGCAGCCTCCTCGAGAGCGGAGGCACGCGATCCAGGCCCCTGCTGCGCGAGCTCGTAATCCACTGCTTCGACGCCTTGCTCGAGCGTCGTGTAGCGCTCCATCACCTCGTCGCCAAGCGTGACGACCCAGCGCGGGCCACGCCCTCCGCGATTCAGGACCGTGACGACGCCGACCGCGCCTGACTTCTTCATGAACAACAGACCCACGCCGTGGCGCCCGAGCGAGAACCACGCGTTCGGCGAGATGGCGCGAACCTCGGGATTCACGTCGAGCGTCAGCGGATCGAACGATTCGGCGCGATCTTGAATCTCGCTGAGCGTGAGCGCGCGCGCCTCCAGCTCCAGCTCTGGATAGTCGAGCTGGATCTGCTCCCACGTCCGCGCCGCATCGCGCGCATCCTCGCCGCGCAGGTCCATGTCGCGCGGGCACCCGAACAGCGACGGCAGCGTGCACAGCGAGAGCTCCGAAACGTCGACGAAATCGAGGATGAGGCAGTCCTTCTTACCCTCCGCGAGCCGCGTCCCGCGACCAACGCACTGCGCGTACATGCCCTCGGAGCGGGTCGGCCGCGCCATCGCGATGCACGACACGCCCGGGTCATCGAAGCCCTCCGTGAGCACGGCGACGTTTGCGAGCACGGCGATGCGACCTTGGCGGAAGTCCGCCAGTGCGCGCGCACGCTCCGCCGACGGCATCTCGCCGTGCACGATGCCCGCTGGCACGCCGACGTGGTTCAGCGCCTTGGACAGGTTGCGTGCGTGATTCACCGTGACGCAGAACGCGATGGTGCGGCGATCGCGCGCGAGCTCCTGGATCGTCCGTGCGACGAGCGCGTTGCGCTCCTGGATATCGACCGCTTCCGCGAGCTCGTCGATCACGAAGTCATCACCGCGCGACGACAGCCGCGACAGATCCGCCTCCGTCGCGACGCGATAGCCCTTCAACGGCGCGAGGAAACCCGCGTCGATCAGATCCGGAAGCGTCTTGGAGTACACGATCTCTTCGAACACGCTCTCGAGCGCCTTGCCGTCTCCGCGCTGCGTTGTCGCCGTGAAGCCGACGAGCGTGCCGGGCCAGTCGGACTCGAACGCGCCGATCGCCCTCAGAATGCGCAGGTTGTCGTCGGCCGGCGCGTGATGGCACTCGTCGTAAATGATGAGGCCGATATCGCGTCCGCCGAGCACACCGCCGATGCGATCGGGGTGCAGCGAGCGCAGCGATGCGACGAGCACCTTCGCGTCAGACGGTGCGCGCGAGGTACCGCGCTCGAGGCCGACGACGCGCGTGCCTTCGAGTGCGCGCGACAGCTTGTCGACGGCTTGCCCGAGGAGCTCTTCGCGATGCGCGAGGACGAGCACTTGCTTTCGCGCCATGCGGGCGAGCTCGGAGAAGATGACGGTCTTGCCGGCGCCCGTCGGGAGGCACACGACCATGCGCCGCGTACCTGCGCGCCGCGCCGCGATCACCGCGTCGATGGCTTCGCGCTGATACGTGCGCAGTTGCGGTGCCGACATGGGCCCACTCTAGCTCGCCGCTATGACGAGAGCAGCCTCGCCGTTGCCACTCCAGAAGCCTCGGCGCGTCGGAGCGATCACCGCCGCGACGAGATAGATCACCGCGGCGAGGGCGAGTGCATCGGTCGCGCCGTACACGCGCAGCGCGAGGACACCGATCACACCGCCCGCGACGCTTGCCGCACCGTTGATCGCCCACAAGCTCGCGATGCGTGCTGCCGGCTCGCCGTGTTGCGCGAGCAGCGTCGGGAACGGCCCTCCCAGCGCGAGTCCCGCCGGAGCGAGGAGCACCGCGACGAGAGCGAGTCGCGCGGTGTTATTGGAGATGGCATCGAGCCACGCGATGTCGCGCACGACGACCGCCGTCAGCGCGACCGCGACACACGCAGCGAGGCACGCCCACATCGCACCGCGTTCGAGGCGTCGCCAGCGCGCACCGAGCAATAGCGCGCCCGCCGCGCTCCACGCGAGCAAGCAGAACAGCACGAACGACACCGCATAGAGGGTGCCGCCCGCCGCGAGTGTGAACCGTTGGATGAGCGCGAGCTCGACGCAGAGGTACGCGGCCCCGAGGCTCATCGCGACCGCACCTGGACGCGCGAACGACGGCTCCGCCACATCGTCAGGACCGACCAGCGAGCGGCGGCGTTCGAAGAACAGCACCACGATCAACAGCGCGGCTCCTGCGAGGACCCACAGCCTCCCCGGCTCGGCGAGCGCTGTGGCGACGAGCCCTTTCGTGTTCTGAAAGAAGTACGGCCGCTCGTCATGCACGGGCGTGAAGTCATCGCGCGCGGTCGCGCCGAGCTTGGACGGATCCAGCAGCTGCGCGCGGCGCTCGGGCGGATCGCCGGGTCCCCACAGAAGCTCGGCGGGCTCGATATCGAGACGATCGACAACGTCCAGAGGCATTGGCGATGCGCGCACGATCAGCTCGTAGCGGTAGGCGGTGCCCCGTCGCTCGTCGCGCAGGACGGCAACCCCGTCGAGCGCTTTGTCGCGCGGGACGCCGTTCGCCTCGAGCGCGGCGAGCACGGTGAGCAACTGGCGATACGCGTTGCCCGGATCGCTGTGGATCAGCACCAACGTCCCGGTTGGCGTCAGGTGGCGCAGGAACAGCTGCACGGCCTCGACGGTGTAGAGGTGCGCTTCCATGCCGGCTGCCTGCGCGTGGACATTTCCCGTCAGCGCGAGCGCGAGCTCGATGAGATCGTAGCGGTCGGACGAGTCGGCGAGAAAGCGGCGCGCATCGGCGATCGTCAGATGAACGCCGGGCTGCCCGTAGACGTCGCCCGCGAAGTACTTCCAGCGCTCGAGCACGCCCCTGATCGCGGGGCTGACCTCCACCGCGTCGACGCGCGACGCACCGTACTTCGTTGCGAGCCATACGCTCGCGCCCGCCCCGGCGCCGAGGACGAGCACGCGATCGGGATGCAGTGCGCGGTACGGCAACGACATCAACAGCTCCCACGCGTCCTCGTACGCACAGGCCTTCGCCGCTGACTCCTTCACGAGGTACGTCGGGCTCATGCCGTCGGTGAACACGCCGATGCGATCGGAATCCGTGTGCACGTTGCGCACGTCGAGACGACCGAGCGGGCTCCATTGCGAATCGAGCTGGTCGTATTCGTGGACTCCTCCTTCGACGATCGCCTTCTCGGAGTGCCGACCGGACGCGAGCAACGCCTCGAGTGGTCCGTCTGGCAGCCCGTGTGCCTGCGCCGCGACCAGCAACGCCACGATGGACGGCGTGATCACCAGCAGCGACGTACGGTTCTCGACGAGGAGGAGCGCGAGCGCACAGCACAGGACGCCGAGCGCGAGCATGATCTCGATCGGCGAGAGCGGACCGATGAGGCGCGGTGCGATCAGACATCCGGCCGCCGCCGAGAGCAGATCGATCGCGTACGTCGCGCGCGCCGCACTGGTTCCGCGCGATGCGTAGGCGCCGGAGACGAGCATGCCTGCGAGCGCGAACGGCACGAGCGAGAGCGCGACGAGCGCAGGCAGTGAAGCGCCGAGCGCTGCAGCGATCGCGAGTAAAGAAAGCGCAACGGGAAGACCGAGGGCCACTCGACGTGGCTCTGTCCACTGCGGCACGCGCAGCCGGATCGCCGCGCCCGACCCGAGCCCGAGCAGCGCGACGGAGAGCGCTGTCGATGTCGCGTGCGAGCTCCCGATGTACGCGAACAGGCGCGTCGACGTGAGCTCGAGCACCAGTGTCACGAACGTGACGACGATGATCGTTGCTGTCGATTGCTGTCGTGCGGAGAGCCGGGAGATGACCGCGATGGTACTCGCGACGTGATATTCCCGCTCGGTGAATCCTGGTCCGAAGAGGAAGCGCTCGGCGAGGCGGGCGGCAGCTACACGGCCAAGAACGACGTCTGGATCTAAGGCGCGCAGGTCGCGAGCGGCGTGAGCGGCGCGAACGTGTACCCATCCCCGGGCGTGGCCGCGTCTGCAGCATCGAGCGCGGTCGACAGCGCGGTCGTGATGTCGCTGTACGTCTGGTTCAGCTTGCTCGTCGTCGTGCTGGTCGCGACACACAGGAACTTCGACGCGCCGCAGATGTCGATCGTCTCGCAGCCAGGAGCCGCCGGGCCCGCTGCGGAGAGCACGGCGTCGCCGTAGAGCACGGTGCCGCCGACCATCACGAGCTCCACCTGCTTTGGCTTCGCGGCGAGGATCGCGTCGTACGGTTGCGTCACATCGCCACTGAACACGGCGATGTCTGCAAGCTTGCCGACGGCGAGCGAGCCGAGGCGATCGTCGAGCGCGAGCACCTGCGCACCGTGCGTCGTCGCCATCGTGACGATGTCCTTCGCCGCGAGCTGATTGCTCCAGTGCGTGTCGTCCCACATGTTCGCGAACCGCATCTCGTCGAGCATGTTCTGGCTCCCGCCCATCGACCAGTCGGGCCCGAGCGCGACGGTGACGCCAGCAGCGAGCGCGGTGGGAATGTCGGCGGTCGCACCGTAGAGCGAGACGTTGGACTGCGGTGACCACGTCAGCTTCATGCCCGCGGCAGCCATCGTCTGAAACTCGGCGGCCGTGAACGCGACGCCGTGCGTGATCGTCGTCTGCGGTGCGTAGAGACAGTTGGGCGGTGTCGTGCTCGAACCGAGGCGCGCAAACTCGCCGAGCGCGCGCGCATCCGTGCCTTCACCAACGTGTACGAGGAACGCGTCTGTTTTTCCGGCCGCGATATTCGTGCACACGCCAGTGCCGTTCGACGGCGGGAACGTCGCGCTCGTCTGGATCTTGTCCTGGCCGAGGCCGTTCTGCGAGACGTCGACGGAGCGCGCGAGCGAGCCGAAGCACGCCGATGATGTTCCGGGGAGCCCGACGATGCTCGTGGTCCCCGCGACGAGTCCCTTGAGCTCGCCATACTTGTCGACCTCGCAGCGCAGACTGCCCGCGGCGCTGCCGTACGGCGTGTTCGCGCACCAGGCTGGCTTGCCTTGCGAATCGTTCACGAGGCACTGCTTCACGTCGAGCATCGCGGCGTAGCGCGTCTCGCTGGTCCACTGCTCGTGGTCGTCATAGAGCTGCAACGGCAACCAGTCATCGTTGTCGAACATGTCGAACAGGATGTGGTTGTGCGTATCGATCAGTCCCGGCGCGATGATGCCGTGCGTGTTGATCACGGTCGCACCGACGCCGTCCGTCGTGGTGGCACAGTCGCCCGCGTTACCCATGCACGCGATGTGATCGCCGACCACGAGGAGCTCGCCATCGATCACCGTCGCTGGCGTGACGAGCGTGCCGATCAACAGGATCCTGTCGCTGGCGCCGGGTGTGATCGTCGGCCCTTCGCCGGGCGGGCCATCGGGCGGAGCGTCGGGCGGGGCGTCGGGGGGAGCGTCGATCGGAGCATCGACCCTCGCATCGTGCCTCCCGTCCGTTGCCCCATCGACCGGCATCGGGCCGAGTCGGTTGTCGCCGCATGCCGCGAGTGCGAGGACGCCCAGGAGATAACGTGTGCGTCCCACCGACCGATTGGAACCGCGTCGGCGAAGCGCGTCAACCGTCGACAAAGACGTTCACCGACGGTGCGAGGAATCCTTGCCGACAACCGCGCACAATGTATGTGTGCCATTAGAAAGTGCACCCACACCCCAGCCTCCGCTACGATGTCGAGATGCGCTTGCTCTGCATGCTGACGGTCACGCTGTTTGCCGCTACCGCATCCGCAGACACGCATACGGTCAACGTCGAGGTCGTACGTGTTCTGCCCGACACGCAGCAGGTGCTGGTGCTGGACAAGACGCGCAACACGCACGTGCTGCTGACCGTCGGCTCCGCCGTTGGCGATGACATCGTGGTCTCGATCGACGGCATCGGCATGACGCTGGAGACACGTGAGAACGAGCGCTTCACCGTCTACCCGCGCGCGGCGCAGGGACTCGCGCTCAACCTCGACAAGAGCACCAAGAACGACCTGCCTGCGGTCTACAGCACCGTCGAGCCGACGCCGGCGTCCACCGAGGTCGCGCAGAACGCGGCGATCGAAGAGCTCTCTGGCGCGATCGACGCGATGGACTCGACGACGCAGATGGCCGTCCAGCTCGCGGGGCTGTTCTTTGCACCGACCGACGACGAGACTGGCGCGACGTCGGCGCTGATCGTCAGCCTCAAGTAGCTCGCGCTGGTAGCATCGGCGGATGGGACGCCTTCAGGATCTGGTCGCAAAGAAGCAAGCGGTCCGCGATTGGCACCTCGTCAAGCTCGCGCCGGAAGCGGACATGCAGATGACGATCGGCTTCCGCAGCGAGGTGCCGGCCGGCATCCAGACCGAGCAGTACCCGCAGCGCGTCACCGTGCGCAGCACGTATCCGCACGAGGGTGATGGGCTTCCAACGAGCGACCGCCTGTTGCTCATGCAACAGCTCGATCAGCGCGCCGTGTCGCGTGCGTCGATCCTGATGATGACCAAGGCCGGCAACGGGCGTCGCGAATCGACGTTTCAGGTCGTGGACGGCGACGCCTTCGTCAACAACACCGCGAGGCTCGCCGCAGAGCTCGGCATCGAGATCGAGACCGGGACTGCTGACGATCCGACGTGGAGTTACTGGCGCGACATCGTGTCGAAGTTTCCGCGCTCCTAGATCGGCTCGGCGAGCGTGATGCGCACGCCGTTCTCGTCGGGCTCGATGGGATGACCGCGCCGGCGCGCGAGCTCGCCGGTGACCGAAGCTCCGAGGAAGAACACCTGCGCCGAGTAGTGCACCCAGAGCAGGAGCAGCACGAGCGAACCGCCTGGCCCGTACTTGGTGCCGAGCGCCTTGTGGCCGAGGTACAGGCCGATGATCGTCGTGCCGATCGAGAACAGCACCGACGTCACGAGCGCACCGCGCCATGCGTCGCGCCAGTGCAGCTTCGCGTCCGGCAGAATCTTGAACAGCGCGGCGAACATGACCGTCGTGGTCGCGACGGACACCAATGACTCGCCGAGCCTCAAGAGCGAGCGGCTATCGCCGATCTGGTGCGCACTGACGGCGATGAGGGCTTTCACGCCGACAGACGTGACGATCAAGACGCCGACGAACACGACGAGCATCAGCGACAGACCGCGCTTGCGGATCTGCTTCCAGACCTTGCCCTTCCAGCCCGAGCCAGATTTCGCGTGCACGTCCCAGATGTGATTGAGCGCGCGCTTCATCTGACTGAACAAGCGCGTCGACGCGTACACGAGCACGATGCCGCCGCCGATGTTCGCGAGCAACGACCTGCTGTGCTCGCTCGCGTGCTCGAGCAAGCTCATGATCTCGTCGGCGCCAGCGGGCCCGATCCAATGCGTGAGATCCTGGCGGACGCTTGCGATGCCGAGCTGAGTGCCCACGGCCATCGACGCTATACCGAGCGCGATGAACAACAGCGGCGCGATCGAGAGCAGCGCAGAGAACGCGACCGCACTCGCGAGCATGCGACCGCTGTGGCGCGAGTACGAGCGAAACGAGTCACCTGCCAGCTCGCGGGCTGCGCGCAGCATCTCTCTCGGCTTCGCCACCAGCGCGACGTTACCGCGTGTTCCGCTAGTACCAGTGGTGGCGCTGCCAGAACCGTTGCGCGCCTTCCCACGAGCCGTAGCGATCCTGCACGTAGTGCGTCGCCGCGCGGTACTGCGTGTTGAAGTCGGTCGACTGATAGTTCGCACCCATGTACTGCCGACGTGTCGACTGGATCATCTGGAACGCGCCGAACGCCGACGACTGATTTCCGCGCGTACCGTCACCGCGGCCCACACTGTGGAGATGGCCAGCGGTCGTGCTGCCGCCCGACTCGTGCATCATGATGAATTGCGCCGCGGAGCTAAGGCCGCCGTGCGTGGTCTCGAGATCGGCAGCGGAGAGAGCGGTGAGCAAGGTCTCGTCGGACTTCATCGTAAAACTCCTTGATGGGTTGTGACCGCGAGCTGTGCAGAGCGCGCACCAACGCAACGCCACGCGCCGTCGCCTAGTTGCACGCGTGCGCTGTAACTCGTAGTCGACGAAGTGGCTGCCGTTCGTCACGCGCGGTCGACACCGCAACGGCCCGTCGGTGCGCGTGTCATGAACCCGTGGAGCACGTGCCGGATCTCCGAGGAGCAGGACGACGGATCGTCCTGTGCGCGGTCTCGCTCGTGTTTGGCCTCGCAAGCGCATGGGTCGTCGCGTGCGTGATCCCCGACCACCACCACCGTCAGGCTGCGTCGGAATTCGCGCCGCTCTTCGCGTGGATCGGGATGGGCCTCGGTGGCGCGATCGCCTGGTACGCCCTGTTCGACTACCTACGCGGACTGTTCCCCGCGGGCGTGAACCGCGTCCCCCCTCCCAACCTCCCCGTCGCGCGTCTGGTGGGCCGCCGGCCCCCCAAGACCCTCCAAACCGCCATTGAACGAGGACGACGATCTGTTAGGGTCCCCCCCTCCTTATGACCAAGACCGCCCCCCCCCCCGCCGCCACTGACAAGACCGAACACCTGAAGACCCTCGCGGCTCAGCGCGCGCGCAACGCGGCCAAGCTCCTCAAGCGCCGCCGCATGAAGTCCGGCCAGCCCACGAAGTAACGCGTCCGACTTCTGCCGTTACGAGCCACGACGTTGCGTCGCCTCGCGCGATGCCTCGTGGGACAATTGCCAGATGGGGAAACTTGCTCTGGTGGTGATGGTGGTGGCAACGCTCGCCGCGTGTGGCACCGATTCAGTCAGCGAGGTGTCACCCGACCCTCTCGCGGGCATGATCAACGGTCAGCCGTTCACGTTCGTGGGCGGCGAGACCAACCCGTTCCTGTCTGAAGGCGACGACAACTTCTTCTCGGATCTCTACGGGGAGACGTACACGGCGTGCGGGTTCTCGCACCCTTCCGGGCCCCACCTCATCGCATCGATTCCGATGACGCCGGGGGAGTACACGTTGAGTCTCGACCTCAACATGACGTTCACCTACAACGACGGCAGCACGGTCCAGAACCTCATCGCGACGAGAGGTCGCTTGGTCGTCGACGAGGTCACGAGCACGACGGTCACCGGTGGTTTGCACGGCATCTATAACGGCGACAACGAAGTCGACGGCCAGTTCTCGCTGACCGTCTGCACGCAGTGACAACGCAGCGCTAGTCGGGCGCGTGCGCATCGGCGACGAAGTCACTCGTCCCGACCCCGAGCGCGATCGCCGCATCGATAACGAACGGCGTCACCATGCCGGCGACGAGGTCGATGCCCCAGTTATCCGCGCGCTTGTCGTCGGACGCGACCATACCAACGGCGACCGCGATGCCGATCGCCGCTTCAATACCGAGGAGAACGCCGACCGTCTCGCCGTCGACTCCGTGATCCCCGCTCCACGTGTAGCTGTACGACGCGTACGAGATACATCCCGACGCGAGAGCAGCGCACGCGATCATCGCGACCATCCACCGCATTGATCGACGATACGACGACGCGCCGCATTTGACACGCACTGCGTGCCTCACGAGACACACGCACGTGTTCTTCGACGGAGAGCTGCGTGGCTCGCGCCATGCACGGCGCAACGCGCGGAGGTGACACGGAACATGTGGACGATCATCAAGCGTGGGTTCTTCAAAATTGGAACGCTTACTAAAGCGATGGGGCTCGCGGCAACTCTCGGTGTAATCGAGATGGTGCAGAGCAAACGCGGTCGACGACTGCTCGCCGTTCTCGCACTCGGTGGCGTCACAGCGGCGTTCGTGTTCGCACGGCCGATTCGCTCGATCCCCGCCGGCACGGCCGCCGTCCGCGTGAATCGATTGACCGGCGGAATGGCGATCCTCGACGAGGGTTGGGCGTTCGCGATCCCCGGAGTTCACGAGCTCCGCACGTACCCGCTGCATGATCAGGTCTACCGCCCCACCGATGCGGTGAAGGCGAGCGGCACCGGCGCCTTCCAGTCGGTCGAAGGCTTATCGATCGGCATCGATGTGTCCGTCCGTTGGGCGCTCGATCCTCAGAAGATGTCGATGGCCGCGCGCCTCCGTCCCGAGGAGCTCGAGCACGACTTGGTGCAGCCGACCGTCGATGGTGCCCTCCACCGCGCGTTCGCTCAGCACACCGTGCGCGAGATCTTCGCGACGGAGCGTGCGCCGATCCAGAAGGGCCTCGAGGACGAGCTCCGCGGATCGCTCGCGAGTGAAGGCATCGTGATCAAGGCCATCGCGATCGGCGGTGTCGACCTCCCGGCGCAGTACAAGAACGGACTCGAGGCGCTGCTCTCCGAGGAGCTCTCCGCCGAGAAGATGCGCTACACGCTCGAGCTCAAAGAAAAGGGCATCAAGCAGTCCGAGCTCGAGGCCAAGGCCGACAAGGTCCGGCGCGAGACGGCGGCCGAGGCGGCAGGAGCCGAGACAATCATCGCGGCAAAGGCGCAGGAGGAAGCGATGGCGCACGTCCTCCCGCTCAAGCAAAAGGAGATCGAGCAGAAGCGGCTCGAGGCCGAGGCAGCAAAGGTCGTGCGCGTGAAGGAAGCAGAGGCGAACGCCGACGCGCGCCGCATCGAAGCCGCGGGTGAAGCAGACGGGCGCCGCAAGCTCGCCGACAGCGACGCGTATCGCCTGGACGTGACCGGCAAAGCGACGACCGAGCAGATGGCGCGCGAGGGTGAGCTGATCAGGAAGAATCCGCTCCTCATCCAGAAGACGCTCGCCGACAAGCTCTCCGACAAGATCCAGGTCGTCATCGCGCCGCCGAACACGCAGGGTTTCTTCGCGAGCGGACTCCTCGGCGGCTCCCCGCCCGCCCCCGCCACCGATCCCGCGCCCGCCGCTGACACCGGGGCGGACGAGTAATGCTCGCCGTCGCCGTCACAGCCGCCGTCGTCGTCGCAGACCACGTCGCTCTCCGCGCATCCGACGACCGGAGCTCTGCCCAACAAGCAGTGCTGTGGGCAGGCGACTGGCTCGAGGTCCGCGGTACCAAGCGCGGCTGGCTCAAGGTCTATGACCACCGCCACGAGCGCGCGGGGTGGGTCGCTGCTCAGAACGTGAAACAGATCTCCGTGGAGGAAGCGTCCGCCCCCGCGGTGCGCGCCGTCGTCGACTTCTTGCGCGACACGCCCGGCGAGGAATCGCTCGGCATCGCGTACGCGGCGATCTATCTCAAGGTCGCGCCCAAGGTCGATCCGTCCATGCTCGTGTCGCTCGGCACCATGGCCGATCGCCTCGCGCACCGCGCGTCATCCGCCGGCGCGAACGCGGCCGCCGCCGAGCAGATCGATGTCGCGCGCAGCTGGGGCATCACCCTCGCGAGTGTGGAGCAGCCGAGCGGCACGCACATTTGCTACGACGGCGCGGCGTTTCGCACTGCGATCACGATCGGCGCCCAACCTGCCGATGCTGCGACCGCCGTGCTCGCCCTCACCGAGCCGGGCTGCGAACCGACGGGCCTGGGCACGACCGAGCTGCTCGCCCGCGATGCGATCCGTCTCGCACTTATCGAACGCGTCGATCCAACACAGGTCGGCGGCCCCATCGGCAATCAGCTCCGCATCCGGCGCGCCGAGATCTCCGCGCAACTCGCGTGGGCCGACGCGCGTCGCAATGATCTCGCCGCCGCCGCGAAGCACGCCGACGCCGCCTTCTCCGCGTTCGCGCGCGTCGATCAGACCGAGCTGGCCGCCGAGGACGCACCGAGCTATTCGTCGGCCGCCGTCGCTGTCGCCGCATCGCACTGGGCCGTACTGCCCACGGTCGCTGCTCCGGGCCTGGCGCTGAAGCTCGCGGACGGCGAGGCCGGCGAGACCTGCATCTCGCTCGTGCCGACGAAAGGCGCTGCCTCCGAGACGAAGTGCACGCACGGCCAAGTCTGGGCGTCCTCCCTACGCGCGACGAAGAACGCGGCCGTCGTCGCCGTCGAGCCCCTGCCCGGCTGGCTCGAGCTCTGGATGTTCCGGCGCGGCGCCGATGGCGGTTGGATGATCGACGTCCTCGCCCCGAACACCGACGGTCCCGATCGCGGCTACGTCGAGCTCGCGGGCTTCTCACCCGACGGCTCCGGCGCGGTGCTCGTGCGCGAGGCCCGTACCGACGGTGTCGTTCGCAAGACGTATGAAGCGATCACGGTCGCGACGCTCGCGGTGAGCAAGCAGTCATCGACGCTCGCAGGGCTCGGAGCCGCAAAGCGCTGGGCCGGCCCGGAATGGAAGCAGCGCACGCTGGCGCAACGCTGACTACAGCGCGAAGTTCGCCGTCGTCGAACCACCCGGCGTGATGGTCACCGTCTGCGTCTGCGTCGTGTAGCCCGCCTTCTCGACGGAGATCTCCCACGTTCCGGCCGGGACCGCGCCGCCGAAGTTGTACGCGCCATTCGCGAGCGACGACTGGTCGGGACCGATCAGGCTGCGGTTGATCCGCACCTTCGCGCCCTGCACCGGCGCGCCACCCACCGTCACCGTACCGAGGAGCGTGCCCGCGCCCGGATCGGTGCCGATGCGGATCTGATAGTGGTCGGCCGCCTTCGTGCGATAGCCGTGCTGGTCGATGGAGACGACGTGGAACTCCCAGATGCCGGCCGCGAGGTTCGACAGCAGGATCTGCTTCTGTCCCACCGGCAGCAGCGGTCCGCTCGTCGGCGGCACCGTGTCACCGTAGTGATCGAGCACGTAGTAGTAGCCCTTGTGGTTGAGGTCCGCGTTCGGCAGCGTCCACGAGAAGAACGCGTTGACGTTGGCGTTCCACGCGGTCTCCGACGGGTGGCTGCTCGACGAGATCGTCGGCGGCACGGTGTTCACGCGGATGCGGAACGGCTCCTCGATGGTGCCGACGGCGCTCTGCGGATCGACCGGCGCGATGTGGAAGTAGTTATCGCCCTGGACGACAGCCGCGCGGTCCAGCGCGACGAGCTCACCGGCGACGAACGCGCCCGTACCCGGCGTCGGGACCTGGCTCTTCGTCGTCGAGGTCTTGTGGTAGTAGCCCTGCACCGACGGGAACGCGCGGTCCCACGCGAGGCCGACCACCGAGAAGTCGTCGTTGTAGATGAGGCTTTGATCCGGGTGCGTCGACGACGTGATCGTCAGCGGGGGCAGGAGGCCCTGCGTTGCCGCGCCGATCAGCGTGCCGGTGATGGTCGCGCTCGTGCCGTGCAGCAGCTTGACGCGACCACTGCCACCGGCCGCGCCGCTGTAGTTCGTGCTGCCGGAGCTGGTGCCACCTGCGCCGCCGGCCGCGGACACGGTGCCCGTGACGTTGAGATTGTCGGCCGCGATCAGGATGCCGCCGCCCGAACCGCCGCCACCCGCGCCCGACGAGCTCGGGGCACCGGAGTTGCCGTTCGCGGTGACCTGTCCCGCGATGGTGATCGTCTTGGCCATCAGGCGAATGACGCCGCCACCCTTACCGCCGACCGCGGTCGATGCGCTCGTTCCGCCGCGGCTCCCCTGCTCGACGACGGCGTCGGTCGCGCTGCCAAACGGCTGACTAATACCCGTCGAGCCGCAGTAGCTCGGGTACGCGCCCTGCGTGCCGTAGCTGCCGCCGGTTCCGCCGCACGTGGTGTAGTTGAGGTACGCGCCGCCGGTGCCTTGCGCGTTGTCGCCGACCGGCGCAGCCGCGATCGAAGCGTTGAGCTCGACCGTGATGCTGGTCGCGCGAATGGTCAGGTCGCCCGTCGGTGACGTCAGCGTCGCACCCGACTTGACCGTGACGGGGCCGTTCACGACGACGATTCCGTCGAGGTTCGTGTTGGATGTGATCTCGAGCGACGCGAGCGCGCACGTACCGGTGCCATCGTCACAACCGGAACCGCACGCCTGCGAACCCTCCCATGCGGTGCCCGCGCCGTTGCACGTCTCCGACGCGCCACTGTTGCATCGCTTCGCGCCAGGCGTACACGCGCCGGTGCACAGGCCGCTGGAGCACGTCGCCGAACAGGTCGATGACAAGAGGTACGAGGTGCCACTCGAGTTGCAGACCTCGACAGCGTTCCCGTTGCAACGATGCGCGCCGGGCGTACAAGCCACCGTCGACTGACACGCGCCCGCGGTGCACCCGAACGCGCAGCCCTCGGTCTCGAACCACGAGCCGCTCGTGCACTGCTCCACATTGCCGTTCGTCGAGCACCGCACCGCGCCGGTCGTGCACGTCTCGCACGCGCCGCTGACGCAGGTCTGCGTACCGCACGCGGCGGGATCCCCCCAGTCGAGACAGCCGCTGGCCTGCTCGGCGCAGGTTTGAACGCCGTCCGAGTCGGGCGAGCAACGCGTCGCACCGTCGGTGCATGCGTCGGTGCACATGCCGCCATCGGTCGTGGGCGTGTCATCGCCGGGGACGTCGTCGCTTCCGCCCGAGGCCGCTCCACCGCCGCACGCGGCGAGGGCGAGCATCACGGCAGCGAGGCCGCCGAGCGCGCGTGGGGGGACAGACCAAAGGACGCGAAGAGAGGACATGCCGGTCCGGACGGATCGACGCGCCGCACCGTCGCATCCCTGGGAAGAAACCATCCGCGCCTGGCGAGAAGTCTGTTATTCGTGACAGGTGCTCCGCTACAGCGTCGTCTTGGTCCTCATGGGGTGCGCCTCCGCGACCCCGCCCGGCGACCCCGCGAGCGTCGATGCCGCTCCGACCGTCGACGCCGCCCCGAACATCGACGCGCCAGTGATGTTCGACGCTGCCCCTGACGCTCCGATGGGAAACAGCTGCGCGGCCGCCACCACCTGCCCGGCCGCGACCGCGCTCATGTCGGTGAGCGGTGATTCCGGCAGCCAGGTCATCACGTCCTCGGACTACCGCTCGACCTGGTATTCGCTCCGCGTTAGCGAGGACGATTCGGGCGTGTTCGCCGTTCCGATGGGCATCCGCGCCGAGCTCACGTCGCCCGGTGCAAGCAACTTCGACCTGTTCGTCTACGTGAACAGCGGGTCGGATGTCGTGTCGTGCACCACACCCTCCGCGTCGTCGACCAACGCCGCTGGCACGGTCGATAGCGCGCTCGTGCAGTGGGGCGAGAGCGGCACGTTCTCCAACGGCAGTAACGACGATCGCACCGTATCGATCGAAGTGCGCGCCGCCGCGACGACCGTCTGCGCCGCCAGCACGCCGTGGCAGCTCACTGTCTACGGCAATCAGTAGGACAGCGTTTCCTGAGCTGCGGATCGGATGGCAGTGACCGTCCGCTTGTTAGATAATGGTGGAGATGGTCGCTCCTTGGCGGACGCTCGCCGCCGTCGTCGTGCTCGCGTTGGTGCCCGCGGTCGCTCATGCCGATGGTGCGCCGTGGGCGCAGGGCGTGACAGATGACCAGAAAGCACGAGCGAAGGAGTTGCTCGATGCGGGCAACCAGCTCTTGCTCCAGAACAAGTATCTCGAGGCACTCGACAAGTACTCCGCTGCAGTCGCGATCTGGGATCACCCGGCGATCCGCTTCAACATGGTTCGCTGCCAGATCCAGCTCGGACGGGATCTGGAGGCGTACGACAACCTCGAGCTCGCGCTCAAGTACGGCGCCGCGGCGCTCGAAGACACGGTCTACAACGAGGCGCTCGCGTACCGAAAGTTGCTGCAGGCGCAGGTCGGCGACATCAAGGTGACGTGCGCACAGGTCGGCGTGAAGCTCACCATCGATGGCCAACCGCTCGCGACGTGCCCGGCGCAGGAATCGCGCCGCTTGCTCGCCGGCCCCCATCAGATCGTCGGTAACAAGGTCGGGCTTCTCCCGAAGACACTCGACCTGGTCGTGATCGGCGGCAAGGAGCAAGGCGTCGAGGTCACGCTCGAGCCGCTCGCGGCCGGCGCCAAGATCGTTCACCGGTGGAAGAACTACGTCCCATGGACGGTGTTCGCGAGTGGATTCGCACTCGGTGCGATCGGTGGAGTGACGCTCTTGTTCGCGAACAACCAGATGCACCAGTACGATCAGATTGTCGACGACAAGTGCACGGGTCGCTGCACCCCCGAGGAGCTCGCGCCCTACGCACATTACAAGGACAACGCGTCGCTCGAGAGCAAGTTCGGGATGACAGCGGTCGTCCTCGGCGCCGCCGGTGTCGCGACCGGTGCAGTGATGATCTACATCAACCGCGGCCGCACGGTGTACCCCGAGGTCGCGCCGCTCCCCGGTGGTGGTGGTGCGTTGTCGTTCAGCGGGAGCTTCTAGAGATGAGTCGACTTGCGCTCGTCTGTCTGATGTTCGCCGCGGCGTGTGCGACGTCGGACTCGGTCGTCTGCGAAGACGGCTCGACCTGTCCGGGTGGATTTCAGTGCGACCCCGTCCACGACCGGTGCTTGCTGCCCGAGCAGGTGTTCGAGTGCAGCGACAAGGCAGATGGAGACGAGTGCACATTCAACGGCGCCCCCGGCGCATGTCAGTTCGGCGCGTGCGTCACCTTCTACTGCGGCGATGGTCGCATCACGGGTCGCGAGCAGTGCGAGCCGACCGACATCGGCGTCGATAACAACGGCGATCCGGCGACGTGCATCACCGTCGGCTACTACGCGCCCGTCGGTCTCGCATGCAATCCCACGACGTGTCTCTACGACACCACGGCCTGTACCGGCGGTTACTGCGGCGACACCGAGGTCAACGGTCCCGAGCTCTGCGACGGTCCGACGACACAGACCTGCGTCGCGATCGGCTTCGACGCGGGCTCCGTCACCTGCAACGCACAGTGCGGGTTTCAGATTCGCGACTGCAATCGATTCGGGTGGAACCCCGAGTCGATCAGCGACGTCTCCGCGCTCGCGGTGGCCGGTAGCGGCCCCGACGATCAGTGGGCTCTCGGCAGTGGTGGCAAGGCGATGCACTACGAAGGTGCGTTCTGGAACACGTGGCCGACCGGCGTGACGAACCCGCTCGTCGGTGGGTGGTCGGTCGCACCGGACGATACGTGGGCAGTTGGCCAGGGCGTCGACTCGAACAATCCGTCGGTCGTGATCCACTGGAGTGGCAAGACCACCGGCTGGAGCAAGGTCACCAGCATCCCCATCGGCGAGTATGTCGACGTCTGGGCCGCAGACGCGAACAACGTTTATATCGGCACCGAAGCAAACGGCGTCCTCCACTGGAACGGTGCGACCTGGAGCGTGCTCGGCAATCTCAGCGACGAGGTCGTGCGCATTCACGGCGTCGCGCCCGACAACATCTTCGTCGCGACGAAGGCCGGCCCGCTCGCCCACTGGGATGGGACTGCGTGGACGACGATCACCGATGCCACCATCGCGAATATCCAGTTTCACTTCCTCGATGCGAACGGACCGCACGACGTCTGGGCCGCGGGCAACCTCGCGAGCGACCTCGGCGCCGCTGCCGTCGCCCACTACAACGGCACGACCTGGACGACCTGGACGTTCCCGCAGCAAGCGTTGAACGGAATCGCGGCATCTGCACCGAACGACGCCTGGCTGGCTGGCGTCGACGGGATCATGCGTCACTGGGACGGCGACGCGTGGTCCAGCTCGACGAACGTTGGTTCGAGCCCGAGCGGCCTCGCGGCGATCTCCGGCTTCATCAGCCTCTCGGGCACGGAGGTGCTCGGCGTGTCGACGCAGTACCTCGCCTATCGCTTCCGCGGTCAGGCGTTCGGCCTCTACAAGCCGCTCGGTCCCGACCCGTTCACCGCCGCGCAGAACACCGCGATGTGGGGGACGACAGCGAGCGATCAGTACGTCACCAACGTGAGGGGTGAGATCTGGCACTACGACGGGACCGCGTGGACGAACGTCTACACGATCGCTGGAGGACCGATCACGGCCAACGCGATCCATGGCGTCGACGCAAACACCGTGTACGTCGGTGCCGCCAACGGCCACGTCTATCACTGGAACGGCGCGATCTGGGCGGATGAAGCAGCAGCCACGTCGAGCATCACCAAGGTGTTCGTCGTGGCGGCGGGTGACGTGTGGGCCTTCACCGATTCCCAGGTGCTTCACCGCGAGAGCAACGGCACGTGGACGGCGTACCTGCTCGGCAGCACGAGGCCGCTGTCGGTCTCGGGCACCAGCGGTAGCGACATCTGGGTCGTCACACATGGACCGCCCGCGAAGCTGTTCCACTGGGATGGCTCCGCGTGGAGCGAGGCAATGACGGACGCGAGCGATTCGCTCCTCGCGGTCCTCGCGCTCTCGCCCTCCGACGTCCACGTCACGGCGATGCATGGCCGCATGGAGCACTACAACGGAGTCACGTGGTCCGAGCAGGTTGTCACGCCGCTCGCCGATCTGACGATGCTCGCCGGCACGGGGAAAGACGACGTCATCGCGGCAAGTGAGCGCGATCTGTTTCACTACGACGGCAACGAGTGGGCGGAGGTCAGGCCGCCTGTCGACTTCGTGCCAAATACGGCCGACTACCTGCCGATCGTTGCTGTGCAGGTCACGCCTGGCCGCATCGACATGATGCTCCAGCGCTATCGCATTCGCACGCTGCTCCGCACGCGGGCCCTCAAGTGCGAGTTGCACGAGGTCTGCGGTGACTCCGTCGACAACGACTGCGACGGAGATATCGATTCGTCAGACGCGGAGTGCGCACCGCCCTGAGAACGCCGTTGACGCATCCATGCGTGGTTGGTACTTCGGCGCCATGCGAAGCGCGTTGGTGTTCTGTCTTCTGCTCGTGGCGTGCGCTGACAATGGTAGCGGTACCGGTGGAGGCGACGACGGAACCGGCGACGACGGCAGTGGAAGTGGGAGCGGCAGTGGCAGTGGCAGTGGCAGCGGATCGAGCGCGTGCACGAACTACGAGACGCCGTCGCTCCCCGACTCCATGCTGGTCTGGGAGGACACGGCGGCGCTCGCGAAGATCGACGCGCTCAGTGTGTTCACGGTCTCTGGTCAGTCGACATTCAACAGCAACGGCAAGATCAGCCGCTTCACGTACGACGGCCCCGGTAGCGACGGCGACTTCACCGTCGACTTCTCGTACACGAGCGCGGGCAAGCTCTCGCGCCGCTCGTACGACGGCAGCGCAGCGAACAGCGACGTGACGGACGACTTCTCGTATACGAGCGCGGGCAAGCTCAGCCGCTGGACGCATGACGTGACCGTGAGCGGCGGAGACGTCACGCAGGACTTCTCGTACACGAGCGCCGGCAAGCTCAGTCGCTGGACGTTCGATTCTGCAGCGAGCGGCGGCGACATCACCGAAGACTTCTCGTACACGAGCCACGGCTTCATCAGCCGCTGGACACAGGACGTGAGCGCCAGCGGTGGTGACATCACGGAAGACTTCACCTACGACAGCTACGACCGACTGACGCGCTGGACCCTGGACCGCACGGGCCAGGACCTCGAGAGCTCGTTCACCTACGGCACCTGCGAACACTGAGTCGTTCCGCGCGAGTATCGCGCCGTGGATCCGTACAGGACGCTCGCCGTCGACGAAGACATTCGCGTCGAGCGCACGCGATCGGCGCGCTTCTCGCGCTAGCCGTTGATGGCGGGCAGGATCGTCACGGTCCCGTAGGACGTCTCGGTCTCGATGTCGTCCATACCGGGCGAGTCGCCGTGGTCGGTATTGAACGTCGCCGATGCCGCGTTCTCGAAGATCTCTTCGTTGCTATCGGTGATCTTGTTGGCGATCAACTTCGCGGTCGCGGACGCGGTCGTTCCCTTCGCGACCGGTACGTCGAGGACGCTATCGCCCATCGTGAAGTGCAGCACGTACGCCTTGGCCGCCTTACCCGAGACCTTCAGCGTGTACGGCACCGAATAGTCGTTGCCCGCATCCAGGTCGTACGCCGTCGTCGTCTCGTGGAAGTGCTGACCCGCAGCGGCGTCGGCCTGGATATCGCGCGGCATGCCCATGTAGAAGATGTTCAGCGCGGTCTCGCCAAAGTTCACGGCGTCCGCTTCGTCGCCCGATGCAGACTCGTCGTACCGCGTATCCAAAAACGCGCGCACGGTGTTCATGTTCGCCGTGGTCGTTCCGTTCTTCGCGAGGAGCGAGAGGACGCTGTCCACATCCGCCGTCGTGAGCGGCGTGTTCGCCAGAGCCCCGAGCTGATCCTCGAGCGACGGTCCGCTCCCGTCCGCCTTGCCGTCCCCGCCGGAGGGATCGTCAGTTTGGTCCGCGACCGTTGCGCAGCCGACCATGGAAACAAGAGCGAGAGACACGAGCGAAAGCGAGCGCGAAAGCATGCCGACGCCTTCAGCAAAGCGTGGGCCGACCGCACAGTCGCGCAACGTGTGGATCCTGCGCGTTCACTGGCTACTCGAGTGGTCGGTGAACTGCTCCGCTCGCCGGCAAGATCGGTTGCGTGTGACACACGGGCTTCAACTCGGTCGCGACGAATCAGACGGCCGTCAGCGGTGTCGCCACATCTTCGAGCGACTTCTGCTCGGCGTCGACACCGAGGAACCACGCCGTCAGCCCCCCCGCAAACATCACGACCGCCGCGCCGACATACGCCCACGCGAGCGGTCCGAGATCCTTCACCACGACGATGACCACCCCGTTCACGATGCGCTCGACGGTCGCCGACGCGACGATCGCGCCGAACAGCGCCGAACCGAGTGCCCCCACGCCCTGCGCGATCGCGAAGATCAACGAGATGGCCTGTGCGCGCACCTCCACGGGAAAGATCTCGCTCACCGTCAGATACGCCGATGACGCGGCGGCCGACGCGATGAAGAAAATGATGCACCACAGGATCGTCTGCGATTGCGCCGTCAACGCTCCGCGATAGAGCAACCATCCGCTGATCGCCAACAGCACTGCCGACGAGCAGTACGTCAGCGCGATCATCTTGCGCCGCCCCACCGTGTCGAAGAAGCGGCCCAGCACGAATGGCCCGATCAGGTTCCCTGCTGCGAACGGGAAGAAGTAGTACGCCGTGCTTCCCGACGAGACGTGATAGATGCGCTCGAGGATGAGCACGTACGTGAAGAAGATCGCGTTGTAGAGAAACGACTGCGTGATCATCAGCGTCACGCCGAGAACGAAGCGCTTCGCGTGCTGCGCGAGCAGGATGCGCCCGACCGCGAGCACACTCAGCGGTGCACGCCGCTCGATCACGATCGCGCGACCCGGATCCACCTCGGGTAACGAGATGCCCCTCGCGCGCAGCTGCGCCTCGATCGCATCCACCGTCGCCTCCGCCTCTACCTCCTGCCCATGCGTGAGCTGCCAACGCGGGCTCTCGGGGATGTGCTTGCGCAGCGGCCAGATCGAAAAGCCGATCAACGGCCCCACGAGCAACGCGAGTCGCCAGCCCCAGTTTGCGGGGACGAAGGACGGATTCAGCAGCAGATACTGCGCCGCCGCCGCCAGCATCGCGCCGCCCCAGTACGTCCCCGCGATCGCGATGTCCACGCGCCCGCGATACTTCGCCGGTGTCAGCTCGTCGATCGCGCTATGGATCGCCGCGTACTCACCGCCGATGCCCATCCCCGCGACGAACCGCGTCACCAAGAAGAACCACGGTGCAAAGCTGACCGCTGTCAGCGCGTTCGCGGCGAGGTACAGCGCGAGCGTGACGATGAACAACCGCCGCCGCCCGAGCTTGTCGGCCTGCCGCCCGAAGTACAACGCACCGACGATCTCGCCGACCAAGTAGACCGCGCCGGAGTAGCCCACCATCGCCGCGTCGATGTGCAGCGTGCTGCCGCGGTTCACAGGACTGCTCAGAAAACCGCCAATTGCGCTCGCGAGCCCGATCTCGATGCCCTCGAGCACCCACGTGATGCCGAGAGCGATCACGAACCGCCAGTGAAAGATGCTCCACGGCAGCCGATCCATGCGCGCGGGCACCAAGCTGCGGATGGGCTCGCTCACGGTGCAAGCATCGCGCTGCGCTCCGTCGCTGCCTACCGGGGCACCGTCAGGTACGCGTGAGGCGCCGCCGCCGTTAAATCCATTTCAGTTCGAGAAGCAGAGCTCGCCGTCGAAGCGGCCATTGACCTCACCGAATTCGGCGTCGAAGACGTGGAGGCCGCCCATGACCGCGTTCGCGGTGACGCTGTCGATCTGGATCACTCCGTTGCCGACAATCAGGTTATCGCTCGGCGCGTCGACGAACGTCACCGTCCGGCTATCCTCCGAGAGCTCGTACGTACCGGGCGTGGGCGGGACGAAGAAGATGATGAACGGATACTTGCCGTCCGTCTCGTCCAGCGTGCAGTCGGGCGCCGTGACGGGCAGAAGGTCGACATACAGATCGCCATCACTGACGTTCATGAAGCGAGTCCCCACGGTGAACGCGGCGCCGGCGATCGTGCCTGTGGCCGGTCCCGCTGCGATCACGTCGAGATCGTCGGGGAGCTTGTCGCCTCCGTCTCCTCCCGAACAACCGAGGGCCACGATCGATGTCATGAGAAGCCAGCGCACGCAGCCAGGGTAGTCTATCGCTGCCACTTCTAGGTACTGGATAGCTGGCGTTGGTCACTTCGCACGTCGCGGGGTCGCTTCAAAGCAGGCGCGCGAGCTCGGCACGTAGCGCGGCGTCGTGCTGCTCCCACGCGGCGATGCTCTCTGCCTCGTGCTCGAGGTCTTCAGCAAGCGCGAGCTCGCTCGATTCGCTCTCATCGGGCGCGCGCGCCGCTTCGTAGGCCCGGGCGAAGTGCTGGATCGCGGGCCGCAGCGTCGTCGGGAGGCGGTCGAGTCGACGCAGCCGCTCGGTCAGCTCGATGAGCGCGACGTCGTGTGGACTCTTCGTTGCGTAGGCGAGGAGCTTTTCGATAGCGACCTCCGCGAACGGGAACGTGTACGGCAACCATTCGCCGGCCTCTTCATACACTTCGATGTAACGCGCCATGAGCTGCGGCTTCAGCGCCGCGGCCGTCCTGCGCACCGAGATCGATGCGGTGTCGAGCGCGGCGCCGACAACGTCCAGCTCCTCGATCCCGAACCAGATCGAGAGCGCGTTCGCACACTCGCCGTCGCGCATCGCGTCGAGTGCCTCACGCAGTCGGTCACGAGGCAGCACGCCTGTCTTGGCGAGCTTCGCGCAGCTCTCGAACGCCTCACGACGCACGCTCTCGTCGTCATCCGTGACGAGTGCGACGAGCGACGCGCGAATCGCGGCTGGTGCGTTCGCGTCGATCTGACTCGCGACCGATGCGCGCACGACAGGAACGTCGGTGAAGCGCTCCGCGACCAGACTCCAGGGAACGCGTCCCGCCGCCGCGAAGCGCACGACCATCTGCACGGCGCTCGCGCGCACGACGGCGCTCGGATCATGACGGCTCATCGCGACCACCAGATCGAGCTCGCCGTGGCTCGCGAGGACAACGCAAAGCGCCCGACGCACGCCCGGGTCGGGTTCCCCGCGCAGCTGGGTCGCCATCGCGGAGGCCGCCGTGGAGCGGAGCGCGAGCGCCCAGATCGCGAGCACGCGATCGCGCTCGTCACCCGTTGCGAGCAGCGCCGATAGCGCGGCCTGGTCGAGGCCCTTGGTCTCGTCGAAGTCTTTCACACGCCCTCCCCGGGTTGGTTAGCTCCCGAAAACCCCAAAGCATACGAATCTCGGCACTTCTAGGTATTGGATACCTCGCGTTGGTCAGATCACTTCAACCCATTGGAGATGGCTGCAAGCTCGCCATCGCTCACGCCCTGTTTCCGAGCGATTGCTATCAACAACTCCGTCTGAGCCCACGCATGCTTCATCCGCTTGTACGTGTCGGCCCCTGAAGCAACGGCGGACTTGATGATGAGGTAGAAGATGACGACGTTGAGGATGAACAGGATCAGCCCGCACGCACCAATCACCTGAAGTTGTTCGGTCATCGAAGCATCGTCGCTTCAACTAGAGACGCGTCGGTTACGCCTGGGGCTGCGACGCATGGAGGTCTGCCGCGAAGGACGCGGCAGCTGCTACCGGCTCAACCGCGATCGGCTGAACCGTGTGCAGATCGGTCCCTGGACCGCCGAGAGACAACAACGTTCTCTTGATGGCAGGCGTGAGTAAGTCCGTCTCGAAGACGTCGCTGTCCCTGGTTCCACGCGCATAGTCGGCCTGCAGCATCAGCGCGCCAGAGCCGATCAGCAGCAGTTTGACTGGTCCTGCGGGCTCACCCGGTCCATCGGCGATCGAGCTCCGAGAAGAACGCTTCAATCCGTTTCAAGTGCCACCCTCAACGGCTCGACGAAGTCTTCGGGCGTCAACGAGGACACGATTCCCCATCGCAGCGAGATGCGCGAAGACTTCCGCTGCACTGCTTCGAGCGTCTTCTGTGTTCGGATCGTGGGGTCGAGGACATCAACGGACGCTCCCACAGGGACGCTCACGGTCGCTTCGATCTGATTCAAAGCCAACGTCAGCGAAGACAGCGCAGACCGAAAACGTCGCGGTAGAGTCTGCCCCGTTAGCTCGAGCCCGCGGATCGTATTGGCGAGCAGCCAAGGGAGACGATGCTCATAGCCAAGGCGACGCAGGTCGTTTTGGATGCTGCGGAGATTCAAGTCGCGAGCGTTGAGAAGAAGCACCGGAGCGGCCCCAGTCACCAAACGCGGCGAACCACTGACGAGTACCTCACGAATGACATTGCTCGCATTCGAGAGCTTTTCGCTCAGCAGCCCGTTCTCTGTCTCGTGAAGATGCGCGGCACCGAGGCGCGCGAGAGCGTTGTGAAGTTCTTGGTCTGGCTCGGTGCGCTCGTCGGAAAAGTCGGCAATCGAAACGTTGAAGACGGAGAGGATCAGTAGCAGCTGTTCCGCGCTGAACGAGCCCTTGCCGCGCTCGATCTCGCTCAGGCGGCTCTGCGAGAGCCCTAGTTGTCGTGCTAGCTCGATCTGCCCCCATCGTCGGCTCTGCCGAAGAGAGCGAACCTTTGCGGCGATCGTGTGACGCTTTTTGGCCAGGAAAGCCCTCGGACTAGACCTCTTCATATCGAAATCTCGATAAGTGTACCCATTATTCGATTTCGTCGCGAACGATCGCCAAATACCTCACGAGTCACGAGCACTTGCGCCTGTGCACTTCTAGGTATCGGGTACCTGACGTTGGCCGACGGGACCGAGCAATCGAACGAGCTGAGCGCGAAGTTCGGCGCGGATTTTCTCCAAGGGTTTCTTTGGCCCCTACGACGATCGAGCTTCGAACCGTCAGCGTCGCGGCCAAATACCTGAACTCAGTGTGACGCTCACGTGCGAGAACCGGCGAGCTGCTTCGCACGGTCGGCACTCCACATGTCGATCATCCAACCCGGATATTCCAGCGGCAGCTTGCTGACCTCGTCGAGCTGAGCGAGCTCGTCAGCGTCGAACGTCACCCCCACTGCGCTGAGGTTGTCCTCGAGCTGATCGAGCCTCTTCGCCCCGAGGAGCACGCTTGCGACTGCCTTGCGCTGGAGGAGCCACGCGATCGCGAGCTGGGCGACCGTCGCTCCCTTCGCGGCGGCTAGCGAGTGGAGCACGTCGATGACGGCGTGTGCGCGATCCATCTCTACGGGCGGAAACGAGAAGGCGGCGCGGCGCGTTCCCTCCGCTGCGACGGCGTCGCGCCTGACCTTCCCGCTGAGGAGCCCGCCGGCGAGAGGGCTCCACACGAGCACGCCAACCCCTTCCGACTCCGCCAGAGGGACGATCTCGCGTTCGAGCTCGCGCCCGATGAGCGAGTAGTAGGCCTGGACCGACGCGATGCGCGCGACGTTGTGGAGTGCCGAGAGACCGAGCGCCTTCGCAATCTGCCAGGCCGCCCAGTTCGAGACGCCGACGTACCGCACGTGCCCCTGCCGAACGAGGTCGGTCAGAGCATCGAGCGACTCCTCGATCGGTGTGGCGGGGTCAAAGCCGTGGAGCTGATAGAGATCGATGTAGTCGAGCTGGAGCCTTCGGAGGCTCGCCTTCACCGCGTTCGAGATGTGCCCGCGCGAGGAGCCGCCCTCATTCGGCCCCGGCCCCATCCGCCCGAACACCTTCGTCGCGACGACAACGCTCTCGCGCGGGATTCCGAGGCTGCGAAGTGACTGGCCGACAATCTGTTCCGAGCGTCCGTCGGAGTATCGGTCGGCCGTGTCGATGAAATTGATTCCCGCATCGACCGCGCGCGCGACGATGCGATCGGCCTCTGACTGTTGGACATCGCCGATCGCGGCGAAGTCGCCACTGCCGCCGAAGGTCATGGTGCCGAGGCAGAGCTCCGAGACGAAGAGCCCCGTGTTGCCGAGTCGGTTGTAGCGCATGGTTTTACGTTAGCGGCCGACAGCCTCCCCGACTAGCCTGAGTAATCAGGATGAACTACTGAACCAGGTGCATGAATGAAGAGAAACGACCTCAACGAGCTCCACGCGTTCGTCGCCGTCGCCGACGCGAGGAGCTTTACGCGCGCGGCAAGTAAGCTCGGAATCTCTTCTTCCGCGCTCAGCCACGCGATGAAAGCGCTCGAGCTCCGGCTCGGTGTGCAGCTGCTCGCTCGCACCACGAGGAGCGTCGCGCCAACAGCGGCCGGGGATCGCCTCCTCGCTACGCTCCGCCCTGCCCTGCGCGACATCGACGAGGGACTCGGGGCCCTCGGAACGCTGCGCGACAAACCATCGGGACTCATCCGCATAACGACGTTCAAGCACGCAGCGACGTCGGTGCTGATGCCAGCGCTGCCAGACTTTCTGGCTCGGCATCCAGACGTCACCGTGGAAATCGATATCGACGTCCGTCGCACCGACATCGTCGCGGCGAAGTTCGACGCCGGCATCCGCTGGCCTGATCACATCGACAAGGACATGATCGCAGTCAACGTCGGCCGCCCACTCGAGCTCTCGATCGTCGGCGCGCCCTCGTACTTCGCGAAACACCCAGCTCCTCGCACGCCGCGCGATCTGCTGAAGCATCACTGCGTCGGATACCGGTTGCCGAACGGCGCCCTACTGCCCTTCGAAGTCGAGCGCAGCGGTCGCGCGATGCACGTGAAGACGGCGGGGCCGTTCATCGCGAATGACGGCGAGCTAGGTCTTCGCGCCGCCCTCGACGGACTCGGACTCACGATGTACTTCACCGACGACCTGCAGCCCCATCTCAAGGCGGGCCGGCTCGTGCGTGTCATGGAGAAGTGGAGCCCGACCTTTCCCGGCTATCAGCTCTACTACCCACGCCGGCGCCACGCGACGCCCGGGCTCGCCGCTCTGATCGCAGCACTCCGCGCGCGCCTCGCGTGACCGTCGCAAGCGCAGCACTCGGCCTCGAGTGAAAGAAACCGGCCTTCAGCGGATTCTCGTCAGGAATGCGATCCGCGATCTCGGCGAGGTCATGCTGTCGAGATCCTCTGCGGCGACGCGCAGGAAGTTCGCGATCAGGAACTCAGCGCTCATAAATCGAGACACCGTGATGCGCGGCTTCGTACGCCAACGTGTTCGGCGTGTTCCGATCCTCCGCAAACTCTGAAACGGGGCACAGGATCACGTCCGCTCGCGTGCGCGTCTCGCGCTTGAGCTTGTAGCCGGCAAACATGTCGTCAGCAGCGGCGAGATCATCAGGAACGAGGATGAACAGGTCCCAATCGCTGTCGCGATCGGCGTTCTCCCATTCGCCAATTGTAGAAGATCGCTCGAGGTTCGCGCCCGAAAACCAAAAAGCCCTTGGATTTCTCCAAGGGTTACTTTGGCTCCGAAGGAGGGCTTCGAACCCCCGACCCGGCGGTTAACAGCCGCCTGCTCTACCCCTGAGCTACTTCGGAATGCGGCCTATAGATGCCAGAGGGGGGCCGGGAACGTCAAGCAGTGATGGCTACTTGGCGACGGTGAACTGGAAGGACGTTGCATCGGGCTCCGCGAACCTCAGGAGCGCCTGCGCCTCGATTTCGAGGGCCTTTTTCGTCGGAACGGCGAGCTTGGCGAACGGGTGGAGCGTCAGGGTGGCGGCCGACTTGGCACGCGTGATGGTCCAGCGGCCCGCGATCCGGCCGTCCACGAGGTAGGTCGCGGGCACCACGAGGTTCTTGGAGAGTAGGTGCTTGCGGTGGGCCTCGTCCACGATGCGCGTGCGGTCATCGTGACCCAGCATCAGGTTGTCGTAATCCGGCAGGAAGCGGACGGGGGCCGGGATGTCGGCGCCGGGGCGCGGGGCGTCGGGGAGGTCGAAGAGCTCGCGGCCGCGCTCGTCCGTGAAGGTGACGAGTTGGGGGCGCAGGCGCTCGAAGGAGGCGGCGAGCGTGCGGTCGCCCGACCAGTTCTGCGCGTCTTTGACGGACGCGGGACCAAACGCGCCGAGGTAGCGCAGGACGAGCAGGTCGGTCGCGTCGGCAGTCGCGAGCTCGGCTGCGAGGTAGGTCGGCGCGTGATGGAAGCGCGCGTTGCCCGCGTAGGACCATTGCGTTTCGGTCGGCTCGAGCACGAGCGGGATGTGCAGGCGGATCTTGTACGCGAGCGCGCGTTCGTCGGACTTCGGGAACGTCGCGAGGAGCTGTTCGCGGAGGTCGGCGAACGTGGCCGGGAAGTGCTTCTTCGCGAACGCGGAGAGCTTGTCGATGTGAATGTCGGCGCGGTTCTTCACGACGGACGCGCCGCCCTTGGTGAGCATCGGCTGGAGCGCGGGGCGGAACGTCAGGTAGTCGCGCGTGGAGACGAGGTGGATGGTCGCGCGCATCATCGTCGCGCGCACGACGAGCTTGTCGTGGATGAGGCGATGGAGGTCGTCGCGCGTGAAATGAGACAGGCGCGACCACAGGCCGATGAATGGCGGCTTGGGGATCTGCGCCTGCATACCCGCGAGGTGCTCGATGGCCTGCAATGGCTTCATCGGCGAGCGAGCCAGGAGCAACTGGCGAGCGAGCGTGGCGCGGTTGAGATCGCGCTGCGTCATCACCTCGGCGGAGGTGATGCGCGACGGCTTGGCCGCGACGACCTTAGACCGACTTTTTCGCGCGGTACTCGTTGAGGAGGGCATCGATACCGGTGATGGCGCGCTTGGGGCCTTTTTTGCGGGCGAGCGCCATCTCGATGAGCTCGCAGATCATGCCCGCGTAGTTGCGTCCCGCGGCGATGGCGCTCATGTGGAACGCGCAGGACTCGGCGAGGTCGGGGTTCGGGTTGACCTCGAGGATGTACGGCTGGTTGGTGGCGTCGAGGCGCATGTCGACGCGCGCGTAGTCGCGGCAGTTGAGGGCGCGGTACGCCTTCATCGCGGTCTCTTCGATGCGCTGGCGCGTGGCGTCGTCCAGGTCGGGGGCCGGGCAGACGCCTTGGACCGCGTGGTGATCGCGGCTGTAGGGATCCCACTTGGCGCGGTAGGTGATGATCTTGGGGAGCAGCTTGCCGGCTTCGTCCGTGCCGCCCTTGAACTGCATCTCGTAGAGAGGGAGCGGCTGGTTGCCGAGGATCGCGCAGTGGATCTCGCGGCCGTCGATGAACTCTTCGACGAGCGCGGGCTGCTTGTGCTCGTGGACGACGCGCGTGACGCGGGCGCGGAGCTGCTCGAGGTCGTGAACGACGGAGCCGGTGTCGATGCCGCCCGAGGCGTCGTCGTAGGCCGGCTTGACCATGATCGGGTAGCGCAGCTGATGGTTGTCGATCTGGCTGATGTCGTCGACGAGGAGGCCGCGCGGCACCGGGAGGCCGTGGGCCATGAGGAGGGCTTTGGCCTGCGGCTTCTTCTGGCAGAGCGAGAGCGCGAGCGGGCGGTTGCCCGTGTACTCGATATCGAGCAGCTCGAAGAGCGCGGGGACGTCGTGCTCGAGCTCCGCGTCGTCGCGGAAGAACTCGACGAGGTTCATCACGACGTCGGGTTTGATCGTGCGGAGCGCATCGAGCATGGTGTCGAAGTTGTCGCGGATGTTGACCATCGCGACGTCGTGACCACCCGACTCGACGGAGCGCTTGATGAGCTCCATCTCTTCTTCCACCGTCTCCCAGGGCTCGACCGCGAGCGAGGGATCCCAATCGACGGAGCGTCGATCATCGCGACGGTAGTGTGTGTACACGTCGTCGTCGACTTGGTTCCACAGGATCAGGATGCGTGAGCGCTGCATGCGTGGAGACGAGAGATGCTTCTCCACAGGTACCACTCTGTGCGAGCGATGTCATCCGATCACTTGCCAGCGAAAGTGCGCGTGCCCCATGGCTGCTTGACGATGAGTTGATCTGCGCGTTCGCGTTGCTCGGGCGTGAGCTTGTCTTCGATCGCAGCGGCGAACCATTGCGCGAGCTCGAGTGACGTCGCGAAGCGATCGTCCGCGGACTTTGCGAGACCGATCGCGAGGACACGATCGACGTCGTTGGGGAGTTGCAGCAAGAGCGAGGGTTGCGTCGGGACGCGATAGACGACGTCGTAGAGCGTGGTGGGAACGTCTTTGCCGGTGAAGGCGGGGTGACCGGTGATCGAGCGGTAGAGAATCGCGGCGAGCGAGTAGACGTCAGCACGGTGATCGACGTCTTCGCCGCGCGCTTGCTCGGGCGCCATATAGGCCGGCGTGCCGACGACGTGGCCCTTGGTGAGCGTGCCGCTACCGCCTGCCTTGCTGACGCCGAAGTCGAGGATCTTCCAGATGTGGCCCTTGCCGACCTCGGCGGAGAACACGTTATGCGGCTTGAGATCGCGGTGGACGATCCCGGCGACGCGCGCGGCCTCGAGTCCTCGGGCGACGTGCGATGCGACGACGGCAGCCTCGGCGAGCGGGATCCGACGGACCTTGCGGAGGTGCTGCGCGAGATCGTTGCCGCGCAGGTGCTCCATCGCGAGGAACGGGATCTCCCCCGCCGTGGTGCCGACCTCACGCACGCGCACGACGTAGGGCGTGTCGAGGCGAGCGGCGGTCTGCGCTTCGCGGATGAAGCGCGCCACGCTGGTGGGATCGGCGAGCGTGCCGGGGTGCAGCAGCTTCACGGCAGCGGCACCGTCGGCCTGCATCGCAGCGGTGACAGGTTGCGCCTCGTAGACCTCGCCCATGCCGCCGCGGCCGATGAGCACGCCGAGCTTGAACGAACCGATGATCTGCTCGGTGAAGCGACCCGGGCCGCCGATCTTCAAGGCGCGATCGAGATCGGCGCGCGCTTCGGCGAGCATGGCTTCACGCTGCGCCATGCCGCGCGCGGCGACTTCGAGACGCAGCATCGATTCGATCGCGGAGCGCTGCGAGAGGCGCGCCGTGAGGAATGCGAGGAAGTAGAGAGCCTCGACGATGCCCGTTATCGCGACCTGTTCGAGCGGCCGCAGACCTCCGATATTGACGAGGCCGCGGTCGGTGACGAAGCCGAACATGATCGAGAGGAACAACAGGCCGTGCCCGATCGCGCACAGCAGGTACATCACGAAGATGAACTTCTTGGACGAGCCCATCGCGAAGAAATAGATGCCGTAGACGAGCATCGCGGCGACGGGAGAGGCGACGCCCCAGTAGTAGAGGCCGCTCATCGCGCCGAGCAGCAGGCACAAGCCCGGGAGGACCCACAGATCGCCGGAGTACGCGTTGTCCTCGCGCAGACGGAAGTACATCCACGCCGCGCCGATGGTACCGAACACGCTGCCGATGCCGACGACGCGCTGAGCGATCGGATCACCCGACGTGATGGACGCGATGATCGCGCCCGCGATGGAGAGAAAGAACGCGACCTTGAGGAAGACCCTCGAGCGCTCGATCTCTTGCTGTCGCATCGCCTCCGCGGGGGCGGCGGTGCGGCTGTTCATGTCGATGGAGTTGGTTCCCCCTCGGGTGCGCCGCGTCTGGAGCTGCGCGGTCTGCATCGCGTGAACGCCAGTGACCGGGCGCTCGATCGTGCCGGGCTGCGCGGGACCCGGCGGAGGGGTCGGCGTCATCAGCGTGCGCGTCGCGCCGACGTCGGCGTTCGCTTCGGTGTTCGGCTCGGGGCCGAGGTCGTCGAGCGCGCCCTCGCCTTGCTTGTCGAGCACACCGGACCCGATGTCGACCGTTGGACGGTCGTCGTCGTCGAACCCCTGCCTCGCCACCCGAAAATTGTAGCTCCCCTCGTCAGCCCAAAGCGAATGGGTGACAGAGGGGAGCGGGGATACCGGCCGGATTGACCAGTTACACCTACAGCGGCATCGCGTTGACGTCGTCGCAGCGCTTCCAGGTCAGGACCTCGCAGTCGCAGTAGCCACCCGGGTAGCACGTGCAGTTCTCGCCGTCGTAGACGGAGGTGCAATCGCTGCGGCTATCGCACTGGTTCTGGTCCGTGATCGCGTTGCACGACTCGGTCGGCTGGCAGGACGCCCAGCACTGCCCCGCCGGCGTGTTGCCGGCCGCGTCGGGCGTCATCGTGTCGCACGTGTCGACACAGGTGTAACCCGGCGCGCAATCGACGCTCGCGCACGAGTCGCCGTCGGGGACGCACTGCGCGACGCAGTCGGTGAACGGGTTGTTGCTGTCCTCGGTGATGCACTCCTGCTCGCAGTGCGCGCCAGAACCGCAGTACACGTTGTCGCAGCTGTTGTTCGCCTGCGGCTCCGGGATGCAGCTGTCGAAGCTCGAGCCGTAACCGTAATTGTCATAGACCGGCGAGCAGTCATCGCGATGCACGCAGGCGTTCGCGTCGAGGCCGTAGCAGCTGCCCGAGCTGCCGTAGTCGGTGCCCGTCGAGTAGCAACCGGCGAACGACGTCGGAGAGACCGGAACGTTCGGATCCATCGTGCCACCCGAGCCACCGCCCGAGCCGCCAGAGCCGGAGCCACCGCCGCCATTGTTGGCTTCGCAGTGACCAGTGGTGTCGGGGTAGTTGCCGTCATGGATGCAGGACTCGCCCGCTTCACACTGATAGTTGCTCACCCCGCCGCAGGCCTTGGCCGGCTCGCCCGGCGGATACGCGTAGTAGTTGTTCGTGTAGGTCGCCTGGCATTCGGCCGCGGCGAGGCAGTCGTTCTCGCTCAGCTGATCGCAGCGGGTTCCGCACTGCGGATAATCGGGGATCGGAGCGAGGTTCGCGCCACCGCTGCCGCCACCCGCATCACTGCCGCTACCGACACTACCGCCACTGCCGCTGGCGCTTCCCCAGCCGCTGCCGATGCCACCGTCCGATCCGGTCTGCGGCGGTGGGCTCGGGTACGGGCCGCCGTCCTGGGCGCCGCCGTAACCGCTGCCGTTGCAGATGTAATTGCAGTTGGAGTCGTAGTAGCAGTCGCTGGGATAACCGCCACCGCCGTAGTACGAGCAGGTGTTGGTGTACGGGTCGCGCAGCTGGTACGCGGGCGCACCGCCGACGGCGGTCCCAGACACGGGAATATCGCCGCAGGTCTGGTTGTCGTCTCCGTTACCGAAGTAGAGCGTACAGCCCGTCAGCGAGGCGCCGGCGACGGCGAGAGCAATAGAGGCGATGGCTAAGCGCATGGTGGGTCATCATCCAGCAAGCCCTAAGCCAGCGCGGGGATCAAGTAGGTCGCGTACTTGCGCGGACCTACGTCAGTTTTTTGAGGATCGGGGCCGTCGGGAGCCTCATTTTGCGAGGGCTCTCCCTTCGCTCCCCGCACCGCAGTTGGTACATCCGGCGCGCGATGCATCCGATCCTGGCCTTCGTTTACTTCTTCCGGATGTTGTTCGGCGGAAAGCTCCCGGCCGACGCCGTGAAGTACCTGCCGGAGGATGCGAAGCCCAAGGCGCTCCCGCCGGTCGAGAAGATCGTCGAGAAGGTCGTGGAGAAGAAGACGGAGGACAAACGTGCGGTTCACCACAAAGACGGTGCGCTCGCATTGCTGGCGCTCCTCCAGCGGGAAGGCCGCCTCGTCGACTTCTTGCGCGAGCCCGTCGATAGCTTCTCCGATGGCGAGATCGGCGCCGCTGCGCGCGACGTGCACCGCGGGTGCGCAAAGGTGCTCGAGCAGCACCTCTCGATGGAGCCCGTGATGCCCGGTGAAGAAGAGACGAAGGTCAACGTGCCCAAGGGCTTCGACCCGGCGGAGATCCGGCTGATCGGTGAAGCGAAGGGCGAGCCTCCGTTTCGCGGCACGCTTCGCCACC
The DNA here is from genome assembly GCA_036499725.1 of Kofleriaceae bacterium. Lineage (GTDB taxonomy): Bacteria > Myxococcota_A > Polyangia > Haliangiales > Haliangiaceae > JABFXX01. Next base: position 128,688 of record DASYDE010000043.1, read on the forward strand.
ATGGCTGGCGCGTGACGGAATCCAAGCTGCCGTCGCTCGCCGAGGGTGTCGATCGCTCGGTGATCGCTCCCGCGGAAGTCGAGCTCGGCGCGTGAAGATCATCGGCATCGATCTCGGTACGACGAACTCCGCGCTTGCCGTCGCGGATGACGCGCCCGCGCGCGCTGTCGACATCCAACAGGTCGTGGGTCCCGGCGAAGTCGCCGCGCGCTCGACGCTGCCGTCGTTCTTGTTGCTGCCCAACGAGCACGAGGTGCCGAGCGAGCAGCTCCAGCTGCCGTGGTCGGGCAAGCTGCGCTACACGGTCGGCACGTTCGCGCGCGAGCGTGGCGCCGAGCTCCCGCATCGCCTCGTGTCGTCGGCGAAGTCGTGGCTGTGCAATCCCGCGATCGATCGCACATCGCAAGTGCTGCCGTTCCGCGGCGCACAGCGCGAGCTCGACAAGGAGATGGAAGGCGGCGAGCGCGTCTCGCCGGTGAACGCGAGCGCGCGCTACCTGGCGCACCTGCGCGCGGCGTGGGACGCGGCGAACGAGGACTTCCCCGCCGACGAGCAGGACGTGCTGGTCACGGTGCCCGCATCGTTCGATCCCGTCGCGCGCGAGCTCACCGTCGTCGCGGCGCGCGAAGCCGGCTTCGACAAGGTCACGCTGCTCGAGGAGCCGCAGGCGGCGTTCTACGCGTACCTCGCAGCGCGTGGCGATGCGTGGCGCAAGGATCTCAAGCCCGGCGACGTCGTGATCGTGTGCGATGTCGGCGGCGGTACGACGGACTTCTCGCTGATCGAGGTCACCGATCAGGGTGGCTCGCTGTCGCTCGAGCGCATCGCCGTTGGCGATCACATCCTGCTCGGCGGCGACAACATGGATCTCGCGCTCGCCGCGATCGCGCAGAAGCAGCTGAGTGACGCGGGCAAGACGCTCGATGCATTGCAGCAGCGCGCGCTCGTCCACGGCGCTCGCCGCGCGAAGGAGACGCTGCTCGGCGAGAAGCCCCCGAAGAGTGCTGCACTGGCCGTCCTGGGCCGTGGCAGCAAGCTGATCGGCGGCACGATGAAGGCCGAGATCACGCGCGAGCAGGCCGAGGCGATGATCGTCGACGGCTTCTTCCCCCTCGTGAAGGCGGACGCGAAGGCGATGAAGCGCGGCTCCGTGGGTCTGCGCGAGATGGGCCTGCCCTACGCGCACGATCCGGCGATCACGAAGCACCTCGCGGAGTTCCTCGGGCGCTTCGGTCGCATGCCGAGCGCGGTGCTATTCAACGGCGGCGTGATGAAGGCGACGAAGCTGCAGACGCGCATCGTCGAGCTGCTGACGTCGTGGGCGAAGAAGGACGTGAAGGTCCTCGCGGGCGCGGATCTCGATCTCGCCGTCGCGCTCGGTGCGGCGCACTACGGGCAGGTGCGCGCGGGCAAGGGCGTGCGCATTCGCGGAGGCACGTCGCGCGCGTACTACATCGGCATCGAGAGCGCGATGCCCGCGATCCCCGGCTTTGCACCGCCCGTGAAGGCGCTGTGTGTTGCACCGGCGGGTCTCGAAGAAGGATCCACGGTCGAGCTGCCAGATGACGAGCTCGGCCTGGTCGTCGGCGAGACGTCGAACTTCCGGTTCTTCGCCGCGGCGACGCGCAAGGATGATGCAGCGGGCGCGCTGATCGATGCGGATGCGGAAGGTGTCTCCGAGCTCGATCCGGTCGAGAAGCTCGTCGAAGCGGAGGGCGATCGCAAAGCCGGCGATCTCGTTCCCGTGAAGCTCGAAGCGCACGTCACCGAGCTGGGCACGCTGGAGCTGTGGTGCGTCGCGCGCGAAGGCCACGGGCGCTGGAAGCTCGAGTACTCCGTGCGCGAACGTGAATAGTTTCAGGCAGTTGTGATTTTATCCCCGGGGTCGTCGATCGCTTCAGGCCCCATCCGTCGCTCGGATAAGGAGACACACGATGAAGTTCATGACGATGCACAAGCACGACCCGCACACCGAAGCCGGCGAGATGCCGCCCAAGGAGCTCATCGAGCAGATGGGCGCCCTGATGGGCAAGTACATGCAGACGGGTCAGATGACGGACGGCGCTGGCTTGGGCAAGACCGCGTCGCGCACGCGCCTGACGTTCAAGAGCGGCCAGATGACGCGCAAGGACGGTCCGTTCGCGATGAAGAGCGAGCACGAGCTGCCGCACGCGACGTGGATGCTCGAGGTCAAGACGCGCGACGAAGCGGTCGGCTGGGCGGAGCGCTACGGCAAGATCATCGGCGACGGCGAGCTCGAGCTCGGCAAGACCACGGAGCCGTGGGACCTCGGCATGATGCCGGCGCCGCCGAACCCGCCGCTGCACCTGCTGCTCATCGACAAGGCTGACGAAACGATCGCTCGCACGCCGCAACAGAAGGCAGCGCTCTCGCGCCTGCGCACCGAGATGGAGAAGGCCGGCGTGTTCCAGCGCGGCGTCACACTCAAGCCGAGCAGCACGGCGAAGCGCCTCACGTTCAAGAACAATCAGCTCACGACGCTCGACGGTCCATTCGCCGAGTCCAAGGAGATGATCGGCGGCTACTGCGTCATCGAGCTCGCGAACATCGAGGAGTGCATCGAGATGACCAAGGTCTACGCGAAGATCCTCGGCGGTAATCTCGAGCTCGACATCCGCGTCGTGGACGACTCTCCCGACGCCGCGTAGTACGATCGCCGTCTATGGCGATGTCTCCGACCTACGCGCTCGCTCACGTGTTCCTGCCGAACCTCGTCAAGCTCAAGGGCGCGGCGACCGTGCAGGGCGTGATCGATCGCAAGGAGAAGTTCTTCTTCGATCAGGTTTGGGCGCAGGCCCACGTCACGCATCTCCCGACGCTCTATTCGGAGATCCGCGGCGACTACAAGATCGGCGTGATCGACCTCCCGCCGCCCAAAGATATGGGCGAGGCGTTCTTCGTCGCGGTCGTCGCCAAACAAGGCGACCCGCAGTTCGGCAAGTTCTACCTGCTGGAGCACGACTACGTGCTCGCGACGAAGAGCGACCGCACGCTCGTCACGGAGCGCGAGGGCACCAAGCACAGCAAACACTTCGATGGCCCGGTGCTCACGAACGACAAGACGGCCGATGCAAAGGCGTTTGTCGAAGCGTTCATGGAGCTCCTGGTTCCGACGCGCGTCTCCAAGCCGATCGAACGTAAGTGGACCTAGTCCCTGGCCAATTGGCCCTGTAGGCCGTCCGACGCTGTCGCAAAACGGACACTCTTTCCGGCGCCTCCGCGAGGAGTAACATTTCGCGCATGAGCCGCCGTCTCATCCTCGTTCTCGCACTCTCTGCCTGCGGTAGTGGCGGCAGCAAGAACGGTTACGTCGACACCTCGCCCAAGCCCGCGGTCACGCCCGTGCTCTCCGAGCTTCCCGACGGCAAGCGAGATCAAGTGCTCGACTCGGCGCAAGCGCGGCCCGATCCCGAACAACGCCGCCGCGATCTCGGCCCCAAGGGAGCCAAGGCGGAAGAGCACGCTGCATTCGGCGCCGCGATCCTTGGCGAGATTCTCTCCGACCATCACAACGCAGACGTCGGCTTTCAGAACCAGTTCGACGAGACCGGCCAGCTGCAGAAGATGAAGCACGCGCATCCGCCGGAGCAGGGCGATCCGGCGAACCCGCCGGGCCCCGTCACGCAGCCGATCGAGCCGACGCCCGCCGGCAAGGATCTCGTCCCGTGGGTGAAGGTCGGGCCCGCGCCGGCGAAGACGGATGACAAGCCCGCCGACCAGAAGCAGGTGAACCAGTGACGCGCTGTCTTGTTCTGATCGTTGCGCTCGCCGGCTGCACGCATTACGTCGACCCGCACCCGCATCCGGCGGTCACGCCCAAGCTCTCCACGCTTCCCGACGACAAGCGCGCAGCGACGTTGGACGCGTCACACGCTCGACGCGAGCCCGAGCAGACCAGTCGCGACCGCACGCCTACCGCCCAGAAGGTCGAGACTGCCGCGGCGTTTGCGGCAGCGATCCTCGGCGATGCGCATTCCCATTCGAAGAACGTCACGCTCGGTGTTGGAACCAGCTTCGACGAGACCGGCAATCTCCACGGCGGCGCGAAGGCCCCCGCTCCCCCAGCGGGTCAGCTCGTGTTTGACCCCAACGCCGGGGAGGACGTGCCGTGGAACCCGGTGCCGCCTCCCGCGACGACGGATCCTGCGCCCATCAGCGAGCCCGCGCATTAATGGGGCCCGGTCCCCTTTTCCGTCGCCGTGATACGAACGGGCGATGCCAGTTCCGTTCACGTACGTCGCGCGCGGCAAGGATGATCGCGGCAACGACTTCTTCACTGACGGAAAGCTGATCCTCACCGGACAGCTGCTCGCGCTCGCGACGATGCCGTCGCCGTCCGCCGATGGCGTGCGCGAGCTGGGGCCGGAAAACTTCCGCCAGATCTTCCACCAGATCCCGCGCGTCTACACGCCGCTCTCGTCGCTGCAGAGCGGCGAGCGTTGCTCGCGCACGGCGGATCAGGTCGCGCTCGGTCTCGGGTACGTCGACATCCTGCGCGCACTACCGGGGACCTTGCAGTTCGGGACGACGACGCCGACCGCGCCGGTGTGGCTGATTCTCGACAGCACGCTCGTCGGTGCGCTGATGCCGCTGAACGCCGAGCCGGAGAAGGACCACCTGCCGCTCACGCACGTGCCCGGCGTCGCGTGGAGCAACGATGTCGCGCTCGGCGCAGCACAGAGCAACGATCTGTTCGGCGAGTACGATGGAGGCTCGTTCTCGCGGCTGCACAACAAGGTCTCTCCACGGAGCCTGCAGCAGCTGAGCGGACACTGGCCGATCGATGCGGCAACACTGCGCGCGATGGTGCTATCGCACTACGGCGTCGCGACGCCGGCCGCGTGTCGCTTCCGCGTCTTCACGATGCCCGACAACCTGCCACCCGCGGAGCTCGAAGCCGCGGTCGAGCGGTTCGCAGCAGCGATCGGCGCGAAGCCCCCGCGTGCGGAAACGCCGCTCGAGACGCTCTCCGACGTCGCGACGCACTTGCAGCTCGGGCTGGCGCTCGCGAATTCACCGGATCCGCTGTGGGTCGTGAACGGAGTCGCGCCGTTTCTGATCGTGCGGAGGGACGTCACGAAGGTCGGGCCGTTCGCGACCGCCGACATCTGGGAATGGCGCACCGGGCAGCCGTATCTGTCGTCCGTCGGTGATGCGCTCATGGGGCAAGGCGTGACGAAGGTCCAGTCGGTCGACCACATGGAGTTTCCGGCGACGCGCCTCGCGCCCGCGGCGAAAGTTCACGTGATCCAGCGCTTCATCGCGGGTGAGCCCGAGGCCTACGTGTATCTCGTCACCGACGGGTTCCGGCAGGCGCCGCTCGGTGCGGTCGGCAATCGCGGGATCGAGCGCTTCGAGCTGATGACGATCGTGCACGAAGCAACCGACCAAGCGATGACCGCGCTCGCCGTACTCGGTCGCTTGATGCACCACATCACGGCGATGGAAGACGCTGCGCCGATCCAGCTCGGTCACAGTCTGCAGCTCGAGGAACCGCTGTGCGGCTCGACGACCTTCTACATCTCTCCGGGCGTCTTCACGATGCCAACGGAGGCGATGAAGCTGATGGAAACAGATGATGCGGGCGAGATTACTTTTGCGCGTGTGACGCCGCTGACCCAGGAAGAGCGGGCGGCGCTGCGCGGCAAGGAGATCGGTGTCTCGGCCGGCGCGGGCTTTGTCATGGGGCTCGAGAACGCGGACTTTGCGGATGTGCTGACGCGTTGGTCGACCTAGACCGCGTCAGCGACCGTACTGTTTGACCTCGCCGGCCGGGTGATGGACCCACGTGCCCGCCTTGCATGCAGCGATCGCGCGATCGAGGCACGCGAGCACGTGATCCCACTGCGCGGACGCGAGCTGCAGCGAGGTTGGCGCCGTGATGCGCGCACGCTTGAGCGCGAGGATCGAGAGACGATCGAGCATCTGGCCGACCGACGCGGAGTCGACGACCGCGCCCCGCGCGCCGACAGCGAGGCCGCGTGGGTAGCGAGCGAGGACCGCTGCGTCGATGACCTTCACCGCCGCGTGGCGAGCGAGGTTCGCGCGATCGATGCCGGCCTTGTGACGCGCGATCGTCGTCGCGACGTTCGTCGACCGGACCTTGTCCTCGAGCTCCCACAGCGTGCGGTTCTGTCGATGCACGGCAGCGAGGCCGCGCGCGATCGCAGCGGGGACATGCGACCGGATGATTCGCAGCGCGGTCGCTTCTGTCATTGCCATCGCTCGCTCCACCATCGTTCTGTCGCTTCGATCGCTCGTCGAGCGGCGTGCCCGTCGAGCGAGAAGTATCGGTCTGCGAGCGCGGTCGTGCGATCGCTCGAGCGTGTCGTTGGCGCAGCGAGCTCCGCCGCGAGCACCGCCGTCACGTCGTCGCCCGGAGAGACCACCGGACCGACGGAGAACACGCGCTTCTCCTCGGGCTTGTCGAGCCCCGGGTGATCGAGGAACACGATCGGCCGATCGAACATCAACCAGTCCCAGCTCGCCGAGGAGACGTCGCCCAGCATCAGCTCGCACCGCGCCATCAGCTCGGCGAGATCGAGCACGCGCGCGAGGCGGACGTGCGGCGATGCGAGCACGACAGCCTGCACGCGGCGTACGACGTGCGGCTCGAGCCGCGCGGAGAACGGATGCAGGTGAATGACGAGGCGACGTTCGAGCCGCGCGGTGGCGTCGACGACCGCGTCCAACCACGGCTCGATCGCGGAGTGTTGTCCGTACGCGGGTGCCCACAGGATCCATGGATCGGGAATGCGTTCGTGTAGACCGTTAGCGACAACGAGATCGTGACGCAGATATCCGACGAGCTCGCGGTTCGGGTTCACGCTCAGGCGGTCGTGCTCGTGCGATGCGATCAGCATCAGGTCGAAGCGGCGGTTGTTCTGATCGTAGACAAAGCGGCGCTCGTTGGACGGGCCGTGGGTCTTGTCACTCTCGCCGTGACCGATGTGAACGACGCGCGCGGTCGGGATGGTCTTGCGAATCGCGTCGGGATCGAAGTTCTGGCTCGTCGTGAACACTACGTCGATCGCCCGCGCCTTCATCAGCTCGACGAGCTTGGGGAACGGGGCAACGATCACGTCGGTCTGGTCGCGAAAGCGTGCCGCGATCTGCGCGCCGGTCGTGAACACGGGCGCTTTGCGAACGCGGAGCAACGCGCGCACGGGGAAGGCGTGTTGATAGCCGTCCTCGATGAGATAGCCGACGTTCATCCGGATACTCGCAGCGACCACACGGGGACGATCAGTTCGGCGGCGAGTAGCGCGGTGACGAGATCGCGGTCGATGCTCTCGACGAGCGACGACCATGTCGGCTCCGCGCGGCACGCCTCGACAACGGGCGCGACCGGATCGTCACCACCCGACACGGCGACCACGGCGCGACCACGCCACTCGACCGTGTCGCCGTTCGCGATGCGTTGCAGCCGGGGCGAGACGGCGATGCGGCTCGATGGTGAGAGAGGCGGTTCGGCAGCGACCTTGCCGGCGAGGCTGATGAACGCGCGCTCGACCTCGTCGGCGGTGAGGGCCGCGAGCGCCGTGGCGGGGTCCGCACTGCGCGATCGCACGCCCATCGCGTACGGATGCGTGGGTCCCCACAGGCGCTCGCTCGTGGGGCCAAAGATGCCGAGCGTCGGCGTGCCGACCGCGCTCGCGAGGTGCATCAAGCCCGAATCGTTCGAGACCACGATCGTCGCTGCCGCGAGGACCGAGCCGACATCGCGGAGCGAAGTGCCGCAACGGATCACGTCGACACCGCCGACGAGCGCGGCGATCTCGTCGACAAGCGTGGTCTCGTTCGCGCCGCCGACGAGCACGATGCGAGCCCCGCGGCCCCGGAGCTTCGCGATCAGCTCCGCGAATCGCGCTGGCGCCCACCACTTGTTTGGATTGCCGGCCCCCGGGTGAATCGCGACGACGAGCTCGCGATCGAGAGCGATGCCAGCGAGCACGTCGCGACCCGCAGCGAGCTCGGCTGGCGTGAGCTCGATCGTCGGACGCCGCGGCACGAGCGCGTGCCCCGCGCGCGCGAACAGGGCGAGGAACTGCTCGTGCATCGGGCTCATCGCAGATGGCTGGCGCTCGAGCGCGAGCTGGATCCAGCGGTCCTCGACGATGTCGCCCGCGAACGCGTCGCTCGGCTGGATCGTGACCTCGATGATCAGATCGTGCGCGCGGCGGGCGGTCGCGAGATCGAGATCCTGTGCGCTCACCACCGACGCGAGCTGATCGGCGAGGAGCGGATGGTGCCCCGCGGGAACGGCGAACGTCACATGCGCGCCCGCATCCGTCAGCGAGCTCGCGACCGCGAGAAAGTTGATCGAGTCGCCGAGCCCGATGTGATGAACGTAGAGCAAGACGCTGCCGAGCTCCAAAGGACGCGCGTGAGACGAAACAGGCTGGGCCGCGAGCGCGACGAGCGCATCGACGTGGGCATTCGCAGCGGCGGCGAGCTCGCGATCGAGCACGGCCGCATCGGTCGCGTGTGCGGCGACGCCAACGCGCTCGTTCGCGATGACCTCCTTGCCCGCGCGATACGCCGCGGCGGCCGCGATGCCGTACGGCAAGGGATGCCCGGGTAGGATCACGAGCGTGCGCGCAGCGGCGATCGCTTGAAGCTGCGTGCGGCTATTGAGCGGCGGCGCGATCTGCACGTTGGCGGGCGTTGCCCCGTCGCGCAGCGGAGCGTGGATCACGAGTGAACGCTGCGGATTCGCCGTCGCCCACGCGAACAGCGCCTGCCACTCCATCGGATCGCCACCGACGAACGCGATCGCGTCGGTCGAGATCGGTGCAGAGGGAAGCGTGGGAATGCCCGGCGGCGGGATGATCTTCGTCACAGAGCGCACGCCGAGGAATTGCTCGCTCGCCGTGCGCTGCACGTCGGACGCGTACACGATCAGATCGGCGCGCGCGGCGAGAGCGCGATGGACCGCGACGCGATCGGAGGACGGACAGCTCTTCGCGAGCGGACAGCGATCGCACGTGCGCATCGCGATCTCGCAGAACGCGTAGCCCGACGGGATCAGCGCCAATCGCCGCGCGGTCGCGAGGCGCGTCACACGCGCGAGCTCGGCGTGCACCGGTCGCGAATCGATCAAGACGACGACATCGGCGTGCTCGATCGCATGCGCGACCGCCTGATCGTCGGCGAGCACGACGGGCCACGCCGGAATGCCACGCGCATCGAGAGCCTCGAGCAGCGCGGTCTGGGCGCGCGATGCGTTGACCTCGGCCTCGGGTGGAACGGCCCCGACGACCGCAATACCGCCGGTCATTACCTAGGCGAGTACGTGGAGTCGTACGTGTAGTCGCTGAAGCAGAAGTAGTTGTAGCCAGCGATGAAGCCCGGGCGGCGATAACAGTCGATGTACGCGGTCTTCGTGTAGAAGTAGGCGTCGTAGTGACACGCGAGCGCGTTCGAGTAGTAGTAGTCGTTCGTGTAGTAGTAGTAGTCGTGGACCTTGCGCGTGACGCGATGGTAGGTCCCGAACGAGTGGCAGTCGTCGATGTGGTGATAGCCGTCGTCGGCGAGAATATCGTCGGGGCCGAGCGGATCGCCGCTGCCGCCGTCGTCACCACCGCTACCGCCGCCACCACCGCAGCCCGGGAGCATGATGACGAGCTTCGCGGCACCGATGGTCATCGCGAGCTTGCCGCCAAGCTGGAGCAGGTCGCGACGAGAGAAGTTCCGCGTGGTCACGTCCAAGACGTAACACGAGCGCACTCGCGACTTGGTGATATTTTGCGGCATGGGTTGGGTCTGGTACATGGCCGGCGCGTGGCTCGTCGCCAGTGCGTTCTTCGGGCGCGCGTGGCGCCGCCGTCGCGTGCAGAAGCGGCTACACGCTGGCCTCCGCGGCACTGATCACGCGGTCACGATCGTCGGCACGATCATCGATAGCGCTCGACTGGTCGAGTCACCGCTCTCGGGCAAGAAGGGTGTCGTCGTGATCGCGACCGCCGAGCTTCCCGAGTTCGATCACGAGAGCCTGCCCGTCGAGCTCAAGACCACGGTCGCCGTGCCGTTCTACATCGACTCGATCGCGAACGGCATCGTACGCGTCGAGGGCACCGCGTTCGATACGCCGATGCGCGGCGTCGCACCCAAGCCCCGCGATCGGAAGCGCGAAGAGGCGTTCATGGTGGCCAACGGTCGCGGCGCGACAGCAGCGCTGGCCGCGACGTTCCGCGAAGTCGTGCTCGCACCGGGAATGCGCGTCGCCGTCCACGGGGCCAAGCTCGTCGAGGAAGACCACCACGCGGAGCGCGGCTATCGTGAGAACGCGCCCCTCCGCACCAAGCTCGTCGCGCCCGAGGGACAGCGCCTCGCGATCGGCGAGCCACCGCCACCGTAAGAAACGGCCCCATTGCCCGTTCGCTGCTTCGCACGTAGAACAGCGCGACGGTGTTGCTGTGGAAGCTGGTCTTCGGGGCGATTGCGGTGTCTCTCGCATATGGCGCGTACCTCCGCGAGCAGCGCCGCGAGCGAATCCAGAAGCGCATCCACGCCGGTACGCAGGACAGCGTCGCGCACGGCACCACGATCGTTGGCAAGATCGTCGACACCGATGCATTCGTCGAGTCGCCGCTCTCCGGTAGGAAGGGCGTCGTCGTGTCGACGTGGGCCGTGATGCCCGAGCCGGATCACGAAGGTCTTCCGGTGGAAGTGCGCGCGACGCTCGCGGTGCCGTTCTACCTCCGCAGGTCCGATGGTGTTCTCGTGCGAATCGAAAGCAAGGCATTCGACATCGCGCTCCAAGGCGACACACCCAAGCGTGACAGTAAGCGCGAGGAAGCGTTCATGGTCGCCCGCGGCCGCCACCCGATCTCCGCGCTCGCCGCGAGCTTTCGCGAAGCGGTGCTGTCCCCGGGCATGTGGGTCCAGGTGAACGGCGACCGCCTCGAGGACGAGCCGGCCGAGGGTGAGGGCCCCGCGCGAAAGAAGCTCGTCGCAGCGGATGGGAAGCGCCTCGCGCTCGACGTCGCTCTACCGCCGCGCTGAAAAGGGGTCCGACCCCATTTTCAAGCACCTTTGAAAAAGGGGTCCGACCCGTTTCGCGGTACGAACGGCTCGCGTGCCCGCCCGTTACTTGATCGGCATCGACCTCGGAACGACCAACTCCGCGGTCGCGTACGTCGACACGGCGGCCGCCGATCCGCGCGTGCGCGTGTTCGAAGTGCCGCAGCTCGTCGCGCCGGGTGAAGTGGCGCCGCGGCGACAGCTGCCGTCGTTCGTGTATCTCGCGGGCGAGATCGATCTCGCGCCGCACGAGACGTCCCTGCCCTGGCGCCCCGTCGCGGCGACGAACAAGGATCCGCAGGCGGTGGTGTCGACCGAGCTGCGCCCCGTCGTCGGCGAGCTCGCGCGCAGTCAGGGTGCACGCATGGCGTCGCGCATGATCGCGAGCGCGAAGTCATGGTTGTGCCATCCCGGCGTCGACCGCACGGCGGCGATCCTGCCGTGGGGCGATAGCGACGGACCAAAGCTGTCGCCGGTCGCGGCGCAGGCGCTCGTGCTGGGCCACGTGCGCGAGGCATGGGATCACGCGCACCCCGACGCGCCGTTCGCGCAGCAAGAGGTGCTCGTCACGGTGCCCGCGTCGTTCGACGAGGCGGCACGCGAGCTGACTCTGCAGGCCGCGGAGAAAGCTGGCTTCCCCAAGGTCGTGCTCCTCGAGGAGCCGCAGGCCGCGTTCTACGCGTGGATCGATCAGCACAAGGGCAACAAGGGCCTGAACCCTGGCGAGCGCGTGCTCGTGTTCGACGTCGGCGGTGGGACGACGGACTTCACGCTGATCGAGGTCGACGCGAATGGCGACGGCTTCACGCGCACGGCGGTCGGTGATCACCTGCTGCTCGGCGGTGACAACCTCGACCTCACGCTCGCAAAGATCGTCGAGCAGCGCGTCGTCGCGAAGAGCGGCAAGAAGCTCGATGCGCTGCAGTGGCACGGCCTCGTTCACGCGTGCCGCCTCGCGAAGGAGACGTTGCTCGGCGAGGATCCTCCGAAGACGGCTCCGATCGTGGTGCAGAGCCGCGGCGCGAAGTTGATCGGCGGAACACTCCGCGACGACGTTTCTCACGACGAGCTGCACAAGGTCCTGTTCGACGGCTTCTTCCCGCTGGGCGCGATCGACGCGCCGCTCGCGCGCGCGCGTGGCGGCCTCCAGGAGTTCGGCCTGCCCTACGCCGCGGATCCGGCAGTGACGCGCCACCTCGCGGCGTTCCTCGCGCGCCGCGAGCGCCCGCACATCGCTGCCGTCCTCT
>DASYDE010000044.1:0-69224 GCA_036499725.1 Kofleriaceae bacterium
GGGACGAGGCCCATGTACCAGAACAGGATCGACGTCGTGGCGTAGGTCGAGACCGCGAACACGTCCCACATGAGCGGGCTGCGGAACTGCGGCCACATGTGCATGTCGTTCGGGTGCGGAATCATCCACCACGCGAACCACGGACGACCCGTGTGCAGCAGCGGGAAGAGACCCGCGCACATGACGGCGAAGATCGTCATCGCCTCTGCAGCGCGGTTGATCGACGTGCGCCAACCCTGACGAGTCAGGAAGAGCACGGCGGAGATCAGCGTGCCGGCGTGGCCGATACCGATCCACCAGACGAAGTTCGTGATGTCCCACGCCCAGTCGACGCTGTTGGAGTTACCCCAAACGCCGATACCGTTGTTGAGCAGGTGGCCGACGGAGATGACACCGAAGCTCATGAGGATGAGCGCGACGCCGAGAGCCGCGAGCCACGCCTTGTGAGGCTTGGGCGCTTCGGCGATCCACGCGACGTCGCGCGTGACAGTGCGGAACGCTTCGCGCGCCTTGCCGGCGTCGTCGTGTCCGTCGTGGGCGTCGGTCGGACCTGATGTGTCTGTTGCAGCGCTCATGGTTTAGTGGCCCTCTTCCTGGCGACCCTTAGCGTCGGCGGCAGAAACCATCTTGGGGTGGGGGTTCCGGAGACGCGAGAGGAAGCGAGTGCGCGGCTTGGTGTAGTTGTCCGGCAAGAGGTCGTAGGCACGGTTGTCGTCGTGCAGCTTCGACACGCGGCTGTTCTTGTCCTCGAGGTCGCCGAACACGATCGCCTCGGTCGGGCACGCGTCCTGACACGCCGTCGTGATCTCGCCGTCGGGCAGCGGGGACGTCGTCGTACCGGTGCGCACGCCCTGACGGACCTGCGCCTTCGCGTTGATCTTCGCGTTCTGGATGCGCTGCACGCAGTACGTGCACTTCTCCATGACGCCGCGCATGCGGACCGTGACCTCCGGGTTGAACAGGAGGCGGCGGACCTTGTTACGCCCCTCGCGGAACTCCTTGTTCCAGTCGAGGAAGTTGAAGCGGCGAACCTTGTACGGGCAGTTGTTCGCGCAGTAGCGCGTGCCGATGCAGCGGTTGTAGGCCATGTCGTTCAGACCTTCGTCCGAGTGCGACGTCGCGCCGACCGGGCACACCGCTTCGCACGGGGCCTGCTCGCACTGCTGGCAGCCGATCGGCTGGTGCACGACCTGCGGGTCATCCGGCGAACCGCTGAAGTAGCGGTCGATACGGATCCAGCTCATCTCGCGGTTGTTGATCACCTCTTGGCGACCGACGACCGGGATGTTGTTCTCGGCCTGGCACGCGACCATGCACGAGTTGCAACCCGTGCACGTCGTGAGGTCGATCGCCATGCCCCAGCGGTGACCGTTGTAGTCCTTCTCCTTGAACAACGAGTGACCGCCCTTGTTGGCGCGATCGTTGTTGCCGCGGAGGTCGGGGTCGACGAAGAACTCGTTCTCGGGCTCGGCCGTGTACGGGTGGCCCGCCTTCTCGCGAGCTTCCACGTCCTGCTTGGTCGTGATCTTGATCAGCTCGGGGATGCGAGCGGCGATGCCGTCCTGCGTGATGTTATTGACGAGGTCGATGCGGATGTCCCAGTGCTCCTGGGTCGTCGCGATCTCGTAGTGCTCGCCCGTCGACGTGACGCTCGCCTTGGTGGCGAAGTCGAAGCCGGCCGACGTGCGAACCGTGTGGACGTTCCAACCAACGGAGCGAACACCGTTCTCGCCGCCGACACGACCGGCCGCGGTGCGACCGCCGCCGAGCATGAGAGCGATCGAGCCACGCGCCTGACCGGGCATCGTGTAGACCGGCAGCGTCACCGACTTGTCGGCGATCTTGATCGTCGCCATCGTGTTGTTCACGAGGCCGAGCGAGTCCGCCGTCTCCGGGCCGACGAGCGCGTAGTTGTCCCACACGGCCTTCGTCATGAAGTCCGGGGTCTCCTGCAGCCACGCGTTGTTCGCGAAGCGACCGTCGTAGCTGAACGGTGACGCGGCGAACGTGACCTCGAGCTCGCCGTTGCGCGGCTTGGTGTCCGTCAGCTGGCTCGGTTCGAGCTGCGGCGGAGCGTACTGCTGCGCGGCGAGCTGGTTGTTCACCACCGGCGTCGAGCCAGAGACGAAGCCGTCGTGCACGCTCTGGCGCCAGACCGCGCCGAAGTGGCGGCTCTCGTGCGCTTCGCTGACGAGCGTCTGACCATTCTTGGCCGGGCCGAGGATCATCGACAGGAGCTCGATGGAAGACACCGACTCGTAGAGCGGCGCGATCAGCGGCTGCGCGAGCGTGATCGTTCCGTCGTACGTGGTCGTGTCGCCCCACGCCTCGAGGAAGTGCGAGCGCGGCACGTGCCAGCTCGCCTTCAGCGAGGTCTCGTTCGCGTACTCCGAGAGGTGCACCGACGTCTCGAGAGACGCGAGCGCAGCGGCGAAGTCGAGATCAGCGGGCGCGTCGTAGACGGGGTTACCGCCGAGGATGATGAGGTTCTTGACCTGCTTGCCGTTGATCGCCTTGACGAGGTTCTGGATCGAGACGACGTGCGAGTCGCGGTCCGCGTCCGGCAGATCGATGTAGTCGAGCGTCTGGCCGACGGCGCCGATGGCGGCGTTGATGCGCGCGGCGATCGCGTGGACTTCCGGCGGCTGCTTGCTGCCGACGACAACGACGGCGCGGCCCCGGTTCTGGAGCAGCTCGGTCGCGAGCACTTCGAGGAACTGCTTCGCCTTCTTCTCGCCGAGGAATGCGGCGCTCGGAGCGGCAGCGCCACCGACGGCGGCCTCGAGGGCCATCGCGAACGGACGCACGAGCTCGGAGCGCACCGAGAGGCGGTGATCCGCCATCGCGCCGGTCGACGAGAACTGGCTCTCGACGGACCACGTGCGGTTCATCTTGCCCATGCCGAGCGAGCCGTGCAGACGGCGGCTCCTGGCCCAATCGCGGCTGTACTTCAACTGCGCCGGGTGGTCGTTGAAGATGTCCGCGTCGAGCGTGACGATCGTCTCGGCCTTGTCGAGCTTGGCGATGGCGCGCTTGGGCGCTCCATAGAGACGCTTCAAGCCCTCGCGCTCGTTGTCGAACGAGACGGGCTCGTACTCGTGCCACTGCACGCCCTTGTCCTTGAGGGACGCGCGGAGATCGCCGAGCGTCGGAGACGAGCTCGCCTCGGAGAGGATGCGCGTCTCGGGACCGAGCTTCTCGCGCAGCGTCGGGAGAGCAGCGCGGAACGCCTCCATCGAGGCGCCCTTGCCACCCGACAGCGGCGACTTGCTGCGGTCCGGATCGTAGAGGTGGAGGATCGACGCCTGGATGAACGTCGACGAGCCCGCGTGGCGCTGCGCCTTGTCGACGATGCCGCCCGACGCGAACGGATGCTCGGTGTTGCCGTCGAGCTTGATCGGACGGCCTTCCCACGACGTCGCGAGGAGCGAGTAGCCGATGCCGCCGAGCTCGAACGCCGTCGCGTACTGGTTGGTCGTGCCGGGGACGTGGCCTTCGGGGCGACGCGCGAGCGGGACGATCTCTTCCGCTTCGTAGCGGCAGCCAGCTGCGAGTGCGCCGACGCCGGCGAGGCCCATCGAGGCGCCCATCAGCTTGAAGAAGTTGCGGCGGTGCAGCGGATCGATGATGCGCGAGGGCTCCGTCGGGAACTCCTTCGTGCGCAGCGTCGGATCCTTCTGATGGCTCGCGTCGCCCTTGATCTCGCTTAGCGAACGCCAGAAGCCGTGTTGTGGCGTGGGCGCCAGCGGCAGTACAGCGGTGTCGAGAGAGTCGTGGTCGTGATCGTGACCGTGCTCGTCGTGTTCATTGGCAGACATGGTTGTCGGCTCCGTTCAGCGGTGACAGGTCGAGCAGTTGGTGGGCGGGTGGACGTTGTTGGCCTTCTGGACGGCCTCGCCCTCACCCGGACCGGGCGTGTAGCCCATGGTCGTCAACGCCTCTTGCTTGCGCAGGTACGGCGTCGGGTTGCGGTGGCAATCGATGCACCACTCCATCGTCAGCGGCTTGGCCTGGTAGACCTTGACCATCTGATCGATGCGGCCGTGGCACGTCTCGCAACCGATGGTCGCGTTCACGTGGGCCTGGTGGTTGAAGTACACGTAGTCCGGCACGTCGTGGACACGCGTCCACTTCACGGCCGGGCCTCCCGCGTACGCCTCGCGGATCGGGAGGAGCGCGTCGGACTCCTTCTTCACGACCGAGTGGCAGTTCATGCAGGTGGCCGGCGGCGGCACTGCGGCTTCGGCGGCGTTCTCGACCGTCGAGTGGCAGTAGCGGCAGTCCATGCCGAGCTCGCCGGCGTGTAGCGCGTGGCTATACGGGACGGGCTGATCCGGCTGATATCCTTCGCGCAGTGCTTCGGGCGTGACGCCGTACGCGACGAGCGCGACCAGGTAGACGGGGGCACCGATCGCGAGAAGGCTGATCCACTTTTTGAGTGTCTCGGTCCATTCGGGGAATGTGAAACGCGGCATTGGGGTTCCTGGCAGGTTTCAGCGCGCAGACGAGGGCTCGCGCGCGCGACGTTTTCACCACGGCAGGGTGCTATTTCGCAAGGTTGCGACTTAGATTCTTGGGGTGGCGTGTCGTCGCAGAGCAGATCGGCGCAGCGACAAACTGCCGCACCGCTCGAGAGTTATGATCACGGCGTGACGAGAACGGTGGTCGCGACGCTGCTCGCAGTCGCTGCGTGCGGCCGAATCGGATTCGACGCGTCTGCGGGTGATGGCGGGAGCGATGGATCGGGATCGGCGCTCGTCCCGCTGGCGCTTCCGGAGGGCGGTCAGCTGCGACAAGTTGTCGTCGCGCCGTCCGACAACAGTTGGTACGTCCACTCGGTCGGCGGGCGGTTGTTCCGCAATCTGACGGGCGAGCCAGCGTTCCATCCGTGCGGAGACGTGCCGGGCAGTGGCGTGATCAGCGGCGTGAGCTTGGTCGTGGACACTGTCTACGCGACGGGCACGGCGACGTTCGCGAGTAGCGATCACTGCGCGAGCTGGACGGCCGTACCGGTGGGGCGGTTCACGTACGGCATGGCGGACGTCGGCGGCACGCCGGTCGCGCTGACGGACATCGATCTGCGCAAGGACATGGGCGGCGCGACGTGGGCAATGATCGCGGGCGCGCCCGCTGGCGTGTATCGAACGTTCAGCTCGCGCGGTGGACCTGCACCGGTCTACCTGTTCGGTACACAGGCCGGCCCGGGTGTGGTCGCGACCCCCGATGGAGTCACGTTCTCGTCGACGCTGACGAACCTGGTGTCGAAGGACACGACCGGTGTCGCCGTCGGATCGTCGAAGACGTACGCGATCACGCAGACCAACACGATGGGAGAGAGCGACATCGTCGTCGGGAACGCGACGGGGACGGCCTTCACGGAGAACTACACCGTCGGCGGGAGCGCGATCGCGGTCGATCCGGGCGATCCGGATCACGCCATCGCCGCGGTGTACGACAACCTCGCCGAGACGTTCGACGGGTTCGCGACGGCGCCGCAGCTGGGCCTGCGCACGTCGACGAACCTGCCCGACGCGATCATCTACGGCATCACGTTCACACAGGATCGCCAGGTCCTCATCGCGAACAATCGCGGTCTCTATCGCTCCGCGCCGGGAGGGCTCGCCTTCGCGGCCGACTATTCGGGGATCTCTGCGTGGGAAGCGAACGCGATCGTGCGCGATGGCACCGACGTGCTGATTCCGACCGACGGCGGACTGCTCGTCTCGAGGAACGGCGCCGCGTTCGATATTCACGAAGAGGGCACGCTCATCAACACGGCGTTCTCCGCGGTGCACGCGCTCCCGAACGGCGAGCTGTGGGGCACGGGGCGCGGCGTGTGGCGCAGCACCGATCGCGGTCTGTCGTGGACACATCCGCTGCTGTTCGACGTGACCGACGACTACTACGGCCTCTCGATCACCGCGCGCGACACCACGATCTACGTCGGTACGCACGATGCGATCCGCGTGGCGAGCCCGCCCTACACCACGTGGGCCACACAGATGCTGCCGGTCGGCACGAGGTCCGTGCAGGCGCTCTATGTGGTCGGCGATGATGTCTGGGCCGGGACGCCGAGCGACGGCGCGTTCGTGTCCAGGAGCGACGGCGCGTTCGTGGCGGTCGCCGGCACGACCGGAGCGATCCGCGCTTTCGCGGCGCTCCCCACGGGTGTGCTCCTCGTCGGCACGTCACAGGGTCTGTTCGCGAGCGACGCGGCGCGCACCGCGTTCACTGCCGTGGCGAGCGAAACGCACAGCGTGCGCTCGATCGAGATCGACGGCTCCGACATCTTGCTCGGCACCACCGACGGAATCGTCGTCAGTCGCGACGGCGGAGCGACCTGGATCGATGTCATCGAGACGGCGGGCGCCAACGCGTATGGCGCGGTGCTCGATCAGGGCGACCGCTCGATCATCTACAGCGACTACGGTCGCGGCATCGCGCGCGCCCAGCTGCCGTAATTACTTTGCTGGTGCTGGCGTCGGCACGGAAGAGGGCGCAGGCGGCGGTACGGGTTGCGGCGGCGCGACCGTCCCGGCGGGCGCGGTGTCTGGGCACCCGTCGAGATCTTGGAAGCCGTTCTTGGTCTCCGGCTCGTTGGGACACTTGTCCTGCACGTCGGGAATGCCGTCGCCATCGTTGTCGGGATCGGGGCAACCGTCGTCGTCTTGAAAACCGTCGCGATCCTCGGGTACGTCGGGGCAGCGATCGAACTCGTTCATGATGCCGTCGCCGTCGACGTCACCCTTGGCTCCGCCGGCCATCCCCTGCGGATTTCCGTTGGTGCTCCCGCCTTGCGCACCACTGCCGACCGCAGGGCCAGGAGGTGACGGCGGTCCTGGCGGCCCCGGATCGGGCTGCGCCATCGTGGGATGACCAGGGCTGCTCATCGGGCAACCGCTGTTCATGTCGGGGCCGGGATTGTACGGACACTTGTCGCGCACGTCGGCGACGCCATCGTGATCGACGTCCTGTCCGCTCTGCAGAGGCTGCACGTCGGGGCCGACGCAGGCGGAGAGCATCAGGACAACGAACGCGAAACGCATACGCGGAGCATGCATCATGTCGCGCGCGTGCGCAGCGATCAGGTCGCGCGGTCTCGCTACCGTGAGGTGCAGCCGAGGCACCGCCGCAACAGCGTATGATCGCGGCGCGTGCTCACGATGGTCGCGATCGCCGTGCTGTTCGCGTTGCTCGTCGCGGCGCTGATAGCCGTCGCGCGAAAACCGGCTGCGCCGAGCGCCGTCGAGGCAGCGCCACCCGTCATCGAAGATCGGCCGAGCGTGGGCGAGATGCATGTCGAGGCCGCCGGCCCCATCGAAGGCGTCGCGCCGATCGCCGGTCCTGCTCCGCGCGCGGCGCCGTTGCCCGTCGTGCTCGTCCACGGGCTGTTCGGGTTTGATCGCATCGGCGTCCCCGGTGCCCGCTTCGACTATTTCCGCGGCATCGCCGTGCACCTGAATCAGCTCGGGTGCGCGACGCATGCGGTGCGCTTGCCGATGTCGGCCTCCGTGCCGTCACGGGCGAAGCAGCTCGTCGCGGCGATCGATGCCCTGCCACACGAACGCATGGACATCATCGCGCACAGCCTCGGCGGGCTCGATGCGCGCTTCGCGCTCGCGCAGCTCGGCCTCGCAGATCGCGTGCGCTCGCTTGTCACGATCGGCACGCCGCATCGCGGATCTCCGATCGCGGATCTGTTCCACGAAGGCTCGCTCGATTGGGCCCGCCGGCTGGTCACCGCGCTCGGCATCTCGATCGAAGCCGTCGAGTGGCTGAGCAGCGCAGGTCTCGCGAAGTTCAATGCGGATGTCACGGACGTTCCCGGCGTGCGGTACGGATCTGTCGTTGGTGGCATCAAGGACGAATCGCGCGTGCCCGTGCTGCTCGCGCCGGGACACGCCTGGCTCACGAAGGTCGCGGGACCCAACGATGGCGTGGTGCCCGTGGCATCGCAGTCGTGGGGAGAAGTACTCGCGGAGATCGACGCCGACCACTTCGCGCAGATCGGGTGGCGCATCGGCGGCGCGACGTTCGACGCGCAGGGTCTGTACGCATTTCTCGTCGCGCGGCTGGGAGATGTCCCTCAGACGAGCACACCGCCACCGTCGACGATCAGCGCCTGACCGGTCACGTAGCGCCCGCGCATGAACGACAGGTAGTGCTCGGCGATGTCATCGGCCGTGCCGACGCGACCGACCGGGAGCCTGGCCGCTGCTTGCTCGAACATCGAATCGACCGCTGCGCGCGGCATGTTCGACCACAGGTCCGTGTCGACAAACCCGGGCGTCACGATGTTCACGCGGATCGGCGCGAGCTCGACGGCGAGTCCGCGCGCTACCGCCTCCATCGCGGCGCAGATGCTCGAGCCGACGAGGAACCCGGGCGCGGGCCGATGTCCAGCGGCTCCGCTCGTCAGCACGATCGAGCCATCCTTCGCGAGGTGCGGTGCAGCGGCTTTGACCGCCGCGAGCGCGCCCCAGTAGCGGAGCTCGAAGAACTGGCGCGCGGCCGCCAGGTCCAGCGACGCGAGCGGGGCGAGCATGAGCTCCTCCCCGGCCGTGTACACGAGGTGATCGAGCGCGCCGAGCGAGGCGAGCAGCGTCGCAATGGCAGCCTCCGATCGCAGATCCACGGCTCGGCCGTCGACGCTCGCCGGAGACGACACCTGACGGAGCTCGCCGAGCGCCCGCTCGATGCGCGGATGTGAATGAGACGCGATGACCACGTGCGCACCCGCAGCGCGCGCTTGCTTGGCGACAGCGAGGCCGATGCCTGCAGAACCGCCGAGAACGATGACTCGTTTGTTGGAGAGAGACATGCCTTCACCTTGCGCGTCCCCTGCCGATGCCGCCACCGCATCTATGTCATCCCAATGATGCTAACTTTTCATCATGCAGGACGCGCGCATGTACGGAGGCCTGGACGTGCTCGCGGCTGTCGTCGAGACGCGTAGCTTTGTCGCGGCTGGCGAGCGCGTGGGCTTGACGCAATCCGGTGTGAGTCGAGCGATCGCACGTCTCGAAGAGCGCGTCGGCGTGCGGCTGTTCGATCGCAACCCGCGCGCGGTCACGCTCACGGACGAGGGCCGGCAGTTCCACGAGCGCATCGCGCCGCTGTTGTCGCAACTCGGTGAAGCGCTCGATGGAGCCGCCGATGCGGCAAGTCGCGTGCGGGGCCGGCTGCGCGTCGCTGTCGATGCGTTCTTCGGGCGCTACGTACTCGGTCCTCGCCTGCCCGCCTTTCTCGCCGCCTATCCCGAGCTGTCCGTGGAGGTCGTCTCGCGCGACCACACGCACGCGCTCTCGCTCGTGGGCGAAGGCTTCGATGTCGCGATCCGCTTTGACGAGCCGCGCGGCGCCAGCACCGTCGTGCGCCGCTTGCTCGAGACGCGCATCATCACGTGCTGCTCGCCGGCCTACATCGCGCAGCGCGGTCGCCCTCGCCAGCCGCAGGATCTCGCCGGCGATCACGACTGCATCCAGTTCATCGATCCGGCGACAGGTCGACCGTACAGCTGGGAGTTCCACTCCGGTCGTCGCCGCATCCGCGACGTGCGCGTGCACGGTCAGCTCGTCGTGAACGATGTCGGCACCGCCCTCTCCGCATGTCTCGCGGGCTACGGCATCGGGCAGTTGATGGCGCTGGGCACCGAGCAACTGCGCGAGGACGGCGCGCTCGTCGAGCTGTTCCCGCGCTGGTCGGACGAGATGTTCCCGCTCTACGTGCTGCTGCCGTCGCGCGCGAATCCGCCGGCGAAGGTGCGCGCGTTCATCGACTTCATCGTCGCGTCGGCCAAGGACACGCGCTAGCAGCCCTCGATAGGAGTGCACGCGGGAGGATTCGACGCCAGCATGCATGCCTGGGTGTCGTTCAGACTCGCGAGCGCGTCGAGACAATCGCGGTACTCACCGACGGTCGCCGTGCACTCGGATCCGAAGAGGTCGGTCGTCGAGCAGTCAACGTCGAATCCCCAGCTCTGCGCCTCGCCGTTGCACGTGATCTCGCGTGTAGGAAACGCCTGGGAGAGCTCGTTGCACAGCGCGAGCTCCTCCGCAGGACTCAACGTGGTAACGCCACGACTGTTCGCGACGCCGCTGCTGCCCCCGGCGTCCTCATCGTCGCCAGTCACGTGCTTGTGGTGTTGCAGCGTGCAGGCACATGCGAACACCACCAACGGCCCCACCGTGACGCTCCGCATGCCGTCGATTCTCTCACGAGTTGCGCGGCGATTTCGCCTGCAGGCGACCAGGGGTCACACCGAAGGCACGGCGCATGTGCTGCGTCATGTGCCCTTGGCTACTGAACCCGACGCGCGCAGCTGCTTGGGACGGAGTGGCGCCGTTCAGGATCTGCCGCATCGCTTCTTCGACGCGCACGCGCACGAGATACGCATGAGGAGCGATGCCCATCGACGAGCGAAACTGCCGCGCGAAGTGAAACGCGCTGAGGTCAGCGAGCTCCGCGAGACCAGCGAGCGAGATCCGCTGGCTCATCGCGTCGTGCATGTAAGCGACGACGCGCTTGAGGATGACCTGCGAGAGACCGCCCCGCGCGAGAACACGCTGCGTACCGTATCCGTCGAGAAGCCTCGCGGCGAGACGAGCGGCGGTCTCCTCGCCGTAAAGCGGCCCCGACGGCATCCCCGCCGCCAGCTCGCGCAGCAAGTCAAACGCGAGCGTCTCGAGCCCTGGTTCGCGGCGACTGAAACAGCCGGCGATGCGGTCGGGACGCGTTCCACTCGCGGTCGCGACGTCGCGAACGATCGCAGGCGCGAGCGACAAGGCGAGCAGCGACGTCGCTCGGTCCCAGCGAACGGCGCGCGGTTCGCCGAGCGTCGTGACGACAATATCGCCGCGCGCGTGGGCACCGACCTCGCTCCTGCCTCCGCGCTTGTCCCAGAGGCGATGGGGAGCGCCGACGTGCACGGCGATGCGATAGACAGAGCTCTCCGCCAGTTCCATCGCGCCCGCGTCGAACGCGACGTACGCGGCGTGAAGACCGGCGTAGGCATCGCCGCTCGAGAGGAGTGTGGAGTCGCGCAGGTCCGGCACTCACGTAGCGTATGCGCTCCTGGCCGGACGGCTCGTCACGAACCGACGCCGTAGACTCATTTGCGCAAGAACGTGATCGCGCCCGGCCGTCTCGCGCCTCACGGTGTCGTCATGCCTACCAGCGAGCGTCTTGCCGCATTCATTTCGATGGTCGAGAACAAGCAGTTCGTCGAAGCGCTCCTCGAGTTCTACGCGGAGGACATGACGGCCCAAGAGAACACCGAGCCACCGCGCATCGGGCGCGCCGCGACGATCGCGAACGAGCAGCGCGCATTGGCCGTCATGCAGTTCGAGACGAATCGCGTGGCGTCGTACGTTCACGATCAAGATCGCGTCGCACTCCACTACTCCGTCGACATCGTCACACTCGGCGGCACGCGCGTTCACGTCGAGGAGGTCGCGTACCAGACGTGGGAGGGAGACCACATCGTGCACGAGCGCTACTTCTACGACCCGGCGCAGATGGCTGCGCTCCGGCCGAAGAGCTAGTCAGCGCGCGCAGCGGCAGAGTTGCGCGGCGGCGACTTGCGCGCGCTCTTGATGTTGCCCTTGAGCACGTTGACCGGCACCGGCGGCGTCATCTGGTAGAGGAAGCCGCGCGTGTCGACCTTCGCGAGGAAGTGGCCCTTGTAGTTGATCTGGCGCCGGTAGTACTCGGGCACCTGCCCCTTCACCTCGTGATTGCGATGCGTGAGCAGGAAGTCCGCGAGGCGAACGGCGAGCTGGTTGTAGAGGCGATGGCAGCCGTGGCTGTTGCCGTTGACGATCGACGTGACGCTCGCCGAGCCGTGCGTACCGATACCGTTGTCCCAGTACTTCATCGTGCCGTCGGGCTGCTGCTGTTCGTTCTCGTGGAGCATCAGCACCAAGCCGAACGCAGTGTGCGGACCGGGCCCCATGATCGACGTCTTGACCTGCCAGCCCTTGGGACCGTAGGTGTTCTTGACGAGATCGCGATCGGGCGTCGCGGCGGGCGGCAACCACGTCGGTGCGGCGTAGACGTTGCGCCAGACGCGCGGACCAACATCGGACTCTTTCCACTTCTGGACGACCTGACCACTTGGGAGGCTCACGTCACTCCAGCCACCGATCGTCGTCGGCCAGCGGATCAGCGGACGCTTCACGCCGTTGTCGTTCACCGACACGGTGATCGTCGGGCGGTGACGGATCATGCGCGGGATGGGCGTGTCGTCGTACCAGACGTCGCCGCGATCGACCTCCGCGGAGAGATCCATGTGCGCCGAGTAGTACGCGGGCAGCGCCGGAAGCGCGAGCGCGACACGGATGCCCTTGGGGTTGCGCGCGAGGAATTGCTTCACTTCCGTCGGGCTCGTCCACCCGAGCTGCTTCGCGGCAGATTCAACGGCGGGGCTGATGAGGTCGGGGGCTCCGTTGGGCAACGGTGCTTCACCACCACGCGCGGCACGCATCGGCTCGGGATCGAGCATGCGACCGAGGACCGGCGTGGGGCCGCCGTCCGCGGTGCCGTCCTCGATGAGGCCCGATGCATCCGCGACGCGCTCGCGAAGAATGCGTAGCGCGAGGCGGAAGTCTTGCTCGCGGCTGTCTAGCTGCATCGCTTCACGCGTGTCCGGATCGAGGCGCGCAGACGGCATGAGGAAGTTGCGGCGCTGGTACAGCTCGATCGCGGTGCCGGTGCGCCACGTCATCGAACCGTCCGCGTACTGCTTGTCCATGAAGCCTTCGCAGACCATGTGCGCCTGCGCAGCGCGCAAGCCCGCATCCATCGCGTGGAGCGGGAGCCACTTCGCGTAGGTCGCGGCGACTTTCGGATCGTTCGCGAGGTCGCTGATGGTCGCGGCATTCAGCTTCTTGCGCTCGGGCTCGAGCATGCGCTCGTACGTCGCGCGCGCGGCCTGCTTCATCTTGATGTGATCGCCGTGGTCCTGGCCGTACGGCTTCTCGAGCGCGAGGATCGCCGCGGACTCCACAGCGTCGTTGCACGCGTGGCGCGCATCGTCGTTCAAGCGCGCGCGTACGATCGAGAGAGACGGCACGACGCCGTACAGCTCTGCGAGCTCTTCTTGATCATCCAACGGCTGACCATCGGGTCCGCGATCCGCCGCGAGCGCGAGGTACTGATCATGAAACACCGGACGCAGATCGCCCTCGCCCTCGAGAAGCTTGGGCGTCCACGCATCACCGAGATCGATGATCGTCAGGTGTTGCGCCTTTGCTTCGTCCGGGCACACCCACGTTCCATCGACCTTCATCGCGGCCCCGGGACACGTCGTCTCCGTCGATCGCTCGGTCGCAACGAACTTCACCTGTGCGCTGGAGCGCGACTGCGGAAGATCGCTGTTCTTCGTCGTCACATGCGGCGACGGATTCGAACAACCCGCCACACCGATCAGGATCGGAGTAAGCAGCTGCCAATTCCTCATCATTGATAATTTTGGGGCTCCCGACGAGAAAGAGCACTATTTTTGATCTTGGGTGGGTGAGGACGAGCACGCGATCCGGATCGCCGCGCGCGTCAACGCACATGTGCGCGGCCGCCTGCGTTAGTCCGTTTGGGTGAGCGGCACGTCCGTTGCTGCGGACTCACACATGCGTTGGTCCCCTGGTTATCGAAGCTCTGATGTCGACGATCGCCGCAGCGAAGCGGGTCCTCGTGTAGGCGGCGGAGGGCTCCCGCTGGGGGCAATTTTGTCGTTGGGATCGAGGTTTGGCTGGAAGGGCATCCTGGGCGCGCTCGTGCTCGTAGGCGCGCTGAGCTACGCGGGCACGTGCACCTCCGAGCCACGGTCCACGGATCAGTCGCAGCTCACCGGCCCGACAGGCTCTGGCGGGGAGAACGACGAGGCGAGCTTCGTGGGGTTCGTCCTCGACGACGTCCAGAAGACGTTTGCCAAGGAAGTTCCGAATTACCACCCCGCCCGGCTCGAGCTGTTCCGTCGCGCCATCAAGACGGACTGCGGCACGGCGACCGCCGCCGTCGGCCCGTTCTACTGCCCGAACGACGAGAAGGCGTACATCGATCTCGCGTTCTACGACGACCTGCGCACCCAGCTCGGCGCCCCTGGAGATTTCGCGCAAGCGTACGTCATCGCGCACGAGCTCGGTCACCACGTGCAAAACCTGCGCGGAGAGTTCAGCCGCGGGGGCTCCATCGCGATCGAGCTGCAAGCCGATTGCTTCGCCGGCGCGTGGGCCAAGGATGCAGAAGCGCGCGGCGAGCTGGAGGTCGGCGACATCGATGAAGCGCTGAACGCGGCCGCGCAGATCGGCGACGACACGCTACAGAAGAAGGCGCAGGGCTACGTGCAGCCCGAGAAGTGGACGCACGGCTCATCGGCGCAACGCGCGGGCTCGTTCAAGCAGGGCTACCGCGGCGGCTTTCACGCCTGCGATTCGATCGTTGCGGCGAACTAGAGCGAGGGGACAAGCACGAGCTTGCCCTTCACTTCGCGGCGCATGAGCTTCGCGAGTGCTTCACTCGCTTGATCGAACGGCATCACCGTATCGATCGCGGGGCGCAGCTTGCCGTCGCCGATCCACGCGAACAATTGCTCGGCGTGCTGCATGTTCTTGACGGGCTCGCGCATCGCGAACTGCCCCCAGAACACGCCGACGATCTGGCAGCCCTTCAAGAGCGTCAGGTTGAGCGGGATCTTCGGGATCTCGCCCGACGCGAAGCCGACGACGAGGTAGCGGCCTTCCCACTTGATGCCGCGCAACGCGGTCTCGGAGAGGTCACCACCGACCGGATCGTAAACAACGTCCGCACCGCCGAGCGACTTCAGGCGCTCCTTCAGATCCTCGCGGGCGTAGTTGATGGTCTCGGTCGCGCCGTGCGCCTTGCAGAACGCGAGCTTGTCGTCGGAGCTCGCCGCGGCGATCACGCGGGCGCCCATCAGCGCTCCGAGCTCGACGGCCGCGATGCCAACACCACCGGCTGCACCGAGGACGAGCAGCGTCTCCTTGGGCTGCATCGCCGCGCGGTCGCGAAGCGCGTAGTACGTGGTGAGGTACGTCAGCAGCGTCGCAGCGCCGATCTCGAACGACACGGCGTCGGGCAGCTTCACGCACGCGACCGCCGGCACGAGGACCTGCTCGGCGAACGCGCCGTAGAGCATCGTAGAGGCGACGCGGTCACCAACCGCTACGTTGGTCACGTTCGAGCCGACCGCGCGCACGATGCCGGCGACCTCACCGCCCGGCGTGAACGGTGGCGTCGGCTTGAACTGGTACTTGCCCTGCGTGATCAGGATGTCGGGGAAGTTCACGCCGGCGGCTTTGACCTCGATGACGACGTGGCCGGCGCTGACGACCGGCTCGGGAACGTTATCGTCGACGCGGAGGCCGGCAGGGCCGACGAGCTCGTGGATCCGTACTGCGCGCATGCGCCGGTTGTATCTCAGATCACGGCGGCGAGCGGATATGTACCGAGCACCCGCAGCTCGGTCGTGAGCGCTCGTATCTCGTCGAGCGCCGCCTGGAACGGGACGCTCGCCGCGTGGCCCAGAACGTCGACGTAGAAGCGATACGTGAACGGTGCTTCGGGGAGCGGACGCGACTCGATCTTCGTGAGGGAGAGCCCCTTGGCAGCGAAGCGCATGAGGATCTCGCCGAGCGCGCCGGGGCGGTCCGCGAGCGAGATCACGAGCGACGTCTTGGCCGGCACGCCGTCGGGAACCGGGGCCGGGCGCAGTGCGATCTCGACGAAGCGCGTGGCGTTTCCCGCCGAGCTCTGGATTCCCTGCGCGAGGATCGCGAGGCCGTAGCGACCCGCCGCCGCCGAGCTCGCGATCGCGGCTTGTGTGCGATCACCGGCCTCGGCGACGTTGCGCGCGCTCCCCGCCGTGTCGAAGTCCGCCCGCGCTGTGAGGTGCGTATGCTGCGCGAAGAAATCGGAGCACTGCGCGAGCGCTTGCGGGTGCGAACGCACGACGCGGAGCTCGTCGAGGCGGACACCGGGGATCGCGAGCAAGCAGTGCTCGATCGCACTGACCGCCTCACCGGTGATCGTGAGCGCGTGGTTCGCGAGCAGATCGTAGACCTCGTTGATCGAGCCGGCCGTCGTGTTCTCGATGGGCAGCAGCGCGAGGTCGGCGCGACCGTGCAACACGGCGTCGGCGGCGGCGCGAAACGTCTCGTGGCCCTGCAGGAGTGAACCGCCCGTGCGACCGGAGTAGCGCCGCTGCGCGGAGAGGTGGCTGTAGCTGCCCTCGACGCCTTGGTACACGACGCGGAGCGGAACATCCTCACGCGCGCGAACCATCGCCTCCTGGTGCGCGACCGAGAGCTCCATGATGATGCGGTAGAGACGCTCGACCTCGTGGGGATCCACGCCCGCAGCGACGGCGTGCTCGCGCAGCCGAGCGATCAGCGACTCCTCGCGCTCGCGATCGCGAAACGGCGCCGCCGTGGACAGCTTGGCCTCCACGACGCCCTCGACGATGCGCAGGCGCTCGGCGAGCAGCGCGATGATCTGCTTGTCGACCGCGTCGATGCGCTCGCGAAGCGACGAGAGATCAGGAGCCGACATCCCCGCACTGTACTAAGCTACGAAGGTGAAGCGCGATAAGGACGACGAGCTGGTTGCGGAGCCCCCCGTGGTGGCCCGCCTCGTCATCGAGATCCGCTCCGACGGGTCCCGCACCATCGCGCGCGGCGCCATCGAGGACACCGTGAACGGCCAGCGCACGGCGATCGAGGCCCGCGGCGACTCGCCCCTCCAGCTCGCCCTTCAACTAGCCAAATCGATCACATCCCTCCCCCGTCTCACCGCACGGTCCGCCGTGCGCGGGCTCCTCGGGCGGGCACGCGGGCGCTCCCGAGATCCTCGCTAGTTACGGGGGCACAGCCCCTGCAATCCACCTGGGACATGACCGATCCCAGCTGGACTCAGTTGCGCCAGATCCTCGTCGGTAACGGGTGGGTGTGGCGAGAGGACACGCTGTACTCGCCGCACGAGACGATGTGGTTCACACCGTCGGCGAACCATCCCGACCATGCGAGTTTTCGCGATCGCATGACCGAGGCAATGTCGGCGGCAGCGATGGACGCGGCCGTCGGCGACACGGATCGCGTCGCGCTGCACAAGGACCTGTGCTCGCTGGTTGCCGCGCTCGACGCCATCCTCGACGGAAACTGACCGTCTTATGTAACTAACCCCAGGACTGCCCGTTACCTAGCAGGCAGCCGGGAAAACCTCGTACTACAATATTGGCGGTATGGAACGCGGCTTCGTCGGGCTGGACGTCGCAGTGCTCGCTGTGGGCGATGCGCTGATGCTCGCTGATGAGCCCGCCGCGCAGCTCGTCGTGGAGCGCGTGTCGCTTGCGGGTCACCGCGTGGTCGCGCAGCAGGTCATCGCTGACACCCCGCAGCTGATCAAGGCGAAGTACCTCGAGTGGATCGCGGATCCCGAGATCGATGTCGTCATCGTCACGGCAGGCGTGAAGTCCGATGCAGCGACGGAGACGCTCGCACCGATGATCACGCGACCGATCAAAGGCTTCGTCGATCTGTTCCGCCAGATGACGTACGCCGAGATCGGGTCGGCCGCGATGCTGATCGATGTCGCAGCTGGTCAGTGCAAATCGACGTTCGTGTTCGTGCTGCCGTCGTCGATCGGCGCGGTGCGCACGGCGCTCGAGAAGCTGCTGATGCCGCAGCTCGACTACCGCACCAAGCCGCAGAACCTCGTGATGCGGATGCCGCGCCACCACACGCCGACGGGAACGACGCCCGATCCGGATGCGAGCGCTCCGGTGAAGACGCCGTGGATCACGGCCAAGTCCGACGGCACCGCGCCCCGCTCCACGCCGCCGCGACCTCCACCCGCGACGTTGCCACCCAAGACGCGCGCGGGCACGGAGCCAGGCGCTCCCCCGCCGCGCCCGGAGCTCAGCGTCTCGCAGCGCATGGCCGCGGTGATCGAGACCGCGTCTGCGCGCACGCGTCCGCCGACGAACCCGATGCCGAGCCCGTCGAGCATCCCGATCCCGACGACGCTGCCGCCGCCGAGCGCGACGATCACGCCCGCTGCTGGCGATGCGGTGCCGACGGAGATCCTTGCAAAGGAACCGACGAACGTCACGACGCCGCCTCCGCCTCCGCCGTCTCTGCAGCCGCCGATCGTCGGCGCGATTCCGACGATCCGTTCGCTGACGGCGCCGCCGCCGATGCGCGCGAAGGCGCCCACGACAACGGCTGCACTGCCGCTCAAGCCGCCCGCGCAGGTCGTGCCGCTCGCCGCCCTGCTGACTAACCCGCCCGTCGGAAGCTTGGTCTCCGACGCGCCGGTCCTCGACGCGAAACCCGGCGAAGTCCCGGTCGTCGCGTCGCCTGTCGCCGAGCCGGCCGTCCTCGAAGCGCCGACGTCGGTCACGACGGTCCCCGGGCCGCAGATCGTCAAGCTCGAGGAGCTCGCGGCCCTCGAGGCCAAGATCGCGGCGCAGATCGATGCCGCGGAAGCCGAGACACCGCCGTCCGGCACGAAGCCCGCCGAAGCGAAGCGCACGAGCGAGCCCAAGCTCAACGGCACGCATGTCGCCTTGAACGGTCACGCGACGCCGCTCGCCGCGAAGCAGATGCCGGCGATGGCGCCGGATGAGGACGTTCACGACAGCGACGAGCTCGACGACGATGTCGAAGACGCGCCGAAGCCACCGCTGCTTCCGCCGCCGAAGAAGAAGAACCCGGGCATGATCGTCGAGGACGCGGCTCTCAAGACCGCGGTCATCGAAGCGCAGAAGCGCGCGGTGACCCAGCGCGTACCAGCCCTCGAAGATCCGACGGCGACGGTCGCCGCACAGAAGCGAGCCGCCACAGCGCGCGTGACTGCGCTCGACGGCTTTGACGAGGACGAGGACGCCCCGCCGCGCGCCGTCGCGATTCCCGCGCGCCGCCGCCAGCGTCAGTTCGCGATCGTCTGGGCCATCATCTTCGCGTCGACAGCGGCGCTGGTGATGCTCGTCATCGTCTACTTCCGGCGCCAGGCCGCCGACGAGCGCATTCTGGACGCGCAGCGCGAGAGCGAGCAGCACGCGAACGTCGACACGCCCCCGCCTGCGCCGATCGACAACCCGGCGATCGCCCCGGTCACACCCGACGCGCCGGATGCGGTCGACGCTCCGGACATCGATGCGCCTCCGATCGAGAACGCCGCGGTTCCCGTCGATGCGGCGCCCGAGATCGAAGTCACGCCCGAGACGCCGGTCGCAAAGACGCCAGTCGCAAAGACGCCAGTCGCAAAGACGCCGGTCGCAAAGACGCCGGTCGCAAAGACGCCGACCGAGAAGGTCACCGTACCGCCGGAGCTGCAAGGGAAGCCCGAGGTTGCGGCCGAACCGGGCTGCGACGAAGTCTCGTGCGTGCTCGATCGCTACAAGCTCGCGTGCTGCGCGCGCTTCAAGCCGAAAGACGAGCCGACGCTCATCACCAAGGGCGCGTCGGGTCTTCCCGAGAAGCTCGAGCGCTCGATGGTGCAGACGAGCATGGC
Organism: Kofleriaceae bacterium; assembly: GCA_036499725.1. Taxonomy (GTDB): domain Bacteria; phylum Myxococcota_A; class Polyangia; order Haliangiales; family Haliangiaceae; genus JABFXX01. The sequence continues at coordinate 19,528 of DASYDE010000044.1, forward strand.
GAAGGTGAAGCCGACCATTCAACGCTGCGGTGAGACCACGTCCGCCAAGGGCACCGTGAAGGTGAACGTCCAGGTCGGCCCCACCGGGGGCATCATCAGCGTCGACGTCGATAGCTCGCCGGATCCGGCGCTCGGGACGTGCGTCGCGGCCGCGGTCCGCAAGGCGTCGTTTCCAGCCACGGAAAACGGCGGCTCGTTCACCTATCCGTTTGTTTTCTAAGCGGGAGTGGTTTGTCAGACCGACCCCATAGGGTAGCGGTCATGAACGTCGTCCCCGGAGCGTCACAACAGATCTGCGCGCAGGCGGAAGCATGCGCGCACGGCGATCAGCGCACCGCGCTTGCGATGCTGCTCGGCTCGTACATCGAGATGGCGAGTCGCGTGGTTGTCAGCGACCAGTCGAGCGATCGCTGGTTGCTCGCGATGAGCGCGTACTGCCAGGCCGCCGCGGACAAGCTGCGCGACGCGGGTCAGTTCTACGCGCGCGGGCATCGCACGTCGGATGACGAGCAAGCGTCGTACATCGGCTATCTCGCCGGAGCGCAGCAAGCGGGCGAGACGTTCGCGGAGCTCCTGCAACATCGCTTCGATTCCATGGGGCTCGGCGACGCGACCGAGCGCATGACCGACGCGTATCTCGACGACGAGATCGCCGCGCTCGACGCCCGCAGCTAGAAGCGCTTGCGGTAGAGCACGTCGCCGCCCTGGGCTGTGCCGCCACCGATCAGGCTGAGCAGCCAGTGCGTCGAGATCGTGTACTGGCCCTGCGTTTCGACGGTGTTCTCGTTGATCAGCGAGATGGTGCGGTAGACGACACCGACGAAGAAGTTCTCCGTCACGTACTTGCCGAGCGTGCACGACGTGCCAGTCGAACCGATGCCCGGATCGCAGCGCAGCACGTCGATCTGCTTGGTGACACTGTTCTTCGAGAGAACACGTGACTTGATCTGCGACGAGGCGATCGCCGAGCCCACTCCGTACGACGCGCTCTGGTTCGCGCTGCCCGCATCCGCGCTGGGATTGCCGCCGAGGAGGAAGCCGAACAGCTGGCCCTGCGAGTACGTGCCCGGCTCGCTCGTGAGCTCGGGCGTGAGCGAATCGATCTCACTCGGGCGCCCTTTCACGCGCACGTGGGTCGTGATGTCGGAGTACTCGTGCGTGAGGCGGATGTTGAAGTACGGATCGACCGCGCCATCGAACGCGACGGTTCCGTAGTCGAGCGTGTAGCGGCGGCCGAAGATGTCGACCTCACCGCGATCGACGGAGAGCGTGCCATCCATGCCAACGGATTCTCCGACGGAGAGCTCGATGCTGCCGCTCGCGTTCAGAGAGCCGTTCTCGAGTGCGGGCTGGAAGGATGGGATCTCGACCTTCGTCGATTCGATGGTGATGTCGGCGACGAGGAACGGCTTCTCGGGAATCCCGCCGAGCTTGCGCTGTTCGGCCTCACGCTCCTCGGCGGGCTCGTCGATGAAGACGAGGTCGATGGGGACGGCGCTATCGAGGAGAGCGTTGCCGCGTGCCTCGGGGATGAACACGCGGGCGTTGGACACGGTCATGTTGCCCTTCCAGAACAACCCGTCGCGCTTGAACGATCCCTTCGCCGTGCCATCGATCTGCGGCTGCAAGAAGCCGATCGGCGACAGCTTGCTGACGGTCGCCGTGACGTTCGTGGTGAGGCCCTTCGGATCGGACTTCGCGTCGAGCTTGAACGTACCGCTGCCGACCTTGCCGTTGACCTTTGCTGCGATCTGCGTCTTGTCGATATCGATGCGCACGGACGCATCGCGCAGGTTGCCGAGCACGGCGGCGAGCGGGAGGCGCGCTCCCTTGAGCTCGAGGAAGCCGTTCACGTCGCCCGCCGTGGGATCGAGTCCGGTGATCGTGAGATCCGAGTCCAGCTTGCCACTCGCGGCGACGAGCGGACCGGGCAGGAACGCAGCGAGCGGAGACAGCTCGAAGTTAGCGATCGCGACGCGCCCCTTCACCGCTTTTGTCAGCACGTCGGCGTCGAGCGTGATGTTCAGCAAGCCCTTGGTCGCATCCTTCTCCCCACGCGCGGGTGCCTCTTCGCCGGTGACCTGGAGGCTGGCCGCGTGACCATCCCAGTTTGCATCGACGTGCAGCCGCGAAAGCTCGGGAACGGATCGTCCGGCCAGGCGCTGACGAACGGCGATCTTGGTCAGATCGATCAGCGCGTGCGCGGTGGGAGCTCGAAGAGTTCCACCGAACGTGACGGAGCCGCCGAACGTGCCCGTCTCGACGTCGTTGCGTCCGATCGCGGCGAGGATGGTCTTTGCGAACGACGTGCGGATCGTCAGCGTCGACGCGAACTTCGCGTTCAACGCCGCCTTGGGATCCGCGAGCCATTGATCGAGCGACACGGGAACGTGCGTGTCGGTGATATCGAGCAACTTGTTGTCCGCGACCACGAGGTGCACCTCGGCCGTGGTCTGCGCGTCGTCCACGTGAGCGGCGACGGAGAGATCCGCGGGACGCAGCAGCGGGCCACCGGTGATCTTGGTGAGGTTGACGTTCGCGTCCACCGACGACAGACCGGCTCCGACGGTCACCTTGGCGGCGAGATGGCCGCTCATCGGTTCGTCGATGCCGAGCTGCTGCATCAGCGCGGGGGTGACCGCGATATCCGACGTTTCGACGGTCGCGCTGTGGAGCGCATTGATGCCGAGCTTCTTCCACTCCAGCGGCGCGAATGGATGTTCGGGGAGCAGCAGCTTCGCGGAGACCTTCGCGCCGCCGAGCGTGCCGACCTCGCCGTCGGCCGTGACGTCGAGCCCCCCCGCGTCGTCGAGCGCGAGCGAGATCGTGCCGTGGGCAGCGCCGAGCGGTGTGGGGAAGTCGTCGATGGCGAGCACCTTGTCGGTCGAGCCGCCCTTGATCGCGAGCGTTCCGTCGAGCATTCCGCCGGGCGCTTTGCCGTTCGTGAGCGCGACGAGGTTCAGCTTGTCAAAGCCGATCGAGAGCGCGTGCAGATCGTCGCGACCGAGGCGCTGCCAGGCGACGGCATCGGTGAGATCGCGCGGGCCTTCGACGGAGAGTGCGAGCTGCAGGCCTCCGACGTCCGCGTTGGATGCTTTGACTGCGACGTCGACATGACGACCGTCGACACCGAGCGAGATGGCCGCGTCGAGTGGCTTCATCGCGGGATCGATGACGACGTTGCGCGCGGAGATGAGGCCCGTGCCCTTCCAGTTGATCCCGTGGTTCGAGATCTCGAGCTTGGCGCCGACGAGCCCTTTGAACGAGGGATCGATCATCGCGAGCGAGATGTCCTTGGCCTCGATGTCCGCGGAGAGCGCGCCACTCGCGCGCGTCATCGACGCGTCGACCGAGAGCGACGACTCGCCGCTCGCCGTGTGGAAGTCCTTGACGATGATCGCGTCGTCGCCGATGTGAACGTGCCCACCCGTGCCCGACCATGTCGCCACAGGTAGCGTGACCTTGTGGGACGAGAGCGCGACCTCGATCGCATCGCCGAGCGAGACATTCGCTGCGATCTCGACGGTGCCTTGGACGGCAGCGGCGTGCGCGGTGGCGACCACACCGATCGTACGATCTGGTCGCACGGTCGCGTCGACGTCTGCATCCCCGACAGCGGAGCCGTTGTTGGTGACTCCGTCGACGGAGAGGCGGGCGATGCCGATCGGCTTCTTGCCGATGCGTCCCGCGAAGCTGCCCGACACGCGTGCGATACCGAGAGTGTTCATGCGCAGGCGCGTCCCGAGGACCTTGCCGGTCACTGCCAGATCGTCGAACTCGCCTGCGACCTGCGCTTCCACGTCGACGGCACCGCGCACGGGCGCGAGGCCACCGCTCGCCGCACTCGCGTCCGCGACCTCGATCCCGACGTGTGTGTCGCTGAGCGCGAGCACACCTCCGTCCTTGTTGAGACCGCCGGCTGCCACGACGCGCAGGCCACCCGCGCCCGTCGCGAGCACCATGCCGTGCACGTTGTCAGGCGTTGCATCCAGGTTCGCGACGACGGAAACGGGCGCGAACTGCATGACCTGCGCTTTCGTAGCGACCGCGGCGTGGAGGTGTCCCTTCTCGACGCTGACGAACACTGCTGTCGACGCGTGACCGGGGAGTCTGCCTCCCGAAATGACGGCGATATCCGCATCGCTGACCGCGAGTGAACCCCGCGCCGACAGCGTCGAGAGCTCGCCCTGGAAGACGCCATCGACCTTGGCCGTACCGAGCGTTCCGGAGAATGCGACCGTCGACGCGGGCACGCCTTTGGGCGGAACCTTCGTGGAGGCATCGATCGAGATGCGCGCGTCGTCGGGCAGCTCCACACCGGGCAACAACTTCGCCACCGCGCTCTTCGGCGCCGAGATCAGGATCTTCCCTGCTGGCTGGTTCATGTCCTTGCCGGTCGCGATCCCCGCAACGTAAACGGACACGCCGCCCGCCGTTACCGACGCGAACGGCACCTCGATCTGATCGCCGAGCTGCAGCTGGACCATCGCCGAGACCTTCGCGTCGCGCTGTGCCCAGCGACCATCGATGGACGCGAAGATGCCCACCGGCCCCCACCCCGACGAGAGGTGAAGCGCGGCGAAGATGTTGGTGTCGACGAGCTCGATCTTTCCCTGCGGTGTGTCGTCGAGAACGACGTTCGCGTGCTCGACGGTGATGTTCGGGAGCTCGATCTCGAGCGACCCCGGCTCGGGTGGCTTGGGAGGTCCGGGGGGGCGCGGGTTCGTGACGGTGACGCCGTCCGCGTGGACGCGATCGACATGCACCGTGCCGTGCACGAGCGCCCTGATCGTGATCTCCGCTTCGACCTTGTCGATCTTGATGAACGGCTTGCCGTCAGGACCGTTCAGCTCGATGTCGTAAACGACGAGCTCGCCGAACGGACTGCCTTCGATCTTTCCGATCTTCGCGCCACCTGGAAATGCGCCATGGAGGACTTTTGCCACCTGCGACGCGATGAGCGCACGCCCGGTGTCGGTGTGGATCGCGATCAACACCACGCCGATGACAACGACGATCAACGCGAGCAGGCCCAGGACGCCGCGCTTGATCCATTTCCGTACGCGGCGCGCCATCAGTACGCATCTCCGACGACGAGATGGATGGCCATATTCTCCCACACGCCCCACAAAGCGTTACCGGAATAGTCTTGGCGCCGAGTGATGCGCTCGCCCGCATCGAGACCGACCTTGAAGCTGAAGATCTTCAGGTAGAAGGCAACGCCCGTCGCGATGTTCTGGTTGAAGACGTCGAGGTCGCCGTGGTGCAGAACGGAGTCGCCTGCATCGAGGAACAAGGTCATACCGAGCGGGAATTCCACCTCGGTGCCAGGGATGTGTTTCGACAGCGGAATACGGAGCTCGACGCCGTCCTCGAGCATGGCGGTACCTCCGATCGCGACGGTGTTGCCGGAGAGGCTGCCCATCGCGTCGGGTGGCGTGGGCGCACGTGGAGACATGCCGCGCTCGCCAAAGCCGCGCTGGCTCGCGACACCACCGCCGTAAAAGCGCTCCGTCACCGGGACGTCGCCGTACAGCAGGCTGTAGCGCGCGCGAGCAGCGAACACGATGCCGTGGGGCAGCGGGATGTAGCCGCGCAGATCGGGAATGAGCTGCTGATACTTCTGATCACCCAACGCGGCCCCCGAGCCGAGGACAGCACGCATCGAGACGTAGAGACCCTTGTGCGCGTCGAGAGGGTTGTCTCGCAGGTCGGCGATGAGGCTCGCCTCGTAGGCGCCACGGCGCTGCGTCTGCGCGCTGCCATCCGGGTTTGTCAGGTTGATCTCTTGCGCGGCGGGTTCCGCGACCTGGATCTCCGTGAAGTCCTGGCGCTCGATGACCCAACCGACACGGGCCTGGAACCACGGAAGCTCGAGCAGCTTCTTCTTCTCGAGCGAGAGGCGAAGACGCGGGCCCTTCGCGAGGTACGCCTCGTAGCGCAGGTAGTCGTATGAGGTCTCGATCTGCGCCGTGAGGTCCGTCAGAAAGAAGTCATTGCGCGAAGCCGTCGCGACGGCGCGCAGCTTGGGCTCCCAGGTGCCTTCCGTGTATGCAGCGGCGGGCTTGAAGTCGAACGCGAACGACCACAGCGGCAGCGCGTCGAACCAATAGCTAACGCCGAGACGACCGCGGATTTCCGACGCGAGCGAGTCGCGGCCCGCACCAAAACCAATGCGGAACTCACCTGGCAGCGAGCGCTCGACGGTGACCTTGACCGGCACGACGTTGCCCTTGGTCAGATCGGGCTCGATGCGCACGGTCGCGAAGCGGTTCAGGTTGTAGAGCGACGTCTGCGTCGCCGCGAGCGCACTCTGCGTGTACACGTCGCCCGCTTTGAACGTCAGGCGACCGCGGATCGCTTCCGTTAGCGAGCCCGCACCTGCGATCGAGATCTCGCCAAACGTGCTGCGAGAACCGGGCGCGATCGTGAACCGCACCGTCGCCATATGATTCGCGCGATCGGCGAGCACGACAGCTTCGATCTGCACCTGCGCGTAGCCCGCGTTCTCGACGAGCTTTTGAATCGGCTCCTTGGCCGCGTCGTAGATCGCGTAGTCGAACGGCTCGCCGTCATCGACCTTCACGAGATCGCGAGCGTCTTCGAGCGGGATCTCCGACGGCAGTCCGGTGATCTCGACCTTTGTCTTGGAGCGCGGTCCCTCGTGCACGACGAACACGACCGTCTGCATCATGCCCTGCGTGTCGATCCGTGCCGCGACCGTGGCATCGAAGAACCCGAGCTTGAGATACGCGGCACGCACGCGCTCGACATCGACGGTGAGCTGGTACGTGTCGACCTGGCGACCGACGCGATTCGTGCTCTTGTCGCGGCGCTGCCGATCGATCGCGAGACCGGGCGCGATCTCGTCGACGGGGATGGCCTTCGTCCCCTCGATCTTGATCGCCGCGAGATACATACCCTTGGGCTTTTCGAACGCGGGACCGCACGCGGAGATGCCCGCGATCACAGTCACCAGGGCGAGCAGCCCTATGTACAGCCGGCAGGTCACTCGGCCGGGGAATGTACCAGTGATTAGTAACGCTTACGCCACAAGAGGTCGATACCCGACACCGCGCGGTCGCCGGTCGTGGCCTCGAGAGACACCCGGTGTGAGAGCCAGTACTGGGCGTTCGCCTCGTTCGTGTTCTCGTCGGGGCGGGCCCCTGGGTGAACTCGGTAGGCGAGGAACAGGCTCCGCGTGAGCCATGTACCGACGGTGACAGCAGCACTCTCGGTCGCCGTCGCAGCGGAATACCGGAGAACGTCGATATCGATGGGCAGCGCCTTCTTCACGTAGCCGCCGATCGCATTCGCGATGAACGAGCCACCGGCAGACGCGGCCACGCTACTCGCGCTTCCCGCCGCCGGGTCGCCGTTCGGCTCGCCACCGAGAAGGAAGCCGAGCAACTGGTCCTGCGAGTAGATCGACGGATCGCTCGACATCTGAAGCTGCGGCTTGGACAGGCGTCCGCGGACGACCGTCGTCGTCGACACGTCGGGGAAGTCGTAGACGATCGCGATATCGAGCAGCGGATCGGTCGAGCCGTCGAAGCGAACATCCGCCTTCTCGACTTGGTACCGGCGACCGAAGAGATCGAGGTCACCGCGCTCGGCCTGGATGAGCCCGACGATGCCGACCGCCTCCGTATCGGCGCTGATCGCGACCTTGCCTTTGATCACGCCGCGTACTTCTGTCGACTCGACGTTCGTGCGGCCGAGGTCGACGTTCACGACGATCATCGCCTGCTGCGGCTGCCTCTTCTCGAGGTGCTTCCTCTCCATCTTCTGGCCGGTCTGCGCGTAGACCATGTCGGGCGGCGGCCCGATGGGCTTGAGCGGTGCGCTGCGTTCGTCAGGCACCTTCACGTTTCCCTTCTTGACCTGGAGATCCGCGATCCAGCGATAGCCGTCGCGATGGATCTTTGCGGAGACGTCGGCATCGATGATCGGCTCGACGACGCCGATCAGACGGACCTGGCGGATCGTGAGCTGCGCCTCGCCGCCCGTCGGCAATGCGCCCTGCATCGCGACCGTACCGACGACCTTGACCTGGCTCTCCTTGCCGCCGAGCTTGCCCTCCGCGGTGATCTTCATCGCCTTCTCGTCGACGGTGATATCGATGTTCGCCTTGCGCAGCGTACCGATCTGCGGGGCGATGGGGACGCGGGCGTTCTTCAAGTGGAGGTCGCCGATAACCTTCGCGAGCGTGGGATCGAAGCCGGAGACCGCGAGGTTCGCGTCGAGCGTGCCGCGACCGGCGCCCGCGGCTCCCGGAGCAAACAACAGCAGGGGCTCGAGATCGAATGCCGTAGCCTTGATCGTCGCGGTGCCGTGCGCGAGATCGCGAGGAGAGGCCGTCGCGACGATCTCGAGCGAGCCATTCGGCTCTTTGCCGGTGATGGTCGCCTTGGCGACGCCATTCGTATACGTCGCGTCGAGAGCCAGCGTCTCGAGCATCTTCACGGGGCGGCGATTCACGGCTGGCGGAGGCTGGAGCTTCTGCACGGCGAGCGTCGCTTTTACGTTGGGGGCGCCGAGCGTGCCGTCGACGGTGATCGTCCCACCGAGCGTGCCACTGAGCACCTCCGTACGACCGAAGACTGCGAGCAGGTTCTTCGCCGGCGCATCGGGGATTGTCGCTTTGACCTGGAACGGCGTCGTCGTGAGCAGCAACGGATTCTCGAACACCTGGTCGATGGACAGCGGCAGCTCACCCTTCGCGTCGAGCAGTGTGACCTTTCCGCTCGTGATGATCACGCCCATGGTCGTCTTGGTGTCGATCGCCGTCTCGATGTGTGCGTCGATGGGTTGCGCGATCGCATCGCCGCGGAGCTGCCTCAGATCGACCGTGGCCGTCGCTCCGCGCATCCCCGGACCGATGTTTGCGGCGACGTTCAGCGTCGCGCGGAGGTCGCTCATGATGCCGAACTTGTCGAGGAGGCCCGGTTCGATCTGGACATCGCTCACCACGAGCTGCGCACCGCGCATCGCATTGGGTCCGAGCGCCTTCCAGGCGAGAGGCGAGAACAGATCTTTCGGCGTACCGAGCTGGACCTTCGCTTGAACCGGACCGATGCCCGTGAGCTGGCCGGCGAGCAGCGCCGTGATCTCGTCGGGCGCAGACTGCGAGATGTTGAGCGCTGCATCGAGCGGACCGGCCCCGTTCAGCGCAGGGGTCGAGATGCCTTGGAGCGCGAGCGCGCCCGTGGTCTCCGTCGGAGACAGCTGGATGCGCCCCGTGACGCGGCCGGCAAACTGTCCCTTTTGACCGAGGAGCTCGGCGCCTTTCGCCAGGTCGCCCGCGAGCGTCACGGTGCCGCTGCGGATCGCTGAACGATTCAGCCGCATCCACGCGACGGGATTCGTGAACTGCGCCGGTGCATTGATATCGACAGTCATGTGAGCCTTGCCCACGTCAGGTCGCGCGACATCCGCATCGACATCGAGGTGATGCGCTGCGACCGACGCCGTGAGCGAGAGACTGCCCTGCTGGCTCGTCGTCTGGAACGATTCGATCGCGAAGCGATCCGGCGAGAGCTCGAGGTGGCCCGTCGTACCGGTCCAATCGCCAGCGGAGCCCGCCTTGAAGCGATGCTTGACGATGTCGACGACCCAGGTGTCCGTGCGGGGCTTTGGCGGCATCACGCGCGCGTCGACGTCGATGACCCACGGTGCGAACTCGGGTCGCGAGCGAATGGAGACATCGATCGAGTTGTCGGGCTGACTGCCGGCCGTGACCTCGAGCTTGCCGAGCTTCATGTCGCCACGCACGAGCGACTCGATGTCGATCTCGGCTTTCCCGGTCGGCTTGCTCGGAAGTCCCTTCGCGTCGATCGCGAGCTTCAGCGACTTGGCGGACATGTCCTGAACACGCAGGCGCGAGCCGTTCGCCGTGCCCTTCACCGCGAGGTCGGGATTCGGCGACAACCGACCGCTGGCCGTGAGCTTCGCGTCGAGCGCACCATGCACCGGCGCGCGGCCCCCGCTCGCCGCCGCGGGATTCGTAGATGTCGCGACGAGCGTCGAGCGATCGAGCGTGATGACATCGCCGAACGTCAGATCCGCAGCGATGGCCGCGTTCATGAGGTCGCCGCGATCGTTCACGCCCCCCGCGACGCCGGCCAGCGTTCTCGCGCGCGTGCCGTCGGTGTGGAACGTCGCAGCGACCATCGCGTGCGGCAGGTTCATCACGTCGCCCCACGCGAGCGCGATGCCCGTCGCGACAGGCTTCTCGTTCTCGCGGCCCAGCGCTGCGTCGAATGTCACGACCGAACCGCCGGTACCCGTGACCTTGCCCTGCGACCAGCGCGTGATGTCCACGCCATCGGCCATGACGGCGCCGCTCGCGCGCATCGTGTCGAAATCGGCGGCGCCATACACTTGAATCGGTTGCTTGCCGAGGCTGCCGATAGCGGCGACCTGCGTCCACGGATTCGCGTCCTTCGCGGTGATGGTGGCCGTCACATCGTCCGGGAGCTCGATATCCGGGTTGAGCTGCTTCACGGCCTTGGCCGGTGCGACCACCGTGATAATTCCCGAGATCCGCGGCAGCGTGCTCGGGCGATCGGGCTGCGGCTCGAGCGGAACGATGCGGACGTTACCGGCCGTCACCGACACGCCGCCCACGAGCGCGATCAACTGCGGAATCGACGTTCCTTCGCGTCCATCCTCATGAACCGTTCCTTGGACCTGAACGGGAACAGCGCGCTCGCGCCACGAGCCCGTGAGACCTAGCGTCGCGTCGATCGGGCCATTCGCGGGGAGATGGGCGCGCGCGGTGATCGCGAGATTGTCGAAGTTCACCCACGCATCGGTAGCGTTGATGGGCTTCACCTCGATCGCGACGTGAGCATTCACGACCTCGACCTTGGCAAGCTCGATGTTCCAGCCCGACTTCTTGTCGTTGGGCACGAGCAACTTACTCGCGAGGAACGAACCATCTTTGTCGCGCGCTACCTGTACGTCGACATCCGTGAGCGACACGCGCTTCAGCTGTGCGCGTTGCCCGATGAGCGGGATGAGATTCAGCTCGATCTCCGCCTTCTTCGCCGTCACGAACGGCTTCCCCGTCGGATCGTTGATGACGATGTCGTGCGCGATGAGCGTTCCGAACGGGCTGCCATCGATGGAGCCGACGTGGCCACCGCCGACGAACGTCTTCTCGAGCTGCGCATTCACCTGATCGCGCAACACGCGTCGACCCGAGTCCGTGTTGACGAAGATCAGCACGCCGCCGACAGCGAGCACGACGAGCCCGAGCAGGATGACGACGATGCGCCAGCTCCAGCGCCAGATCTTGCGCGGCATCGAGCGGTGGTGCGGCCCTGAGTCGTGCGGAGATGCCGCGTTCTCGACGTGTGAATCCGCGCGCGACATTAGAACGCCTCTCCGATACCGAGGTGGAAGGCCCACTTGGACTCCGGGTCGGGGTTCATCCCGCCGGTGCGATTGAGCCGCCAACCAACATCGAGGCGCGCCGGACCGATGATCGTCTTCACGCGGAGGCCAACGCCCGCCGCCCAGTGGAGGTTTCCGTAGTTCAGATCGCTGTACGTCTCGGTGACGTCGCCACCGTCGAGGAACGTGACGGCGCCGACAGGCATCTTGCGCACCGTCGTGATCGGGATGCGAGCTTCGAGACCCGTCTCGACGAGGCCGCCACCGCCGTACGGAATGGACTGGCCCATCCCGACCGCGCTGGGCGCGAGCTTGCGTTCGGAGAAGCCGCGCTGCGTGCTCGAGCCACCCGAGAAGAAGCGCTCCGTCGGAGGAATGTCGCCGAAGATGCCGCCGGTGCGCGCGCGAGCCGCGATCACCACGGGGCCGAGCGGCACGTAGCCCCGCAGCTCGGGAACGACGCTGTAGTAGTTGTAGCTGCCGCCTGCGTACGCGCCGCCCTCGGCGATACGTCCCTCGGCGTAGAAGCCCTTGGTCGGTTCGATCAAGTTGTCGCGCAGATCGAGCACGAGCGCCTGCGTGAACGCGGCCACGCGCTCCGGATGATCGATTCCGATCTGCTGCTGGAGCGTGTCGTCGATCAGCGCGTTGATCTTGGAGAACTGTGCCTCCTGGATGCCCCAGCCGACCTGGACGTTCAGACGCTGCGAGATGATCGGCGTCGAGAAGCCGAGGCGCGCGCGCGGGCCGTAGCTCGTGTAGGCCTCGTACGTGAGGTAGTCATAGCCACCCTCGATGGTGCCCGTGCTGTACGTCCAGAGCAGGTCCTGGCGTTCGAGCTTGGCGAGCGCGCGCACGCGAGGCTCGTAGCCACTACCGTCGCGCAGGTAGGCATACGCCGGACGGAGATCGACGCTGACGGTGTCGAGCGCGAACGGCCAGGCCGTGATGGAGTACCCGGCGCGGCCGCGCACCTCGTAGGCCGTTGGATCGGCACCGAAGCCGCCGCCGAGCTTCACTTCGTGCTGCGCGCTCTGCGCGACCGAGACCTTCATCGCGACGGTCTCGCCGCCGGAGTCGAGATCGGGCGACACGCGGACCGTCGAGAACCGATTCAGGCCGTAGAGCGCGTGCGACGTCTGCGCGATCGCGCGTGACGAGTATTGCTGGCCCGGATGGAAGTAGAGGCGGTCCTCGACCGCGTCCTTCAGATCGCCGTCGACGCCTTCAATGGTGACGCCGCCGAACGTTGCCTTCTTGCCGAGGTCGTAGTCGAGCCCGACGATCGCGACGTTCGTCGCGCGGTCCGCGTAGACAGTCGGCGTCAGCGTCGTGTGCGCGTAGCCTGCATCGAGCGCCACGCCGCGCAGCGCTTCCTTGGACAGATCGTACTTCGCGTAGTCGAAGTAATCGCCGTCCTTGAGCGTCAGCGTCTTCTTCACTTCTGCCACGAGCGCAGGCTCGTCGATGCCGTAGACCTCGACCTTCGTCTTTGCGCGCACGCCTTCATCGACCGTATAGATGACGGTCGCCGCGTCGCCCTTGCGCTCGACGCGAGAGCGAACGTCCGCATCGAGAAAGCCGCGACGGACGTACTCGCCCTTGATGCGGTCCTGATCGACGCTGACCTGATACGGATCCGGAGCGCGACCGCGCTTCTGGACGCGCTGCAGGGCGAGGCCCTCCGTGAGGTCCTTGTCCTTCACCTGCTTGTTGCCGACCACGTCGATCTTGGCGAGGTATTCCTCGCCAGGCTTGTGAGCCGCGGTCGTCGCGCACGCGCCGACGAGCGAGATCCCTACCGTGAGGCAAACACTGCGAGGAAGAGAGTAACGAAACATCGGAGCTACTCGCCTCCTCGCAAGGTTTGCGCCGGGCTAAACCGGCGAAATACCGAGCGAGCGGTGTGCGTCAGTGCCACGCGGAGCGCGCGGCAGCGCACGTCATCGCGACGGGTGGACATGGTCTCGCTCGCGATCCGCTTTCTTGCGGAGGCTCGAGACCACGACAGGGACAGCAACGGCGCAGATCGCGAGAGCCGCGATCTTGGTAACCGCCGAGCCGGCCAGGAACATGAACGCGACGAGCATCGCGAACACGACCGCAAAGCCCGCCGTCATTCCGACGACGCTATGCGGGACGCCATCCGGATCTCGATCGAGATCCTCGGTCGGCGAGAGCCGCGAGTCATCTCGCACCGGGTTGTACGGCTCGTGGCCGACAACCTCGCTAAGCGGTGGATTGCGCGGAGCCATGGTTCCTCCTTACACCACCGCTCGACGACCCATCGCCATGCGGTAGATCGCGAGCAGGATCACGGAGCCGATGACCGATGCGACGATGCCAGGGCCGTCGCCAACCTGGTACCAGCCGAGCGAGTGGCCGAGCATGCCCGCGACGAACGCACCGGCGATACCGATGAGCATCGTGACGAGAATGCCACCCGGATCCTTGCCCGGCATGAGGAGCTTGGCGAGTGCGCCGACCACGAGACCAACGATGAGCGTGATGATGATGTGCATGACAATTTCCTCTGCGGTTAAGGCCTAACGGTTCAGCTTGGATTTGATCTTGGAAACAGCGCGCTCGACATACGGCTTCGCGCGGTCGACGACTGAACGGCCCATGTTGACGAGCTCGTCCACGGAAACTTTCGTCGGGTGCGGTCCCCTCTTGGCCTTGCGCTCGGCGGCGGCGGCCTCTTGCGGCTCGCTCTCGACAAAGCTCTCCGCTTCGGTGGCCGCAGCCTCGACGCGACCTTCTGCGACGAACTCGCTCGCGTTCTTGTTGTAGCGGCGGGCCGAGACGCGATCGCCCTCGCCCTGATTCTTGCCGGTGGGGTTGGTGGGCTTCATGCCGAAAGTACTCAGCACCGCGCGTGCCACCGCTCTGCATCGCGACTAACCCACCGTCGACCCATGCCTGCGTCGTCTACGCGCTCGGAATAGCGTGCGCCGCCGCCCGCCGTGCGTGCGCCGCTCTATGATGCTGCGATGCGCCGCGTGCTCGTTCTCGCCTGTCTCGTCCTCGTCGGCTGCAAGGCGAAGAAGCACGAGGAAACCGTCGACCTAGCGCCGCAGGGCGTCCACACGACGGCGCCCGCCGATCCTGCCGCGCCGCCACGGGAGGCAGCGACGTGCGATCCCAGGGCGAGCCCCACGACGTGCGTTGGAGACGACGTTCGCGAGTGCCAGGCGAACGGCGAGGCAGGGATCCAGCTCGTGGCGTGCAACGGCGCATGCCGCAACGGCGCGTGTGCGAACACCTGCGCGATCCACGACGCGGAGCTCATCTACGTCATCGATAGCGAGAACATGTTGCTCCGCTTCGATCCGAAGAAACTACCGAACGACCCGTTCGAGACCGTCGCGACGCTGTCGTGCAGCACGCGTCATCCGTTCTCGATGGCGGTCGATCGCAACGGCATCGCGTGGGTCGAGTACGACAACGGCTCGCTGTATCGCGTCTCCATCATCGACGGTCACTGCTCGCACGACGGGATCGATCCGGACGGTGCACCGCGCGCGTTTGGAATGGGCTTTGTCAGCGACGGCCCCAACGCGCCCGAGCACCTGATGACGGCCAAGCTCAACGAGGAGAGCGGCGCGCCGACCGAGATCGCGGAGCTCGACGTGGGGGTGAATCCACCGAAGTGGAAGACACTCGGCTCGCTGCGCGGTGGAGGCATGAGTCCGGAGCTCTCCGGTACGGGCGATGGCCAGCTCTATGGCTACACGCCGCAGACGTCATGGAACGGTGCGGGAAAACCGAAGGGGCGTGGCTGGGTGCAGGCGATCTCGCGCACCGACGGCTCGGCGCAGGGACCGCGCTGGCAGCTACCGGGTACCGCGCAGGACACGAACGGCTGGGCGTTCGCGCACTACGGCGGCGTGTTCTACGTGTTCGCGACGTTCGACGACAACTCGATGGTCTACGCAGTGCACCGCAAGACCGGCAAGGTCGAGAAGCTGATGGAGAACCTGCCCCACCGCATCGTCGGCGCCGGCGTCTCGACGTGCGCGCCGTTGCTCGAAGCCGCGCCCTGAAGTAACCCCAAGACCGTTTGAGTTCATACGAGCCCGAGCCAAGAGCGCGGAGCGCTCGGAGCCCGAGCCCGAGCCCGATCGCCGATTCGAGACGACACGTAGTCGTCCGCGGTGGGCGTTCATCCCTCGGAAGGCACGTCGTCGGAGGGGGCACCCGCCACCGACGCATCCAAGCCCACGACTCCTCATCGGGTGCACCGCTCGGAGCCGATCCGGAAATCGGGCTCGGGCTCGGGCTCGGGCTCGGGCTCGGATCAATCGAGCTGAGCCCTGGGGTTAAGCGCCGATCGCGCCGCTCTCGACGATGCCCGCGCCTGCTGTGCGCATCTCTGCGATCGCGCGCTCGCCATCGCCAGGCGATAGGTTCACGGCGTAGCAGCCATCCTCGATGAGCTTCACGTCGTAGCCGAGCTTCAACGCGTCGAGCACCGTGAACTTCACGCAGTAGTCCGTCGCGAGCCCCATCACGTAGACCTGCTTGATCCAGCGATCTTGCAGCCACTGATGCAGTTGCGTCTGTTTCTTGTGGCCGTTGTCGAAGAACCCGGAGTAGCTGTCGATCGACGAGTCCGTTCCCTTCTGCACGATGCCCTCGAGAGTGCCGACGATGCCCGCGTGAAGCTTCGCGCCGTCGGTCTCCTGGACGCAGTGGACAGGCCACATCACCTGCGGCGCGCCATCGAGCTGGATGACCTCGCCGACCTTGGTTCCCGGATTGTTCGCCGAGAAGCTTGCGTGCGTGCGCGGGTGCCAGTCCTGCGTCGCGACGACGTGCTGGAAGTGCGGGATGACGCGATTCGCAACCGCGATCGTCTTGTCCCCATCTGGCACGCCGAGCGCACCGCCCGGGCAGAAGTCGTACTGCAGGTCGACCAAGATCAGAGCGCGCATGCGCAAACGGTATCAGGCAACGGTCTCGAGCTGCATGCGCACGATGCCCGGTTCCGACTCCAGCGCGGAAACGAGCGACGCTTCTCCGTCCCGGCGCAGCCGCACGCCCACGGTCAGCTCGCGGCGCGCGTTCTCGCGATTCCATCCTTCGATGGTCGGCTGCGCATCGGCAGCGGCGAGCGCTTTGATCAGATCATCGGTCGGTTTCGCCTCGTCCGTCAGCGTCAACCGCAGGCGACGGCGAGCGCGGTCGTCTTTGTCTTCGAACCGGCGCAAGATCGTCAGTGCAGCGACGCCGATCACCGTGGCGGCGACGCTCTCGACGTACATGCCGCCGCCAGCGCACAGGCCGATCGCAGCGACGAGCCACAGGGCGGCGGCCGTCGTCAGTCCCTGGATCGAGAAGCCGGTGCGAAGAATCGCGCCGCCGGCGAGAAAGCCGATGCCGCTGACCACCGATGCGGCGATGCGAGAGCCGTCGATCTCGGTGAAGTCGCCTGGCTTGTAGCCCTGGTAGTAGGCCAGGTGCGTGGAGACCACCATGAAGGTGGCCGACGCGAGCGCGACGAGCGCGTGAGTGCGGAGGCCCGCGGGCCGTCCATGAATGTCTCGTTCGTATCCAATAATTCCGCCGAGGGCGGTGCCAATCACGATGCGCAGGACCAGCTCCACAGTCTGATTCAAATCTCTACCTCCGGCGATCGAACGTACTCCTCTCGCCGAAAATGCAAACCCGAAAGTTCGTTCGAGCACGTACGATCAGAGCAGGCGGCGCAGAAGGCGCTCGATCAACAAGCCGAGAAGAGCAGCACCTGGCCACGCGAGCCACGCGACTTGTGCCCACCACGGACGCTCGAAGCGCAACGCGATTTGCTTGGCGCCGGCGGGTGCGTCGACGGCCGGGAAGTCGGGCGTCACGCGACGGACGGAGACCTCTTTGCCATCGATGTATGCGTGCCAGCGCGGGTGCCAGCTCTCGCGAATGACGAACGTGGTCGGTGCGCGCACCTCGACGTCCGCGACGATGTCGGCCTGATCGCCGGGCGAGTCTTGGTGCCACGAGCGAAGCACCGTCGCGTTGGGAGGGGCGCTCCTCTCGCCGTAGCCGGCGTACACGAGGTGCTTGTTCTCGAGAGGCAGACCCGACTTGAGCCACGCGATCGCAGCCAGGCGCGCGGGGCTGCCGGCCTTGGTGGGGCCACCGGGCAAGACGCCCGTGATCTCGATCGGCGAGACGAGACCCGGCGTCGGCAGACGCAGCGTCCAGTAGTGACTGCTCGTCGAGACTTGTTCGAACTTCGCACCAACTCCTGGGTTGGCGTTCTTGTCGTGATCGAACACGAAGTACGGCGTGTCGTAGACCCACGCGAGCTTGGGGTACTCGCGGACGCTGTAGAGGTAATCGTAGTTCGGACTCGCCTGCAGACCGCCGCCGCCCATCTGCAACAGCGCAGGGGTGCGGTGGTAGACGTACGCGAGCAGGTTCCACCAATGGTTGTCCGCGCCCGGACCGACCTGGCGTCGCCCTTGCGGCAGCTTCGCGACGGCGTCGTTCATCGCGAACATGTCTTTGCGGTATGGCGAATCAGCGAGCGAGCGCACGCGGGTGGTCTGGTACGCGATGCCAGGAACCGCGATCAGCACGGCCACCACAGCGACGACCGTCGCGATAGCCGTGCGCAGGCCATAGCGCGGACGCATCGCTTCCTCGACGCGCCCGACGAAGACGAGCACGGCGATGAACGGAAGCATGCAGATCAGGCGCGCGACGAATGTGCTCGAGATGGCGCCGAAGAACACGCGCTGCATGATGACGACGACGGTCGCGTCGGCGCTCCCCATCGCGATGCGCAGGATGATTCCGACGTCGAGGATGACGCCGGCGAGCAGGATGGCGATCCGGATCCAGCGCGCGCGACGGGTGCCCTCCTCGGTCTTCCACAGCCACGCCGCGATCGAGTAGATGCCGGCGCCGATCGCGAGCGCAAAGCAGACCTGCATCGCGCCGAGGAAGCGCACGGCGGGAAACAGATCGTCGGGCGTGGTCTTGCCGATGTGCGGCCCCATTCCGAGCAGGAGCGCGAACACGAAGCCAGGGAGCCAGAGCCAGCGCAGACCGCCGCCGCGCCCGAAAACCAGCGAGATCGGGAGCAAGATCGTCAGGATCGCGCCGACCTGCCGCGCGCGAAAGGAGTCGAGCAAGTCGCCATGGATGGCCCACTTGCCGAGCATGATGAAGCCCGGGCCGACCTCGTCGTTCACGCGATGCGGGAAGCCACCGAAGCCCTGCCAGTCGATCAGGAGCGGAAGCAGCGTTGGGAGCTGGGAGATCCCGAGGAGCGCGGCGAACAGCGCGAGCCGGAGGAACTCGTGACCGAACTTCCGCTCCGCGTCGTCGCGCGCGCGGCCGGCCATGGCGCGCGAGACCCTGCCCACCCCCCACGCGATCATCGAAACGTATCCCCGGATGTTCACCTCGAACGGGACAGTCAGCGAGAGTAGATAGCCCACGAACTGATAGAGCCATCCGACGAGCAGCGCGAGCCCGAGGCCGATCACCGCGAACGGGTGGCACAGCCCGACGAGCGCGCTCCACGCCACTGCCGGCGCGAGTCCCTTGCCTTCCCGCGACCAGCGGATCGCATGACCGTAGGCGAGCGGGAAGATCGCGAGCGCCCAGGTCTGCGTGTAGAGCCCGACGTTGAACGAGCCCTCGGCGCCAAATCCCCAGCGCGAGGCGCTGATCGCGAAGTTGATGCAGAACGCCGACGCGAACGCCTGCCACGGCGTCGCTCCCATGTGGCGCATACCGCGGTACGCGCAGACGGGCGCGATCACCATCGGCAACCACACGCTGAACTGGAACCAGAACAGGTTGTGACCAAAGACCGCCGTCGGGAGAGCGGACGTCAGCTGCGGAAGGACCTGGTAGTAGTACGCGGACGCGAACCCGGCGTTGCCGCTCGGGTTCCAGAAGTCAAAGTCACCGTGGCGAATGCAGTCCGCGAGGCGCGCGCTCTCGGCGAAGTGGAACGTCAGGTCGTCGCCCGCGAGCTCGCCATGGAAGATGCGCATGAAGCACATGCCGACGAGGATGGTGAGCAACCCGACCATGTACGGCGCGCCGTGCTTGCCGATCCAGGCGGCCGTGTGGTCCCACGAATCAAGCGTGTCATCGAGACGAACCACGCCCGTCGACGCGGCTGCCTCACTGAGGTCATCCTCGGCCGGAAGGTCCGCGATCGTGGCCGGGAGGTCCGCATCGGTGGCGGGAGCCTCCTTCGCAGGAAGCTCCGCCGTGTCGTCGGAAACCTCACCCGACACGGCCGCCGTCTCCTGGCCCTCGCTCGACTTCGCGTGCCCCGATGCCGGGTCCGCTGGCGTCTCGACCTTGTCGTCAGGCGTATCGCTCACGAGACCATTCCTTCATCGGCGAGATCACCGAGCAGCTCCGCGATCTGGTCAGCGGTGAAGCGCGGCGTCGCACCGCGAACACCGGCCACCGCGGCTGCCCAGCGAGCAGCCGCATGCGCGGTCTCGGCGAGGTCCCACCCCGACGTCATGCCGAGCACGAGGATCGCGACATATGCGTCGCCGCAGCCAACGTTGTCGCCGCCTGGTTGCGCGCGAGGGGCCTCGATCTGGATCGGCGCGCCGGTGCCATACAGCGTGGAGCCCTTGTCCCCGCGCGTGACGACGACGACGCGGCGACCACCATCGCGCAGGGCATCGACGCCGTCGCGCCAACCGAACTGCTCCGCGAGCACGGCGACTTCACGCTCGTTGACCTTCACCACGTCAGCGGCTTCGATCGCGCGCTCCACGACGCGCACGTTCTCGACGAACGAGCCGTCGGACTTTCGGCGCAGGTTCACGTCGCACACGACGGTGCAGCGGTCGGAGGCAGCCGCAACGGCCTTCTCCCACGCCGCGAAGCCTTCTGGCGTTCTCTGTGACAGCGTGCCGTAGACGAGAACGCCCGCCTCGCTGATCGCGCGCTCCACGACTGGCGTGCACGCGATGTACTCCCACGCGCGGCCCGCATGGAGCGTGTAGCGCGGCTCGCCGTTGTCGATGGCGACCGTGACCTCGCCTGTCTTGCGCTGCATGTCCGTCTGTACGAGCGACGTGTCGACATACTCGGAGAGCAGCTTGGTCGCGCGACGACCATCCTCGTCATCGCCGACGCTCGTGATCAGCTGCGGCCAGCCGCCCGCTTGCCCCAGGTGCCACGCGACGTTCGCGGGAGCGCCGCCGAGGTAGTCGACGGCCGGTTCAGCAGGGCGCGCCGAAATGAAGCGGTCCCACAGGACTTCGCCCCAGATAACCACCGCTTCGTCGCTCGTTGACATCGGCCTACTTAGTGTCCAAACTACACTTTAAACGTGAACGACCAACGCGACGCTGGCCTCGGGCTCTACGGCGGTTCTCTGGCCCTACTGACCGACTTGTATCAGTTGACCATGGCCTGCGGCTACTGGAAGGCCGGCCACAGCGACCGTGAAGCGGTGTTCCACCTGACTTATCGACGCCCGCCGTTCGGTGGCGGGTACGCGATCGCGGCCGGAATCGCCCCCGCGCTCGAGTTTCTCCGGCGCCTGACGTTCACGGCGGACGACCTGGCGTATCTCGCGACGCTCGAGGACAACGAGGGCAAGCCGCTGTTCCCGCGTGGGTTCCTGGACCACCTGGGGGCGCTGAAGCTCACGTGCACCGTCGATGCGATCCCCGAGGGGAGCCTCGTCTTCCCGCACGAGCCGATCATTCGCGTCACCGGGCCCATCGTGCAGGCCCAGATCGTCGAGACCGCGCTGCTCGACATCATCAACTTCCAGACCCTGATCGCGACCAAGGCCTCGCGCATCGTACAGGCGTCGCGCGGCGCCCCCGTGCTCGAGTTCGGGCTGCGGCGGGCGCAGGGCATCGACGGTGCGGTCTCCGCATCGCGCGCGGCGTTCATCGGCGGCGTGGCGGCGACGTCCAACGTCCTCGCGGGCAAGATGTTCGGGATCCCGGTGCGCGGCACGCACGCGCACTCGTGGATCATGTTCCACGGCGACGAGCTCGAGGCGTTTCGCGCGTACGCGGATGCGCTGCCGGGTAACTGCACGTTCCTCGTCGACACCTACGACTCGCTCGGCGGCGTGGCGAACGCGATCACGGTCGGTCGCGAGCTGCGTGCGAAGGGTCACGCGCTCGCCGGGATTCGCCTCGACTCGGGCGACCTCGCGCACCTGTCGATCGAAGCGCGCCGCATGCTCGACGCCGCGGGCTTCCCGGACGCGAAGATCGTCGCCTCCAATGACCTCGACGAGCACCTGATCTCGTCGCTGCACGAACAAGGTGCGAAGATCGACATCTTCGGCGTCGGCACGCGCTTGGTGACCGCCTACGACCAGCCCGCGCTCGGCGGCGTGTACAAGCTCGGCGCGTACCGCGATGCGGACGGCACGTGGCGCGATGCGATCAAGCTCAGCGAGCAACCGATCAAGATCTCCAACCCCGGCGTGCTTCAAGTCCGCCGCCTCCGCCGCGGCAACGAGATCGTCGGTGATGTGATCTACGACGCAGAGGCCGGGTTGACAGCACCCGCGCTGCACGACATCGACGATCCGACGCGCCCGGCGTTCGCCCCTCCGCACGATCGCGCAGATGATCTGCTCGTGCGCTACATCGAGCGCGGCAAGGAGATCCTGGTGCCCTCTTCGATCCTCGAGGCCAAGGCTCGCGCGGCCAGCGAGCTCGCCCAACTCTCTCCGCGTACGCGCAGGTTCGCGAACCCGCAGCCGTATCCCGTCGGTCTCGATAAATACGTCCACACGCGCAAGCTCGCGCTCATCGCGGCGGCGCGCGCCCGCGGAGGTCATTCGTGAGTCATCCCCCGGTCGTGTTCTCGGTCGAGTCGTACACGTATCTCGCGACCGCGATCGCGCAGATCGGCGGCTGGGAGCTCGGCGCCATCAAGCGCGAGACGTTTCCCGACGGCGAGCGCTACCTGCGCATCGATACGGATCCCGCTGACCGCGACGTGATCCTCGTCGGAGGCACGCCCGATGACGCGTCGACGCTCGAGCTGTACGACCTCGCGTGCGGCCTCGTCACCGGCGGCGCATATCGCCTCCGCATGGTGATGCCGTACTTCGGCTACTCCACGATGGAGCGCGCCGTGCGCCCCGGCGAGATCGTGAAAGCGAAGTCGCGCGCGCGCCTGCTGTCGTCGCTGCCGCTCGCGAGCCGCGGCACGCAGGTGTTCATGCTCGATCTGCACGTCGATGCGATCGCGCACTACTTCGAGGGCGGCATTCGCCCCGTGCACGTCTACGGCAAGCCGCTCGTCATGGCCGCTGCGCGCCGGCTCGGCGGAGACAACTTCGTGCTCGCGTCCACGGATGCGGGCCGCGCGAAGTGGGTCGAGTCGCTCGCGAACGATCTAGGCGTCGAGGCCGCGTTTGTCTACAAGCGTCGCGTCTCGGGCAGCTCCACGCAGGTGACAGGCGTGTCGGCACAGGTCGCGGGCAAGCGGGTCGTGATCTACGACGACATGATCCGAACGGGTGGGTCGCTTCTGCAGGCGGCGGCGGTATACCGAGACGCGGGCGCGACGGGCGTCGATGCGATCGCGACGCATGGCATCCTCCCCGGCACGTCCCTAGCGAAGCTCCAGGCGAGCGGCCTCCTCGGGCGCATCGTCGTCACCGACAGCCATCCGCACGCGATGGCGCTCCGCGACGCCCACACGCCCTTCCTCGAAGTCGACAGCACCGCGAACCTCCTCACCGAGCATCTGACCTCCAACCGCTGATCTCGTAATAGGCCTTATGAAGCTCATCAAAGTAGCCGTCGCGTGTGTGAACCAGACCCCGTTCGCGTGGGACTCCAACTTCGCGCACCTGGTCACCGCGATCGAAAAGGCGCGCGCGGAAGGCGCGACGGTGCTGTGCTTGCCCGAGCTCGCGATCAGCGGCTACTCGTGCGAGGACGCGTTCCAGATCCACGGGCTGCACGACACCGCGTTCGATCTGCTCGACCGCCTCGCGCCGTTGACCAAAGGCATGGTCGTCGCCGTCGGTCTGCCCATCTATCACGAGAAGGCCGTCTACAACGCGGCCGCTCTGCTCGCGAACGGCGAGATCGTGGGCTTCGTCGCGAAGCAGTTCCTCGCCGGCGATGGCATCCACTACGAGCCGCGCTGGTTCAAGGCATGGCCCGCCGGGGAGATCGATACGCTCGAGCGCACGCTGGCGGACGGATCGACCCGCCGCTTCCCGATCGGCGATCTCGTGTTCGACATCGGTGACATCCGCTTCGGCTTCGAGATCTGCGAGGACGCGTGGGTCGCCAATCGCCCCGGTACGGACCTCGCGCTGCGCGGCGCGGACATCCTCCTCAATCCCTCCGCGAGCCACTTCGCGTTCGGCAAGTTCGCCGTCCGTCAGCGCTTCGTCATCGAAGGCTCGCGCGCGTATGGCGTCGCGTACCTCTATTCGAACCTCATGGGCAACGAGGCCGGTCGCGTCGTGTACGACGGCGGTGCGCTCATCGCATCTGGCGGCAACCTCGTCGGTCGTGGCCGTCGCTTCTCGTTCTCCGAGGTCGAGATCACGACCGCCGTCATCGACATCGACGGCAACCGCCGCGGTGCGCTCACGCGCGGCAGCCACCGCCCGCGCCACGACGCAGAGGAGCTCGTCATCGAGTTCCCGTTCGCGTGGCCCGCGCTCAAGCCGGCGCCCGTCACGACGTGGGCTTCGCCCTGGGAGGACGGCGCATACGTGCGCGAGGAAGAGTTCGCGCGCTGCATCGCCCTCGGGTTGTGGGACTACCTGCGCAAGAGCAAGTCGCAGGGCTACGTCGTCTCGCTGTCCGGTGGAGCGGACAGTTCCGCCTGCACCGTTCTCGTCTCGCTGATGTCGCAGCTCGCACTCCAAGAGCTCGGCGCTGGCGGCGTTCGCGCGCAAGCCGGTCACGCGCGCCTGCTCCTCGATGCGATCGATAGCGGCGCCGATCCCAAGCAGATCGTTCGTGCGCTACTCGCGTGCGCCTATCAGCCGACCGCGAACTCCGGTCCCGTCACGCGGGAGGCAGCGACCGAGCTCGCCAAGGCCGTCGGTGCGGAGTTCTACATCTTCGACGTCGAGCCCGAGCACAAGGCGTACATCGCGACGCTCGAGAAGGCGATCGGTCGCCCGCTGTCCTGGGATACCGACGACATCGCGCTACAGAATATCCAGGCTCGCGTGCGCGCACCGTCCATCTGGATGCTCGCGAACCTCCGCGGCTCCGTGCTGCTCACCACGTCCAACCGCTCCGAAGCCGCCGTCGGCTACGCGACGATGGACGGCGACACGGCCGGTGGACTCGCGCCGCTCGGTGGCATCGACAAGACGTACCTGCGCCAGTGGCTCGCGTGGATGGAGCAGCACGGCCCCGCCGACATCGGTCCCGTCGCCGCGCTCCGCTACATCACCGCGCAGCAGCCGACCGCCGAGCTACGCCCCGTCACCAAGGGCGTCGCCCAGACCGACGAAGCGGACCTCATGCCGTACGACGTGCTCGAGGCCGTCGAGGATTCATCCATTCGCGACAAGCACACGCCGCTCGAAGTGTTCCAGGAGCTCACGCCGCGCTACCCGAACGTCTCCGCCGTGCAGCTCGCGACGTGGATCGAACGCTTCTTCAAGCTCTGGTGCCGCAACCAGTGGAAGCGTGAACGCCTCGCCCCCGGCTTCCATCTCGACGATCGCAACCTCGATCCTCGCTCGTGGTGCCGCTTCCCGATCCTGTCGGGCAACTTCGACCGCGAGCTCGCCGAGCTCCGCGCCTATGTAGCGAGCCAGCCGTGACGTTCACGTACGAATATCCGCGCGCGGCGCTCGCCGTCGACACCGTCCTGTTCGGCGTCGACGAGGGCGATCTCAAGGTGCTGCTCATCCAGCGCAAGCTCGCGCCGTTCCAGCACGCGTGGGCCCTGCCCGGCGGCTTCGTGCGGCTCGACGAGACCGTCGACGAAGCGGCCCGCCGCGAGCTCGAAGAGGAAGCGGGCGTCAAGGACGTCTACCTCGAGCAGCTCTACACGTTCGGTACGCTCAACCGCGATCCGCGCGAGCGCGTCGTGACCGTCACCTACTACGCGCTCGCCAAGCTCTCCGATCACCGGATCCGCGCCGCGACCGACGCGATGGGAGTCGGCTGGTTTTCCCTCGATGATCTGCCCAAGCTCGCGTTCGATCACGCATCGATCGTCGCGCTCGCTCACGAGCGTCTGCGCGGCAAGGTCCGCTACGCGCCCATCGGCTTCGAGCTCCTGCCGCCGCGCTTCTCGCTCACGCAGCTGCAGCGCCTCTACGAGATCGTGCTCGGCACCGAGCTCGACAAGCGCAACTTCCGCAAGAAGATCCTGTCCATGGATCTGCTCGTCGAGACCGACGAGGTCGAGCAGAACGTTCGCCATCGCGCGGCGCGCCTGTTCAAGTTCGATCGCCGCAAGTACGACCGGCTGACGAAGCAGGGCTTCGCGTTCGCGATGTAGCGTGGCTCATGTCGCTCCCGCCGCCAGATCAGCTCGAACGCATCTGCAAAGGCATGGCTGCCCTCGACGCGATGCTGATGGAGGAGTGGCAGGACCGCTACTACTCGTTCAGCCGCGCGTGGAACGAATCGGGCACGCAGCGGATGGCGCAGATGCGCAATGGCGAAGGCGACGACTGGTTCATCGTCTTTGACTCGAACGGCGCGTTCTTGAAGGCGTTTTGGCACGAATGGGCCCACGGCGATGTCGCAGCGATCTACGCAGGACTTCCAACGGCACTCCAGCCACACGTAACGGAGCCAGCATTCTCGATGGAGCACGTCACTTTCGGTGGGTGGTACGACGGCGCGACCTGGACACTGCGAGGCGACGCCGAGCCGATGCGAGTGCGAGGTGAGCTAGCGATGCTCACTGGCGATCCGGAGGTCTATCGCACGTTCGCGCAGGAATACTTCGGCGTCGCGGTGCCTCTCGAGGACGTCGCGCATGTGCTTGCGGGAAAACCGCTCGACGAGACGCTCGTGGCGCGCATCTCGACGCAGCGCACGCTCCCCGAACTGAAGGCAGACCTCGACGAGATCGGATACGGCTCGTAGCGAGCCGAAGACCCGCCGCGCACCATGTGTCGAGCGTTGCCTCTTACTTCTTTTTGGGCTCGGGGAGCTCGATGGTGACGCCAGTCAGCTTCCAGTCGCCTTCATCGGAGAGATCGACGCTGCCGCGCACGGTGCCCTTCTCGTAGCTGATCGTCAGCGGCACCTTCGCGACGCGGCCGGTCGGAAGATTCGCGATCGTGGGGTCATCCATCGCGATGACCTTCTTGTACGCGCCGAGGCTCGCGTGCAGATCCTTCATGTGCGCGAGGAAGTCTTCCTTCTTCACGGTCTCGCGCAGGAGCGGCGACGCGGCGTCGTAGGCAGCAGCGACACCCGTCGGACCACCGGCGAGCTGAGAGAGGATCTTCTCGGAGACGGGGCGTAGCTCGGAGCCAGCGATGATGGGCCCCGGTGCGCTGAGATCACCGACGGACTGTTCGTCGGCGCGCGGCAGCGGCATCACGAGCACCATCTGGAGCAGCTTCCACGGCGCAGACTTGGACCTGCGCGAGAAGGAGAACGTGACGCGCACGCCGTTCGCGCGCTGGTACTCGGCGACGACGTCGTAGGCCGCGAGGTTGCCGCCGATGATCTTCGCTTCGCTGACGGCGAGGATGCGAATGAACGGACCGAGGATCGCTGTGTGCTCCTGCTGGATCGCGACGAAGCGGCCCTTCTCTTCCTGCTTTTGAAAGATCTCCGTCGCTTGGTCCCAGACTTTGTCGGCGTCGCCCGCGCGTAGCTGCTCGAGGATGCCGCTCGCGATCTCGTGGAGGTCGCAGGACTTGGCAAGGTTGTCCTTGCAGGCCGCGACGCGCTCTTCGCGCTGCGCTTGCGTGATCTTCATCGCGGACGGCACCTCGACGCCGACGCCGAGGAACTTCCACTGGCCCTTGTCCTCGTGGAACGAGACCGAGCCGTGTGTGATGCCCTTCTCGTACGCGATGGTGAGCGAGACGCGACCGATGCGGCCGGTGGGGCCCGTCGTGACGAGCGTGTCGTTGATGGACGTGATCTCTTTGAACTCGCCGAGCGTCTCGTGCAGATCGTTCATCTCGTCGATCCACTTCTCCTTGCTCGCGACTTCCTGGAAGCGCGGCGAGGCGGCGTTGTAGACCGCGTCGATGCCGGCGGGGCCGCTCGAGATCTCGGCGAGGATCTTCTCCGCGTTGGGGCGGAAGTCGGGCGCGTCGGAGGACTTCACCTGCAGCGCGACGATGATGACGATCCACGTCGCGACGAGGAGGAAGCCAACGATCAGCGAGCGAACGATCAGCCGACCGCGGCGCGTCGCGGTGACGGCCGGCAGGTTCTGCATCGACTCGCCGACCTGCTGGAGGCTGTCGCCGAGCTTGGTGACCGTGCTGCCGACGAGAGGCACGGCCCTCGAGACCTCGCCGACCTTGCTGATGCCCTCGCCGATCTTGTCGAGGCCGGTGCCGAGGACGCTGACGCCCGCCGACATCTTCTCGACGGCCGCGTTCGCGAGGCGCTGCGTGCGGCCCGTGTTGGGTGAATCGACGGCACCGACGGGCGCGCCATCGGAGACATCCTCGACGGCCGCCGCGCGAAACTTGGCAGACTTGTCGGCGCTCTTGAACTTGCCCGACTTGTCTGCAGCCGTGACCTTGCCCGACTTGTCGGCGCTGTTGGCCTTGTCAGGCTTGTCGGGGTCGTCGGCCATCGCGCACTACGACCGCATCTAACCGCACGAAACCCCTGCCGTCTACGGTCAGCTCAGTGCAGCGCGGCGCGAAGGCTGTTCTTCAGAAACTGGCCGACCGGCGCCAACCCTTCGGTCGCCTTGATCGAGACCTGGTTGTGCGGCCACGTTTCGTAGGCGATCGAACCCTGCGCCGTCGCGGTCGCGCCGACGAGGATCGAACCGCCGAGCGCGCCCGCGCGAATGGTGTCGTAGCCGCCGGGCACCTTCGCGAGCTTCACACCGTCGAGGATGATGCTGTCGTCGGTCAGCGCGTTGTACGCATCCGCGCCGGTCGGCAGGACCGGATACGCGATGCCGGTCGCGCCATGGGGCGCTACGATGTCCCACGTCCACTGCCGGAACTCCGTGGAGTCACGCGTCGCGCGCAGGTTCACGACAGCCGCATCGGGCGTGGCACCAGTCGCGCCGAGCGTCCACGTCACCGCGTGCGTCGGCTGATCGAAGATCGGGCCATCGCCCGTCAACGGCAGAAGCGAGCGGTTCGCGAGGTCGTACGTCGTCGCGGTCGCGATCGGTTTCCAGTCGACGAGGAACTGTCCCGCGAGCGCGCCGCTCGGCGTCACGTCGGTCTCGACGATCGACGTCACGAGCGCCGGTTCCGGACGCGCCGAGAACGTCAGCGTCGCCGCGCCCGACGTGATGTCCGCGGCCGACGTGCCGACCCAGATGGGACCGCGCGAGGTCGCGAGATAATTCGTTGCGCTGATGGTGCCGATGGCGGGCGCGTTCGTGAACATGAACGACGCGTCGACGTTATTCGCATACGTTCCACCCGAGAGATCGACGGTGTTCGTCGCGAGCGACTGGTTCGCCGCATAGAGGAACTGCCCGGCGTTCGCGTCCTGCGTGACGATGAGAAAGTCCGTCGTCGCGAGGCTTCCGTAGACATCGACGGACCCCATGCGCGTCGCGGGATCGATGAAGTTCGAGTACGCGTAGAACGACGAACCGCCGCCCGCTGCATACGCGCTGTACGCCGTCGCCCCCACCTCCTCGGGCACGGTCACCGCGTTCGCCGTGCTGCCAAAGCCCGGATCCGCGAGCAGCAGATGATCACCGGGCTTCACGCCGGCCCAGGTGTGGAGGTCGTGATACGCGCGGTTGCCACCGGGCCGCACGGAGCGAGGGAGCTGGATCGTGTAGAACGCGTCGACGACGGTGACGTAGCCACCCGCGTCCATGAGCTGGCTCGCGGTGCCGGTTGCATCCGTCGTCGCCATCGCGATCAGGGACGAGTCCGCTCTCTGGAAGTAGACGGCGACATCGTGCAGCGGGAGGCCACCGCTCGTGACCGTGATCGCGACGGGCTGCGGTGCGGGCGGAGAGTCGGGCGTGCCGCTATCGTCGCCGCTCCCGCGGGGTGCGTCGGGCGGACGATTGGCGCCCCCGTCGTCGCCACATCCCCAGAGCGCTAGACAAACGAATACTGCTGTTACCCTCATCCATCGATCGTAACTCGGATGACGGCGAGATGCTCACTGCGGCAGCTTGTAGGTCTGATATGCGCCCTGCCCCGTCGCGCCGGTCGCCACCACCGCAAAGATCGTGCGGCCGAAGATGTACGAGCGTGCGACGTCGTAGCCGCCGGGCAACTTGGCCCACTGCGCCTTCTCGATGAACGCCGAGTCCGTCGCCACCACGTTGAACTGCGCTGCATCACCCGCGAGCACCGGCAGCACTGCGCCCGTTGCGGAGTGCGGCGCCGCGAGGTCCCACGTCCAGTAGAGCGGAACGCTGCCATCGGTGCGATTCGCGTCGACGCGCACTTGCGTCACGTCCGCCTCCACGCCCGTCGCTCCCTCGGTCCACGTGAACGCATGCGTCGCCTGGTCGAACACCACGGCGTGCGTCAGGTCGCGCAGGCGACGATTCTGATAGTCGAACGTCTCCGCTGCGGCCCGCGTCGTCCAGTCGAACAGGTACGAGCGGCCGACGTTCGTCGGCGACGTCACGTCCACGGCCAGCAGTGATGCCAATCCCACCGGCGGACGCGTCAGCGTCTTGACCGCCTTGTGGTTCACATCGGTCGCCGGATCGAAGTTCAGGTTGTAGACGAGGCCGTGGTTCGTGATCAGGTAGTCCACGCTCGGGAAGTCATTCTGATCGCTCGGCAGGTTGTTCAGCGTCCACGTCGTGGCCTCGAGCGGCGCGTACGTCAGCCCCGTCAGATCGATCGCGTTGGAGGCTGCGTTCGTCACCTGATCGGGTGCGTACACGTACGACGCTCCATCGGTCGTATCCGCGACCACGAGCACGTCTGTCTGCGACGAGTTGTAGATCGTCAGCTGATCCGTCGGATTGCCCGTCGGCGGCGGCGCGACGCTGCTGAAGCGGTCGCCGATGAAGTCCGGATCCGTTCCCGTCGCGTGCAGCTCGTACACGGTCGCCCCCGCCATCGTCGGCTCGGTGACCGTCAGCGGTGCGAAACCCTGCGGGAAGCTCTCCACATGCAGCGCGTCGCCCGGCTTCACGTCCGCCCACGTATGAATGTCGTGCCGGCGCAGCGCCGCCAGCGTGTAATACGCGTCGACGACTGTCACGAAGCCACCTGGCGCCATCACCTGGCTCGCCGTGCCTGTCGCATCGGTCATCACCTTCGCGACGAGCGTGCTGTCGGCGTTTTGGAAGTACACCGCGACACCCGCCAGGGGCGGGCCCACGGTCACGGTCACCGCCTGTCCCGGGCCGTCCACGCGCGCATCGACCTGCTCGGGCGAAGCATCTTCGCGTGGCGCATCCGCGGGGGCGTTCCCGCCGCCGCCGCCACATCCGACCACCGCCAGCGCGAACACGACCGTCGACAACTTCATGAGCCGACTTCTATCCGACGCGCTCGTCGAGCACCAGCACGATGTCGCTCGCTGCCGCATGTTCACGCTTCGACACCCGGCATATGATGCGGCCGTGCGAACGCGTCAGCTCGGCGATACAACGGCGACGGCCGTCGGAGCTGGCGACGTATCGCTCGCGATCGCTGCTTCGCGTGGCGTCGACCGTAGCGACACGGAGCGTGCCCTCACCGCGGCTCTCTCGAGCGGACTCACATTCGTCGATGTGCATCCCGGCGAAGCTGATGCAGAGCGCCTCGCCGCCGAGGTCATCCGCTCGCTGCGCGGCCGCGATCGCATCACGCTCGCCGTGACCATTCCAACCCTCAACGGTCGCGACACGCCGATCGATCAGCTGCCGCCGCGCTACATCCAGGCCGCCGTCGAAGCAGCGTTGCGCACCACCAAGCTCGACGCGCTACCACTCGTGCAGTTGCCGCTGCGTCCCAATTGGCCGTCCTCCAAAGCGTGGCCCGAGCTCGTCGGCACCGCGGCGCGCCTCGTGCGCGAGGGCAAGGTTCTGTCGTGGGGCATTCGTCTCGAGGACGCAGACACGAGCGTCGTCACCGAAACGGCGCGCGATCCCGACGATGATACCGAGGAGGAATCGCCGATCACTCACCTCGCGCCGCTGCTCGCGGAGACGTGGTTCATCTCGCTCTCCGTCGTGTTCAACGCGTGCATGGGCACGGCGGGTGCGCTGATCGACGCTACGCTCGCACCCATTCCCTACGGACCGCTCGCTCCAGCTCCTGCTGCCAGCGGGTTCGCGGGGAGCTCGCTGATCCTCTCGCCGTTCGCGATCACCGAGACCGCGCCCGCACCGCTCACCAAGGCTCCGGGATCCGCGCGTCAGCTCGCGATCCTCGCGCGTCAGCCGCTCGCCGGTCGCGCACTCGCCGGCACTCTCGGGCCAGGAGTGAAACTGTCCCTGCGCGACGATCGTCAGCTCGATCCGGCCACGCTCGATCGCCTCGCTCTCTCTGTCGCTCGGCTCGCGCGCCTCGTGCGCACCACACCGCCCGCCGCGACCTCCACCCAAGCTGGTCGCGACATTGTCGTGAACGGGAAGCGCCCCGAGCACGTCAGCGCGTTCACGCTCGCCGAGCTCGCGCTCCGCTACGTCATCGATCGCGGCGCGATCGCGCTGCCGCGGCTGCATCGCCACGAGCACGTTCCGGAGACGCTGATGGCAGGCACGGCCGAGCCGCTTACTCCGGATATTGTCGAGATCCTCGACGGGATTTCGTGACAACTATACATCCGTTCAGTATCGTTGCGGTATGGAGCGCCGCGACGTTTCGAACCCACTGAATCGCTTCCGCGAGGTCGCGGTCCAGTACGAAGGCGATGGTCCGCCGCCTACCAAGGTGACGCTGCTCGAGGATCAGTCGCGGTCGATCCTCTCGCACAACGACTCTCCCGATCTTAATTTTCGCTGGAGCGCGAATCCGTACCGTGGATGCCTCCATGCATGCTCGTACTGCGCGGGGCCCGACACGCCAGTTCTGATGACCGATGGACACACGCGGCATCTCGAACGTCTGAAGGTCGGAGACGAGATCGTCGGAACGGAACTGCGCGGAGCGGACCGGGTCTTCACGCGCGCTCGTGTGTTGGCGCACTGGAAGACAGAGAAGGTCGCATACGAGATCAAGCTCGCGAACGGCAGGACGCTCACCGCGAGCGGGGATCATCGCTTCCTCTCTAATGTCGGTTGGCAACACGTTGCACCCGGGGAGCCCGGAGAGCATCGAGAGTTTCTCGGTACCGGTGGTCGCTTGATGGGCATCGAACGAGCGAGAGACGTTCTCGGGAAGCACGCGCTCGCTCTCGACGGCCTACGGGTGATTTCGATCGAGCCGCTCGGCTTACGAGAGCTCTACGACATCACGACGACCACGGAGGACTTCATCGCGAACGGCGTCGTCAGCCACAACTGCTACGCACGTCCGTCGCACGAGTATCTCGATCTCGGAGCGGGCACCGACTTCGACACGAAGATCGTGATCAAGCGCAACGCGGCGCAGCTGCTGCGCGAGACGTTCGACAAGCCGAGCTGGCAGGGCGAGCTCGTGATGTTCTCCGGCGTGACGGATTGCTACCAGGCGATCGAGAAGGACCTCGAGATCACGAAGCAGTGCCTGGAGGTCTGCCTCGAGTACAAGAATCCCGTCAGCGTGATCAGCAAGAGCGCGCTGGTCGAGCGCGACATCGATCTGTTCCTTCAGCTGCAGGAGCAGGCGCGGTTTCACATCGCCGTGTCGCTCGCGTTCACGGACGACGAGATGTCGCGCACGATCGAGCCATGGGCCGCGAGTCCGAGCCGACGGTTCAAGGTGATCGAGCGCTTGGCGAAGGCAGGATTGAAAGTCAGCGTGATGTGCGCGCCCGTGATTCCCGGTGTGAATGACCGGCAGATGGTCGGCGTGTTGGAGCGCGCGAGAGACGCGGGCGCGACGAGTGCGGGATGGGTGCTGCTCAGACTGCCGCACTCGGTAAAGGACGTGTTCGAGACGCGGATGCGCGATGCGTTTCCGTTGAGCGCGGAGAAGGTGCTGAGCCGGATCAGGGACACGCGCGGCGGCGAGAAACTCTATGACTCGCGGTTCGGCACGCGCGGGCGTGGGGAGGGACCGTATGCGACAGCGATCGCGACCATGTTCGATGCGACGGTGCGGCGGTTGGGGCTCGATCGGCGCGACGAGAGCGTGTACGACGACCGCGTGACGTTCAAGCGGCCTCCCAAGCGCGGCGCACAGCTTTCGTTGTTCTGAGCGAGGAGTTGTTTTCGCTGGTGCGCCTACATCTGCACCGACGGAGATCGTTGTTAAGCGCCGAAGAAGTCGCGCGCGCCCTCGACGAAAGAAATCGCGCGGCCGTACCATGGTCGTGATGCGTCGAGTTGTGTGGGTGCTAGCGGGAGCGATGGCGACGGGATGCGTGGCGGGCGATCAGCAGCAGCCGGTGCCGGAGGGCGATGGCAGCTCGGCGGGACCGGATAGCCGCAAGCGCGTGACGATGCAATTCGTGACGGACGGTCCCGCGGTGTCCGGACTGACGGTGTTCTTTCAGGACGAGCGCGGGCAGCTGATCTCGGAGACGCGCACGGACGCCGCAGGCAAAGCGAACGCGCGTATGGAGAGCGGAGGCTACGCGACGCTCGTGCTGCAGAACGGACAGATCTTCACGTACGCGGGCGTCGAGGGCGGCGACACGTACGTCGTGGATGGTCGCTCGAGCGTGACCGGCGCGGCGGCGCAGATCTCGTTGAACGCGGCGCCGAACGACACGGCGGATTCGTACGTGCTCAGCACGGGGTGCGGCGAGACGGTGCTCGACGACCTCGTGGCCGGCACTGCCGTGAAAGCGACGCTGTACGGCTGCTACGGAACGACCGACGCGGTGATCACGTCGCGCAATTCGGAGCCCGCGCCGTTCGGATCGAACTGGCGATACCTGTACCAGCCGAACGTGATGATCGATCCACTGACGCCGATGGTGATGGACGGCGAGTGGCGCGCGATGGTGGAAGACATCGTGAATCTGCAGGCGATGCCGCGCAACGCGACGAAGGTCGTGACAAGTCAATGGCTCGCGCGTGATCAGCGCGCCGTGACGGATCCGCGGTTCGCTCAGACCGACCTGACGTCCAGCGGCGATGGTCAGGCGAAGCTGCAGCGCATGTACGCACCCGAGGGCGCGACGACGGTGACGCGCGTGATGCCCGTGGTGCAGGGACCCAGCATGCAGACGACGATCGCGTGGGGTCCGTCGCAGCAGCAGATGGACCTGAACCTCGGCGCGGTGAGTCTGCGCGCGTACACGTCGTTGCCGACGCTGAATCCGGCGGCGCACCGCATCGAGTGGACGGAGGCGACGGGCCCGCACGCGCAGCTGCAGTACGCAGCGATCGTGTGGCACACCGCAGATCACCGCACGATGACGTGGAACATCCTGGCACCGCGCGGCATCGATGCGGGCCTGACGCTGCCGGCGTTGCCGGGTGCAGAGTTGCAACCGACGGACAATGCGAAGGTCGCGGAGCTCGCGGCGCTCGGCGTTGGCCCCGACAGTTCTGCGCGCACGACGCTGCTCGGTCAGTGGCCCGGCAACGACTCGCGCCTTGTCGACAGCGACGAGGGACGTGTCGACATCGTGCAGCTCAATCCCCCGCAGTAGCTTAGCTCGCGAGGACCCACGCGAGCGCTGCGAGCGCGAGCACAGCCACGACGAGCGCGATGACCATCGTCGACGAAC
Source organism: Kofleriaceae bacterium (assembly GCA_036499725.1). Classification (GTDB taxonomy): domain Bacteria; phylum Myxococcota_A; class Polyangia; order Haliangiales; family Haliangiaceae; genus JABFXX01. The sequence continues at coordinate 54,804 of DASYDE010000044.1, forward strand.
GCCTTCGCACGCTTGGCGCGATGTCCGTACTAGCGCCCGCCGGTGCCGGATGCATCGAGCCCGACGCGCTCGCCGGCAAGCGCAGGTGGCGCTCGGCAGGATCGCGATAGCGCAGCGCCACGTTGCCGATCTCGACGAGCGCACCGTCGTAGAGCAGCGTCGCAGTGGCGATCTTCACGCCGTCGACGCGCGTGCCGTTCTTGGATCCGAGGTCCGCGACCGTCGTGCCGTCCCAGCCGCGGCGCAGCTCGACGTGCGCGCGCGAGAGATCCGCGTCCGCGATCGGCCACGTCGCCTCGTCACCGCGACCGATGACGACCACGCTCTCCGGCGGCGGCATCGTGCGCTTTGCTCCCGCGCCCGGACCACGCTCGATCGTCACGACCGGCGCCGCATCGACGCCGAGCAGACCGCGCACTAGCTCGCGCGCGAGGCTCTCCGTGCGTTGAGGAGGTGATGGCACCGTGCCCGGCGGCGCGGGAACCACACGCACGCGATACGCGCCAAACGAGAGCGTCACGCCGTCGCCGATCGGACCCGTGCTTCCGGCGCGAACGGTCGCATCGTCGACGGTGAGATCGACGAATGCCTTCCACGTCCCCTTCTCGAGGACGACGTGCTCACCGCGACACGCGGTGGCCGGCAACCGCAGCTGTGCATCGATGCCGCTGCCGATGATGATGCGGCCACCGAGATCGACGGCCGGCAGCGCTCCCTGCCCGAGCTCCGTGACCTCGAGCCGCAGCACTACCTGGAGGCTGCCTTCGCCTCGTCCTGCTTGTTCTGGTAGTAGCGCTCGAGCACGACCTTCAAGTACTGCCGCGTGTACGCGTACGGCGGCACGGTGTAGCCAAACTTCTGTAGCGAGCCGAGCCCCGCGTGGTAACCGGCGATGGTCAGCACCAGATCACCGTCGACGCGGTTCGCGAGATATCGCAGAAGGCGCGTGCCGGTCATGATGTTCGTCCGCGGATCGAACACGTCGCCCTGCGTTCCCATATCGATCTGAACGGCGGGGTGCACCTGCATCAGGCCTTTGCAGTCCATGCCCGACACGACGTGCGGGTCGTAGTCGCTCTCCGTCTTGATGATCGCGCGGATGAGCGGCACCGGAATTTTGTAGAGGTCCGACGCCTCGGCGATGAACTGATCGTACTTGTGGAACCGCTCGGGTGAGTGGTCCGTCGCGCCGACCTTGTCGTACCGCGAGCCGCGCGGCATCGACGCCTTGGAGCCGGCCTCGGGCGTCGAGCTCAGGACCTTCTTCCACTTCGCGTCGCCGCCGCCCTTGGGCTTGACGTTCGTGAAGTGCTGCACGCCTTCGGCGTCGGTCCACGTATAGACATCGGCGCGTGCAACGCCCGTGGCCAGCACGAGCATCGAAGCCAACATCCAGGACCGCATCCCCGAAATCGTAGCGTGGAGCGCCACTGGCTAGCAAATACGGAGCGCGGGTGTATGTTCGCGACATTCCATGACTGAAGTCCTCGAGACGGACTACCTCGTCATCGGGTCCGGTATTGCGGGCCTCAACTTCGCCCTGTTAGCCGCCGAGCACGGCCGGGTGGTCATCACGACCAAGAAGCACCTCGATGATACCAACACGAACTGGGCTCAGGGCGGCGTGGCGGCCGTTCTCTCCCCCGATGACTCGTTGGAGCTGCACGTCGAGGACACCCTCCGGGCGGGCGACGGCCTGTGCGACCGCAACATCGTCGAGATGTGCGTCGACGAGGGCCCCGCCCAGGTCCAGCGCCTGCTCGACATCGGCATTCGTCTCGATCGCACCCCGGACGGCCAGCTGAGCCTGGGCCGCGAAGGTGCTCACAGCCGCAACCGCGTCGTCCACTGGCAGGACGTCACGGGTCGCGAGATCCAGCGCGGCCTGATCGCGGCCGTGAAGGGCCACGCGAACATCACGATCCTCGAGAACCACATCGCCGTCGACTTGCTCTCGATGGCCAAGTACGGCGGCGACCCGGCGTGCTTCGGCGCCTACGTGCTCGACACGGTGAGCGGCGCGGTGAAGACGCTGTGCGCGCGCGCGACGATCCTCGCGACGGGCGGCACGGGCAAGGTCTTCACGTACACGTCCAACCCCGACGTCGCGAGCGGCGACGGCATCGCGATGGCCTATCGCATCGGTGCGGCGGTGGCGGACCTCGAGTTCGTCCAGTTTCACCCGACCGTCCTGTTCCATCCGCAAGCGCGCAACTTCCTCATCTCGGAGGCGCTGCGCGGCGAGGGCGGCGTCCTCAAGCTCGCGAACGGCGACTAGTTCATGTAGAAGTACCACCCCATGAAGTCGCTCGCGTCGCGCGACATCGTGGCCCGCGCGATCGACAACGAGCTCAAGAAGTCCGGAGCCGACTGCGTCTTCCTCGACATGACGCATCTCGATCCCGAGCTCGTGAAAGGCCGCTTCCCGAACATCTACCAGCGCTGCCTCGGCCTGGGCATCGACATGACCAAGCAGCCGATTCCAGTCGTGCCTGCGGCGCACTACATGTGCGGAGGCATCAAGACCGACACGACGGGCCAATCGACGGTGAGCGGCCTCTACGCGATCGGCGAGTGCGCGATGACGGGCCTGCACGGCGCCAATCGCCTCGCATCCAACTCGCTGCTCGAAGCGATGGTCTATTCCGCGCGCACGGCCGACGCGGTGAAGACGCTCGAACGCCATCGCCCGCCGCAGGTCGCACCGTGGACGACCGGTGATGCGACGGACTCCAACGACGCGATCGTCGTGACGCTCAACTGGGAAGAGATCCGCCGCTTCATGTGGTCGTACCTGGGCATCGTCCGGACCGACAAGCGCATCGAGCGCGCGAGCCATCGCATCGAGATCATCCGCGACGAGATTCGCCAGTACTACATGGACTTCAAGGTCACGAGCGATCTCGTCGAGCTCCGCAACCTCGCGCTCGTCGCGCACCTCATCATCGAGAGCGCGCGTCGCCGCAAGGAATCGCGCGGCCTGCACTACACGCTCGACTATCCCGAGAAGCTGCCCGAAGCGAAGCACTCCGAGCTCCAGCTGACCAACGGCCCTCGGGGCTGATCCACCTACGAAGAGAACTGCAGCGCGAGCCAGCGCCAGCCGGTCTCTTCTTTACGCGCGACGACAGAGAGCACGACGCGGACCGCCTGACCGCCCTTGCTCGGCGCGAGCACGATCTCGACGTACGCGAAGCCGATCTTGCCGTCGCCGAACGTGTTCGCCGTGACGCGCGTCGGGTTCAGCGTCAGGTTGTCCCAGGTCTTCGCGAGCTTCACGGCCGCAGCGCCCGTCGCGTTCTCCTTGGGCGCCGTACCACCCGCGATCACGTCGATGCCTGACGCAGAGCTCTTGCTGAGCTTCGTGTCGAACCATTTGACGACAGCGTTGCCGAGATCCTTGTCGCCAGCGACGGTCGGCTTGGAGGGAGGCTCGGTCGCGTAGTTGCCTTTGCCCTGCCCCGCGAGCAGCTTGTCGTCGGCGATCTGATCCGCGTAGTGCATGCCGACGATCTGCCACTTCCCACCATCCGCGATCGCGAGACCACTCGCGCGCCCGTCGCCCGCCACGGACTCCGTGCCGACGATGTACTTGTACTGGTAGCTCTGCTGAAACCACGCGACGTTGCCCGACTGCACGACGCTCGGTTTGCCCACACGGCGCAGCACGATCTTCTTCTTTTCGTCCGCGGGGAACAGCACGCCCCAGATCGACATGTCGGGACGCATCAGCTCTGCACCGAGGATGACGAGCCGCTTCTTCGCGAAGCCGAGCTTGTCGTTGTCGGCTCGTGCCGCGATCGAGTCGAAGTGCACGCCGAGCATCGGGTCGATATCGGCGGCCTGCGGCTGTTGGCTGCTCACGACATCCGCCGAGGCGGGCGCGACACCGATGGCTCCCGACAGCGCGGCGACTAAGAGCGCGGAACGCATGGACATGCCGGTATGGTTTCACACGCGGTTTCACACCGCCAGGTGCCCCTGTGAACCGCCGTTGATACTCGTCGTCGTCACGGGGGCGCCCTCCGACCACACCTCGCGCAGTTACGGCCGTCGCGGAAGCTGGCACCCGCCTCGCACTATCGATTCCCATACTCCTAGCTGCCGGACTTGACGGACGGCCATGCAGCCAGGGGGGCCACCGGAGCATTCTGCTTCGGTGGCTTTGCTATTTTCGGCTCCGCTTTGTTTTCCGGCGGCGCGCTCGCTACTGTTGCGGGAATGCGTACCCTGGTCGCGTCGCTCGTGCTGGCCGCTACTGCGTGTGGCGGCGCTGCGAGCTCGTCGTCCCCCGCAGCCGACGGCGTGCGCGCGTACCTGACGGCGCTGAAGTCGAATGACCCGCACGGCGCGTACGAGCTGCTGTCTGCCGACGCACGCAAGCACGTCAGCTATGACGAGTTCGCGCTGACCTGGAAACAGGGCGACAAGGAGCGCGAGTGGCAAGCGCGTTCTCTCGAGGACAGCCTCAAGGGCAATCCCGACGTCGGCGAGCGCGCACTCGTGAACTATCCGGACGGCAAGCTCGTGCAGCTCGAGCGCGAGGGCCACACGTGGCGCCTGGAGAGCGAGCTCGTCGCGCGTACCAAGGCCAAGATGCCGCGCGATGCGATCCGGTTGTTCGCGGATGCCGTGAACCGCCGCGATATCACCGCGATCCTGAACACGCTCACGCAGCGCCGCCGCGACGGCCTCACCAAGCAGGTCGAGGGCTTCGTCGCCGGCATCGGCAAGCACGTGAATGGCACCGTCGAAGAGCAGTCCGCCGACCGCGCCGAGCTGCGCTGGGACGAGAACGGAATCCGCTACCGCATCGTGCTCCGCAAAGAGGACGACGACTGGCGCGTCGACGACATCTACATCCGCCCGGCGCCCAAAGACGAGACGGATAAAGACGGCGACGTCAGCGTTCCCGACGAAGAGTTCTGATGCCTGACATCTTCCTGGGCGGGGCCGCGCGATTGCTCCTCGTCCTTCACGCGCTCGCTGCGATCGCGCTGATCGGATCGACGACGCACCACGCGATCATCTCGTGGGGATATCTGCGCGGGAGGTTCAACGTCCGCCTCGGGCGCATCTACGCCGCGACGATCGCCGCCACCTACGCGATCACGTTCGGCTTCGGCCTCCTCGTCTACCCGACGTTCCGCTATCACGTGCGCGCGCTGTACTTGGATCGCTACGAGAAGTGGGCGTCGAACCTGTTCGACATGAAGGAGAACTTCGCGGCGCTCGGGTTTGGCCCGGTGATCGCGCTATTGATCCTGTCGCGCGTGATGAATCCCAAAGAGGATACGCACCTCCGCGCGGGCTACATCGCGTTCGCGTTCCTCCTCTGCGCGATCGTCTGGTTCGACCTGATCAGCGGTCTCGTGATCACGAACGTGAGGGGCGTATGAAGCGACAGGACGCGCTGTACGTCGCAATGTGCGTCGGCGCGATCGCGTTCTGTATCGCGTTTGTCCTGCCGTCCTTCGTCACGATGCCCGTTGCGTGGTACCTCCCGCTCGACCGCGGCTGGGAGTTGACGGCGAAGCCGACCGTCCTCGGTTTGGACTTCTACGGCCGCTGCGCGCAGGGCCTCGCGGGCTGGGCGATCGCGGTCATCGCGTCGCTCGCGGTCACGAAGCGGATGAAATCTGATCTTTCGTCGCGCATGGCCGGCCTGCTCGCTGCATGGACGATCGGGATGATCGTGCTGTGCATCATGTACTTCGTGTGGACGCTCGTGTTCCGCGTTCCGACCCCAGCACCGCTGCCGACTTGGTACATTCCGCGCTGATGAACAAGCTCGCCTTTGCGCTCCTCGGGGTCCTCGCGTCGGTCGGTGTTGCGAACGCAGATGAAGATCCGGGAATGGCCGTGATGCAGTTGATGCTGAAGAGCCCCGGGCTGTCCAAGGACGGCAAGCACGTGGCTATGTACAGCATGGACCCGAGCAAGGAGAAGGACACGGCGACGTCGCTGATCGTGTTCTCGGCGGCGGGCAAGGAAGAGAAGCGCATCGGCGTCGTTCCGCCCAACACCGACGCGAAGCGCACGATGAAGGCCGTCGACGCGATCAACAAGCTTCAAACCGCGGGCGGCTATACGCGCATGAGCCGCGTCGCGAGCGTGAGCGAGAAGAACGACAAGGGTACGTACACGACGGACCTGACGAGCGAGGACGTCGCGATCACCGTGTCGCTCGCGAAGGACACCGTCGTGATCTCGGGTACGCGCGGCGACGCGAAGCTGGCGGCCGTGAAGCTCCCACTCGGCAAGGCTCACGGCACGTGCGCGAGCGTGGACTCGTGGGGCGTCGTGAACACGATGTCCGGTTACGACAAGACGAAGAAGCTGTTCGCGTTCGCGCTCCAGGGGAGCCACGGCGACGACGTCTGCTCCGAGTACGACTTCGTCGTCACGCTGAAGTGATCAGTCCTTCGCGCGCACCCTCGAATGTCGTGAATGCCGCGTGAGTGAGGCGTCCGGGGTCCTCGCCGAGCGAATTGCGCGGAATAGCGGTGGGCAGAGAACCGCGAAGACGCGAGGACGCAAACAAACGGGATCCTCGCCGGGCGAGTTGGTTGGATCGCATGATCGGATCAGATGGAAGCCTTTGCGGCTCCGCGTCTTCGCGGTCCTCTTTTCTTCGCGCGCCCCTCGCCCGGCGAGGTTGATCCAGTCTTCGTGTCTTCGTCCTTCGTGGCTCCGGGCAAATGCACCTCGCCTAGCAAAAAAACATCCTTGGGTTCGTTGGACGCTTCGAGGTTCTGCGGCTTGGGATGCGAACCTCAATGGATCGTGAGCGAGCGGATCTGACCGGTCGCCGCGAACACGCGCGCCTGCAGGTGCTTGGTCGCCGCGTCCACGTACCAACAGCCCGGTGACGCGCACGTTTGTAGCGCCGCCGCTGACGCAGCGAGCACGAGCTCCGCACCCGAGACCGTCACGCCCGTCGGCGTCGCGAACACGCCGGTCTGGCCGCGCCCGTCGACGTCGACCGTGAACACCTGGTACTCGCTGCCACCAGCGACAGAGATCGTCGCGCCGTCGCCCATCGCGTGGGACTGATCATGCAGCAACAGCTGCGCGTGCTCGGGACCGGGCGTGTAGACGAGGCGAAGCTCCTGGCTGAACGCCGGGTCGGTGTAGCTCGTCACGCCGGCGACCGTCGTGGGGAGCAGCGTGTCCGCGAGCTGCGCGTACATCGGCACGAGCGAGCCCGCGCGATAGAACATCGGTAGCGTATCGAGCGGAGCCGCGACGGTCGTCGTCGATCCGCCCGCGAGGCTCGCGCCCGTGTTCGCGTCGAACCACAGGCCGGGCGGCAGCGTCACCGAGCGGGTCGTGGCGCCCGCGGTCACGACCGGCGCGACGAGGATGTCGTCACCGAGGAGGAACATCGCGTCGTCGCACTCGCAGTCGTAGACGAAGCGCGCGGGACGCGTGACCGGAGTGCCGTCCACGCCGGCGCGCTGCGCGAGCGTCCACAGCAGCGGATCGAGCTGCATGTGCAGCGACGCGTACTTCTTGTAGATGTCGCCGGTGCCCACGTCGAACAGCGTCGTGTCCCACGCGTTGTGGCTATCGCCGCCGCCGCCGAGCTGCATGATCGTGCCGAGCGCTGCGTATTCGGCCCAGCGCACCAGCGACTCGCTCGTCGGGAAGCCGCGGAAGCCGCCGATGTCGGAGCCGTAGAACGGATAGCCCGACACCGAGAGCGACAGGCCGCGCGAGATCGCCGACGGCAGGCCGCCGACGGCTCTCTTGCCGTCAGGGTTGGTGGAGCCGAACTCGCGAAAATCCGGGTCGAGATCACCGGGCCAGATGGCGGTGTTCGTGGCCTGCTCGCCCCACGCTCCGTGACGCGTGATGAGGAAGCCGTCGCCGGGCGGCAGCGTGTCGAGGTACGCCTTGTGGTAGCCCGCTGCGTAGCGGTTCGCGTGATCGGAGTTGTCGCCGGCCGCGCTCTTGAACTGCACGATGCTGCCGCCGATGTCGGTGACAAACTCTTCGCCGTAGTCGAGCTTGAAGCCGGCGGCGCCGCGCGAAACGACGCGGTTGATCCGGTCCTGCCACCACTGCGTCGCGCCGTCGTGCGTGAAGTCGATAAGCGCGCCCGGCCCGTTCGCCCATGGCCAGTCGAACGCGTGATCGCTCTCGTCGGTGAGGAAGTAGTGGTTCGCCGCGCCCTCGACGTGATCGGCATCGGTCAGCCCGCCCTTGTCGACGTACGGTGTGGACCAGAAGATGACGTGGTAGCCCTGATCTTCGAGCGTCTGGATTGCGGCGTCGAAGCCGTTGAACCGCGTCTCGTCGACGATGAAGTTGTTGTACGCGGTCTCCCACGGGTTATCGATCCAGATGGTCGAGCCCGGGATCTTCAGCGAGCGCATCGTGTTCGCGTCGGCGAGCAGCTCCGCCGTGTTCTGCCACTCGTTGCGCCACTGCATCGGCGCGAATGCCCAGCGCGGCGGCACGGCCGGCAGAGCGGTGAGCGCCACGTACTCGCGAACCAGATCGAGCGGCTGCTCCGCCGTGTAGAGGTAGAAGCGAACGGTGCCGCGCACCGGCAACGTGACCGTCAGCGTGACCTTCTCGGGATCCGCGGCGCCGAGATCGATCGCAGCCGCGCGATCGTCGGCCATGAACACGCCCGCACCGCGCCGCGGCCACAGCACGAGCGGAATCGGTTCGTGCGTCTCGTTCAGCGAGCTCGCCGACGTCGTATCGACGCGCAGCTGCATCTCGCGCACCGTGCCGGAGACATTCGCGTGAAGCGGCGCATCACCCGTTCCGTAGAGCGGCTCCTCGGCGGTCTTTGGCAGCGTGATCTGCAGCTGGACGGCGCTCGCGACCATGCTCGCGTCGATGTCGAGCGTCGCGCACTCTCCGACGGTGCACTCGGCCAGCTGCATGCGCGCGCCACCATCGAGCACGACCCAATCGCCATCCGTCGTCGTCGCGTGCGTGACCGGAGCGAGGATCGCCTCGGCATCACCGCGCGGGTCGTAGTAGTGGCCTTCGTTGACCTCGGTCGCCGTGGCGATGGAGAGGAACTGCGCCTGCGTCAGCGCGGGGTTGCCCGCGAGCGTCAGCGTCATCGTCCTGGTGTCGATGGTGACGGGCCCGGCCTGAACTACAGGAGGTGCGGGCGGAGGTCCGTCGTCACCACACGCGCCAACGAACGGCACCGCGACGAGCGATGCCACCACCACAGAGCTGAGCCACCTCACCCTCGCTTTCTACCGAAGAAAGGCAGGTAGTGGCGCAGTCCGCGCGGCTTCTCGGGGATTTTCTCTTCCTCGACCTTGATCGGGGGCATCTCGATCCGCGGCGTCACCTCGCCCATGATCTCGGCGATCGGCGTGGCCTCGGAGCTCTCGAGCGCCTTGACCGGGCCGCTCATGCCGGAGCGAATCTCCGCGACGCTCTTGGCGAGAACGGTGTGCAAATCCTTGCGGAGCTGCACCTTCTTGAGCGCGGTGCCGATCTGCCGCGCCATCTCGCGCGTCGACGGAAACCGAGCGTCGACGTTCGCGAGCAGCGCGCGCGAAATGATCTGGATGAACGGCGCGGGCACGTCGGGCCGGAGCGGCCGGAGCGGCTGGACGATGCAGTCGCGCAGGCGGGTGTACGTCTCGTAGTCCGTCGCACCGTCGAACAGCTTGCGGCCGACGAGCGCCTCCCACAGAACCGAGCCCGTCGCGAACTGGTCGGACGCGGGGAGCGGGCGGCCACCGGCGACGATCTCCGGCGCGAGATAGGACATCTTGCCCTTCACGATGCCGGGATCGGTGAGCTCCTGACGACGGTCGGGCGCGAGCGCGAGGCCGAAGTCGATCAGCTTCACCATGCCGCGGGTCGTGAGCAGCACGTTGTGCGGCGACACGTCGCGGTGGACGATCGGGGCCGGGCGACCGTCCACGCCGACGCGCTCGTGCGCCGACGCGAGACCACGAAGAATTCCGACTCCGACGGCAGCGACCAGCTCCCAGCGCGTCGGGTCGTGCTTGGCGACGTGGTGGCGGACCCAGGTGCCGAGGTCCACCCCCTCGATCCATTCGAGGATCATGTAGTAGTTGCCGCGATCGTGAACGAAGTCGTGCACCTCGGCGACGTTCGGAGACTGCATCGAGCTGCCGACGCGAGCCTCCTCGACGAACATCGCGACGTACTGCGGCTGCGACGCGAGGTTCTGGTGCATCTGCTTCACGGCGACGTCGCGCACGAAGCCCGAGTCACCGCGAACGCGCCCGCGCCACACGTCCGCCATGCCGCCACGACCAGCTACTTCGAGTAGCTCGTAGCGACCGCCGACGATCATGCCTGGACGCGGCTCTTCCGCCATCGCTGTCAGTCTCGCACACATCGGATTTTCACCGACGACAAGCGCGCGAAATCGTAGGCGCTTCTTGAGAGGGCCGGTGATACGATCGACGCCGATGGACGGTAGCCCAGGGCTCGACTCGTTCTCGTCGGTGGTGGCTCGCGGAGACTTTTCGCTCGACGAGGCGGCGCTGCAGATCGGCGCGTGGGAGTACCCCAAGCGCGATCTGGAGCGCTACCGAGAGCTGCTGGACGAGATCTCTCGCCGCGCCGCCCCCGAGGTTGCTCGCGCGTCCACCGGCATCGCTCGTGCGCGCGCGATCAGTGACTGCTTGTTCGATCGCCTCGGCTTCGCGGGCAACACGAGCGACTACTACGATCCGCGCAACTCGTTCCTGTGCGACGTGCTCGATCGCCGCATCGGCATCCCGATCACGCTCTCCGTCGTCTATCTCGAGGTCGCGCGCCGCGTGGGTGTGCTCGCGCAGGGCGTGAACTTCCCCGGTCACTTTCTCGTGCGCGTCGCGATCGAGGACGCATGGTTGTTCATCGATCCGTACAGCGGCGGTCGCTCGCTCACGCCGGATGATCTCGAAGCGCTGCTCAAGAAGACCACGACCCCCGACGCGGTCCTCGAGCCGAGCGTGATCGCGGCCGCGAGCAAGCGTCAGATCTTGGCGCGCATGCTCGTCAACCTCGCAGGCATTTACAACCGCCAGGGCGACCTGCCCCGCTCGCTCGACGTTCTCGAGCGCTTGCACGTGCTCGAGCCAATGAACCCGCGAATCCAGCGCGATCTGACCTCGCTGCGCGAGCGCGTCGACGGTCTGAACTAGTACAATTTCGTCGGATGTCCGACGCGCCCAGCGACGCTTTCTCCGCTGACTCGGTCGCGAAGCAGCTCGACTACTGCACCTTCTGCCCGAAGATGTGCCGGCACGCGTGCCCGGTCTCGACGGCGAGCGGCAAGGAAACGTACATCCCGCAGGTCAAGATGGACCGCGCGAACCAGCTGCGGTTGGCGCACGTGCCGTGGACGACGGAGAACACGGATCCGCTGTGGGCGTGCACCGGTTGCCGTCACTGCACGATGTACTGCGATCACAGCAACGAGCCGGGCCTCGTGTTGTTGAGCGCGCGCGCCGCCGCGGTCGAGAAGGGCGTGCAGCACCCTGCCCTCGCCGGCTACAGCGAGCGCTTTCGTGCTCGCGAGCAGCGCCTGAGCCAGCAGTTGCAGACGCTGTTCCCCGACCATCTCGCGACGACCGGTGAGCTCGGTGTGTGGCCGGGCTGCGATGCGATCGACAAGGGCGCGGGAGATATCGCAGCGACGCTCGCGCTGTTCGAGCGCGTCGGTATGGAGGGCGTGAAGCTCGTCGATGCGCCGCAAGCGTGCGCGGGCTATCCCCTGCTCGCTGCGGGCCACCGCGACTTGTTCCGCTGGCACGCGGGCCGCGTCGCTGCATCGCTGCGCGGGTTCAAGAAGGTCGCGATCAACTGCAGCGCGTGCCTCTACGCGATGCGCTCGCAGTACGCCGCCGAAGGCGTGAACCTCAAGACCGAGATTGTCTCGCTCGCCGAAGTGATCGGGCCCGCGACGGCAAACCTCGCGTGCTCGCTGACGCGCCGCCCGGTCTACTACCACGACCCCTGCTATCACGCGCGCTACAACGGCGTCGTCGAACAGCCGCGTCGCGCGCTCTCGCAGCTCGTCGAGCTTCGCGAGTTTGGGTGGTGCAAGGACGACACGGAGTGCTGCGGCGGCGGCGGGCTGTTGCCCAAAACCAATCCTGCGGTCGCGGATCAGATGGCCAAGCGCCGGCTCGCCGAAGTGCAGTCGACGGGCGGTGGCATGGTCGTGACGTCGTGTGCGACGTGCGCGTTCATGCTCGAGCGCAACGCGCCGCCGTCGGTCGAGGTCGCGAACCTGTCGACCGCGATCGCGCGCTTGTCGTCGACGCCGTACACGGTACCCGACATGAGTCCCGGCGATCCCGACGACGATTAGTCGCAATGCCGATCAGGCAGGCGCATCCGATCGAATTGATCCGCTCTTTCAAGCCCGAGCCCGAGCCCGAGCCCGAGCCCGCGAAGTTGCGGTGAGTCACTCAGACAGCGGTTTGCATTCTCCCGCAGAGAAACTCTGTCCGCCGAAGATCGGGCTCGGGCTCGGGCTCCGGCCTTCGGCCTTGGCTCGGGCTCGACGGAAAAGCCTACCCGACCACGTGAGTGGCATTGCGATTAGTCGCACGCGGTACGCGTCTCGGGTCAGGATTGCGCCATGCCCGAGCACGATGAGACACGGGATGACCGTCCCACCTCACCCGATCGCGAGATGACCGTCGACATCGACGATGCTCCGCTCGATCTCGGAGCCGAGCGCTACGAGTATCGCGAGATCCTCGGCAAGGGTGGCATGGGCGAGGTCCGGTTGTGCAAGGACTCGCGGATCATGCGCGAGGTCGCGATGAAAGTGCTGCGCGGTCCGTTGCGTGACGACGCGGAGCTGCGCGTGCGCTTTCTGCGCGAGGCGCGCGTGCAAGGGCAGCTCGAGCATCCCGCGATCGTTCCGGTCCACGACCTCGGCACCGCGCCCGACGGTGCGCCGTTCTTCACGATGAAGCGCGTGCGCGGCGAGACGCTTCGGACCGCGATCAAAGCACTCAGGGCCGGCGATCGCTCGCGCTACTCGCGGCGCCGTCTCCTGACCGCATTCTCGACGGTGTGCCTCGCGGTCGAGCTCGCCCATCGCCGCGGCGTGGTGCATCGCGACCTCAAGCCCGACAACGTGATGCTCGGCGATTTCGGCGAGGTCTACGTTCTCGACTGGGGCATCGCGAAGGTGCTGCACCGCCCCGACCTGCCGATCGGTGACGACACGGGCGTCGAGCTCCCGCCCGGTGGAACTCCGACGCGCGTCGGTGCCGTGCTGGGAACGCCACGGTACATGGCGCCGGAACAACAGACGGGCGAGGCAAGCCCCGCCTCGGACATCTACGCGCTCGGAGTGATCCTCCACGAGATCGTGATCTGCGACGCGTCGCTCGAGCTTCCACCCGAGCTCCTCGCGATTGCCGAAGCAGCCACGGCGCGCTTGCTCGAGAAGCGGACGCAGTCTCCGCGCGAGCTCCACGACGCGATCGAGAAGTTCCTCGACGGCGACCGCGATCTCGAGGCGCGTCGTCTCGCGGCGGAAGAGAAAGCGATCCGCGCAGACAAGCAGCTCGTCTACGGAGGAGCCGACATCACGCCCGAGGTGCGCGCCCAGATCGCACGCGATGTCGGGGCCGCGCTCGGTCTCGATCCCACCAACTCACGTGCGCTCCGCGCCCTCACTGGCCTGCTCTCGCGCGTCCCCGACAAGCTGCCTCCCGAGGCGGTCGCCGACATGGAGGCGCGTCACCGAGAGCGTGTCAGTCGCGCGCTCAGTAACGCCGCGTTCACCACGTGGTCGATCCTGCTCCTCATCCCGATGTTCATCTGGATGGGCGTGCGCGAGCCCTTCGTATTGATCGCGTACGCCGGCTGCGTCGTCGCCGCAGGTGGATTCCAGTGGGCCGCTCGCTACGGGCGCTATCAACCCTCGCTGTTCGTCGCTGCGTTTCTCTCACTCATGATCGCGGTCTCTCTGCTGTCGCGCTCGCTCGGTCTCATCGGGATCATGCCGACCATCTTTGCGATGCTCACGGTGATCTTCCGCATCAACGTCGCGACCACGAAGCATGGCCTCATGATCCTCGCCGGCACGATGCTCGGCGTACTGGTGCCGCTGCTCCTGATGTGGACCGGCGTGACTGCGCCGCTCTACGAGCTGCACGACAACGTCCTCAGCATCACGGCGCATCTGCACGATCTTCCGCCAACTGCGACGCAGTTCTATCTCGTCGTCACCACGATCGGCGCGCTGGGGGTCGCGTCCATCTTCGGCCGCATCTACGTTGCCGAGCTTCGGCGCGCCGACGAGCGCAACGCGTTCCACACGTGGCAGCTCCAGCAGCTGCTGCCGCCCGCCTAGTGCCCCGGATCAGAAGTTCGCAAGCGCCCCCTGCGAACTGAGCGTCCGCCCGCAAAAGCGGCTCAAGCTGTCGAGAATGTCATCAGCAGACT
>DASYDE010000045.1:0-41461 GCA_036499725.1 Kofleriaceae bacterium
CACGTCGTCTCGCCGGTTCCGTGGCGACGTCGGCCGCGCGTCGCGCGTTCGTGCGTCGAACCCGCACGGGCGCCTTTTCTGCGGCTTCACGAAGGCCCACGCGTTCGCGTCGCGGCAAACACCTACTCGTTTCGCACGGCGCCGGGGCGGCGTATCGTACAGGCGTGAGCGATGATCCTACACAACGGGTCTGGTCGACGGACGCGCGGTTCACCGGGACGCGCTACGTTGTAGAAGCCACGAGCCACGAGATAGGCGGGCTCTTGACGCGATGGGACGGCGTGACTTTTGAGCACGAGAACACCGGATGGCTCTGCGAGGTTGGCAGGCTTAACGACCGGCCGATCACCGTCGGTGTGCAGTGGCGAAAGGTCGAGTCCGAGCGCATCGCGTTCATCGAGGCAACCTCGGCGCTGGTTGACTGGGACATGATCGAGCGCTGGCAGAAGACGGTGTTCCCTAACGCGGTGCTGCATGTGGATGCGGCGAATTTTGGAGACGTCATCCGTTCGATAGGAGCGGACGGATCGACTACGCGGTCCTCGGCGTGAAGAAGACGGCGACCGCGGAGGAGATCAAGCGGGCGCATCGCGCGAAAGCGCGAGAGGCGCGCGTTCGTCGACGGGACTAGCTTCCGCTCGTCAGCAGCGTCAAGACGCGCCGCTCGTCGGGCGTCGGGTTCGGGATGCGCTTGAGGGCGGCAACGAGCGTGGGCACGTGCTCGCGCAGCTCGAGCGCGGTCGCGAGCAGTTGCTCGGGATTGATGCCTTCGTCGTGCGCGAGCTGCGTGAGCTTTACCCAGACGTCGAGCGCGTCGCGCGACCATACCGACTTTTTGTCGCCGCTCAATTCGGCCGCCGTCTCCCACGCGCTGACCTGCGTTTTCGTCGCGCGAAAATTGTAGGGCTCGGTCGCGCCGTCCTCTTTCCGGGGACGGCCGGCGCCCTCGCGTTCGCCGCCGCGGCCGTCACGAGGCGGTTTTGGCGCTGACTTGCGGGACGGTGACACCGACGAACATTCGGGCGCGGCCACGCGCTTGTCAACCGTGCGGCGGCTTCGCTGGATCGTACGTTCCAGTCGCGGCTGCGCAGGGGCGGCGGCGTTGCCGACGACGTGCGGGCGGCGGTGCGATCTCTGCGTAGCGGAGCGCTGCGGCTTCGAGGCTTGCGAGCGTGAACGCGGTCGCGTCGGCGTCGCCGGCATCGAACGCGGCGCGATGGGCACGCGACGCCTCGAACAGGGCGAGCTCGCTGCGCCGGACACGAGCCTCCCGGCGCGCGGCCTGGCGATCGGCGGCACGGCTCACGCGGCCCACCGGAGTTCTGCCTGCTCGGGGTTCGTTGTCGTGCCGTCGGTGGCGTCTCCCGCGGGCATCGCCTCGTCGCAATCCGCGCACGTCAGATGCAATCCCGGCTTGCCCCACGCGTTCGCGTCGCACGACGGGCACGAATACTTCACCTTGCTGGCCAGGCGCGGCTTCTTCACTTTCGCGTCGGCGACCGGCTCGCCGCACAGCCAAGGGAGCGAGAGCGTCATCGCGTCGAACGCCGCCGCGAACGGGCCACCCTCGAGGATGTAGTGCGAGACGCGGTAGCCGGTGCGCTTGCCGCCCACCGCGCGCGTGTCGGAGGGCATCAGGCCGACCGCTTCCATCTGCGTCGCCCACTCCTCGTTATGGTAGCCGCGGCGCGACGGGCGGCCGTACTCCTGTTGCCAGCAGTGCACCATTTCATGCACGAGCGTCGACGCGGTCTCGCGCGCGTCGCGCTCCGCGAGATACGACGGATTCAGGCTGATTTCGTGCGTCGTCGTCTCGCCCCGCTTCCACCGCTCGGGCGCGAAGAACCCGAGTGTGTTCGCCGCGCGCGAGAAGTTCAGTAGCACCGGGTGCAACGCGTCGGCAAAGAGCGCGTGATTGAAGTAGTCGTACATCGCGCGAAACGCGGCGAACTGCTCCTTGGTGGGGTCGGAGGAGGGCTGCGGGTTCGTCGGCTGCGGGTTCGTCGGCTCGGTCATCGAAGTAAAACTAAGGCCGTTTTGATTTACGTCAATACAAAAATCAAAAGGGACGGCATTGACGACGCGTTATGGCGTCCTCATATCAAGGCGCATGAACGGCAAGCGCAACGAAGGACGGCATGACGGTCGATGACGTTGTGCCCGTGTTCGAGCGGTACGCGGGCATCTTCGTCGGCGGGCGGCTCGACTGGAAGCTCGCGACGGCGCCGACCTGGGCCGCGCTCGCGCACGCGCACGGCTTGCGCTGCCACGTTGGACGCGTCGGAACGCCGGCCCGGGTTCGCTGGGCGCGTGCGATTGGCGTCGACTCCATCGACTCCGCGCTGCCGGTGCGTCACGCCGAGCATTTGCGCGCGTTCCTCGACGCGCTCGACCTACCCGCGGAGCGCGCAGCGTGAGCTATTCTGTATGCTACGAACGGGAGGCACGATGTCACTCGACTGGTATCACCGCGTGGGGTTGGATCCGTGGCGCATGTCGTTGTGCGACGAGCACGGCGCGGCGGTCGTCGCACTCGGTCGAGGCTTTCGTCGCGCGCAGCCGACCGAGCCAGGCGACGCGCCGCCGACGGTGTGCGCGATGTGCATGGCGTCGCTAACCCTCGACGAAATTCAGCGCTGCGAGTGCGCTGTGCTCGGCACGTCGTGCCCGGTACACGATCCTGCGCCGGCGGGCGTACTCGGCGAGTGGACTCGCGTCCGCTGCGGGAAGTGCGCGACTGAGCTGCAAGTCCCTTCGGAGCGCATCGCGATTCAAGAGGGACCCTACGGCGTCGATGTCGCCGTCGATATCACCGGCTGGGCTAAGCGCAACAGCCAGAGCGTGGAGCTGCGCTGTCCCTTTCACGGGCCGGCGATGACGTACTTTCTCGAGTACGTGAGCGGGCCGCGCGGCGACGACGGCATCGGTGAGGACGACGATAACGACGAGATCGACGACGACGAAGAGAACTGATGGGCTGGTTTAGCTCCGACCTGCCCGGGCACGAGGGCTACATCATCGGCTACACGATGCGTGACGGCGTCGACGAAGACTCCCACTTGTATCGCGAGCTGCAATACCCCGGCGATGACGGCGATCGCCGCGTGCTACGCATCGCGGCCGGTTGTGAGTGCGGATGGCGATCGGCGCGGTGGCGACCCGAGCACGGAACCGAGTGGATGCCGCACGTCGTGATCGAGACCGAGCGGGACGAGGCGTTCGCGCGGCAGTTGTGGAGACGCCACGTGCAAAGTGACGTGCAGTCGTCCGACGCACTGATGACTGAGCTGACGCGCCGCCAGTAGCGCGCGAGCGGGCAGAGCGGCGGAGCGCACGATCCACCGTCCGGTCCCGATTCTTCGAGGAGCACGTCGCGGGTCGTTCCAGCGAGGCGGTGTGCCGTTTCCGGAATGATTGACCGGACGTTTCAGAGGCAACGGGTCGCTTTCTGATGCGCAGTAGGCTCCGCGTCCGTCATGAAGTGGTGGGAGAGACCGAGCGCGCGGCGGCCGTTGGGGCTGATCGTGGGTGAGCTGCGCGCCCGACGGGAGGCGCGGTGTTGCGCGTGATCGCGCGGGCGCGGCGCGCGTTCCGCACGTGGATCGCGTGGACGGACGCACGGTGGACCTTCGCCGAGATTCCCGACGCGATAGGGCGCGCGCTGGACCGGCCCGACGTCGCAAAGCGAGCGGTCACGATCGTCGGCACCGGGTTCCGCGCGACGCGACGCTTCAAACGCCGTTTTTTTGCGGTCCTGCTGGTGCTGCTCGCCGCGATGCTCACCGGCGGCGTGATCGACGGGCTACGTCGTACCCGCACCCCGTCGCGCGCGGTACCGGCGCTGACCCAGCATGAAGGAGCCCGATGAACGCGACCGAGCGGACGATCAATTGGCAACGTGTTGTCGACAGTCTCAAGGCGGTACTCGCCTCGGAAGTTTCGGTGCCGCTCGTGGCGACCCTGGAGCGGATGAACGCGTTCGCCGAGCTGCCGCCGGCCGATCACACCTGGCGCACGATCGGGCTGCTGCCCGATCCGCGGGCCCCGAGCGGCTGCTGCGAATGGGTGCCGGGTGATCCGTTGGCGGCCATCGTGCGGGTGGCGTCGACGTGCGCGTGCGGCTGGCGTTCGCCGTCGTGGATCGTCGGGCGCAAGCAGCGCTATCTCCGGACCGATCGGAGCCTGTACTCGGGCACGAAGGACGAAACGTTCAGCGAGGCGTTGTGGTGGCGCCACCTCGCCTACGACGTGCTGATCCCGCTCGCGCGCGAGCCCGTGCTCGCGAAGCTCGCGCGCTTGCAGCAGCGGTCGCACGGCTGGCAGCGGCAGCAGCTCGTCGCGACGGGCGCCACTGGAGTCCCTTTGGTCGACGACGCGTCCGGAGCCACCTCGTGTTGATGTCATCGCGCGTGACGCGCGCCGCTGACGCTGACGCGGAGCACCGGAGCGGGTTCGTCGGTCTCGTCGAGGCGCGGCCGTGGATCTACCGCGACTACGCGGCCGGCATGGATCGGCTCGATCCGGCCTGGCGCCGACGAGCCGACCGAGCCGCCCGATTCCGATTGGTTCGCTTGAGCAGATTTGGGTCGCGGAACATTTTGAAAAGGGCTTTCATGTGAATCAGACCGCATCACCGAACGTCGAGATCACGATCGGCGACACACGAGTTCCTGACGCTGATTTCCTCTCGTACACAGTCGACCGCGACATGTTCCAGCCGGACATGGCGCAAGTCGTCCTGTCCAACCAAGGCGACATCTACTCTGGCGCTGCGATCGGGACTCCGGTCCGGATACAAGTTGGAGACCTAGCCACGCCAATCTACCGAGGCGAAGTGATGGGCGTCGAACCGAGTTACACGGGCGGGGAAAAAACTCGCATCGTCATCCGCGCCATGAACAAGTTCCATCGCCTGCTGCGGATGATCAAGTCCGTCACGTATCAAGATAAAACTGACGAGGAAATTCTTCAGCAAGTGGCCAGCGCCGCGGGTCTCAAGCTCGAGTGGCAGCACGAGGTCGAGATTCGGTACAAGCACGTTTACCAGCACAACCAAACGGACATGGAGTTCCTCCGAACTCGCGCGGCACGCGCCGGCTGCCACGTGTGGTGCGTCGATTCCACGATCTACTGCAAGCAGCCCGACCTGCGCGCTAGCGCCATTACCACGCTTGATGTCGACGAATCTCGGGCGGACGGCGCGCTACGTTCGTTCCGGCCCCGACTCAATTCCACGCCTGCTGTCAAGAAGGTGACCGTGCGGAGTTGGGACGCGCAAGCCAAGGCGCTGATTATTGGCGAGGCAGCGGTGCACGGGTCCGCAATGGGCGAGCGGACCGCGCTGTCGGGCTCGGGCTCTCTCGGCGAAAACGAGATGGTCATCGCTGATCAGCCGGTCTCAAGCAAGGAAGAGGCGAATATGCTCGCCAAGGCCAAACTCCAAGATCTCTCGCTGGGCTACATCACCGGCGAAGCAGACTGTACGGGCGATCCGAGTCACGAACTCGGACGAGTGGTTGAGATCCGCGCGAATGGCGCCAAAGGGTCCGATACGTTCAACGGCAAGTATTACACGATGGGGCTCACGCATCGGCAGACGGCGGCGGCACGCGCGCGTGACGGCGGTTATACGACCACGCTGCGGCTCGCGCGCGACGCCCAAGGTCTTGGCTAGCTCAAGCGCTAGTTGGGTCGCGGAACATTGATTATGTCAACTGACCATCATAACTCCGCATTATCACAGGAGCTAGAGGAGCGACGCAATGAGAATACCAATTGAAGCGTGGTGGCACAAGTTCTCCGCGGCGCACCGCGAGCCCGTGCACGCCGACCTGCTCCGCTCGGTCCAGACCGAGATCGGGTTCGTGCGTGATCGCCTGCTGGGGCTCGTGGCGCGCGCGCTCGACGCCGCGCCGTACCCGACGGGCGCCGAGCTGCTCGTCGTCGGTGAGGCGTCGCCCGCCGCGCCAGTGTTCGCGATCGAGGCGCTCGATCACCGGCTCGCGCTGGTGTTCCGGTCGGGTGGCGCGGGCTGGACGCTGAGCTTTTCGCACCTTGGCAAGTTCGACGCGCGCGAGTTCGCGATGCTCGGCGAGACGTTCGCAGCCGTGGGCTTCGAGACGACGTGGAAGTACGACAGCGATCGCAAGCGGTGGACGGACGAGCGGAGCTGGGGTGACTGCGATTTCGCCGGCTTCCCACGTGACTACCGATGCGCGCCGCTCGCCGCCCCCGATTGCGTTGACGGCCATGGCATCGGTCGGGATGACGGTCGCTTCTCCATCGCGCTCGCCGACGAATGCGAGGTGTACACGTTCGTGTGGCTGCTCTTGGACCGGGCGACGCAGTTCGGCTACTTCGGCCGCACGCCGTTCTCGGGACATCCGGCGGCCTCGTCATGGCCGCGGCTCCAGGGCCCGCGCGCGACCGTCAGCGAGGCGCAGCTCGAGGCGTTCGAGCGCGGCTGTGGTCACGACCTGCCGCTCGAGTACCGGGCCTTTGTGCTCGAGCAGAACGGCGGCGTGCCCGCACACTGCAAGCTCGCCGAGCACGATGCGCTTGTGGCGTCGCTGCTGCCGCTGTTCAGCCCGATGGCGAGCGCCCTTAACGCGGCATTTCTGCATCGCAGCACCGAGTTGTGGCGCGAGCTGGCGCCCGCATTCGAGCGGAACGGGCTCGGTCCCTGCCTCGCTGCCGCGCACGACACCAAGGACGGGATCATCCTGCTCGTGGTCGCCGGCGCGAAACGCGGCGAGATCTGGCGGGTGAGCGCGGAGGCGACGAAGCCGCTGGCGTTCCTCGCGCGGAGCTGGCGCGCGTTCCTCGCGTCCTTGCAGTCGTGATGTACCTGCTCGTCGTTCTCACCTGGTTATTTTAACTGACCATCATAACTCCGCATGATCGCGCTCTGCGTGCTCGCGGGAGTTCGAGGAGCGACACGATGAGAATACCAATTTTAGCCCGGTGGCGCCAGTTCCGTAAACCTCGTGAGCAATTTGTGATCATCAACGCCTATGCCACGCACCGCACTCCCCCCGCGCTGGAGTTCCCGCGTGCGCGCGCGATTCGCCGCGACCACAGTGATGCGGCGCTCGGGTCGCACCTGAGCGAGTTCATGGGCTTCGTGACGCAGCGGGGCACGCGACCCATGACACCGATGCTCTACGGCGTCCTCCGACACCTCGAGCGCGTGCGCCATCACTTCATGTTTGAGATCGACGCCGTCCAGGCTCCGGCCGCGGCGCAGTGGGCACAGGCTGCCAACGCCATCTTGGTGCATCGCGACGGCACCGTGCGCGCACCAGACGGAAAGGTCCTCGTCGATCCGGTGACGGGCGACTACGAACCGGGCGCGCAGTTGCCGTATCCGGCTGACGCGGTCGCGCGCAAGGCGACGACCACCGCGCAGCTCGCCGAGCGCGACATTCGCATCGCCCCTCACCTACCGCCGTGCGTGTCCGAGGTCGAGGTCGAGCTGCGCGAGCCACGCGACGTCGCCGCGCGTGTCCTCGCGCTGTTCGTGTGCGCGGTGCGCGCCGAGAGTCTCGCGCTCGGCGACGCTATCGCCGTCGAGACGATGCGCGAGCGGATGCCACTCGCGTTCACGGCGCTGACTCCGACGGAGGCGGCGTTTATGGGGTCCGCAGCGCCGGCCAAGCAGGAGACCATCGACCACGCGTGGCGGTACGAGGCGATCGTTCCGCTCGCGTGGTCCCTGGGCATCGTCGACAGCGTCCCATTTCCGACCGCCATCTGCGATGTACCGACGCTCGCGCAGACCATTCTCGCGCTGAAGGGCGACGAGTTCCTCGCGTCAGCGCGCTTCCGGACCATCTCCGAGATCCTCGATCTGCTCGACGTCACGTTCCGTCTCCACTGGGCGACGACGGCTGCACGCGTGAGGCAGAGCGTGGTGCCCGAGATCGCCGAAGGCGCGGTCGCCGAGCGCCATCACGCGCTCAACTGGCTCGTGCGCTTCGGCAACGTCGACTGGGATGAAGTGGAGACGCCGACGTGAGCAAAGCGGCGTCGCGGCGCGTCCTAGTCCGTGGGGACTTGCTCGCGCTGCTCGTCACCGCCGGCTGCGGTCCGCTTGGGCTGCGCTGGCCGGCGGCGTCGTGGTCACAGCCCGACGGCGGCGACGACGCGCCGTCCGTACTCGCGCCGGGGCCGGGCGAGCTCGTGCCCAGCGTCGAGGAGATCGACTCTCCATGATGGCATACGAACTCCAGAGGCTGGTAGTTCGCCGCGTCGCGCTCGTCGCCGCCGGCGTCGTGCTGCTCGGCATCCTCGCCATATTCGCGTACGCGCTAACGCGCCGCTCGGCCGTCAGGTCGACACTCGCGGTGATGGCGGCGTCCGGTGCGCCGTGGTGGCGCGCCCCGGGGAGCTACGCAGTCGAGCTGCAAGGGTGGGCGCGCGATTCGATCCTGCTGACCGCAGATGCGAGCGGGCTCGTGGCGCGAACCGTCGACGGCGGCCGGCGCGTGCAGCTCGTCGTCGGCGCCGTCGATCGGCCGATCTACGACGCCACGCACGGCTTGCTCTGGTACGCGCAGCACGAACGGCTATATGTGCTCGATCTCGGCGCCGCGCGCGCAGCGCCGGTGCTCGTCGCCGATCCGGCGCCGCCGCTGCCAGCGATCTCGTGGGGCGCATGTGATCTGTGCATCCACGTCGACATTGAGCACGCGACCGTGTCGATCACGTTCGACGACTACGCCGATCCGAGCGACTTCGACCGCCAAGCGGAGATCGCGCGCGCGCGCTCCGCGGTCGTGCAGTTGACGCCCGCTGGTCGCGACCTGTTGCAGCGGTTGCGGGCTCGCCAGTCGGCACCCTGGCCGCCCTCGATCACGCTAGGTCCCGAGGTCGCGCTGCCACCGAGCGCGAGCGCTTACCGGCAGCCGGGTTGCCAGCGCGATGATCACGCGTGCTGTGACAACGGCTGCGGTCACGCGACCGCGCTCCCGGCCCTGCGGCTCGAGCTCGTCGTCGTCGGCCGACGCTGTACCTGCGCCGGCGAGTTCGGGCCGCCGCCCTGCCACGCGCTCTGCGTCCTGCGCGATCCGGGCACGGGGCGGTTCGCGCCGCTCGCCGACCCCACGAAGTGGGGCGCGGATGCGGAGCCGACCGATTGTCACCCCAACCTCGACGAGCCCGGCGACGCATACATCACGAGCCGAGCAGACGTGGAGCTACTCTGCACGCGCGCCGGCTGCGAACCGCTGACCGGGGAGATATTGGGCTGGCTGACGCTGCCGCCGTGGCCGAACGTCGATATCCCCGAGGATCGGGACGCGTGCCCCGAGCTGTGACCGGCTGCACGGCATGGATCGCGCCGAGCTCGCCGGCGACGTCGTCGTCGCACGTCCCGAGGGCTCGTTCTGCTCGCGGGATGGACGGCTAGGATGCAACAACTGGAGCTCGATTTCACGTCACGTCGCGCGGCCGTGCCGTCGGTAGATGGCTTCGCGGTGCTCGATGTGGGGCCACCGCCGCATCTTCTGCGCGGTGGGCGCGCCATCCCCTCCGTCGTCGATAAGCCGGCCCGCGGCGACGCCGAACGCGCGGTCGCTATCGCGGCCGATGCCACAGCGGACCGACAGGTCGATCCGGACCTTGAGCGGCTGGCCTTCGCACACTTCGCGGCCTTGGTCGGTACGCTAGCTCTCTCACTGCGAGTGCAGTTTCAATATTTCTGCGCCTTCGCCGAGCGCGTGCTTCGTCAGGACTTGTCGACTGACCATGTCGATTCCGCGGCACGTCGCAGGTCGGAGCAGTGACGCAATGAGCGAGCTGCTCGGAGTGATGCGCGCGGCGCCGTTCGGGTTGGCCGTCGTCGGTCGGTCGGCTTCGTCGGTCCATTGCGCGCGCGCCGGCGCGATGTCGGCGGCCGTCGCTCTGCGATGCCTTCGATCCCGGTTCGATTCTGTTCGCCTGTACGTCGGTTCTCTCGTGAAAGGAGCCTGGTGATGCGCGTTGCGCTCGAGTCGTGGTTAGCGGAGTTCGTAGAGCAGAAAGACGCAGATGCCGCATACGCGCGCGTCCTGCACGAATCGCTGTTCGTCCTCGAGCGGCTCTGGCCGTTGTTCACCATCGCTCGCAACGCGTGGCACGAAGCCGCCGAGGCCCTCGTCATCGCGGGCGACTCGGGCGCGATCGACGCCACGCACCCGATCTACTTGATCGAGGATCGCGACCGGCCACTTGACCTCGTGCTCCGCGCCGACCGGACGGGCTGGACCGTCAGTGTCGCGGCCGGTCACGTTCCGCGCTTCGATCTCTCGGGGTTCGAGACGCGCTGGCAGAACGACGACGATCGCGCGCGCTTCGCCGCCGGCGTGGGCTGGGGACGCTGTGACTTCGTCGGATTCCCCGACGAGTACAAGTTCGCGCCGTTCGCGGAGCGGTCCGCCGAGCGCGATTATTGGGGCGAGCAACGGTTCAGCTTCTCGCTTCACGTCGGTAGCGAGCACGAGCTCTACCTGTTCGTGTGGCTGCTCCTGCGCGACCGCGCGCGCTGGTGGCCGGGCGCCGCGTCGCCGTGGCCGAAGATGATCGAGCGCGGGCCGGTCGCGAGTGAGAAGCAGCTCGTGGCGTTCGAGAAGGGCGGCGCGGTCGCGCTGCCGGTCGAGTACCGCGCGTTCGTCCTCGAGCTGAACGGCGCGATGCCGGAGCGCTGCTACCTCGTCGAGCACGACGCGGTCGTGCGGTCGCTCTATCGCCTGCTCGAGCCCGATGTGCCGCCGGGTCGGCCCGGCGGGACGCAGTCGCTGACGCTCGGCGAAGCGACGTGGTGCGAGCTGTCCGAAGGGTTGCGGGCCGAGCACGACATCCCCGGCAAATGCCTCGCCGTCGCCAGCGACGATCGCGACGGCGTGATCTTCCTCGTGACCTCGGGATGGCGCCGCGGCGAAGTTTGGCGATTCGCCGAGCGCGCCGCAGAGCCGGATCAGCCGCTGTCCTATCTCGCCCCGAGCTGGCGAAAATTTGTCGAGGGTCTCCAGGCCGGTCCGCACGACGGCGCGCCGAGCGCTGCCCCGCCGGAGCTGGCGAGTAACCCGGTGCTGCATTGAATCGTCGGCGCCATCAGCACGGCGAGCGGCGCCCTCGGCTGCATGGGCCGGTGGGCTCGCGCCGGGGGTCCGGCGCCACGGAAGCCGAGCTGATCGCGTTCGAGCTGACCTGGCGGATCGAGCTGCCCGCCGAGTACCGCGCCTTTCTTCGCAACTCGAATGGCCGAATGCCCCGTGCCGCGTTCATCGCGCAGACGGCAACTGCGGTTCGGACCTTCTACGGCATCGGCCGCGACGAGTTCCTGCTGATGGTCGAGATGGTGTCGGTCGAGACGGGAACGATCAGCGGCGTCGGCGATGCCTTGACCGTCGGTCGCGACGAGGCGGGTGCCTACGTGCTCCTGTTCGTGAACGGCAGCCAGCGCGGGCAGGTCTGGTACCTCACCCTAGAACCGCGGGACATGGTGCGCCTCGCGGACGATTGGGGGTCGTTCTTCTCGGCTCTGACCCCGCAGTAAATGGCGCTCGTGCTCGGTCCGATCCGACAGGTGACTAGTCTTTTTCTTCGAGGGCCGCTTCGATCTCGGCGAGGCGAGCGCGCAGCGCAGGCGCTCGGCCTCAAGGGTGCGCGGCGGTGTACGCGTGCTCCGCGCTCTTGTGCTGATGGTTCTTGGCGCTGAGATCGACGGTCTTCACAACACGACCGGCGAGCAGCGCGGGGTTCTCGAACGCGACGTCTTCGGCCCAACGTGTTCCGAGCGCGCGCGCACGCTCCGCGCGTCCGAGCACCAACCGCAACACCTCCGGAGTGCCGGGATCGGTGAAGCCGCTGCTTGCAGTTTCGTCGCGTCCACGCCGAAAAAAGCGACGACGAACCGTGGCGTAACTGCGCGAACTCAAAGCCCGAACTATTCGCGCGACTTTTCGCGCGAGTTCAACCACAAAAAAAGAAAGCAACTCGCGAACGCCGCCGCCGATACGGGCCTGCGATGGTGGCCCTTGCTCAACCCGCTCAAGCCGAGGAACAGTTCGCGGCCGATTGGCTCGGCGCCGAGGCGAGCGAGCCGTGGCTGCTCGACGTCGACGGCGGCGCGATCATCCTGTCGTCGGAATGCATCGGGTTCCGCGTGCGGTACTGGCCGCCGCACGCGCGCGGCCAAGGCGAGCTCGTCCTCGATCGCCGCACCGGGCTCGCGATGTTCGTGCCTCGCTCCGTGGCGCCCGAGGAGTTTCGTGCGCTCGTCGGCTATCGGGTGGGCCGCTACCGGCTCGCCGCCGTCGACGAGAGCTATCAGTTTCTGCGGAGCGTCAAGGTCGCTTGCTACGCGATCACGCCCGAGATGGTGGAGGGCGACGAGAGCGGCGCGGCGCCCGCGAAGCACCGAGCGACGCCGGCGATCGGCGGTACCGCCGACACGTCGATCGTGCTCGAGCTGCTCGGCCTCTTGCGCGCCTCGAACGCCGACAGCCGTGCCGCGCTGTCGGACGCGCTCCAAGTCGTCAAGGCGCAAGTTGAGGGCACCGAGCGGCACACGAGCGAACTCGTCCGCGCGACCGCGACCGTCGTCACCGCGGCCGACGGCGCGGGCATTTCGCATCGCGCGCCGCTGCCGGTGGCGCCTCCTACTCCGTACGTCGTCGAAGCGCCCTTGCCGGCGAACGAGGAGAGCCCACAAGCCGGCGGTGGTGGACTCGCCGCGACGCTCACGAGCCTCGCGCCGGCGATCAGCCATTTCGTCAATACGAAGGTGCTAGGGCTTTCGCCCGAGGAGAGCAGTGCAGCGCTTCGGGCGGCGGCGAGCCACGCACCGGCGCCGAGCGGTGGAACGACGCCGCCGGTTGCGAGCTCGCCGCCGCCCCCTTCTCCCCCAGGCGCAACCGCCACGGCGCCGATCGCGCCGATCAACTTCGCGACCGTGTGGCCGCTGGCGATGCAGATCGCGCCGTACCTCACGCCTGACGAACAAGCGGTCATGCGCCGCTTTCTCCCGACCGCGAGTCCCGAGCAGCTCGCCGAGCTGCATCGCGAGGTGAGCGGGCGCTCGCCGGCGGATGCGGCTGCGTGGTTGCGGAGCGTGTTCGTCGAGGCGAGTCGCGAAGGAGGACCGTTGTGATCGTCGAGCCACTCAACGATGAGGACTGTTTGGGCCAAATCGTCGCGCTCGCACGCGCGGCGCAGGACCGCGAAGACGTGCAGGCGATCGCCGCGCAGCTCGGTTCGCTCCGAGCGGTCAAGCGGCTGCTCCGTCGCCTCCCTCGGCGTCCCGATGGACCGTACGATCCAACGCCGGGCCCCCGCGTTCAGTGCGACGTACCGCAGCGCGTGCGGCTCGTGCCGCTCGACGCGCCTGACGTCAACTGCGTCGAGGTGGCCCTCGCCTACCTGGTGCTCGCCGAGGCGATCGATCCGCGGCCGACGCGGACGCTGATGACCGTGGTCTTGCCTTCGGACGAGCGCCACACGTTCCCCGTCGAAGCCAACAAGCCGGTGTGGCTCGATCTGGTCGCAACAACCCGGAACCAGCTCGCCGCGGCGCTGCACAGGGTTCGCAACGCGAACGGGGATCGCGGTCAGCCGCTCGAGCCCGTCGAGGCGCTGGCGTGGGCCGTGGGGCTCACGAAGTCGCTTGTCGCGCATGGCGAAGAATTCGCGCGTCGACACAAGCGTGCGACGGACGACGTCCAGCGAATCGCGAACGGCCTCGCGCCTGCCGAGCCTGCGGCGCTCACGTGGGCGTTGAGCGCGGCGATTCCCGAAGCGCTTCCTTTCGGCCCTGACGGGATTGGGACTCTGATGTCCGCTGCCGGGCTGCTCGACCAGCTCGCCGGCACCGGCAAGAAGAACGAGAGCGCCGGCGCCGACACCAGCGCGACGGACGCGCACGACAACGGCGCGGGCGATCGAGCGCCCTCCCCTTCGCACACGAGTACCTGCGCGCGTTGTGCGGCGAGCGCGAGCACGAGCTCCAGCACGCCGCCGGCGGCGCCGGCGGCGAATGACCCGGTCCCCGTCGAGGAACACGGCGAACCGCAACCAATCGACCCCTACCCCGACGCAACGGATCAGCCGTTGCGCGGGAGCTGAGACCACACAAGGAGAAACAGACAATGGCAACGACAGCTCTAGTGAGGCAGCCCACCCGGCTGCCGCCGATGACGACCTCGGCCACGGTGATCGATCGTCCTCGTCGACGCGGTCGCGCGCGGCAAGGAACCAACTATCGCCAGGTCGGCGCGCTCGCGACCGCGGGCCTTCTTGGCGCCGCTGCAACCGCCGGCCTCGCGAAGCTCGCGCATACGCGCCCGGCGTACGTCGGGATCGGCGCTGCGGCGCTCGGCTTCGGCGCCATGGCCTGGTTCAAGTCGCCCGAGGTGCGCGCCGCCGGCCTCGGCCTCGGCCTCGGCGCCGGCGCGATCTCGGTCGGCGATCTGATCGTCGGTGGCATCAAGCCGAAGCCGGCCGACGCGACGAAGCCGGCCGACACGACGACGTCGGATGCGGCGAACGCGAACCAGAAGCAGCTCGCCGCGGGCACCGACAACACGCTCGCCGCGGCGCCACCGCCGCCGACGGCTGCGCCGCCGACGCAGCCGCCGCAGCGCCAGGCGCCGTCCGTGTCGGCGCAGCTTCGGCGGGAGATCAGCCGCGCGATGCACGCGGCGCGCTAGCTCGCCTTCTCGACTTCCTTCTCGACTCGACAACGACAGCAACAACCAAACAGGAGAGACGCAATGTACGACGACGATGACGACGACGACGATTTCCGTAACGCGGTCCGCGTGGTGAGCCGGTCCGGTGCCGGCGGCAGCAGCAACGGCCGCCGCGGGGTGGTGGTGCGCCGGCCGGGGACGCGGCCCGTGCGCGAGCCCTACTACGACCAGCCGAACGATCCGTACGCGATGGGCATGCAGCCGTACGGGACCGCGGCGAGCGCGGCGATGCTGCCGCTGCTCGCTGGCGCCGGCGCCGGCGGCGGTAGCGCCGGCGTGATGCAGCAGTTCGCGCTCGCGTCGCAGTACCAGGCGATGGGCATGCCGCCCGCGATGGCGATGCAGCTCGCCATGCAGCAGAAGCCGGCCAACTCGACGATGCGCAAGGTCGGCCAGGTGATCAAGGCGGGTGCGCCGCTGATCGCGGCCTTCCGCGCGCTGCCCGCGCCGCCTCCGGTGGCGACGTACACGGGCGATGCGGAGACCGACACCAAGAGCTTGTTCGCGAACCAGGCGAACGCGCTCAGCTACACGACGCAGATCGCGCAGGAGGCCAAGAGCGACGAGACCTGGATCGGTCTCATCGAGATCGCCGGCACGATCCTCGAGGAGTGGGCGTGATGCTGGCGTGGCCGCTGTTCACGCCGTCGCGGCCGAAGTACATCGGTCCGAACGGCGAGGATCTGAGCCCGCCGGCGCCGCCGAGCCTCTGGTCGCGCATCTTCGGCCCGAGCTGCGACGCGTGCCCGAGCTACGTTCCGTTGCCGACGGCGCCCACCGTCGGCACGAGCGCCGGTAACGGCAACTCGAATGCGACGCGGGGCTCAAGCGCGAGCTCGCGCTCCGCACCTCAGGTCATCCTCGTGGTGACCGAGCCTGTGTTCGAGGCGGCCGCCGCGGCCGCCGCGGAGGCGGCTGCGAAGGCGTCTCGGTCGCGCCGCGCGCGCGACTAACTCCGGCCGTCCGTTCGCGGACGGCCTTCCCTTTTTTACCGAGGAATCCGTGTCTCGCTCACGCCGAAACGTTGCATCCGTACTAGCGCTCTTGCTCGTACCCCCTGCCCTCTACGGGCTGTGGCGGCTCGCGCATGTGCCGGTGCAGGGCCATTCGACGCAGCAGCAGGCACCCGCGGAATCCTCGGCTACACCGGCGATGCCGCCACCGGCGACGAGTGCTCGGCTTCCACGTGTGCCGCTCGGCGTGCGCTTGACGACCTCGACCGCCGTCGGCGACCACGTCGCGCCGACGGACGAGGAGCTACTCGCACAGGCGAAGCGCATCGACACAGCAACGACACTCGACGAGCTGACGGCCGCGCGATTGATCGCGAGCGAGCGCGGCGACGGAGGGACTGCCGTCGAGTGGGCGTGCATCGTCGACGCGGAACTTAACCGCGCCACGGCGAGCAAGCGCACGCTCTACCAGTCCCTTACGCGCGGTGCCGCTTTCGGCTCACAAGGCGCTCGGCGCCCCGCGTCGACGAGACTCGACGCGCACCAGGGTCAGCTCGCGATCGCGCGCGAAGTGTTGTCCGGTCGCGCACGTGGCATCGCTCGTGGCGCGGTGCGCTTCTTCGACCCTCTCGACGCGAACGCCGAGCATCGACGATATGCCGCGTGGCTCGCGGCGCCCAACGGGCGCCCGGCGCCCGCCCGTGTCTGCGATGCGCTCACGATCCTCGAGCGCTGGTCGTTCGACTTGCCCTTCGAGCGCGGAGCTACGTGCGTGCTCGATCGGTCTCGACCCGGGCGCGACACGCAAGCGTGGGTCGGCCCGATCCCGGATGTCGACGCGCGCCGGCTGATGCTGTTCGCGCCGCTCGCGGCGAGCGATCCACGTCATGGTCTCGCGTATCAGCAGGCGCGCGCGCTCCTGACGTCGGGAGGTGTCGCGTGAGCAGGCGCGAGGAACATCATCACGTCGGACCGATCGTTGCCATCGGGGGAGCGGCGCTGCTCGCGTGGTGGTTGCTGCATCGCGGGTCCGGCGGGTTCGGTCCCGGCGATGGCTCGCGCGGGTTCGGTCGCGGCGGTGGCGACGATGGCAAGCCTCGCGGTACACCGCGCACCAGTGGCATCGCCGCGCCGGCAACGGCCGCGCGGCTGACTCGACCGGCGGTGGTCGTGCACCTGCGCCTCGATGCAGTCGGTTTGTATCTCGACGGTCGGCTCGTCCCGCTAACGGTGGCCGTCCAGCAACTCGCCGCGATGGGGCTCTCGTTTGAGGCCGACCGCGTCGAGCTCGACGTGCGCGGCGACGCCCGGCAAGGCGACTTCGAGTCCACCACGGCGGCGCTCGAGAGCGCCGGCCTGCCGTTCTCAGTAACCAAGACCTATCACCAAAGCCCCTAGGAGCGAGAGACATGATGGAACCCGACTTCTCAAGCGCAAATCCCGACGAGTGGCTCGACCTGGTCGACGATCTCGAGCGCGTGTTCGCAGACCGGCGAGGACGCGACGACGCCGGCGCGCCACGCGTGACAGTGCAAGACGCACTGCTCGTCGTCGATCGGATCGCCGGCGCACTCAACGATCTCGTGGCTGCTGGCGAAATCGATGACGTCGAGCCGCTCACCGGCGACGACTGGGAGCGCCGGTGGGCCGATCTCGTTGCTCGCTTCGCCGGCGACGACTATTTCGGGCTGGCCCCGGCCGACCGCTTTCCCGCTTCGGCTGCGCTGTTCGACGAGCTGCGCGATGTCGCACGCGCGATCGACCACGCGCGCGCTCGCGTCGACGGTCTCGCGGCACGGTTCGCAGCCGGCTTCCGGAACGCGACCGCGAAGGTCGAAGGGGACCGCGTGCGGTTCACGGACGTGAAGGACTGGCCGGATCTGCTCACCGCGATCGTGGCGCACTACGCGGCTCTGCACGGCGACAGTGGCAACGACGAGCACGGGCGGCCGATTCCGAAGGCCACGGTCGCAGAGGTTCTCGGGCAGGCCGATTACTGGTCGGCGCTGACGGACGAGTACGAGTACGACGCCGCGAAAATGCCGAAGGTGCAGGAGGCGCTCGGGCCCTGGCGCGCCATTGTCGCTCACATGCTCGACGTCATCAAAGACCTGGGGCCGGGCAGCGGCGCCGAGCCCTACCCGGCGCGCGACGCAGCCGTCTTCTGGCCCGCGCTCGCCGACTACGTCCGGGTACTCGATGCGGGTCGAAAGGCGTCGGTGCAACCGGAAGTGTACTTCTGGCTCGACGCCACGAAACACATCACGTTGCCCGTGAAGTCCGAAGTGTTGTCGAGCATGGCTGCTTCGGTCGCCGGCGCCGCGGCGACGACGACGATCAACGAAGCGCTCTCGCCCTCGGACCCCAAGAACTCGGGCGCGAGGTTGGTGCGCAAGGTCGAGCGGGCAGTGCATTCGGTCGACGTGCCGGTGCTCGTCGCTGGCGCCGGCATTCTCGTCGGCTCGATGGTGCTTTTGCCCATGCTGTTTGGTCACGGAGGGCGATCGTGATGAAAACGCCGACCGAAATCGACCCCACGGCACTGCGCGAGGCGCTCGAGGACCTCGTTCCACCGCCGCAACGCGCGCGAGTCGTCGAGCTAGCCCGGCAGTTCGGAGCCGCGTGCGGGCCCGAGCATCCGGTCGGCCGGATGCTCGCGGTTGCGGCGACCGCCCTCACGCCGAACGAGAAGGCGTCCGCAAACGCGTCGACATCGCCGCCGAGCGCCCCCGCCGAATCGAGCTTGCCGCCGTCGCTCGAGCTGCTGCTCGGCCGACTGCGCTCGTCGTCGTCGCCGCCCCGAGCTCGGCGCGTGCCACGGCTCCGAGCCTACTTCGTGCCGGAGCGGTGACGTGCGGTTGCCGCCACTCCATTTCTCGCCCGTCGGCGGGACCGGCGACTATCCGGCCTGGGTTCGCGAGCTGCGCGGCCATTCCGGCGCCTACGTGATTGCGGTGACGCAACCGGGCGCCGCGAGTGTCGTCGCGTACGTCGGCGAATCACACACGAGCAATCTCTACGAAACGATGACGCGGCACTTTCAACGTTGGGCGCGAGCGAAAAAATTTTGGGCCGGCTACAGCGGGCGGACGGATGCGCCGGGGGTCTGGTATCAGCGACGGCGCTGCCTCGCGGCTGCTGTGACGACCACGCCCGAGGAGGCGATCGTCCTGCAGGACGCTTTGATTCGTGTGCTCAGTCCGCGCGACAACATCATCGGCCAGGTCACCACCGACGAGACGGTGCCGTTTTGAGGAGCCACGCGGGGAGAAGGCGGACGCCACAGCCGCCGCGCCGTCAGGGGTGAAGAAACGGGCGGCGGCTGCGGTTCCGCGGAATCAATTCAGGGACAGCTCGCGGTGCAGGAAAGACCACGTTTCGAGCGAAACACCGCGAGCATCGGCGTCCGCAATTGCATCCATCGCGAGGAGCTTCGTCGAATCGAGCGCGAACCGGACGTGCCGCAGCTTCTGCTCAAGGGTAGCCTCCTCGAGCGCGAGCGCCCTGAATGCACGCTCGACCGCCTCGAGCTCGCGGCGGAGTTGGCGGTGCGCTTCACGAGTCTCTCGTTCGCTTGCAGAGCGGATCACGCGGATGAGGGTCATCGCGTTCCGGAGGTGCACCGCCGCCGCTTGTAGCTGCTTCGCTGGCTCAGCACCGTGTTCGTCGCTCATCGAGGTTCCCTGTGGACAGGTCCGGTGCGGCCGTCGTCATCGTGTGCACACGAGCGTGATGCACACGACGACGGCTACTGCGATTGCCCATCGAATCATCCGGCCGCGCCGTGCTCCGAGGTTGCTCGTCGACGACGGCCGGGCCGTTCGTGACGATCGCGGTCGGCGGAGCTGTCGAGTCGGCGTTCCGAACGATGCGGGAAGATCCTCGACGCGCAGCCCCTGCTGGCGCGCGGTTGCGATGGCGGCCTCGGCTTCCTTTCGGGCGTGATTGAGCGACCACGCAGCAACGTTGGTGGCGTCGCTTGATGCGATGGACTCTCCGAGCCGTGCGACTTCCTGCTCGGCTTCATAGAAGCCCGCGTGAAGCGCCAGGGATGCGCGATGGGCGAGATGCCGGTTGCCCGCGCGTGTCGCGTCGCGAAGCTCCTTGATACGTCTCGTCACGAACTGGAGCGCACTTGTCGCCGCGGAAGCGACGTCGGGCGTGCGAGCCTCCCCGGCCTGTCCTCTGTGCACGTCACCTTCTACTGCTCGCCGGCGCTTTCTTCACCGGCTCCCAGCGCGCTACCTCAGCGCTTGAAACGTCCGGCTAATCTTTCCGGAAACGGCACTACTGGTCCCAACTGCGGTCGCGCCGTTTGAACCAACGCGCAACACCCGCGTGCGAGATGCCCCCGAGCAATAGGGCTGCCGCCGACCAGCCGCCACCGTGGCGAAGTGCGACCAGACGCAGCGTCGCCTGCTCGATTTCGGAAAGACTGCGCGCGGAAAACTTTCGGATCCACGCACGGTCGCTTGCGTCGAGGTCCGTCGCTACGCCAAGAGCGGTCGCCGCGTCGCGTATGTATTCGTCGACGACGTGTGCGAGCTCCGGTGCGCGCTTTGACAGCCTCGGAATCACAACCGGCGAGTCATCGAACTCTTTTCCGTCGGTGGTCTCGTGGACGCAGACCACGAGCTGGACCCGCGATGCAGGGTCGCGCAGCGCCGCAACCATCTCGAGATAGTTCCGAGGTCGTGCCTTTCCCTTGCCCCAGATGCAGACCGTCCCGCCGTGCGCGGCTTCGAGCGCCGCCAGTCCGGACTCGAAGTTCTTGGCTGCGAAGCGAAGCGATTGCTCCTCCCTGTCGCGACGGCTCGCGGTCGACATGACAAACGGACGTTCGGAGCCGAACGTGATGCGATGCAACTGTGCCGCGACGAGTGCAAGGTCGCCCTCCCCGCAAAGCACCAGTCTTCCTCGTCGTGCGGCGGCAGTCCGTACCGACCGCAGCGCGAGGTCGACCGCTTCGAGCGCGTGTTCATTCCAGCCGAGGAGCCGCTGCAGGAAGGAACGCAGCTCGACGAAGAGACGGCTCTCCGCGACGAGGGTGGTTCCGCCGAGCACGATCTCGACCCCGGGCTCGAGGACGCTAAGCGAGCGGCGGGCGCCGTCGATGCGGGTTCCGTTCTTCGAGCCCAGGTCACGCAAAACGTACCGGCCATCTTCGCGGGTGATGCTCGCGTGCTTTCGCGAAACGAGGCCGCCGGGATCTTCGAGCACGATGTCGGCGCCGGCATCAGCGCCGAGGGTTGCGTGTGTTCCGTCTTTGGCGGGCAACTTATACACGACGTTGCTCGCCCAACGACGAAGGTGAATTAGCTCGTCGTTGATGCGCCATTCGGTGGCGCCTACCTCCGTCATGGTGCCCACGGCGGCGGTGGTCTTAGAACCTGCCGACAAACGAAACCGTCCCCCCGCTGCTCGTCGGGCTGATCGAGAGTCCAGCGCCGCCGCGTCGCGAGTCGAGCTTGATGAGCAGCCATCCTAGCCCCACGCCTGTTCCAGCAGCGCCGACGAACATCAGCGTCCCCGAGAGTAGACTCGGGTCATCGTCATGGGCGCTGTAGGTCCGATGATAGAGGTAGAGGCCGGTGCCCAGCATCGCTGCACCGACGATGCCGGTGTAGAGGCCCCAGCGATCGTGAGCGGCACGCGGCGGCGACGGCCGCGGCGATGGATTCTCGTCGGTCGGCTGCTTCTTCGTAACGACCGAGGCAGGCAGTGAGGTCGCCGCAGAGGCGTCGAAGGTCGGCGTGCCGTGGCGGGACGGCGCATCCCCTGTGAGACAATCCGCGAGCTCGGCGGCCGACGTGCGGCTCGCGGCGGCGCTGGCGGGCTCGGCAAGCTGCTCCGCGCAGGTCGTCCTAGTTTCTCCGGAGGCGGAAGCAGCGAAACCAGCAAGGTACCGATGCCCGTCGTGCTGCGCGATCGTCACGACGATCGCGCGATCGTTCTTCGGCAACCGCTTGGCGAGCCACTTCACCAGCGATTCGGATCGATTGCCGGTGCCGAGTGCTCCGACCCAATCCTCGGATGCGTGGATGTGCCGGTCGAGATCCCAATCGATGTTGAGGCCAGTAGCTGGCCGCGGCGGAACCTCGACGGCGACATCGTAGCGACGCGCCTCGGAGCCGACGCGCACGAGCACGTGGTAGGCGCCCGGCAACAAGTCACCCGCGAACATCGCGCGCCCTCGTGGAGCACCATTGATGAAAATCTCGGCGTCGGGGCGGGAGACCTTGACCACGAGGCGATTGCGCGGCTCGCGGTCGCTGCTCGATTTCGCCGACGCGTAGAGCTTCGCCATCTCGGGCCCATAGTCCTCGGACGTCACCGCGACCTCAGGGAAGCTACGGATCTGTTCGAGCAGGAGCTGTCGCACGGCGTCGGAGTCGCCGCCGAGGCGGTTATGCGCGAAGGCTGCGTTCACCAGGACCTTCGTTAGCCACACGGGCGCGGTGGGGTCTTGCGCGACTGCGTCGGGGTTTTCGACTGCGAGCCGGTAAACGTGGTCGAGCTGCTCGATGGCCTCTTTGTACTCGCCGTACCGCGCTTTCTTGAGCGCCGTGTTCATCGCGTCGCGAAGCGCACCGAGCGACGATGCGGGAACCCCGGTAGCGGGCCGCGGCATGCCGCTAGCACTTTCGATGATCTCGTTCGGCGTCACGACGACACCGCGCGCGCGTAGGCGTGCGCGTAGCTCGGCCAGAAGCTGGTCAGCATCCGGTGGTCGCGCGTCTTCGTATTCCTCGATGAGCACGCTCGCGTTCGCGCTCGAAGATGCGAGAGAGCATGCCATTGCGAAGCATGCGATCGCCTGTCTGACACTTCTCGTCGCCATACCCCTGCTTCGCGGTGCTTCGATCGATCGCCGATCGATCGCCGCCGAGTGTTGCATGGAAACCTTCGAGCTGGCGAGTCGGCGCGACGCCGACGCTTGATGTGGATCGTACGAACCAGCGCGCGATGCGCGAAGGGCCAGACGGCTCGCAGCTCGTCGGTGCGAAGGGGCGCGCTGTGCCGTTCTCGAAAATTCGAGCCCGATGTTTCAGCGCCAGCGAGGTCAGGGCATCTCGCGCAGTAGAAGGGCGCACATGAAGGCCCTCGTCGCGTTCGCTGCGTTCCTTTCGCTGGCCCACACCGCATCGGCAGCGCCGCCGGCCTGGTGCCGCGCCGCTACTCGCGATCCCGTCGTCGCGTCGCCCGGAAAGGCCGCCACGGATCCGGATCTCGGCCGCGTCGCGTCCGGCATCGTGCAGCTCGAGTGCTTCGCGCACGACGGCGACGACCGCACGCCTGCCGACGCCGCGATCGCGAAGTGGCACCTCTCCGACGACGATCTCGCCGACGCCGCTGCGTACGCGACGGCCGCGCCGGGCCAGGACCTCCAGAGCCTCCGCGCCGAGGGTGCCTGGTCGGCGCTCGATCCGCTCGGCCAATTCGCCCTGCTCCGCACGCGCGACGACGACTACGCGGCCGATGCACTCGACGATCGCCTCTCGATGGCCGGCCGCCTCGCCCTCGTCGAGCGCTGTCTGAGAAGCCGCTCCGTCGCCGCGTGGGCGGTGTGCGACGGCGATCTACGCGCGTTCGATCCGGCGAAGGTCGGCGCCGGCGTCCACGCGGGCTGGGAGCGCTTCGCGCTGCGCGTCGAGGCCGAGCGCGTCCGCGGACAGATCGCGCAGCACCAGCGCGATGTCGCCGCCGCGACGGCGAAGGATCCGGGCTACGCGAAGCTGTTCGAGGTCGCCCGCGCTGCCGCCACGCCGCTCGACGCCGAGCTCCGCGCCGCCACCCTCGCGATGGACGACGCGCGCGCGACGCACTCGCGCAAGGTGCTCGACGGCTGCGAGGCGAAGACCTGGACCGCGTGGACCCGCGCCGTCGCGGCGATCCCGGCGAAGCGCTTCACCGTCTCGTACAAAGAGACGGACCAGCCCGCCGATCTGCTCGCGGCGGCCACGATAACGGATCCGCGCGCGTACCTCGCGGCCGTGGCCTACGTCGGCTGCGCGAACGATCACCTCGACGCGCTGGGCCTGACGCTGCGGCGCGCCCTCTACTTCTGGCCCGGCTTTCGCGGTCCGCGTGGCGCGGCCCTGACGGCGATCGCCGGCGCGCACATCGAGCTCGACGACTCGCGCGCGCAGCTCGACATCCCTCGCGTCGATCGCCGCGAGTTCCTCGACGACGGCAAAGGCGCGATGGATCCGGGCGGCTTCTTCTACGTCATCAAGTCCGTCACGCCCGCGGGCAAGATCGAATTCGCGGCGACGCCGACGAAGGAGCCGATGTGCGTCGACTACCATCCCGGCACGCGGCTCTCGCGCATCGAAGCCGACGGTCGCCTCGTCTACGAGGGCTCGTGTGGCAAGTACGAGATCCGCGACATGCCGCACACGGCGCGCTCGCCGGTGACGGTGCCCGCGCGCTACGTCGTCGGTCTACACCCCGGCATGCTCGCGTTCGTCTCCGTCAACGGAGATGCGATCCTGCTCGCCGTCGCGAAGTCCGGCGCGACGACGCCGGCCGTCGTCCTCGGCGCCGAGGTCAAGTGATGCGCGCAGTCCTGCTCGCCGTTCTTGCCGTTGCCGCGCCCGCCCTCGCGAATCCGCTGCCGACGCCGGACGAGTACGAAGAGGATCGCGACGGAAACCGCAAGATCCCCGACACCGGTCCGGGCGAACCGCTATCGACCGCGCCCTGCGCGGGTGACTGCATGCGCGCGCCCGGTTGGCTCGCGCTCGACGGTACGCCCGGCATGGTGGTGCGCCACGGCGTACCCGTCTACCGCGCGCATGGCTCATGGGTGACCTACGCGGGCAAAGTCGTGCATCCAGTGATCGTGTGGCGCACGCAGCCTGCGAGCGCCGCTGCCGCTGGCTCCGCGCGCGACATGGCCGCCGTGCTCGCGCCGGACGCGGCACACCTCGATCACGGCCGCGCGCCGGCCTCCGAGCGGGACGCAATGACCGCGACGTACCTCGTGTTCACATGGCACGGTGTCGACCGCGGTGCGCTCGTCGCGACGAGTCAGACCGACGTCCCGCTGAATCTGCACGTGCCGATCGCGTCGGCGCGGTTCCTCGTCGTCGCCGAACCGATCGATTAGCCGAAACTCCACTGAGAGTGGCTTGCTCATCGTCGGCCGGTCCGTTTCGATTCAGTCGCGCGCGTCGTGAGCGCGGAGGAGGATTCGTGGGAACTTACATTCTGGTGGACGTGCTCGGGGGTGGCGCGTGCGCGGTCCTCGCGATGGGGATAGGTCGCCGCCCCGTCGTGTGGGGACTGCTGGGCCTCGTCGTGCCACTGCTTGCGATGGCGATGCTCATCGTGGCGCCGAAGATCGCTCCGCCGGCAAAGACAGAAGCACGTGCGGGAGCCGATCATGTCTGAACCGCTCCTCGTGAAGTACGGATGGTTGGTGTGGAAGGTCGCTGTTGTTGGTGCTGGCGTACTCGGGACGCTTGTTTTCCTGTGGTGGGCATCGCGTCGACGTGAGAGCTACACGGGCAACCGCGCGGTCGCGTGCATCGTGGTCGGCTTGGTCGCCGCTGCGCAGGTGGCGCTATCGCTGGCGTTCGTCGGCGAGCTCGCGACGGAAGTCGCCGGCGACAGACCGTTCGACGACCGGGACAGCGACGATATCTCCGAGCTGCATCCGCTCGTGATCGCGGCGGCAACGCCTGGTCATCGCAAGGACGCGCTGCGGAAGTTCGCCGACGCGGGTTTCGAGCTGGAGGACACGTGCGAACGCTCGTGGAGACGGGGCGAATACGAACGACTCGTCGATCGGTCCGACTGCTTGGGCGGTGTTTACTGGCGCGCGCAAGCGAACCTGGCCCTCGGACTTCCGTGCGCGGCGGCCGATGCGCTCGACGAGGCCGGCTTCGTCGGTGACTGGACTCGTCGGCATTATCCGATCGTGGACTTCATGTCCGCCCTCGGTTGCCATAGATGGGAGCGAGCCGCCGAGGCGGCGACCCGCCTCGAGACGGACGGAGGCGCACTCACTCGGGATGCCCCTGCTCGCTGGACATGCGTCGCAGCGTCTCTCACTGCGCGGGCGAGTGGCAAGCCCGCGCACTATCCGAGCGAGAACGGGTCGTGCGCGCCGATGGTCCTTCTCGACGGCACGCTCGACGAGATCCGCGGGTTTGTCGAACGCTGGAAGGCCCTCGACGAGGACCGTCGTCTTGATCTCCGCGATGGCTATGCGATCGCGTACCTCTTGCGCGTGACATCGGACGGGGAGCACTTTACCGACGACGAGGTGCGCCGCGAAGAGGACTGGGAGCAGGCGACAAGTCTCTTCGATGATCGAATGTTTGGACCAGATTTCATGACTACTGCTGCGCCGACGCTCATCGAGCACCTCGACGCGTTCACGCCGCACGACCAAGTGAAGCTTCACGCGCATGCCGCGCTGGCGGCGATTCTCGTCGGCGATTTCGCGAAGGCGCATGGCTCCGTCAGGGCGATGGAGACGACCGCTGCCAAGCTCGATGCGACGAGAGATCGGGAGGCGGGGCCGGATGGGTTGCTGGCGCGCGACGTGGCGATTGTCGGCGCTGTGGTCACGTTCCGGGAGGGTGG
This sequence comes from Kofleriaceae bacterium, assembly GCA_036499725.1. Classification (GTDB taxonomy): domain Bacteria; phylum Myxococcota_A; class Polyangia; order Haliangiales; family Haliangiaceae; genus JABFXX01. The sequence continues at coordinate 26,279 of DASYDE010000045.1, forward strand.
AACGCCTCCGCGCGTCGAAGCGTGGACGTACGCAAAGCACGCTTTCGAGACGCGGCGCGGTGAGCTTCCCGCCGTCGACAAACGTATGGGGACGGAACAAGCAGACGTCGACCGCTTCAAAGCGATTCTCGCGGGTGACCAACACGCCCTCGGGCTGATGCTCCACGGAGGAGGGTCGTCGCACGATCTTGTCGGCCTCAACATGGGAAGCCTGCTAAGCGGCGCGCTGCCCCGAATCCGTCCGGCGCCACCTGACCTCGTGCGATGGCTGAACGAGCCGCACGCGAGCCAGACGCGCCGGGCTCCAGCCGACCTTGCATGGGACTCGGCCGCTCGTCGAGATGCGCTGCTCGCCCTGGGCGAGCAAACCGCCGCGGAGCGGTGGGGCCAGATTGCGCGGCGTCAGTGGGCCCTCGCCACCGACCGCGAATTGGTTTTCTACTTCGGCTACCTGCACGACGCGATTCGGTTCTAACCGCCGAGCCGGGAGCGGGAATGGATCGTACGAACCAGCATCCCGGGCCTGCGGCTGTGCCCTTCTCGAAAATTCGAGCCCGATGTTTCAACAGGGCAGCGATCGCGAGCGATGTCGGAGAGAAGAGGCGAGCCCGCGCAGTAGAAGGAAACGAATGTCGAACGGGATAGGCGTTGAGACCGCCCCGGCCGCAGCTCGAGCTGCCGAGCGCGACAGGCGTGTAGCGTGGAGGCAACGACGCGATGGGTAATGGTCGCGATAGCGCGGTTGGGGATTCAACCGTTGCCCCCAAGCAAGCCCAGCATTCGACGTCACCCGCGGGCGGTGGGATCGCCGGCAAGCAGACGCTAGCCAGCGGTCCCGACGGGAACGAATCGACGTCCGCGCCGGGGACGAGAACCGCCGCGCCCGTCGAGCCGGCTGCCGCGACCGTCGGCCCGCTCGCGACGGGGCGGCCGGGGTGGGAGTACGTCGAGCATTTTCGTGCTCAGGTCTTGGCCGCGCTCACTACGCGCGTCATCAAGACGGGGCTCGTCGAGCCGCATCCGCGGCTGCGATGGACGGCGCCGTTCGCGGCGAGCATTGCCGTCGGAAACGCCGTCCGCGAATTCGTCGATGCAGTGCCCGGCCTGACGCTCAAACGGATCATGGAGCTGACGCCGCCCGCCGACCTGGTCGCGCTCGTCGATGCGGTTCGCAACGGTGACGCGAGCGGCGGGTGGTTGCCCGCGGTGGGGGTAGCACTCAGCGAAGCGCTGGACGTGCCGATCGCCGTCTCGATCCAGCGCATGGGCGCACGGCTCCGGGTTCAGCTCGACGAGCACGGCCGCGAGATGCCGCATGCGTCGGAGCTCGTCGCGAGCTGCCCGCTCGATGGCGTGATCGCAGAAGTGCTCGTCCAGCCCGAGCGGGTCACGAACACGGCCGCCGTCGGCGCGAAAGACACGCCCGGCAAGCCCTTCGCCCACGGCGCACGCGACGTCGTCAACTTCAAGTGGCTCGGCGAGAAGGACCCGAACCTGTGGAACGTCATCCACGTGCTTTCGCCCGCGAACGCGACGGCTGAGGACGTCGCACGTATGGCGCTCGACGGCGATGCGGCCGATGACTCGGAGCAGGCGTACCGCATCGCCGCGAGCCCACCCTACTTCACGATTCCGATCGAGACCGCCCGCAAGGTCCAGGCCGCGTGGAACTACGCACCGGCCTCCGTGCAGCGCGCGTACGCGACGAACGTCGGGCCCCGCCTCGCCGACCCCATGGCGCTCGCGAGTAGCACCACGAGCGACGAAGCCGCTCTCGCGCAAACGGTCGACGCACCCGGCCCCGGAGCGCTCTCGGCAACCCACGCGCTTGAGCGCTCGCGCGTGCAGCTCGCGTCGATGCGGGAGAAGCTCGCGCCGTGGCACGCAGCGTCGCCGCTCGCCGCCGCTGCGCACTTCCTCGATCGGCGCGCGTCAGATGGCGCGGCGTCGCCCAAGTGGACGGCCGTCCTCGTTGCTCAAGAGCAGGTCCTGCACGACGCGTCTTCGGACGTCGCCGCGATCATGCAAGACCTCGAATCGCACGGCGCGAAGCCTAGCGATGCCGCCGCGCTCGGGCCCGTCGTGTCGGTGCTCGAAGCCTACGCTCGCGCGGCGGGGGTCTCGCACCTTCCGGCGCAAGCGAAGGGCGCGCTCGCCGAGGCACGACGTACGCGCGCGATGCTGCCGGTCGCGATCGCCGAGGATCGCATTCGCGTCGCGCGCGAGCTCGTCGCCGAGCAGCAAGGCGAGCAACGCCGAACCAACCTCGTCGTTGACCGTTCGGAGGAGACGATCGGCGCGGTCCCGGGCCTTGCTTCTCGCGCGGCCGACCTGCGGCTCGGGGCTACGCGGACCGGCGCCGTCGACGTCGACGGCGCGGACCAGCTCGCCGTCGACGCGGAAGAAACGGCACTGCGCGCGGAAATCTCGACGTTTCAGACGCGCCTTCTCGCGCTGGAGCATGAAGCCGACGAGGCAGGGCTGAACGCCGACAACGGAGCGGGCTACACGCTCCAGATGACCGCCGCGGCGTTTCGCAACGACGCCAAGATGTGGCTGAAGGAGCTGGACCTTCACCACGGACTCAACACGCGATTCGGCGCCGCGAACAATCTCGGGACGCCGCGGCAGCGCATCATTCACGCGCGCGAAGACATTGTCTCCGTTCAGAAGCAGTTCGGCACGTTCGGGCAGAAGAACGAGATCCTCGAATGGTTCAAGTGGGCCGACAAGCGCATCGCGAACCAGCGCATCCACAACATGCTCGTCTCGATGGCGGCGCAGATCGGGATCATGCTCGTGACGGGCGAGATCGCCGGCGCGGGCGTCGCCGCGGTGCGCGGGCTCGCGATGGCGCGCGAGGCGGTGATGCTCGGTGACGTGGTCGCCGACCTGCGCGAAGCGAAAGCCGCTTACACCGTCCTCGAAGTCACGTCGCAGACGTTCATGGCGACGAAGGCGCAGGGCCTGGTCGGCGGCGAGACGGGTGCCCGTGCGTTCTCGGAGAACCTCCTCGCCATCTCGCTGGCAGGCGTCGCGATGAAACCGTTCGCGGCGCTCAAGGGCGATACGGCGGCGATCGAGCAGCAGCTCCGCACCTGGTCGGGCTTCGCGAAGGCGACCGCGAAATCCGCCGCGTACTCGGCGATCGAGGTGGGGGTGAGCATCGGCGCGAGCGGCATGGCCCAGGCGCTCACGAACGACGGGCGGGTCAGCACGGCCGGCGCCGACGACGTGGTCACCCAAGGCATCTCCGTTGCGATCGGCGCGATGGTTCATGGCCACTCGGGAGAGATCCGGACGCGCGTCGAGCGCGCGGTAGGCAACTCCGAAGAGGCGCGTGGCCTCATGCGGCGGCTCGACGATCTCGAGCGACGTGCTCGAGCTGCGGGCGATGCGCCGTCGATTCCGGAAGCGCGAGTCATCCTTCGCGATTTCAACCAAGCGCTACGCGACGAGAGCGCGCTCTATGTGAACCGTCGGTCCGACGACCGAGCGCGCGCCGCCAACGACGCAGATCGCGCGGCGCTGTCGGGCGATTTCGTGGACGCTCCCTTTCGTCTTGCAGGGCTCCGGCCCGTGGTCGATGGGGAAGTCTACGAAGGTACGAACGCGCAGATTCGTGACGGACTGTCCCTCGCCGAGCAGAGCGGCGCGTCGCTTCGCAGCAGCCTCGATCCGAATACAGGTGTGTGGACTGCGACGAATGGTGACCGAACGTTTCGCCTGCGCGACACGACTCACGACGCCGCAAGACGGTGGACCGGACACCTAGAAACGCAGCTCGATGCACCCAGCCGGGCTCGCTACGATGAGCGAACTCGAGGCCAGACCTCCGAGCAGGTCATGGAAAGCTGGCAGGGACACATCGACAGCGCAACTGACGAACTCGACTCGCGTTCGCAGCCGCCGCCAGATACGGCCACGCGTTTCACGGTCGGCGAGCTTCCGCCCTGGGGCGCTGCGCGTTGGGCTTATCTCGATGCCCCTGCGCACTGGCAGCCGGAACGTGCCGCCTTACACGTCCAGCTTCTCGCGAAGGCACGCGCGCAGGCCGCCGCGTTCGCCGAGCAATTCGTCGGCAAGGAGCCTACGCTCTATGCGATGCGAGGCAACACGGCGGCTGGCAAGACGCGCGCGGTGAGCGGCAACGTCCCCGAGCTCGCGGCCCCAATGCAGGCGACGAAGGCGCTGCCTCACCGTTCGATCAACCCGGACAACTTCAAGGCGGACCTCATCGCGGCGACGCCCGGGGCGACGTCCAGCGACGTGCACTCCGAGTCCTCGATGCTCTGTGGCCGGTTGGAACAAGAGGTCCTCAGCATGCGGGCTGCCGATGGTCACGCCGCAACCATGCTGATCGACAAGCGTCTCGCGACGGTCGCGGACGTGCAGTCTTACGCGGCGCTCGCCAAGGCGTCGGGTCGACGGTTCGTGATGTTCGACGTCGACGCGCCGTTGGCTGATTCACTTGTCGGGGTTTTGGACCGAGTTCCGGGCGGCTCCGATCCGCTGCCACCTTTCGAGGTTGTGGATCTGGGCTATCAAGCGATACGGGGGGAACGCGAGGAAGTTGGCAATCTCTTCAAGGCTCCAGGGTTTGGAACCTATCATCTCTATGGTACCAGGCCGAATGGCATCCGCGTTGAGATCATGACGATTGCCGATGGACATACGCTCGTGCAGGACGGCGACCTATATCATCAAGCATTGAGTCCGACGGAGGCGCTTGCCACGACGCGGATTACCGCGGACGCGATCGATAGCTTGACCTCGCAGCTTTCACCCGAACGTGCGGCGAAGATTCGTTCAGTCCTTTCTCGCTACGAGGGCTGGACGTGGAAGTCTGCCCTGGACGCGCACAGCCAAGAAAGAAATAACCAGCGATGACTCTAACTGGTAAAGATGCGGAGAAATTTGTCGCGGAGACGCAAGCTCGCGTTCGTGCAGAGCGCGAAGACGCGTTGGCATCGGCAAAGGCGGCTGCCGACGCGCGACGAAAGGAACCGTTCGACTTGGATAAGCTGGAAACTATGTGTGATACGAGTAGCGAAGGACGTCTCGATGCGCGAGATCGCCGTGTCCGCAGGTTTGAGGAACTCTATTATGTTCACTATCCCGACATTCTGACGCTCGCTGAATTCGCGAGGAAGATCACAGAGTCCAATCGAGGTTAGTGTCTTCTCGCTTCGAGGGGAAACACTAACAGGTCAGACAAATCTATGACTGCATATCGAGATGACGACAATTCGCGATTTGCGGTCTTCGCGCAGCACGTTTCGATCGCACAGACCTTGCTCAGCATGAACGGCGTGCTCGGGCATCGACTTGGCCGTGGGCCTCGGGTCGATCAAGAGACGAATCGGTCGTACCTCGATACTTGGCGCGATCTCTGGGAGCAGCTCGACCAGGCCCGCGGTGTCATCATCCAGCTCGGTCGTGACTCAGCGCTGTTCGATGCCGCTCGTGTTCGAGCGGGAGATCCCTTGCTCGTCGCCGGCGGCGTCGTGCCGCTGAGCGAGCCGATGCGGGAGGCTGCGCGAGACGCGATCACGGCGCTTCGCGCTGCGGTTCCGGAGATCGTGATCCCTGAGCCTCCGCCACCGCCAAAATTTCGCGACGCGTGGGTGGCGGGCTATGCGCAGTCGCGTGCGCGGCGGCCGAGGCTTCTCGTGAGACTGCTCATTGCGGCTATTCTGGTAGCGGTCATTGCGTTTGCGACATCCCGATGAGCGAGTAGAGTCCATGTGCGTCCGGCTCGACGATCTCGAGCGTCGCGCTGCCGACGACCCTGTTAGGGGGTGACTTCGTCGGCTCCCATATCACGCGCCGGTCCCTGCGGCCTCGAGTCACCGTCGAAGTCGATGTCAAGCGTGGCCGCAGAGTCGGCCGAGTCCTTCGCCGGCGAGCTGCTCGTGATGTGATAGTTGGCAGCGTTGACGTCGACGAAAAGAGGATCGGAGTTGACGTTGCCCGTTCCCGCGGTCGTGTCGGGACCGACATCGGAGTAGGTGGCTGTGCAGTTGACCGAGCCACCGAGTTGCTTGCCGCCACCGGCGACGAGGTTGGCGTAGACGATGTTGTTGGAAAACACGAGCGGCACGGTGACGGTGCCGCAGTTGATCCCGGTGTTCACGGTGGCGGGCCCGAGGTTCGCTGTGATCGTGTTGAAATCGAGCTGGTGCGTGCCGCTCGTCGTGATTCCGTCGAGCTTGACGCCACCAAGACCAGATGAACCGCTTCCATTAGAGGCGATGAAGTTGTTCTCGATCGTGAACTGCGTCGCGCTCAACGAGAGGCCGCCGCCGGCGTTGTCTGCGATCGTCGATCGCGTCAGCGTCAGCGAGCCGCCCGTGGTGGTGAGGCCGCCGCCGGTGTTGTTGGCGATCGTCGAGCGCGTCAGAGTCAACGAGCCGCCAGTCGTCTCGATGCCGAGGCCCTGGTTCCCGTCGATCGTGACACGGGTCAGCGTAAGGCTGGGTGTCCCGCCGTTGGGCGTGAGCTGCACCCCGTCCGCGCCAGCGGCCCCCGAGGCGCCGGTGATCTCGAGGTCGTAGATCTGAACGGTCGCGTTCGCGCTCTCGACCTCGAGGACCGCGCCGTCACCATCGCGGTCGAGCTTTGCTCCGGGGTCGGCGAGGATCGTGACGGCCTGGCCGTCGATGACCGTCGTCTTGTTATCCTTCACGAGCCCCGTCGCGATCTTCACGTACGGGCGCGCCGTCGTCAGGCCCGCATCGAGCGTGCCGCACGGCGCGGTCGCGGTGCACGCGGCACCAGAGCCTCCAGGCGCGACGTAGGCGACGTCCGCGGCCGCGGCGCACGAGCCATCGGGTAGACACGCGTGCGAGTCGGCGCAATCGGTGTGAGCGGCGCAGCCGTGGCACGCGTTGTCGCTGCCACAGACAGGCGACGTGCCGGTGCAGGCGCCGGGCTCGGCCGCGGTGCATTGCACGCACGTCCCGGCCGCGAGCTCGCACACGGGCGTAGGGGCGGCGCAGCCGGGATCCCCCGTGCAGCCCGACGGCTCGGTGTTGACCGAGCCGTCGAGAAGATTGCAGTTGTCCTTCGGCGCGCCGGGGCAGTAGAGCGGGTCTTTGCGACACGCGGTGAACGCCACGCACGCGAGCATCAGGTAGCGAAATTTCACCATGGGCTCCCTCAGAAGCTCCCGCTCCAGCCACCAACCGCGCCGCCCGGAGCCAACGACATCGTTGGCCCGCTCGTCGCGTGAGAGTGATGGCGAAGCAAGAGATAGATGCCGCCGACGATCGCGAGGCCGCCGACGCCGGCGACGACGATGCCAGGCGTCGAGTAGTAGTGCTCGTGTCGCTGGTCGCGCGGGCCGGGCTCGGCCGTCAATGAAACCGCCGTCCCCACGATCACCGCGGCAGCCCCACCGCCGATCACGAGCGCGGGCACGAGGTAGGGATGACCCGACGACGCACGAGCGGGCTGAAAGGTCTCGTCGATCGTGAGGGTGCCTCCGCCGACTACGACCACATCCCGCGTGATCGGTTCGTAGCCCGCGAGTCGGAGCACGACGCGATGTTTTCCCGGCGCCGCGGCGACGACGCCGGCGACGGCCGTAGCCGGCTGTTCGTCGAGCGTCACGCTTGCGCCTGCGGGCATTGTCCGGACTTCGATGCCTGTGACGCCCGCCGCCGCGGGCTTCGGCATACCGTCGACGAGTAACTTCGCCAAGCTTGCCGACGTGCGCGCGAGCGACGTGTCAGTGCATGGGTTGCAGTGCTGTTGCTCGAGCGAAGGCACCGTCGAGCTCGCGAGGGCAATCTGTCCGTCAAGTCGTAGGCCCCCGCTCTCCTCTGTCGCCTGGACGACGACGAGCGTGCTGACTCCGCGGGCTTTCGCGTATGGCTCGACGCACGGCCACGGCTGCGCAGCGACGAGGCACTCGGCGATCGCGGCTACCTCCTTCGGCGTGAACGGCAAGTCGATCACCGACCACTGCGCTTGCCGGAGCGCGCCGGTGATGGCCGCCGCGATCACGGTCTGTTCGTGCGCGTTTTTGTCGATGACGATGACGGTGCTCGTGTCCGTCCGAGCCGCGGTCGAGTCGGCGCGCGCCGCACGGCCGAAGGCGCAAGCGAGGAGGAACAACCCGATCGAAAACTGTTTCACGTTGCGCCCCATGTTCACCACGTCTCGTCGATGACGGCGGACTTCCCCGCCGCGATGTTGACGGTGATCGTCTCTTGCTTGGCCGCGTTCTTCAACAGAACGCGATGCGGTCCCACAGGAAGCGTCGCGATGACGGGCGTCTGCCCGAGCTTGATGCGGCCGTCGACGACGACCTCAGCCCACGGTGCGACGTACACGCGGAGCTGTCCCTTGGCGGCGGGCTTCGGTACGGGGGCGGGCTCGGCCGACGTGGTTCCGGCCGCATGCCGAGCGTCGGCCGCGGCGTCAGTCGACGCGGCCGAAGGAAGATGGGCGACGGCGGCTGCGGCGGCATCAGGAAGTGGAAGTGGCGCGTCGACAGCGACGACCGCCGCGGCGTCGACGGGGACCGCGGCGTCGATGGGAGTCGCGGTCCCCGCGACTTGAACAACGGGCGCCGTCGCGGGCGCGAGCTGCGCGTCGACGGGCTGGGACTGAGCAACTGCATCGGACCCCCGAGTTCCAGAGTGCAGCAACAACGCCGTCGCCGTGGCGCCGCCGATGACGAGCGCAGCGGCGATCGCGCCGCTGACCTGGCGACGTCGGCGAGACGGTGCATGCCCGATCGACTGGCTGGCCGCACCTGCGAGCGTACTCATCCCCGGAACGTGCGGTGTGGCCGGACGCGCTGACGCGGGTTGCTCGACGGCCGTAACGGTACCGCCCTGCTTCGAGGCTCCCTGCTCGCTGTACGCCTGAACCTCTTGTGGAAACCGCTCGGCGAGCAGGCGAGCGAGCTGGCTGCGTCCGTTCCGCGGGTTGTCAGCGCACGCCGCGAGCGCGTCGATAGCCTCCTCGGCGTTCTGGTAGCGCTTGCGCTGGTCGCGAGCGAGCAGCTTCATCACGACGGCTTCGAGATCACGGGGAACGGGCCGCACGGGCCGCACGGTGCTCGGCTTTGGCAACGTGCCCTCGCGGATCGCGCGAAAGATCTCGTTCATGGTTCCCGAATAGAGTCGTCGACCCGTGAGGACTTCCCAGGCGATGATACCGACGGCGTAAAGGTCGCTCGGAGCGTAGAGCGTTTCCGCGTCGACCTGTTCGGGGCTCATGTACGCGGGCTTGCCCTTGATCACGAGGCTGCGCGCGCCACCGTCACGCGCATCGAGCGCCTTGGCGATTCCGAAGTCGGAAACTTTAACGCCGCCATCCCACGACAGAAGGACGTTGTGAGGCGAGACGTCGCGATGAAGAAGGTGCCTGGCGTGCGCGTGTCCGAGACCGCGAAGCATTTCCGTCAGGACGAAGATCGCGATCGAGGCGGGCAGTGGTCCGTGTTCAAGGAGGGTGTTGAGGTCCTTGCCCGGCACGAACTCCATCACCAGAAACGGTCGGCCGTCAGGATCCTCGTTGAAGTCTGTTACCGAGACGACGTTCTGATGAACAAGCAGCGACGCGTTGCGCGCTTCGTCGATGAACATGACCCGGAAGTGCTGGTCCTTCGAGTACTCGGAGAGCACGCGCTTGATCGCGACCTGCCGAGCGAAGCCTTCGATGCCGATGACCGAGCCCAAGTACACTTCCGCCATGCCGCCTTTGCCGAGCAGGCGACCGAGCTGATACGGAGAGGTGCTCGGGGGCGGGGGCGGCACCGGGGTGTGCGAATCCTTGAGCGTCGGCCGCTCGCTGCCGACCTCGAGCACGTTCGGCGCGTATGCGTGCGCGAGATCGAGCCCGCTCGGATGGAAACCGTCGCCGGGCAGGGCTTCTGCCAACGCGAGCCCCAATTCGCGTGCGGTCTTGAAGCGCTGCTCCGGGTCGAAGTGCAGCGCGCGTAAGATCACGAGCGCGATCGATTCACGCAGCATGGAATTGTGGTGGCGAGGATCGACGGGGCCGCTGGTGCGCTGCCGCTCGTAGAGCACGGCCGGCGTGAGCCGGCGATAGTCTTCGCGATCACCGGCCGCGCCGCGCTGCTGATAAGGCGACCACCCTCCCGTCGCCATCTGGTAGAGGACCGCGCCGAGCGCCCAGGTGTCGACAGCGGGTGTCGCTTGGCCGCCGTTCAGCGCCTCCGGTGCCATGTACGCGTACGTGCCGACCGGCTGGCCGCTGACCGTAAGGCCGAGATCTTGATCGAGGAGCTTCGCCACTCCGAAGTCCAGGATCTCTACGTGATAGGGATCGTTGCTGTCGTGCGGGAGCCAAACGTTCTCGGGCTTGAGGTCGCGATGCAGAACCTTTGCCTTGTGCGCGTCGATGAGGCCGTTCGCGATTTCGAGGCCGATGTGGACGAGCGTCGGCTCGGGCAACGGACGTTGGTGCGCGTCGATGAATTGGGCGAGCGTTACTCCCTGCTTCCACTCCATCTCGATCCACCAACTGTTGCCGAGTTGGCCCCAGTCGAGCACGTGCACGATGTTCTTGCTCTTGATCTTCCGGGCAGCTCGCGCCTCGTTCAGAAAGCGATCGACGACCGTCTTCGAGCTTGTCAGCTCGGGGCGAAGCACCTTGAACACGCGCGCGTTGTCGGCGCCCACATCGACGTGTTCGGCGTAGTAAACCGTCCCCATCCCTCCCGCGCCGAGTACGCGCTTGAAGATGAAATTTCGGATCGTGGTGCCGATCATGCGTCGCCGCCCTAAGCGCGAACGATCGTAACACGACGGGCTTCATCCTCGTCGGAAACGAACGAGCATGAGGGGACACTGGGTCGTACGATCCAGGCTCTGTGCCGTCCGGCGAAAAACGCGTCAGATGTCACAGGCCGACGGGCACGCGCTCGTCGGCGACGCTCGGGCTAACGCTGAACGTCGAGACCGAGCGCGGGGCGCAACAGCTCGTTCACGACGGTGCTCATGTCTTTGTCGGAAGCCTGCACGACGGCCGCGAGCCGCTCGACGACATCGAGATCGAAGTAGACCGACGTGCGTCGAGCAGCGGGCTTCGTGCGCCGGTGCACGATGGACTTCGATGCACGCTCGAAGCTGACGGATGAAGCAGCGATCGTCGCCGTCGCCGTCGCCGTGGCGGGCGATGCTGCGACAACATCCGGCGCGCTCACCGGCGAGGGCACCGACCGGAGGAGGGGTGCAGGGGACGCGAGCTCCAACGAGGGAGAGTCCTCTCCCGCATCGACGAAAGCCGCGATGGCGGCCGGATTGGCCGACGGGGGATTACGCAACGTGAGCTTGGGCGCCATCGTTCGACTCCATCAAGAGAGAAAGGATTTCGTCGGCCAGGCTGCGGATCTCGCGAACCGCCTCCGCTTGGCCCGTCAGTGAGGTGACGCCTTTGCCATCGCCCATCGCGGTTTGATACGCGACGCGCTCGGTTAGTCCGCCCGTGAGCAAAGGCACGCCGAGTGCGACGAGGTCGGCTCGTGCGTTGCGGCCGAGATTCGTCGCCGCTCGACGACGGGTAAGCACCACGCGGGCATCGAGGTACGGCCGTAGCGCGCGAGCTTCCTCGACGAGAGAAAGGCTCTGTTGCAGTGCCCACGCGTCCGCGGGCGAGGTGCCGCACGGGATGAGGACGAGATGCGCGGTCATCAGCGCGGCGCGGACGACGATTCCGTCGCGGCCGGGGCAGTCGATGATCACGTAGTCGAAGGCGGCGCCGAGCCGATCGAGCTGCCCCGGCTGGTGCATTTCCTTGCCCATCGAGACGCACGTCGGAGTCGGCAACCCATTCTCGGCAGCGACATCGCACCACGTTCGGGCCGTGCCTTGCGGATCGGCGTCCACGATCAGCACGCGGTGCTTGCGGCGCAGCAGCTCGGCGCCGAGGTTCGTGGCGAGGGTTGTCTTCCCTGCCCCTCCCTTCACGGCGGCGCAAACGATCGTCTTCATGCCCGCCACGCTGCCGCCGCTGCGATCGAGGGGCAACTTTTTAGACGTTCAGCGCCGAGCACCCGGCGCCGAGCACCGAGCACCGAGCACCGAGCACCGAGCACCGAGCGCTGAACGCCGAGCACCCGACGCCGAGCGCTGAACGTCGAGCACCGAGCACCGAACGTCGAGCACCGAGTACCGAGCGTTGAACGTCGAGCACCGAGCCCCGGCCACGGAGCAGCCGACGAGCACGTGCGCGAATAGCTCGGCGCGGCGTGGCATCGACGAGGGAGATCGCCTCGGAGTTGGGTCGTACGATCCGATCCCGGGATCGTCAGGAATTCGGCGTTACCGACGAGAGCGAAACTTGATCCGTCCGGATTGACCGCCTAGGGTCGTCGCGTGTCCCAAAGCGTCAAACAGCTCTACGTCACTGTGCAGGAAGCGGGCGCGCTGCTCGAAGTTCCCCCGCGGACGGTGCAGCGTGCTTGCCGTAGTGGGCTGATCGCCGGCGAACTCGTCGGCGGCACATGGCTGATCGCGCGCACTGCGCTCGAACAGGCGAAGGAAAGCCTTCGCGATGCGCCTGCATTGCGACCGGAGCTGCGTGACCGCACTGGACGCGGGACGCTTCGCGTCCGGCGCGCTTTTCTGCGCAAGCCGAACCCCATCACCAAACACGCTCGAGCAGCGTGAGGAGCCGACGAACAAACGACAGCTAGCTAGCTAGCCCGAAAACACGGAACCCCCGAGGGTGGAAGCTCGGGGGCTCGTGTCTAGGAATTCCCAGAGCGCCGAGACGGCGCGACTCCTTTGGAACCGGGGTCGACGTCGACCGTAGCGAACGGGGGGACTGTTGTCAAAAAACATCCCCGTTGGCGAAGAGATCTCGGCGCGCGCGAATCGCGTGCGCAATGAAATCATCGACGACACAAGCACATAGCGCGGTGGATCCGCGCCCGAGCCTACTCGCGCTCGCTGAGGCGTTGTACACGCGCATCAGCTCGGGGCACGACGGGCTCGCGTACGCGGTGGACCGGCGCGGGCCTGCGTTGACCGTGTTGGAGGACGGTCGCCGACGCGTGGTGCAGCTCGCCGGTGATCCGCGCGTGGCTCCGCCGTGGCGGCGCGCGAAAGAGCTGCGGGACGGCGTCGAAGTCGATCGACGCTTCAATCCGTACGTGCTGATGCAGCACGTGCGGGGGCGCTACAGCGTCGCGCCGTGCGCCGGGGGATGGACCGGCTGGCTCGCGCTCGACATCGACGCGCACCCTGCGCCGGGCGAGCCCGAGCTCGCTGCGCGGCGGCTCGCCAAGGCGCGTGCGGATCGCGTACTCGCAGCCGTGTGGCGTGCGCTGGGCTTCACGCGCGAGCGCCGGCCGATCGTCGAACGGACGCCGGGCGGCGGCTACCGGCTGTGGCTGCCGTTGACGCGAGGCGAGGGCAACGCGAACGGCGAGCACACGTGGCCGACGCTGATCGCGCGGGCGCGCCTCGTGGAGGCCCTGCGCGCTGCGAACCTCGAGATCGCGCCGGGCGTGCTCGAGGTGTACCCGAGCGGGCGCGGTCTACGCGCACCGTGTGGCCCGGGTTCGCTGCTCCTGCGGCCGACATCGGACGATCCCGACGCGCTCGGCCTCGAGCCGGTCCCGGGAACCTTCGCGACGCGCATCGACTGGCGCGGCGATCGGCCCGACCTAACGAGCGTCAGCCGACGCGTGGAGCCGCTGGTCCGCGCGTTCCTCGACGAGTGGGACGCGCAGCGGCGCACGCTCGCCGACTGGCTCGGGCAGCCGGGGCACGCCTGGGACGTCGTGCACGGCCCCCTCGTATTCCGCGACGACGACGCCGGCGACGAAAAAAATCAGACCTCGGAGCGCGAGGCCGAAGACACGCCATCCCAAGAATCAGACGAAGTATCAGGCCGCCGTGGGGCGCGTGTTAGGGGAGGGCGTTCTGCAGGAGCTGGCGAGCGAGGAGCAGGGGGGGGAGATCTCTCCCTGTCAGAAATAGATCAAAGCCCGGCCGCACTGGAAGCTGATTCGCCGCCGTCGATCGGGGGCGACGACGGTGTGTGCGTTCGGGGAAGAGAGTTCAAAGAGAAGGTCTACCGGCTACTCGACGAGGGCGTGACCGAGCCGGGAACCCGTCACGATGCGGTGCTTACGCTCGCGTTCTATTGGGCGGCAACGTGCGGGCTCGATCCGAGTGCCGCACTAGAGCGGCTACACGCCTGGTGCCTCGCGCACACGCATCAGGGGTCGCGGTTGGGCAGTCGGCCCCGGGCGTTTTTGACCGAGTGCATGCGGGAGGCCGGGCACTACATCGAGCACCACTCCGCGCGCTGGAAGTTCCGGGGGCAGGGCGATGGTGGGGGGCTCGCGACGCTGACCGTCGCCGATGAGGTCGTGCTCGCGGCCGTCGATCCGCGCGTTCGCGACGAGGTCCGCACCGTGCTCGCGTGGCTTGCGGGTCGGGCGGGCAGCGATGGCGTCGTCGGCGAGCCCGTCCAGATCGCTACGGGTCTCCTCGCGCGGCTGTGCGGTGATCGTCGCGTGCTCGATGGGAAGCGACGACGACGGGCCACGACGATCGCGATCGTCGAGCTGGCGCGGCTCGGCGTGCTCACGATGACCTCGAACTACATCGTGGGGCGCAACGGCCGGCGCTGGTCGTGCTGGTATCGGTTCGGATCGGGCGTGTTGCCAGCTTGCGAAGCAATGCCGGCGGACCGCTGGCGCGAGCTCGCGGCCTACTCGGCGGCGGACACGTCGCCGGATGCTGCGGAGACGCGCCAGGAGCCCGCTAGCGGCGTCAGCGCGCCGATCGTCGAGGTTCGGGTGTTAGCGGTGCGTCGCGTGCCAGAGGGCCTCCTGCGCGCGCTGAGCGATGGCTCGCGCGCGCCTGCGCGGCCGGCGCTCGAGCTGGATGCCGAGGTCTGCTCGCCGACCGCAACGCCGAGCGCCCGGCCGCCGTGGTTCGTGCGCGACTACTTAATCCGGCCCTTCACCGTGGCCGAGCTGCTCAGCGCGGATCCGCTGACGTTTCTGCCGATTCAATTCGACATCGAGGCGCGGCGGCGTCTGAGCAGACGTCAGCGGTTGCGCCTCGGCGGCGGTGACGCAAGAGCATGAACTCGGAGGACGGCCGCCGCCGAGGCCGCGCCGGGGTCTGCGGCCTGCTCCACCGCGAATGGTACGAACGCGGCGAGTCGACGCGCGGCACGTCG
>DASYDE010000046.1:0-1741 GCA_036499725.1 Kofleriaceae bacterium
TGTGAACAACGCGCCGCTCGCACGACTCGCAACATGCGCGCGTTGTTCAAGCGCCGACGGGCAAACGCCATTCGCACCACCGCACTGATCGAGCGTTTGTCCTCGGCGCGTCACGGTCCACAGGCCTCTGCACAGCGTTCGCGTTCTCGAGGAAGTCCGCGTTCTCGCAGCCGCCGGAAGCGACACGCGATGCCGGCACGCGCAAGTGAACCGCACCGGGAACTCCGGAGGCTTGTTGTCGTGAGTCAGGCGGCCATCGCCTGACTCTGTTGTTGATAGTACGCCGCTTCGAATTCCGCGGGTGGCACGTAGCCGAGCGGCTGGAGGAGACGCCGGTTGTTAAACCAGTCGACCCACGCGAGCGTCGCGTACTCGACGGCATCGACGTTGCGCCACGGGCCGCTGCGCCGAATCACCTCGGTCTTGTACAAGCCGTTGACGGTCTCGGCGAGCGCGTTGTCATACGAATCGCCAACGCTACCGACCGAGCGCTCGAGACCGGCTGCGGCGAGTCGCTCGGTGTACCGGATCGACGTATATTGCGTGCCGCGATCGCTGTGCACGATGGCGCCGTCGACGCCTGTGCGTGCATGCAACGCCTGCTCGAGGGCATCGAGAGCGAGGTCGCTCTTGAGCGAGCTCGAGACACGCCAGCCGATGATGAATCGCGAGAACACGTCGATGACGAACGCGACGTAGACGAAGCCCGCCCAGGTCGCGACGTAGGTGATGTCGGCGACCCATAGCTGGTTCGGCCTCGTCGCTGTGAACTCGCGATTCACGAGGTCCGGCGGACGCATCGCGTTCTCGTCGGCGACGGTGGTGACCTTGAACGCGCGGTCGCGAGTTGCGCCCCGCAAACCCAAGTCACGCATCAGCCGCTCGACGGTGCAGCGTGCGACGTCGACGTTCTCGCGACCGAGTTGGTGCCACACCTTCGCCGCCCCATACACGGCGTAGTTATCGTTCCAAACGCGCTGGATCTGCGGACGCAGCCGCTCGTCGCGCTTTAGGCGCGCTGGGCGACGCTCTGGATCCTCGGCGCGAGCACGATGCTCGTAGTACGTCGACGGGGCAATCGGCAGCACGGCGCAGATTGGCTCGACCCCGTAGGCGTCACGATAGTCGTCGATGAAAGCCACCATCACTTCGGTCGGCGGTCGAGCTCCGCCTGGGCAAAATACGCCGACGCCTTGCGCAGAATTTCGTTGGCGCGCTTCAGCTCGCGATTCTCGCGCTCAAGCTCTTTCATCCGATCGCGCTCACTCGTCGTCACGCCCTGCCGATGACCGGTGTCCTGCTCGGCCTGCCGGACCCACTTCCGCAGTGCCTCAGCCGAGCAGCCCATCTTCTCAGCGACCGACGTGATGGCAGCCCACTGCGAGTGGTACTCGGGCTGCTGCTCGAACACGAGCCGCACGGCCCGTTCGCGCATCTCCGGGGGGAACTTCTTGTGACTTCCCATTGCTCCAATCCTCTCAAGGTTAGGAGCCTCCGGGAAAACCGGTGCGGTTCACGTGGAGATCGAATTGGTCTCCGTCTCCACGTGAGGAATCCGAACACCCGCGTCGCGCATGACCGTCGCAGTCGCGGCCTGCGTCATCGGATTACTCGTCTCCACGTGAGGAATCCGAACACTCAAGTCACGGGCGATCACCTGCGTGGAGATCGAATTGGTCTCCACGTGAGGAATCCGAACACCCGCGTCGCGCATGACCGTCGCAGTCGCGGCCTGAGTCAT
>DASYDE010000047.1:0-35990 GCA_036499725.1 Kofleriaceae bacterium
GTGACGACGCGGCGCTCGCGGACGCCGGTCCCTTTGTGGGCGGCTCCGGCACGGCTGCCGTCACGGGCTGCCAAGGCCAGCCGTTCAACTCCGTCGGAGCAGCGTACGTGGTCGAGCACGGCCACACGACCGGGCAGCCCGAGATCCTCCTCTTCGACAAGCCGGTCGAGTGCGGCCCCGCTGGAATCACGACCCTGGGTTGGGACACGGACAACGCCCTGCTCGGCCCGCTGCTCCCCATGCAGTGGATCGGCATCCAGCTGTCCGCGGCCGCGAGCGGCACCTACTCGTTCACGTTCGTGAGCCCGCCTGCGGTCGGCCAGGCGTTCGCGACTTACTACGAGCTCCACGACACCGGCTCGCAAGCGTGCATCTCGCAGATGAACGGCACGACGACCGCGACCCTGAACGCATCGGGGACGATCGACCTATCGTTCTCTCTCATGTTCGCCGCGTCACCGGCGATCTCGACTGGCTCGGTCACGGCGGTGCCCTGCGCAGGAAGCTACGCATCGCACCGCAACGATTAATTGCGGTCCTCGCGATGGAACGTATACGTCGTTTGATCGGGAACGATCAGCGTGTCTTTGCCGATCAGGATCGCACCGCCCGCGAACGGCGGGTCGAGCAGGAGCAGCTTGTCACCGACGCGCGCGACGCGCGATTGCCACTCGCCGACGTCGACGACAGGACCGCTGGGCGTATCGCGCAACTCGAGCGCACCGAGCACGGGCTCGGCGTAGTGCCCGACGATCTCACCGAGCGGCTCGCCCTTCGGCATCGGATCATGACGGCGCAGACCGACGTAGTACGCGAGCTCTTTGTCGGCGAGTGCGCGCGCGCCGTCGAACATCAGCTCGACGATGCGGCGACGGACTGCCTCGATATACGGCAACTGCGCCTTCTCGTTGCCGTTGCGAATGTTCGTGAGGATCACGATGCCTGCGTGCTGGTCGGGGAACAGATAGAGCGTGGTCCCGAACCCGAACGAGCCGCCGTCGTGCGAGAGCAAGCGCACACCGTGATAGTTGGCGACATCGATCCCGAGGCCGTAGCCGCTCGACGGATCCTCGGCGATGCGCAGCTTGCGGCGCTCGGTGATGTTCCTCACGGACACGACGCGAACGCCGTCGGGCGCGACGCCATCTGCAAGCTCGGTCAGCGCGTAGCGCTCCATGTCGTGGAGCGTCGACCAGATGGCGCCGGCGGGCGCAATAGGCTCGACAGCGCGCTCGATCGACAGCGGCAGCGGATGCGTGACGCCGTCGATGGAGAGCGCATGCGGGGACGCGTGATCACCTGACTCCACCGTCGCGAAGTCGAGCGTCGTCGACGTCATCTCGATGGGACTGAACACCTTCGCCTGCATCGTGGTCGCGTACGCCTCCGCGAGCGGCAGGTCGAGAGCGAACGCGTGCACAGCTGCGTATCCCCCCGCCGCGACCATCGGGTTCGAGTACTGGAACGTCTCGCCGAGCTTCGTCGTGGGGTGCATCGTGCGCATCACGGCGATGCGCTCTTCGGGGGACACGTTGCTCCACTCGAACAGCCCTTCCATGTCCTGGCGCGGCATGCCCGTGCACGCACAGGACATGTGCCAGAGCTTCAGCGCGTGCGTGGTGCTGTCATCGCCGAGCGCGAACGACGGCATGAGCTCCGTGACCGGCGTATCCCACGTGAAGATGCCCGCGTCGACGAGCGTCGCTTCCATGAACGTCGTGATGGGCTTGGAGACCGAGGCGAGAAGAAACCGCGTGTAGGGCGTGATCGGATCAGCGTCGCCGAGCGTCTTCACACCGAGCGCGCGCTCGTAGACGACCTTGCCGTCGATCATGACCGCGATCGCAGCCCCCGGCACTTCGAGCTGACGTAGCGAGGATGTCGCGAACAGGTCGAGCGCGGCAGCGTCGGGCACGTGCGCCGGACCGGCGAGCGTCTCTTCGTGCATGCCCTCGGGATGCAGCGCGCCGAGGAGGAGTGCGATCTGCGCGTCGCGCTTGGCGAGCGCGTTGGGCTCCCCGTAGACGAGGATGACGTAGCGCTGCTGCCCGAACTGCTTGAAGTACGCGCGGTACTCGATGCGCGATGAGGGCAGGTCGTAGGCGAACGACAGCTCGCGGTCCCATCCCTCTGTCGGCGGCGGTTCATCGACAGCCGGCGGCGGAAGCGTGACATCCCCTGCGCGCCATGCCGCGGCGACGGCCTCACGTGGGTCGTGCGCGTCGGTCATCACGATCGTCACGCTCACGAGCCTTTCGGGGTCGTGATAGAGGTCGCCATCCGCGGTCCAGCCAGCCGGCGGCACCAGCGCAGGCAGACGCGGCGCCGACACGTGACATGCCGCGAGCATCAGCGCGAGAAGGGCAGCCCTCACACAGGCGCTTCGGTGCGGACGAGCAGCGAGCCGACGAGCGCGACGAGCTGTTCGAACGCGGGCGAGAGCTCGGTCGTCGTCGCGCTCTCGAGCGTGACCATCACCTTGAAGTCCTTCTCGGAGAACCGCGGGTAGCTGCCGATCTTCACCGTCGGGTGCGCCGCGACGACCGCGTCCAGCATCGGCGCGATGACGCCCTCGTCCGCGTCGATGTAGACGCGCGCATTGGCGACGGGCGAGGAGCGAAACCGGTCGCGGATATCGACGAACTTGCGCCGGAACAGCGATGGGACACCAGGCAGGATGTACACGTTGCGGTACGCGACGACGGGCCACACCTGGTCCTTGCCATAGACGAGCTCGGATCCATCGGGGATGTCGGCCAGCCGCAGATTTGCCTCGGGAAGCTTGTCGCCCCAGTACGCGCGGACGCGCTGTTCCAGAACCGGATGGCGCACGACGGGCGTACCGAACGCGCGCGCGACGGACGCGATCGTGACGTCGTCGTGAGTCGGTCCCACGCCGCCCGACGTGAACACGTGATCGAACCGTGTCGACGCGGCGAGCACGGTCGCGGCGATATCGTCAGCGTCATCGGGGATCACGACGATCCGCTTGAGCTCCACGCCCAGCGTCCGCAGCTCTCCGATCAGGAACGCCGCGTTCTCCTCGACGAACTTTCCGGTCAGGATCTCGTCGCCGATGATGACGATACCGGCGGTCGGCATCAGCGCCGCATCTGCCTGCCCACGACGAGCGCTGCAGCGATCAGGAGCCCGACGCCACCGACGGAGACCCAGACGAGTGACGGGCCGCTGTCGGTCTCCTTCGCGGATGCGGGCGTGATGGACGGCGCGACAGGCGCACTTGGCGGCTCGCCCGCCCCTGCTCCACCAGCGAGGGCAGTCTCCTTCGCGACATCCGCTGCCTTCGCTGTTTCGATCGGCGGGCCATCGGTCCACGTCGTGGTCTCGATCGTCGTGCCGTCCGAACGTACCGCTGTGACCTCGATGCGATTGCCGGTCACCGAGACGCGCAGGTAGTGGTGAACGCGTTCGAACTTCTTCACCGCCGCGACATCGATCGGCGCAGCGTTCGGTCGACGAGGATAGACCGGTGCGCCACCACCACCGCTGACGAAGTAGCGCAGGCCGTTCACCTCCGCGCGCTCGTAGACGTGGTCATGGCCGCTGAACACGGCCGTGACGGCGTACTTCTCGAACAGTGGAGTCCAGCGCTCGCGCAGGTCTTGATTTCCGCCGTGCAACGAGACCGAGAACGGCGGATGGTGCATCACGATGAAGATGTGCCGAATCGTTCGGTCCGCGCGCGCCGCGACAAGCTCGCGCTCGAGCCACGACGTCTGATCGCTCAGCGCGAAGCTGTACTCGTTGGAGTCGAGGATGATGAATCGCGACGTCGCGTACGAGTAGGCGTAGTAGCGCTCGGTATCACCGCCGTTCTCGGGAACCGAGAAGTACGCGCGATACGTATCAGCGGTGCGACCACGCCCTTGGCGATCGTGATTACCGAGCGCCGGGAAGTAGACGTTGTCGCGCATCAGCGCGTTCTCGACATCAAAGAAGTCCTGCCACTGCTCCTGGTTCGCTCCTTGATCGACCATGTCGCCGGTACCGAGGACAAAGTCGGGCACCTCCTGCGCCATGCGCTCGACGACGCGGCGGTGTGGATCGGTGCCGTAGCGCGTGTCACCGAGCACGACGAAGGAGTACGGGACTTCGGTGCCGACCTCGGGTGCAGTCGCGAACTCGCCCTTCCACGTGCCTCCGCCCGACGTGACCGTGTAGCGATAGCGCGTCGCTGCGGCCAGGTTCTCGATGCGAGCCTCGACGATCTGCGCGGAGCCGACCTGCTGCGTACGGGGACCTCCGGGCCCATCCACCGTGAGCGTGGCCGCGTCGGGAATCGCGAGCTGCCACATCACGGTAATCGAGTGCGGCGCGAGATCCTGGAGATACGGCCCCTTCAGCATCTTCGGATCGGCGTGCGCCGTCGAGCTCGCGACACAGGCGAGCGCGCATACGCCGAGGAGAATTCGAACCTTCACGCTCAGCTTCGATAGCGAAGCGACGACAGCGCCCCGACGAGATCGCGGGCCGATTCGCGCGTGTAACCGTAGGTCGTGGTCAGTGTCTCGAGGGCGGTCTCGGCGCGAGTGCGTGCGTCGAGTGGCAAGCTCGACTCGCCGCCGCCGAGGAAGACCACGAGATCGGTGATGCCCTTCGCGATCACCTTCTTGTTCTTCTCGAAGTACGCCTCGCGCAGCTTGCGCAGCAATTCGCTGAAGATCTCGGACATGACGGGCTTCTGCCCTTTGTGATCGAGCGACCACGCGCCGATCTTGGCGATCATGCCCTGACGGAAGTCGTCGGGGCGTCCGGTGATCTCGAGCGTCTTCTCGACCTCCTTCATCATGTTCTCGTCCGGATCGACCATGCGACCGGTCGACGGCTCGCGCACCTTCTCCTTCTTGATCGCGTTCATCACGTGCGCGAGGTAGCGCTCGAACACGCGCGTGTACTCGGATTCTTCGACGAGACCAACGGACGCGCGCACATCGTCATCGATGCGATCGAACAGCCGGCCGCGCACGACGTCCACGAGCTTGCGGTGATCGTGATAGCCGCCCGGCTGCACGTCCTGGCGCAGGAACTCGTAGAGGCTCGCTTGCTTGCAGAGCTCGGCGATCTCGTCGAGCACGATGACCGGAGAGACGTAGTCGTAGCGGTTGGCGCCAGCGGCCGCGAGGAGCACGGTCTGCATCTCGCGCGGTGAGGCGCCCACCCTGCCCTCGTAGATCGGGTACGTGTCGCTCTCGTGATAGAGGTCCTTGATGTGCGCGGTCAGCTCCCGCGCGCGATCACCCGCCAGGTCCGCAGGGAGCTTGCCCGTCGAGTAGAGCTCCGCTTTATCGAGCGGCGTGAGCTTGCCGATCGCCTCCGCCAGCGTCGACGGAAAGCGCTCGATCTGTGGCTTGCGCATGCGCGACAAGACGGCCCACAGCGCGGCGACGTAGGCCGTGTGCGGTGCGATGTGACGGCGCCCCGCCGCTTCGCGCAGGCGCTCCTGATAGAGCTGCTCCTCGTGACGCTCGTCGAGGATGAACGGCACGCGCACCAGCTCGATGCGTCCCTTGAAGCTCTGGAAGTCAGGAATCTCGCGGAACGCCGAGAGATGGATGTCGTTGCTGCTGCCGAGGAAGCACAGATCGAGGAACAGCGTCGAGCTCGTCATCGACAGTGCGGCGCGCTCGACGGTGGTGAGCAGATACTTGTAGTGCTCGAGCGGGCGCTTCAACAGGTCGTCGTACTCGATGAAGCCGCGGTTCGCCCCGACGACCTCGCCACCGTACTCGTGCAGCGACACGGACTGCAGCGACGGCGGCAGCGCGGCGAGCGTGCGGTCCGCGGTCACCTGACGCTCCGTCGCGTCCACGGACAGCTGCGGTTCGACGGTGACCCAGCCCGTGCGATAGCGATGGCTGATCTCGAAGCGTTCGATCCGCACGTGCCGCAGCACCTGCAGGTAGTCACCCTGATAGCTCGCGAGCAGCGCATCGAAGATCACGCGATTCTTCGGCGAGAGCGAACCGGTGCGGAGGTAGTCGCTGATCTGCAGCGTGCTCGTCGGCGCGAGCCTCTCGATGAGTTTCTGGCGCTCGTCGAGCGGGATGAGAAGCAGCGGGTGATCGCGCAGCTCGTCACCCAGACGCGCATCGACCATATCGTCGGGCAGATACGCGAAGGACTCGACGCCATCGGTGGTGACCGACGCGTTGCCCCCAAAGCCGATACCGCCCTTGGTGCTCTTCTGCGACGGGAAGATCCACGAGAAGCGATACAGCGCGCCCTCGTCGAGCGTCGAGTAGTGCTCGAGGCCACGCCCCATGCAGCGGATGAACGTGGACTTCGCCGAGCCGTTCGGGCCGTGCAGCAGGATGAGCTTGTTGGGTCGCCCGTCCTGCATGAAGCTGCGCAGCACCCGGTAGACCGAGTTCTGGACGTGCTCTTGACCGAACAAGCGGTCTTCGCCGTTCGCCCACGGTGCGTCGAAGAGATGGAAGTGACGGACCTCGCCCCACGGGTACTTCACGGTCGCGCTGCCGTAGTGATCGAAGCAGTCGACGAGGTACTGCGTGGAGCTGCGGAGCTGGCGCGCCGGTTCGGCGACCACGAGGTTCAGGTACTCCGCGAACGACATCACGCGGCGGTTGCGCGTGAAATCGTCTCGCACCGCCTGCCCGAGCCCCGCGAGCAGATCCTTCACCGCGGGAGTATCAGAGTCGCCCATCGGGGCAAACGGTATCACTGAACGGAATCAGTTCACGTACGCGTACGCGTAAGCGATCTTCGCTTTCTGCGACGTCCCATTCGTCGACGCAAACCCGGCACAGAACCCGATCCATCGGTTCGGCCGCGGACCGTTTGGACGAGCCGCTTACGCTCGCGTTTACGCGGCGTCGCCCCGCCTTACTTGGCCGCGACGACGATACTGATCGGCTCTTTCTTGGGGAGGCAGCTGTCCTTGTCGCAGACCGCGAACTTGAACGTGCCCGTGATCGTGTGGCTGCCCGCCTGCGGGGTGAGCTTGACCGTGAACGCGAGCTTGCTCTCCTCGAGCGTGTCCGCGTCTCCCTTACTCGCCGAGCTACCGCCCGCCGTCAGCTGCTCCTTGGCGAGCGCGACGCCGTCGGCCTTGATAAGCGCGAGCTTGATCGGGAATTCCTTGTTGATGTGATAGCCGCTGCCGGGCGTCACGAGGATCTTCGCCTCGACCTCGGCGCCGGCCTTGGCGTCGGCGGGAACGTCGATCGCGAGCGTGCCCTCGATGGGCGCGAGCCGCTGCGGGTCTGCACCACCGGCATTTGCCGGCTGCGCATTCGCGAGCGATTCCGTCGTCACGACCTTGGCCTTGCCCATCACGTTGCCGGTGGGCGGAGCAGGCTCGGCCGCGCCCTTGTCGGCCGCCTCGCCAGACTGCGGCCCCGCGGACTTGGAGCACGCGACGAAGGAGGTGACACCAGCGAGGATGACGGCGGCGACGACGAGGGCCCGAGACATTTGCCTATAGTAGCGGATCTCCCTGAGTCTGCACGCGAGACCGACATGTACCCCTTACTCGATCGGGAATCTGCGCGGTACGCTGTCGGTTCAAGGTGAGGAGAGCGCAACAGCTCGGGCGCTACCACCTGCTCGATCGCATCGCGTTCGGCGGGATGGCGGAGATCTATCGCGCGAAGACGTTCGACGCGTCGGGACAGCCGCATCTCGTCGCCGTGAAGCGCGTGCTCGCGCACCTCGCGGAGGACGACGACTTCATCCAGATGCTCGTCGACGAAGCGAAGATCGCGAGCGTGCTGCGTCACGCGTCGATCGCTCGCGTCTACGAGTTCGCGCGCGCGCACGGCGAGTACTTCATCGCGATGGAGCATGTCGACGGCAAGGACATGCGCACCGTCCTCGAGCGCTGCCGCACGAAGAAGAAGCCCATCCCGCCCGAGCACGCCGCCTATATCGCAGCCGAGGTGGGATCTGCCCTGCACGCCGCGCACTCCGCCGTCGATAGTCGCGGCCGTCCGCTGCGCATCATTCACCGCGACGTCTCGCCGTCGAACATCATCTGCAGCTACGCCGGCGAGGTGAAGCTGTGCGACTTCGGCATCGCCAAGGCGACGCTCTCCCGCGTGACGACGAAGACCGGCGTCATCAAGGGCAAGGTCAAGTACATGAGCCCCGAGCAGGCGCTCGGCCGCAAGCTCGATCACCGCAGCGACGTGTTCTCGCTCGGCTCGTGTCTGTACGAGATGCTCACGCGCATTCCTCCGTTCACCGCGACGAACGAGATGGACCTGCTGATCAAGGTGCGCGACGCGAAGTACCGCCCCGTCAGCGAGCTCACCCCGGGGCTTCCGCCCGAGCTCGAGCAGATCACCGACCGCTGCCTGACGCGCAGCCGCGCCAATCGCTATCAGACCGCCGCCGAGGCAGAGACCGACCTCCGCGTCTTCCTCAAGAAGTTCATGCCGAACTACTCGCGGT
Source organism: Kofleriaceae bacterium (assembly GCA_036499725.1). Taxonomy (GTDB): domain Bacteria; phylum Myxococcota_A; class Polyangia; order Haliangiales; family Haliangiaceae; genus JABFXX01. Next base: position 8,434 of record DASYDE010000047.1, read on the forward strand.
CGCACCTCGGGCGGTTCATCCGCAAGATGTTCGCGACGGAGATCGAGCGCGAGCTCCGCATGCTCGAGGAATACGTGATGACCGACGAGCCGTCCGACGATGTCGGCGAGTCGCTCATGCTCAAGGACGACGACTTCGAGCCGCCCGAGGTTCCGTTCCACCCCAAGCCGACGTCGGTCTCCATTGCGGCGCTGCTCGACGGCGGCAGCAGCGTGTCGACGAGCGGGTTTCCCGATGACTTCTCGGGCGACTCGAACTTCACGACCATGCCCAAAGTCGAGCAGCAATCCGACTTCCACGAACAGAGCACCGTGATCCTCGAGGAGGGTCGCGGCCGCCTGACGCCAGCGCCGCGCGCTCCGACCAAGCCGCCTCCCCCGCCCGGGCGCGGCAGCACTCGACAGCCCGTGCAACCGGTCTACGAGGATCTTCACTCGGAGCCGACGATGATCATCAACACGCGCGCGCGCAGCCGTCGTAGCTAGCGCACGTCGATCGAGAGGCCGAGAATCTCGTCGCCCGGCCGCACGGTCGCGCGCACCGATCCGCCGGCGCCATCCTTCGTCGCACCGACGATCAAGTCTCCCGTCGGCGCATCGCGGATCTTGAACTCGCCGTTCGCGTCCGTCGTCGCCTCGGCCGTCGGACCGTCGCCGCCCACCGAGCGCACGCTGATGGCGGCCCCGGCTAGTCGCTGTCCATGCGAGTCGCGCACCGTGCCCGCGAGCAGCGCGCCACGCGCGAGCTCGAGGCGAACGTCGCGCACGCTGACGTCACCCGGTGCATGCGCGACCGGCACGTCGACGTCGCGCGAGAACGCGAGGAAGCCCGGCAGCGACACGGTGAGCTTCCACGCTCCAGGGGCGAGGGGTCCGAGATGGAACAGCCCCGCCTTGTCCGTCGTCGCTTCGGCGCTTCCACCGTCGGGGCCGGTACCGGTGACGAGGACGCTCGCGAGCGGCGAACCTGACGCTGCCTCGACAACAGCGCCCTCGATCGCGCCGCCGAGCGGAACGACGAGGTGTTGTCGTTCGGGCAGACCATTCTTCGCGACGGCAGGTAGCTCGACGAGCGGATAGTTCGGGTGGCGGATGCGAACGCGCAACGGCCCGGCGGGGAGTTGCTCGATGACGAACGTGCCATCAGCGGCCGTCACCGCGCGGCGACCTTCCGCACTCTTCGAGATGACCTCGACCTGCGCGCCGGCGACGGCGGTTCCGTTCGCGTCGTCGAGGATCGCCGACAGACTCGCGTCGGCCACTTCGAGCGTGAAGTCCTCCGTGCGCTCTGCCGGCTCGCGACCAGCGACGGGCGCCAGATCGATCTCGCGGCTCGCTTCACCGTGGCCGTACGCCGAGGCAGTGACCGTCACCGTGCCCGCGAGAGGACCCAGTCGATACGCACCATCGCTGTCGGTGAACGCGTCGAGCGGGTTGGAGTCGGAGGTCGCCGAGACCTGCGCGCCCGCGACGGGCTGGCCGCGTTGATCCGTGACTTTACCGACGAGGATCGTGCCGGGGGTGAGGACGACGTCGACGTTCGACACGACCTGCGACGCGGAGATATTGATCTCCTTGCTGCGTCCTTCCGCCAGTTCCGCCGCGACGGCGACGACATGCACCTTGCCCTTGGTGAGGCCGCGGATCCGATAGACGCCATCCGGCCCTGTTGTCCAGATCGATGCGCGCGAGGGATCCACCGCGAGTGGCGCAGGCTCCGGTGCGAGCGTTGCCATCGTGGGATCGACGGTCGCGGTTGCGGTGCGCGTGGAGGCGGCGCCAGGTGGCGGCAGCGGTGGAATCGGCCCGAGCATCACGCCGAGCTCGCCGCGCGAAACAAAGTTGGGATCGCCCGACGACGCGATCGCGCCCGCAACGGGTCCCTGCGCGACGACGATGCCGCTGTAGCGACGCAACCGATCCTGCTCGACGGCCTCGCTCGTTTCAGCGCTGTCGGCATCCGTCCCCGCGCCGGTCGTGGTCAGTGCGCGGACGGTCGCGTTTGCGATCGGCTTGCCATCGCCGTCGACGACCTTGCCCTCCACCGTCGCGCCGCGCGCGAGCGCGAGCTCGGGAACCGCCTTGCCCGCATCGAGCTCGACGCCACCGGGGCTCACGTAGCCCGGCGCGTACGCATCCACGATCCATTTCCCGTCGGGGACGCCCTCGATCTTGAAGACGCCGTCGATCCCCGTGCGCGCGTAGCGCGGAGCTTGATCGTCGCCGCTCGGCCGCAGCTCGATCGCCGCCGCGAGCGGCGTTCCGTCGTCGCGATCGACGACCCTGCCCACGACGATCGTCGCCGGCTCGAGACGCAGCTCCATCGCGGCGAACGGGCCGACACCGAGACGGTTGACGCGCACGGCACGCGCGGCGAGCGAGCCGCGAAACGCGTAGAGCTGGTAGCGTCCCTCGGGGAGGTCATTGAACGCGAACGTCCCGTCGACGCCTGTCTTGCGCTCGATGCCACCACCGATCGCATCGCCGCGCAGGCCGACCATCACGCCCGGCGCTGGCGCACCTTCGTCGAGCACGATGCCGGTCACGGAGACCTGCCGCGCGACGACGATCCGCGTCGCGTCGGACGGAACGGGAACGAACCGAACCTCGGCAGGCAGGAGCCCGGTGCCGGTCACGCGCACGCGGAAGCGCCCCGCTTCGAGGCCTCCGATGACGAACCGACCATCGCTGCCCGTCGGTGCCGCCGCGAGCACCTTGCTCTCCGCCGCGTCGACGCCGGCCTCGCTCGGTGCACCGGCGAGTGCAGGATCGGCAGCGCCCTTCTCCATCTCGGCGGTGACCTCCGCGCCGACGACCGGCTGGCCTGCGCCATCGACGACAAAACCGGTCAGGCGCACACCGGTCGGGTCGCCTCCGGGCACCTGCGGCGTCGGCGGCGCATGAATCGCGGCCTTCCCACTGCCCAGCCCCACCGCCGAGCCCGACGCGACGCCCACGGACGGGGTCCACGGCTCCCGGGTGGCCACGACGAGCAGCGCGACGATCGCCGCCACGGCTGCCACGCCGAGCAGCGCGATCCGCAGCCGCGGGCTCATGCGCGCACCATAGCGCCTTTCCGGGGTAACCTCGGTGCGTGAGCTCCGGCCTGTTCGCTAACCAGCGCGAGACCAACTTGACCTCGACCCTCGCTCTGCTCGAGGACGTCCTCGGCGAGCTGGGGCATCCGTCGACGAAGAGCCGCATCGCGGATAGCGGGGCGCTGCACGCGTGGCGCATCCCGAAGGGATCTGCCGTCACGCGCGTGACGCTGATCGCGCGGACCGACTTCACGCACCTGCGCGTATGCGCGGTCGTGATGACGATCGACGGCAAGGTCGATCGCTCGGCGCTGTTCTCGCACCTGCTCGACCTCAATGCGGGCCTGTGCGGCGCTGCATTCGCGACCGAGGGCGACCAGGTTCTGCTGGTCAGCGAGCGCTCAACGCTGGATCTGGATCGCAGCGAGCTGCTGGATGCGATCAAGCGCGTCACCACGCTTGCCGATGATCACGATGACCTGCTGGTCACCCGCTTTGGCGGGGCGATCGGCGAGGCGTAGGACTCAGACCGCTACTTCAGGTCGCGACCGCGCGGCCCCTCATCGAGGGCGATCGACGTCAGCACGTTCGGGCACAGCGTCAGCTCGCCCGACTCGCGAACAACGCGGCCGCGCGAGTCGATGAGCTTGGCCTCGGAGAGGACTGCAAACTCGACCGGTCCCGATGCCGGCTGGCACGACGCCAGGTAGCCCGTGATCCGCGCTCCGGTGTCGTACTCGATGGTGACGCGATGGCTGATGAGGTCGTGCAGCTTCGAGTAGTTGGGCATGCCTCGCCCATATATCACATCACCGGTGGTCTTCGACCTGCTCGCCCTTGATCTGGCCGCTCCGCGCCATCGTGTAACGGATGGTGGCGTGCGAGCCATCGGTCGCGCCGACCTGGCAGAGAAACTCGGCGCCCTGTTTCCCGATCACGCTGTCGGCGCACGTCATCTCGGTGATGCCCTTCTCCTTGAGCTGCGCGAGTAGATCATCCGCGATGACCGCGCCGGAGAGCTTGGTCGGACGCCGCGCCATCACGACTGCACCCGCACCGACAGCGGCGATGAACGCGATGGTCAGGGCAACCTTCATCCGAAGATCATTCTATTTCATGTGGGGCAAAAGCTAAACGAGCTGCGTGTCTGCCGACCCACACGCGCCCACAAGTTGGCGTCGCGCTTCGGGAGCATGGCTGGCACGCCGGGTGAAATCTCCCAGGACAGCAACTGGGGTTCATCCCAAAGGGTTCCACCATGAAGAAGCTGTCATCTGTCCTGTTCGTTTCTCTCCTCTCTCTCGCTGCCGCGTGCGGCGGTGATCGCTCGTCGACACCGACCTCGCAGCGCAGCATCCTTTCCTACGCGCCGCCGATGGCGCCCATCGTTCAACCCGACGCGATGCCGATCGTCGATGTCGTCCCCGCCGTGAAGTCGGAGACGCCCGTCGTCGCGAAGGTCGAAGCAAAGGCCGACGGGCGCGACGCGGAGATCGAGAAGTACGAGGCGATGGTGAAGGCGAACCGCAAGGACGCCTCGCCGCACATCGAGCTCGCGCGCGTCTACATCGAGATGAACGAGAAGGCCAAGGCGATCAAGGAGGCGCAGAAGTCCATCAAGCTCGCCCCCGAGTCGAGCCGCGCGTACAACACGCTCGGTCGCGCGGAGCTGCTGCGCCACGGCTACGACGCTGCGATCGTCGCGTTCACCAAGTCGGCCGAGCTCGACCCGACCAACGTGTGGGCTTGGAACAACCTCGGCTTCACGCAGCTCGAGCTCAAGGACTACACCAAGGCGATCGCTGCGCTCTCCGAGGCCGTGAAGCTTCCCGGTGCGACGGGGTTCATGTTCAACAACCTCGGCACCGCGTACGAGCACCTCGACATGCTCGACGATGCACGCGATGCGTTCGAGTCCGGTGGCAAGCTCGGCTCGGTGGCCGCTCTCTCGAGCCGCAAGCGCCTCGACGGTGTGGACTCGGTCGTCGCCGTGGCGAAGGCCCCGGTGATCGCGAAGCCGACCGAGTACGACACGCAGGAAGAGACGCCGGAGCCGATGGCGCCCGTCGAGGACACGCGTAGCGACAGCGACGAGCAGAAGGGCGACGAGGCCAAGGTGGATGACACCAAGGTCGACGCGCCGAAGGTCGAAGAGCCCAAGGTCGACGCGACCAAGGTCGACGCGCCGATGCCGAAGACGATCTAGAGACCGGCGTGGCCGATGATACGAACCGTACCGTCGAGCTTGCCCATCGGTACGGGCGTCCCGTTCGTCACGACGAGCGTCGTGCCGACGAGGACGTTGAATGGTGTCTTGAACATTCCCATCGTCGCGATGAGGTCCTGTTTGCCGGTCGCGGTGAACTGGACCTCGGAGTCCGTCGGCGTCGCGCCTGCTGCGACCGCCGGGATGGTGCCGATCTTCTTCGCCATGGAGTCCTTCGGATCCATGATCGACATCGGCGCGACGTAGACGTCCATTGCGGGCGTCGCAACGTTGAGCGTGTTCATCGCGACGCTGAACGTGACCGTATCGATCGTCACCTTGATGATCGGCCGATCATTGAAGGCCTTGAGCTGCGACTGGTCGTTCAACAGGTCGACCATCTGGTACAGGCTGACGTCGAGGTCGAGCTCGCACGTTCCGCTCGCAGCGCACGTACCCGTGCAGTCCATCGGGCACACGTTGCTCGCGCCCGTCATGCACGCCGTCGGCATAGAGGTGCAGCTCGTGGAGAGCAGCGCCGTGGCAGACGCCTGATCGACTTGGTAGGTACCCGTATCGATCGCGAAGTCTTTATTCAAGGCGATATCGAAGTCCGTGACGTCACTGCTGATGAGTCCACAGCCGGAAACGGCCGCGACCATCGCGAGCAACCCCACGCGAGAAGAAATAAGCGTCATGCGAACCTCAGGCTAAGAGACAACGAGAAATCATAGCATCCTCGTCGGAGTAGGACGCAACTTGCCGCCCGAAGCGTGACCCGGGCTACGTGCTCTTGGCCACGATCTCGTCGAGAAGCTCGTCGGCGAGCGCCCACGGATCGGCGCGCTTCGCTCGGATGGCTGCGTCTAGATGAACCTCACGCGCGGCGAGCTCGGCGTCTGCCCTCTCCATCAGAGAGGCACGCACGAGCTCCCCGACATGTGCGCTGGCGCGAGCAATCGCACGCCGTTCGGCACCGGTGCCGCTCCAGGCTGCCGCGCGATGCTCTTGGATCGCGGTCGCGAGATCCGTCACACCCGAACCAGCCGCAACACCGCGCGTCGCGATCGTGCGCACGACACGGACCGGAGGCCGGTCGGACCCGGTGCGTAGGCCGAGCATGTGAACGAGATCGCGCTCCGTGCGATCAGCGCCGTCGCGGTCGCCCTTGTTCACGACGAGAACGTCCGCGATCTCGAGCAGACCACCCTTGATCGCTTGGATCTCGTCGCCGAGGCCGGGCACGCTGACCACGACCGTCGTGTGCGCGGCCTTCATCACGTCGACTTCGTCCTGCCCGACACCGACCGTCTCGATGAGGATGCGCTCGAACCCCATCGCGTCGAGCACGTGCGCCATGGCGAACGTCGACCGCGACAGGCCGCCGAGATGACCGCGCGTGGCGACGCTGCGGATGAAGACTCCCGGATCCGTCGCGTGGCGTTGCATGCGCACGCGGTCGCCGAGGATCGCTCCGCCGGAGAACGGCGACGTCGGATCCACGGCGACGACACCGACGCGCTCGCCGGCAGCGCGATAGTGCGCGATCAGCGCGTCGACGAGCGTGGACTTACCGGCGCCTGGATTGCCGGTGATACCGACGTAGTACGCACGTCCCGTGTGCGGATACAGCGCCTGCAGCATCGCGCGCGCGCTCGGCACGCGATCGTCGATGTCGCGCATCAACTTCCCTGCGGCGCGCATGTCGCCGGCGAGGATGGACTGGATGCTCACTTCTTGAACCGCTGCTCGGGACCAGCTGGCGTGTAGATCTGTACGGCGCGGAAGTTCGCCGTCGCCGCGAACGCGTGCTTCGTGTTCGGCGGAATCTGCACGACGCTCGTGGGGCCGACGGCGAGGTCCGTCCCGTCGACGGTCATCGTTCCGGACCCTTCGAGCACGTAGAGCAGCTCTGTCTCCTTCGCGTGCACGTGCTCGGCGACCTTCTGGCCGGCGGGCAACGTGAGGATCTCCGCGGCGAACGTCGGCGAGCCGGTGAGCGTCGGCTCCATGTAGATCGTCGCCGGGCCAAACGTCTTCGCTGTCGCGGCCGGATAGATCTTCGGGCCTACAGGAGCGGATCGGATCGACGTCAACGCCGGCGTTGGCAGCGCACCCGCGCGCCCCGTGCCTTCGCGCCCGCCCGGTAACATGACGACGACCGCGTGCACGTCGCCCGCCGTCGCGAGGAGCTCGCGCGCCCCACCCTTGCGCATGTACGCCATGTCGCCCGCCTTGACCGCCTGCTTGCCCTGCGACCCGACCTCGGCAAGTGTCGCGGGCCCGAGGAAATACCAGACCTCCTCGCGATCCGCCGTGCGCATCTCCGTCGTGCCCCCAGCCTGCACCGCGAGCTCGAACATCGACGCGGCACCGTTGCCGCTGTTCGCCTCGTCGAGGAGGACGGCGACCGACACTTTGCCCTGGCCGTTCCACGGGACGAGGCGGCGATCGATCACGTTCTGCCCGTCGACCGGATGGCGCACGCGGAACGGCAGCTCGATCGACTGACCGTACAGCGGCGGGGCCCAGTGATAGTTCGTCGCCATCGCGACCACGCAGCTCGTGAAGCCCGCGTTGCGCACGCCGTCCTGCGAGAGGAACGCGACGGTCGCCTGCTTGCCGCCGCCATCGAGATCTCCGATGTCGACGTGCAACTTCAGATCGCCTTCGATGTCGAACCGCTCGCGCGCCGCCGACGCTGCCCAACATCCCTGCACGCCCTCGTCGAGCTCGTTCATCGCGTGTTGGATGGCGGCGAGAGTCTGCTCCTGCGAGACAGGCGGTGCGTCGACGGAGGCATCCGCGGCGACAACTACGCTTCCGGTGCTCGGCGGTGCGAGCTCTGGCGAATGCGACGAGCACGCGACGAGCAGCATGCACGCCGCTAGCTTCACGCGAGCGCCCCGCGGAGCAAGTTGCGCGCGATGACGATGCGCTGGATCTCGCTCGTGCCTTCGTAGATGCGAGTCACGCGGACGTCGCGCAGGTTGCGTTCGATCGGGAAGTCGCGCACGTAGCCGTAGCCGCCGTGGACCTGCATCGCAATGTCACAGATCTTCCACGCGTGCTCCGTCGAGAACAGCTTCGCCATCGCGGCGAGCTGCGCGTACGGCTGCCCCGATTCCTTGGCGTGCGCCGCGCGCAATGTCATCAGCGTTGCCGCGTCGAGCCACGTCGCAGCGTCGGCGAGCATGAAGGCGACGGCCTGATGCTTGATGATCGGCTGACCAAACGTCTCGCGCTCTTGCGCGTAGCGAATGGCCGCTTGCAGCGCGGACCGCGCGATGCCGATCGCCTGGGCGGAGATGCCGATGCGTCCTCCCTCGAGTGCGAGCATCGCGAGAGTGAAACCTTGGCCTTCGCGGCCGAGGATCGAGTCCCCGGGGACCTCGACTCCCTCGAGCACGAGCTGCGCCGTCGACGAGCCGTGGAGCCCCATCTTCTCCTCGAGACGCGCGACAGTCAGACCTCTCGCTCGGACGTCCACGACGAACGCGCTGAGCGCTTGGTGACGCTTCTCCGTCGTGGGATCGGTCACCGCCCACACGATGATCGCGCCGGCCCGGTCGCCACTCGTGATCCACTGCTTCGTGCCGTCGATGCGCCAGTTGCCGTTCGGCAGCTTGACTGCGGTCGTGCGCATCGCGACAGGGTCACTGCCCGCCTCTGGTTCCGAGAGGCCGAACGCGCCCGCGATCAGATCGCCGTGCACGATGCGAGGGACCCACTTCGCCGCGAGCTCGGGCGACCCCTGCGTCGCGATGAGCTCCGCGACCATGTTCGTCACCGAGACCGCGACCGCCACGGACGCATCGCCTGCCGCGAGCTCGATCATCGCGAGCACGTACGCGACCGCCCCGGCCTCCGCGCCCCCGAGCTTGTCGGGAACATTCACGCCCATCAACCCGAGGCTCGCGAGTTGCCTCAGCTCGAGCAGCGGGAACTCACCACTGAGGTCGCGAGCGGCGGCTTTGGGAGCAAGGATGCGATCAGCGGCATCGCGCGCAGTGCTTTGGATGAGCAGCTGTTCTTCGGTCGGCGCGAAGTCCACGCCCGGGGTTTACCACGTGATAAGAGCCAACGATGACCCGCCTCGCTTTCGTGCTCCTGCTCGCAGCGTCTGCCTGCGGCAAGTCCAGTGCGCCTGCGGCCTCCCCGCCCCCGTTGGCAACGACCGCGCCCACGCGCGGATTCACGCTCGGCGAAGCGACGGTTGTAGAGCTTCTCGACAAGCGGCTCCAGCCCGTCTCGAACCCGATCTGGAAGTTGCACGCGGACGGCAACACCGAGGGCGTGACCAAGAAGGGCGAGTGGAAGTCCAGCATGGTGCTGGCCAAGCCCGACGGCACGCTGTGGATGCAAGGCGAGAAGGTCGCGACCGTGACGGATACCGCGATCACGTACGCGTTCGAAGGAACGCCCCCGATCGTGATCGACGGCGACAGTCTCTCGGTGGTTGTCTGGCAGAAGGCTCACGACGGCGAAGACTTCACGGCGAAGGTCGAGCTCGCGAGCGACGGCACGATCACGGTCCACCATCGAGACGGCGTTCGAGCGTACTGGAAGATCGAGGCGGTCGATCCGCTGGTGATGCGCACCGCGTTCCACGTCTTCGCGCTGTCGATGAAGACGATCCTCGACTGATCACGCAGGTGCAAACACGGTCGCGAGACGCGCGTGCGCTCGCTGTGCATCCGCCACCGGAACGTGAACATCGACAGGAACGTGCGGACCAAACCACGCGAGCGCTGCTCGTAGATGAGCGCCCGTGAAGTGGACGGGAATCCCCTCCTGTGCCCACACGCGCGCGAGCGCGCCGCGTCGACCGCGGAGGTCTGCAACGACGTCAGAGACAACAACAGGCCCATCGTGCCCAGCGACACGGTCGCTCCCTCGACGTTCGCCGACACCGACAGCAAGAGGACGGGTGCGCCGATGCCGATGATCGAGAGCACGGCTGCGCGACGCCACACGCCGAGCGATGGCGGAGCGAGACCTGCACGCTGCGCGAACGGGGCGATCAGCGACGGGCGCGCGAACAGCCACGCACACGCGACCGCGATGACAATGAGAGTGCCTACGCCAACGAGACCGTGCTCACGGCGATCCGGACGTACCCAGAACGCCGTGTCGCACATGGACGACTAGCGCGGGTACTGCACGGCGAGCTTGGCGATCGTGCCCTTGGGGTCAGGCAGTCGCCAGCCGGTCGCTGCCTTCACGGCGCAATCGGCCCATTCCTCGTCGATCGAGGCCTTCCCGGCAAACCCGACGGACTGCACCTTGCCGCGCGGACCGACGTAGACCGTGATCCACACCGGGCCCTTCGGCGGCACGGCCTTGCCCTTGGCGCACTTCGCGATCTTGCTCGTCTGACCACCGACAGCGCGCACCGTCTGATCCTCGTCCCAGTTCACCAGGCGACCCGTGGGCTTGAACTCCATCGGGATCGTGAAGTCAGCGTCGCCGTTCTTGGGCTTCGCGAACGTCGCTGCCTTGGCCTCGGCGAGGATGCACTTCTCGATCGCCCAGTTGCCGAGGTTGGTTCCCGGATCGGTCTCGGCGAGGCGCACCTCGGTGACGGTGCCGTCCTTCTTGATGTCCCAGTGCACGACGACCTGGCCGCCCAGCCACTTGCGACGATTCACGTTGGACATGTAGCAGTCGGCCATCGCTTGCTTGTGCGGGGCGATACCGGCCTCGACATCCTCGACTTCCATGTGGCCGCGCTGGCCCATCATGGTCACGCCTTCCTCCTGCCCACCGTCCTCGGCGGTCGAGTCCTCGATGACGTGACGAGTGGGTGGTGGCGGCGGCGGAGGTTCCACCGGTTTCGGAGGGGGGCTCCCGCCACACGCGCTCAGGACGAGCAGCACGAGGGCGGAGCGCATCACATCGCCTCGAGGCCGTACGTGTACGAGGTCGGGAACTCGACGGGAATCGCCGGGAACACGATCGACTTGATGTGACCGACGATGCACTCGTCGAGAGACGCCGACTCCAGCGAGGTCTTGCTGATCTTGATGTTGCGCGGCGCGCCGCTCGTCGTGACTGTCAGCTCGACGAGTACCTTGCCGCGTGCCGTTCGCGGGAACTCCTTGCGCTCGACAGCATCGGCGAGGCAACGCGCGACCACGTTCTGCTTACGTCCGAGCATGCTATTGATCTGCTCGATCGACTCGGGCGGGACTTGTGCGTTGCTATCGCCACCGCCGACGGAATGGTCGTCGCTCATGTCCGGCTTGGACTCCGGCTCGGCCGCCTGCTTCTTGCTTCCGCCACACGCGGCGAGCAATACGAACGCGATCGCTAGATTCTTCATCTGTCTATCCACCCTTCGCCAAGTGCCCTGCGATCACCAACCGCTGGATCTCGCTCGTGCCTTCATAGATCTCGGTGATCTTCGCGTCGCGGAAGTGGCGCTCGACGGGGTACTCCGTCACGTAGCCGTTCCCGCCGAAGATCTGGATGGCCTCGCGTGCCGCCTTGTTCGCGATATCCGATGCGAACAGCTTCGCCATCGCGGCTTCCTTACCGTAGGGCTGCTTGTTGTCCTTGAGCCACGCCGCGCGCAGCGTCAGGAGACGAGCTGCCTCGACCTCCGTCGCCATGTCGGCGAGCTTGAACTGGATCGCCTGGTGCTGCGCGATCGGCTTGCCGAACGTGCGGCGCTGGAGCGCGTACGCGAGCGCATCCTCGAGAGCCGCGCGCGCGATACCGAGCGCCTGGGCCGCGATGCCGATGCGACCACCGTCGAGCGTGGACATCGCGACCTTGAAGCCGCCACCGACCTCGCCGAGCACCATCGACTGCGGCAGGCGAACGTCGTCGAGGAAGATCTGGCAGGACTTGCTGCCGCGGATGCCGAGCTTGTCGTCGGGCGGTCCCGTGCGAACGCCCTTGGTCTTCATCGGCAGGATGAACGCGGTGATGCCCTTATGGCCCGCCGCCTTGTCGTTCATCGTGAACAGCACGCAGACGTCAGCCACCGGACCATTCGTGATCCAGTTCTTCACGCCGTTGATGACCCACTCGTCACCATCCTTGACCGCGACCGTCTTCTGCGCGGCGGCATCGCTGCCGGCCTCCGGCTCGGAGAGCGCGAAGCAACCGAGCAGCTTTCCGCTCGCGAGCGGCGTCAACCACTCCTTCTTCTGGGCCTCGGTGCCGAAGCGATTGATCGGGTCGCACACGAGCGAGTTGTTCACGCTCATGATCACGCCCGTCGACGCGCACGCGCGGCAAATCTCCTCCATCGCGAGCACGTACGACACGTGGTCCAGACCCGAGCCGCCAAACTCTTCGGGGATGGCGATGCCGAGGAACCCGAGCTCCCCCATGCGCTTCACGAGCTCTACCGGATGGCGGTGCTCGCGATCGATCTCCGCCGCCTTGGGGAGCACCTCGTTGGTCGCGAAATCGCGCGCGGTGTTGCGCACGGCGGACTGGTCTTCGGTCGGATCGAACTGCATCTCACTGTCCTTTGAACTGCGCCTTGCGACGCGGCTTAGCTAGGAATGCGGCCATGCCTTCGCGCTGATCTTCGGTGCCGAACACGAGGCCGAAGCTGCGCGCCTCCATGGCGAGCGCTGCGTCGAGCGACATCGACTGTCCTGCGTGGACGAGGCGCTTCACCTCGGCCACGGCGAGCGGTCCATTCGCCGCAATGCGACTCGCGAGCTCTTTGACCTTGGTCATCAACTCGGCGGCCGGCCACACGGCATCCGCGAGACCGATGCGCAGCGCTTCTGCAGCGCTGATCGAGTCACCCGTCATGCACAGCTCTTTGCACTTGGCGACGCCGACGCGACGCGCGAGGCGCTGCGTGCCGCCGAAGCCCGGGATCAGGCCGAGCTTCACCTCAGGCTGACCGAACTGGGCTTTATCCGACGCGTGGATGAAGTCGCACGCCATCGCGATCTCGCAACCGCCGCCGAACGCGAAGCCGTTGACCGCTGCGATCCACGCCTTCTCGCTCGTCTCGATCGCGTTCCCACAGGCGCCACCCATCTCGGCGAACGCACGCGCTTGCTGCGGCGTGAGCTCCTGCATCTCGACGATGTCGGCGCCGGCAACGAACGCCTTCTCGCCGCCACCCGTGAGGATGACAACGCGCACGTCGGTCATCTCGAGCTCGCCCGCGGCGATCGTCAGCTCGGTGATCACTTTGCTCGACAGCGCGTTCAACGCCGTCGGGCGATCGATCGTCACGACAGCAATGTCGCCTTCGATCGCGATCTTGATGGTCTCGTAGTCGATCATGTCGCTCACTTTTTCTGGCCCGCGCTGTCGTACTCGTAGAAGCCGCGACCGACCTTCTTGCCGAGCCAGCCTGCCGCCACGTACTGGCGCAGCAGCGGGCACGGACGGTACTTGTCGTCGCCGAGCTCGCGATGCAGCACCTCGGCGATCGCGAGGCACGTATCGAGGCCGATCAGATCCGCGAGCTCGAGCGGGCCCATCGGATGGTTGAGGCCGAGGCGCACACCGGTATCGATGTCCTGCGCCGTTCCGAGGCCCTCGTATAGGCCGTAGCAGGCCTCGTTGAGCAGCGGAATCAGCATGCGGTTGACGATGAAGCCCGGGATATCGCGCGCGCCGATCGTCGTCTTACCGAAGCGCTTGGACAGCTCCATGATCGTGTCGACGGTGGCCTGGCTCGTCGGCAGACCGCGCACGATCTCGACGAGCTTCATCACCGGCACCGGATTCATGAAGTGCATGCCGATGACGCGGTCCGGGCGCCCCGACGCCGCCGCGATCTTGGTGATCGAGATCGACGACGTGTTCGACGCGAGGATCGCCTCGTCCTTGCACGCTTCACCGAGGCTCCTGAAGATCGCGAGCTTCAGATCCTCTTTCTCCGGCGCGGCCTCGATGACGACGTCGCAGTGGAGCAAGTCACCGTGCTTGTCGCCGGCGGAGAGGTGGCTGATCGTCGCGTCGCGCGCGGCGGCCTCCATCTTTCCCTTCTCGACGAGCCGGTCGAGCACCTTCTTGATCTTGCCGATGCCCGCCTTCGCGAAGTCCGGCGCGGCGTCGACGATGATCACGTCGATACCGGCCTGCGCGGCGACCTGCGCGATGCCCTGGCCCATCTGGCCCGCACCGACGACACCAATCTTTTGGACGTTCATTTAGACGCGCTCGACGAGGAGAGCGATGCCTTCACCGCCGCCGATGCAGAGCGACGCAGCGCCCGTCTTCACGTTCTTCTCCGCCATCGTGTAGAGGAGCGTCACGAGGATGCGCGCGCCCGATGCGCCAATCGGGTGGCCGAGAGCCACGGCGCCACCATGAACATTGACCTTGGCCGGATCGAGGCCGAGCAGCTGGTTGTTCACGACAGACACGACGCTGAACGCCTCGTTGATCTCCCAGAGGTCGACCTTCTTGGTGTCCCACTTCGCCTTCGCGAGCGCGTTGTTGATCGCCGTCGCGGGCGCGGTCGTGAACCACACCGGATCCTGCGCGTGGTAGCCGCTCGCGACGAGCTTCGCGAGGACCTTGAGGCCGCGCTTCTTCGCCTCGTCGGCAGACATGAGAACGACCGCCGCCGCACCGTCGTTGATCGACGACGCGTTGCCCGCGGTGATGGTGCCGTCCTTGGTGAACGCGGCGCGCAGGCTCGGCAGCTTCTCGATGTTGCCCTTGCCCGGTTCCTCGTCGGTATCGACGGTGATCTCGCCCTTCTTGTCGGCGATCTTCACGGCGGCAATCTCCGCCTTGAACGTGCCGTTCTTCTGCGCCTCGAGCGCACGGCGATAGCTCTCCGCCGCGTGCTGGTCTTGCACGGCGCGGGGGATGTCCTTCTCCTTCGCGCAGAGCTCGCCGCACATGCCCATGTGCTGGTTGTTGTACGGATCCCACAGGCCGTCGTGGACCATCGTATCGACAGTCTCGAGCGGGCCCATCTTGGTGCCGGCGCGGCTGTTCTTGAGCGCATGCGGCGCGTTCGACATCGACTCCTGGCCACCGGCGACCGCGATCTCGATCTCGCCCGCCGCGATCGCGCGCGCTGCGCCGAGGATCGCCTCGAGGCCCGAGCCGCAGACCTTGTTCACCGTGACGCACGGGACGCTCGTCGGCAGTCCCGCACCGAGCGCCGCCTGACGCGCGGGCGCCTGACCGACGGCTCCGGTCAGCACCTCGCCCATGTGGACGAG
Source organism: Kofleriaceae bacterium (assembly GCA_036499725.1). Classification (GTDB taxonomy): domain Bacteria; phylum Myxococcota_A; class Polyangia; order Haliangiales; family Haliangiaceae; genus JABFXX01. Next base: position 23,846 of record DASYDE010000047.1, read on the forward strand.
CTGGACGTCCTTCGGATCCACGCCAGCGCGCTCCAAGGCGGCCTTGATCGCGACCGAGCCCAGCTTGGGCGCCGTCAGCGTCGAGAGAGAACCGAGGAATGAGCCAATAGGAGTGCGGGCCGCACCCACGATCACGACATCACGCATACCGGGGGGATACCCCCGCCCCTACCACAGCGTCAAGGACGCCCGTCACCGACGACAAACGTCGTGAAATTCACTGTTTCAGACGCTTTCGCGACGGGCTCAGACGGGCCCTGGCAACGGGGAGCTGCGGAACGGCTCCCGGCAAGAGATGCTCCGAGATCCTCCCCGCTAGCCGTTCATCCAGGAGGTGCTGCAGCAAGAGCTTGGAGCGCGTGTCGAGCAACACCGCGACACCGGACTCCGAACAGATCCGGAGGCGAGCGGTCGGCGTGCGCCGATCTGGCAAGAACCAGCGAGACACGCGCAACTCCGTCGCAGACAGCGCGAGCCGTTTACGCCACGAGAGTGCGCTTCCGACGATCGCTGTTCCGATGCCCGCGACGATGGTGACCGCATGCGGGTCGCCCAGCGCATACGCGAGCGCCAACGCGTAAGTGACGACGGCGCAGAGGCCCGCGATGAACGGCGCACCATGGCGATATTCGATCGCGAGCCTCTCGTGTGTCTCGTCGATACGGAGTCGGTGCGGCGTCACACCGCGTTTCTCTGCACGTCGCGCGCCGCCTCCTTTCGCATCATGGCGAGCCTGGTCTCGACGAGCTCGCGCAAGTGCTCCGCGGAGACCCGAAACTCGAACTGCGCGAGCGTGACACTTCGGCGGTCGGACGTGTTTGCGACCACGTCGTAGTGGCTATTGCGGTTCTCCTTCACACGATGGATGTCGATCGTCTCGATCAGATGCGCCTCGACGGCGAAGACGCGCGTGAAGTCACGCGTGCCGACGTGGCGCTCGATCTGCTCGGGAACGATCACCATCCGCGTGCGACGCGTCGCCGCGACCACGAGACAGCCCGCCGCGACCAGGAGGATCGCGATGCCGAAGCCGAACAAGGGATACGGATCGAGCACCGAGTACGAATCGATGACCGTGCTCGCGCCGAACACGCCGAGCATGACTCCCACGATGAGAGACACTCCCGGGCTGCGCCAGGTGATGTACAGCGCGCGCCCCGACTCCTCGACCCGAAAGCTCTTCGTCTTCCACGCCACCATCGGTGGCCTCGACTCTCACGCGTGCGGCGTTTCCGCCGTTTCAGTCGCGTGAGGATTGGACGTTCCTGCTGCCTCCGCCGTTGGGTAGCGGGCGAGATGCCTCTTGATCAGGGCACTTAGCTCGGTCGCTGGCTCGCTGGAACGGAACAGCGCGAGCATCACCGTCGGCGCGCCGTCGCGGCGGAGGCGCACCTGCCAGCCGTTCTTGCGCGCAGGATCATTCGTCTCGTGCGCGACCTCGACGGCGGCGACGCTCTTTGTCTCGGCGAAGTCGACACCCTCGAGCGGCTCGCGAATCCCGAGCGAGCTGTCGATCGTCTCGGGCGTCATCACGACGCGCACGCGGCGGGTGCGGCCGTTCCAGAACAACCACGCGCCCATCAAGAGCAGAACGAACGCGCAGACGATCGGGCCGTATGGTGTGGGCTTCTTGTTCGCGATGCCGAGCGCCGAGACGACCATCAGCAACGCACCGAGGCCGCCCGCGCCGCCTGCCCCGATCATCCATGCGCCCGGATCGCGCCACGTGACAGTCGTGCGACCAGGCTCGGGCACGACCTCGAGCTCGAACGGTCTGCGCGACGGCACGACAACATCGTAGCTCGGAGGTCGCCGTCAGCGGTAGGGCATCGCGGACGACGTGTCGACGATTGCGAGGCGACGGGTGAGTTGCTCGCAGACGTACCGCGCCACGTCTTCGCTCGGCATCAGCGACAGACGCATGCGCTGCTTGTTGGCAAGGATGGCGCGCACCTGCCACTGCACGCTCGCGCTTCGTCCGTTCGAAATGGTCGTGAGGTCGACGTCGAACTTCGCGATGTCCTCGCGGAGCTGGTCGAATACTTTGCGGGTGACACCGAAGTGCCGTATCGCGATGAGGCGCGTCGCAGACATCTCGACATACCCGCGAAAGAACCAGGCCGCGATCGTCGCCCCGACGATCACCGCGCACAGGGCGAGCATGAAGATCCGCTGCCCGACGCCGTGGATCGCCGTGATCACGAACAGCATGGACGCCACGGAGAAGAGGCAAAAGCCGATGGAGATCATGCGTCCGAGCAGAGACGCTCGCCAGGTCAGCACGAGGCGCTCGGGAGTCTCGTCGTGCACGACGAGCGCCGGCTTTGCGGTGGGCGGCTTTGCGGTCATCGGTACGGCGTCGCGTGCTCTGTGTCGACCATCGCGAGCCGACGCTCCAGTTGTTCACGGACGTAGTTCCCTACTTCCTCGGTTGCCACGGTCGCGACGCGAACGGACGCTTTGACCGTCTGGAGCTGCGCCCTCAACTGCCATTGCAAGCTGGTCTCCTTCCCGCTCGACACCGTCTCGAGCGTCACCTTGAGATTGACGATGTCTGACCGCAGGCATTCGAGCTCGGTGAACGTGATGACAAAGCGGCGTGTCGAGAGGAGCTCCGTGGCGGAGAGCTCGATGCGCCCGAACGACCACCAGCCGGCGATTCCTGCCCCCGCCACGGCCGCGAATGCGATGCTGACGAACACCTTCCCCGCGAGGGGCCTGATCTGTGGGACGACGAATGGCGCGACGACGATGAGCGCGATGCCGAAGGCCACCATGAGCAGCCGCCACAGGACCGGCACTTGCCACGTCAGCACGAGGCGCTCGGGCGTCTCGTCGTGCACGACAAGCGATGGCTTTGCGGTTGGCGGCGGCTTCGCAGTCATCGCCGTCCTCGCTCCAGGATCGGTGGCAGCAGCTCGAGGACGCGATCGATCTCGTGCTCCGTCGTCGGGACACCCAGGGAGAAGCGCACCGCCTCGCGCGCCTGCTCGGGCGATTGGCCAAGCGCGAGCAAGACGGGCGACGGCTTGATGGAACCGCTCGTGCACGCCGCCCCCGTCGAGACGGACACGCCGGCGATGTCGAGCGCCATCACGATGGTCTCGCCGCGGAGGCCGGGCCACGCGGCGTTGATCGTGCCGCCGACGCGGGGAATCACGCGCAGATCGTCGTCGGAAGAGCCATCGCGCAACAGATCAGCGCCGTTGATGCGCGCGCCCAGCTCGACGAGGCCGGTCTCGAGCTTCGTCCCCAGTGCCGCGACGCGCGGCCACTCGTCGAGCTTCACCGCCGCGCACGCCGCGCCAAAGCCGACAATGCCGAGGACGTTCTCCGTGCCCGCGCGACGCCCGCGCTCCTGGTGGCCCGACTCGACGTCGTCGTCGGGACGGTCCTCTTCCGACGGCGGATTGATCGACGTGAGCAACGCACCTGCACCGGGTGGGCCCGCGAGCTTGTGCGCGCTGATCGCCATCGTGTCAGAGGTGATGGTCGACAGGTCGATCTTGCCGGCAGCCTGCACGGCGTCGACATGGACGAGGACACCGGCCTTGCGGGCGAACGCGATGAGCTCGTTCAGCGCCGGCATCGTGCCGAGCTCGTGGTTGACTGCGCTCACAACGAGGACCCCGATGTCGACGAGGTCGTGGACGTCGATGTGCACATGAAGATGCACGTGCCACGTCTCTCGTGCGCGAAGCGTCGACGTCGAGCCGTGGATCTCGTAGTGCGTGCGGACCTTGCGAAGCTGATCGACCGCGCCGCGCAGCGACGGATGGTCGAGAGCGGAGCACGCGATGACGTTGGGCAGACCGCGCCGGTGCGCTTCGGCGATCAAGGTCTGGACGGCGAGCGCGTTCGCCTCTGACCCGCCGCTCGTGAACACGACCTGCTCGCGGGGGCGGTGACTCAGTGTTGCAACCTGGTTGCGGGCCCGCTCGACGAGGTCCCGGGCCCGGCGCCCTTCGGCGTGGATCGATGACGGATTCGCCCCCATGTCCAGCATGACGGCCGCCATAGCCTCGCGGGCGGGGGCGCCGAGCGGGGCGCTTGCGTTGTAGTCCAGGTAGGTCCGTGGATTCGTTGACATCGTGCCAGCCTGTTCAGATGATCACATTTCTACGTGGCGGACGATGCGGGAGGACTCCTGGTTCGCTCGGGGCTGGTGTCGACCGCTGCCCTGGATGCCGCCCGTGCGCGCGTAGAGCAGTATGGCGGCACGATCGGCGAACAGCTCGTGTTCAACAACGCGATCGCCGATGACGCCCTGACCGCGTTCTACAAGGAGCGCCTGCTGGTTCCGTTGGTGAACCCGAACACGCTCGCGCGGTTGAGCGTCCGAGTCGTTGCATCGCTCTCGCAGGACCTCGCGATCGAGCTGCGCGCGATTCCGGTGTCGTTCGACGACGCGAACAACCTCACGATCGCGATGTCGGATCCCTCGGACTCCGCCGCCGTCGATGAGATCGCGTGGTTCACCGGCGCGCACATCGTGCGAGCGGCCGCGACGCAGATGCAGGTCGCATGGTGCCTCGCTCACTACTACGGTCACGTCACGCCACTCGGTCAGCGCCTCTTGCAGGCAGGAGGCGGTGCGGCCGTCGCCGCCGTATCACCGCAGAAGCCGCGCACGCGCGGACTGACGGGCAAGGTCGAGGCAGCACGCCATCGCGGCATTCCGCCGGTGACGGGCGCCATCACGACGCAGCCCGCGCGCCCGGCGAGAGACTCGCTGGAAGCCGACACCAAGCCGAACGTTGTCCCCGTGGCGAAGCCTGGCAAGCCGCCCGCTTCGGCGGAGGCCGCGGGCCTGTCGGCGCCCATCGTCACGCCGGAATCGGCCGCGCCCCAGAGCCAGATTCCGTCATTCCTCGCGGAGACGCCGCGCCTGCGCAGCGAGCCCGGTGACGCCGGTGCGGATGGCGTCCCCGCCAAGCAACAGCCTCGGGCGCGCAGCGTCAGCGGGGAGATTCGCGTGCCGCAGCGCCGTGCGCAGTCGGTGCGGCCCGAGCCGGTCGCGATCTACGAGGACGACGACTCGAGTCCGGTCATCTCCATCGAGATCTCGCCCGACGAGGAATCCACCGCGCCCGCGCTCGTCATCCCCAAGCGGAAGCGCAAGGCGAAGACCGATCCGCCCGAGCTCGCCGCGCGCGCCGGTGAGATCGGCGAGAAGAAGACCGTCGATCGCAAGGTCGACGAAGGCCCCGGCATCATCATCGCCGAAGACATCGACGAGCCCGCGCTCGACGCGCAGGGCGAGGTGGAGAGCAAGGCCCACCGCGACCTCGGCAAGGGGCCGAGCCAGACGATCCAAGTCGTCGACGACGATGGTGACGCGGCCGTGATCCACGAGCGCATCGATCAGGAGTCCGGACCGGTGCTCCTCGAGCATGCACGCAAGCCGACCGAGCCAAGCGAGCCACCGGAAGAAGTCGTCGAGCTCTCGGCGAAGAAGCCCGCGCGCGTCGAGAAGAAGACCCGGGTCGGCATGGGCGCCGTCCCTGCGGTGACGACGACGCGTCCGCATCGCGACACCGAAGCGGGCGCGATTCCCGAGATGAGCGTCGACGAGGATGCCGATACGGCCGGCATTCCCACGTCGACGATCGACGACCCGACAGCCCTCACCGAGACGGGCCGGTTGGCGGATGACGACGACGATGATGACGACGAGGTGGCGGAGCCGCCCGCGCCCGCCCCACCCCGCGCGCCGTCGGAGCCCAAGGCTGCGTCGCAGGATGACGACGATGACGACGATGGAGACGGCAAGCACGCGACGGCGGTGATGACCGCGTTCGAGCTCGACGAGGCGGTGCCCGATCGCAAGAGCTTGTCGACGGTGCCCGCGCACCTGGCGAAGATGGATACGCCCGGTGGCAAGTGGGTCGCGCACGACGAAATGGACGACGGGTGGGGCCCGCCCGGCACCACGATCCCACCGCCCCTCCTCGGCGCGATTCCTGGAGGCGTCGAGGGAGATGGCGTCCCCGGTCGCATTCCGATGTCCGATGTCGACTCAGCCCCGCTGATCGTGGCCCCGCCGTCTCCTCCGGAGACTTCGCGCAACACGCCGCGGCCCGAGACCGCTTCCACACCGGTCCGAGCTCTCGAGGATGCGACCGCGCGCATGGTCGAGCTCATCCGCAAGCTCGAGTACGCGCAGTCGCGCGACGAGGTCGTCGACGTCATGATCGATCACCTCGCCGAGACGCACCGCCGCGCAGGCTTCTTCATGATCCGTCCGACCCAACCCAAGGGCGCGACGGAGTTGAGCCTGTTCGCGATGGAGCCTCCACCGAAAGCTTCGCTGACCGCGACGCTCCGTCTCGATAAACCGTCGACCCTCGCTGATGTCGTCGGAACGCGCCTGCCCTACCGCGGCGTGATGCACGACGAGCCGAGCCGCGCGTTCCTCGCTGCCATTCTCGGTTCACCGCCGGCAGAGATCCTTCTCGTCCCCGTCGCGGTCCGCGAGCGCACGGTCGGTGTGCTGTTCGGCGAACATCGCATCCGCCACACGTTCGACGAGCAGCTCGCGATCGCATCGCGCGCAGCCGGCATGGCCCTGGAGCGCGCGCTCAAAGCCAAGCGCGGCAGCTAGCTGTTCGACTAACTGTTCGTGCGCAAGCGCGCCGAGTGCTCGCGGCGTCGCCGTTCGGCGCGGTCCTTGAGCTCGGCCCACAGCGCGGAGTTCGCGCTCAGAATCTCGTAGAAGGCGGCCGGCGCGAGCAGCAGCAGCTCTGCTTCTGTCGCCGCGACGATGTTCGCGGTCGCTGGCTTTCGCTCGAGCAACGCACCTTCGCCGATGTATTCGCCGGCCGTGACCGTCGCGACCTGTACCGGCATTCCGTTGGGCTTCTCGACGCGGATATCGAGGCGGCCGCGCTTCACGAGGACGAGCGGATGATTCGACTCTCCGCGCCGGATGATCACCGTGCCTGCCGGCACGCGCTTGAGCGTGAACCGCGCGAGGATGGCCGGGCGGTCGGCCTCGGCGATCGGCGCGAAGAACTCGCTCGCGGGGCGACGTCCGGAGACGCCACCGCGCGGGCCGATGAGGTCGAGATCGCTGTCGGCTTCCTCGTCCATCGTCATGTCGCCCGTATCGCCATCGTCGCGATCAGCGGTATCGCCGCTGACGGGCATCAAGATGTCGTCGAGCTCGTCGGGCGGGAACTGCGGAATCTGACGCGTCTCGAAGCCCGCGTCCATGCGTCCGTCGGCGCGCGCGTCGAGCTCGGGACCGGATACCGTCGGCGCCTCGAACTCCGACGGAACCACCGTCGGATCCGCAACGTGATGCGGGAGAGGCCGCGGCAGCGGAGTAGCTGAATCGTGCGACGAGCGGCGCGACAACGATGCCTGGAGCGCGAGGAGTTGCGCGTCGTCGGGGGCGAGCTCGAGCGCGCTGCGGCACGCACCCAGGGCCTCCTGCGTCTTGCCGCCATCGCGGTACTGGATCGCGGCGGCGCGCAGGCTCTCGAGGTCGCGGAGCTTGTTCACGCCATCACGACGGAACGAGCGCGACGGGGGCCTTGAACGTCTTCACCGCAGGGTTCTTGGACAGGGTCCACTTCGCGGCGATCGCGCGCATGCACTCGTCGAACGCCGCGTTGATCTGCGGGCTGAACGAGCTGTTCGCGTAGGCGCCGGTGTCCGTGAACGAGGCCGACACGATGATCGTCTGGCTGCGCGCTTGGAGGCCCGAGTCCTTCTTGAGCGCCTGCTCGTAACACTTCTGGATCGAGCCACGCGACTTGGCGACGAGGTTCTGGAACTCGTCGGATACTCCCTTCGCAGCGGCATCGCTGACGGGGCGCGTCTGACCTGGAAGCGCAGGCTTCACGGTGATGATGTTGTTCTCGAACGAGACCACGATCTCGTTGGCGGGTGTCGCGGTGCTCGGGCTGCACTTGGCAGCCTCGGCCGTGAGTGTGTCGATCAACTTGTTCTTTGCCGCGATCGTCTCATTGGCGGCATTGAGGTCATCGACGACGTGTTGATCCTTTTGGATCACTGTCTCGCCCTTGCAGGCGACGAACATCGACATCCCGAACGTGACTGCAGCGATGGCAAGGGTGCGCATATCAACGGTCTTTCGTTCTCGATGCTAGTGGGTCTATCGGCCCAATGCCAGCCGGGCCGACCCTCTCGATGTACTCCCGGACGATCTGCCCTCCCTGAACGTGCTGCACGATCACGGTCGTGGCGCGCTCGGGCTCACTGGGGCTCATTCGGCTGTAAAGGGCCGTTGTCCCACGGGGGGCGGGCATGGTCGCCAGGCCGACCGAGGAGATGGCGCTGGCGGGCTTCACGTCCACGATCTCGCGCACCAGGACGTTGGGGCCCTGCGTACAGCGGCCGAAGCAGCTCTGCCACGCGATCTCGACGTCCCGAGCCTGATTCGCCTCGACCGCGGAACGAAACACTTCGTGCAGCGCCTCGGACCCGCGCTGGCCGCCACACTCGGGGCCTTTGCAGATCACGATGCGATAGCGCCGCCCCGACATCGCTCCATTGTAGCCCGGCCGAGCGGAAAGGGTTCAGTCCGCGGGCAGCGCCTGCTGGATCTGCTGCGCGAGGCCACCCTTGCTACGCGGATCCGCCTGCACGTAACGTAGAACAGCGCGGTCGACCGGCGTCGGATGCGTCGCGATCGCGCTGACGATGGCCTTCTGCCAGGCAGGGTCGCCGCCTCGGTCGTCATCCGCGTGATAGAGCAGCAGGTGCGACTCGAGCGGTGCTTTCTGCTCGCCACCGCCGACCGCCGTCATCGCATCCATGACGAGCACGAGATCCGCGATGCCGGTGCTCGGTGCTTCGAGGTGGTATTCGAGCGCGGCGAGCGCGTGGCGCGCGTCGACCGAGTTGACGCTGGTCTCCGCGAGGCCCGCGATCGCCTTGGCGACGGCGCCGAGCGTCTCGGTCTGCGTCTGCGCGATCGCATCGTCGTGCACCGCGAGCTGCTCGACGAGGATGGGCAGGCTGGCCGGATCGCGGCGCTGCACGAGCAGCTGCACGACGGTGTCCTTGAGGCGCACCGGCGCGCGGTCGTCGGAGAGAATCGCGAGCAGCTCCTTCGTCGAGTCCGTGCCCTGCTGACGCGCGAGCGCGACGACGGCGAGCTCCTTCACGCGCTCGAAGCGCGCGTCGTGATCGCGAGCGATCGCGACGAGCGCGGCCGTCTGGTCGAGCTTCTCGGGCTGGCCCGACGGGCGCCAACCATCCGCGTCGAACGTCGCGCCGAGCACCTGCGCTGCGCCGCCGATCGACATGCGCGTGAGCACGCCGCCGGTGCTGCGATCGAGCGCGACGACCTCGCCGTTCTGCGCGATCGCGGCGATGACGGTATCGGTGTCCTCGGACGCGACGAGCTCGACGCGCGGGTTGGAGTACGCCCAGCGCATCTCGCCCTTGCTGTCGAAGCCGAGCACGTAGCGGAAGTAGTGGATCGCGTAACCGTCACCGGTGAGCTTCATCGGCCCCTCCGTCGTCGGTTCGCTCGCCCACAAGACGCGTGCGCGATCCGCGGCCGTGTAGCCCTGCTGGATCGGGTCGTATGCGTCGCGGTTGTAAGTGGTGCGCTCGAGCTGCGACGGAATCTCCACGGTCGCGTAGCTGGACTGATCGCGCTTGCCGCTCGCGCTGCGCTCGTCGAGGCGGAACATGCCGCGCTTGGAGCCGTAGTACGCGACGGTGCTCGTCACGCGGAGCGTCGAGATCTGGTCGTCGAGGCCACGTACGCGCGTGAGCTGCGCACCGGTCTTGCCGTCGAGGATCGAGAGCCACTGGCTAAGGAACGGCACGTACACGACGCCGCCGTGCGCACCGGGCGCGCCCAGCTGACCCGCGGCGGAGTCGTGCCACAGGCGCTTACCGTTGCCACCATCGTAGCCGCTCAGCGTGTACTCGCTGCCATCCTTGACGACGACATACGCGCGCTCGCGATCCGCCGCTGCACCGATGAACTCGCCGCCGAGGTCGACCTTCCAGCGCGGCGTTCCGCGAGCTTGGTCACGCGCGACGACCTGCTTGCCCTCGACCTCGATGATGAAGTCGCCGCCGACGAAGATGCGCGACTGCACATCCGCATCGACCTTCCACATCACGCTCTGCGCGGCGAGGTCGTACGCGATCAGCGTCTTGGGCGAGCCTGCCGCGAGCACGAACACGCGCGGCGAGCCCTGGAGATTCACGGGCGCCGGATTGCCCGGGAGCTGGCGCTTGGCCAGCGTCTCCTTGAGCGCGTACGCGTTGTTCTCGTCGGCAGAGAGCCGGAACACGGACTTGGGACCGCACGCGGCCGCGGTCACCGCGAGCGCGAGAAGAAGAGCGCGTTTCACTGGCCACCTCGTGCGGTAACGATGCCCTGCGCCTCGGTGTGCGCGGTGCTCTTGTCGGTCTTGGGCGTCGCGTTCAAGTAGTCGACGAGCGCGTGCACCGCCGACGGATCCTGAATCTTACCGATCGCGCGCACGACCTCGACGCGCGCCGTGTCGGGACCGAAGTCCGCGCGCACGAGGATCTCGCCGAGACACATCGCGAGCGTCGCATCCGGCACCTTGCCGAGCTGCTCGGCGATCTTCCGCGCGAGATCCGGATCCGCCATCGCAGCGAGCGCGTGGGCCGGTCCTTCCTCGCCGCGCGCGAGCAGCACCATCATCGGCTCGATCGCCGCTTTGATCTTCGCCTTGGCCGCGGTCATCGACGCGGTCGCGCGCACGATCTGCACGCTGTCGCCGATGCGCTCGATGATCTTGTCCTGCGCTTCTTTCTGCGTGTACGCGCCGAGCGCCGTGATGGCCGCATCGCGCACCGACGGATTGAGGTGATTCGCGTAGTGGACGAGCGTAGGTACGTCCAAGGACTCCGGGTGCAACGCGAGCGCGCGAATCGCCGGCGCCGCGACCTCGGGCGGCAGGCCCAACGCGAGCGCCTCGAGAAGCGCATCCTTTGCCGCCGCGCCCGGATTCGCGCCGAGGGTCTCCGCCGACTTTGCCGCGAGCTCGAGGTCCGCACCCGACAGTGCCGAGATGTCCGCGGGGTTCACGGGCGGCCCCTTCACGCGCGTGGAACCAACGCCAACGCTCTTGCCGATCATTCCGCCCGCGCCCTTGGCGGCCTTCTCGGCGGGCGCTTTCTGTGGAGCCGGTGCTTTCACCGGCTGCGCGGTGGCCACCGCCGCCGTCAGCAAGAACAGCGCGAACAGGCGGACGTTGAACATGCGCCGACGGTGCCCAAAACCCGACCCACATTCAACAAACGACGCGCTGCATTCGTTACAACGTCGTCGTGGATCCCGCCGTTCTCCCGATCCTCCAGTGTCCGCGCTGCCGGACGAATGCTCCGTTCCGCGAGCTTCGTAACGCGCGCTGCTCGGCCTGTGGCCTCGAGCCCGCGCAGGGCACGGCGAACGTGCTCGACCTGCTCGACACGGGCGCGGGCGAGCCCACGGCGGTGAACGCCGAGCAGCGGCTGATGGAGAGCGAGCTCGTCGCGCGCATCTACGATCGGTTCTGGCGCCCCGCGTTCGTGCGCATGCTCGCGGGCAAGGGCGCGGGCGCGGCCGTCGGCGGGCTCGCGGGCGAGCTGTTCATCCACAAGCACGGCCTCTCGCTCGACGACCGGCCCGGGCCGTGGCTGGACCTGTCGTGCGGGCCGGGCGCGTTCGCGCGCGCGCTCGCAGCGTCGGCGCCGGGCGCGCTCGTCGTCGGCCTCGATATCTCGCGCGCGATGCTCGAGGTCGCGGCCCAGCGCACCGGCGGCTACACGAACGTCGTGCTGATCCGCGCCGACGCGCACGCGCTGCCGTTCATCGACGGCGCGTTCGGCGGGGTCAACAACGCCGGCGCGCTGCACGCGTACGACGACCCCGAGGTCGTGTTCCGCGAGATCCGCCGCGTGCTCCAGCCCGGCGGCCTCTACATGGGCTCGACGTTCGCCGAGGCGCCCTCGCTCGTCGGCAAGCTGACGGCGCGCGCCGCCGGCATCCGCCGCTTCGAGCCCGGCGAGCTGCGCGCCTGGCTCCAGCGCATCGGCTTCGCCGACTACGAAGACGTGCGGCTCGGCGCCGCGGTCGTGTTCCGCGTGCGCCGGCCGTGAATTAGAACGCGGACACGCGCGCTGCTACGTCGGCCCCTTC
>DASYDE010000048.1:0-162158 GCA_036499725.1 Kofleriaceae bacterium
GCGGCGCCGCTGCCGCGCGCGTTTGAATGGATCGACGGCTCCGCATTTCTCAACCACGTGATCCTCGTCCGCAAGGCGCGCAACGCCGAGCCGCCGAAGACGCTCGAGACCGACCCGCTGATCTACCAGGGTGGCTCGGGCGATCTGCTCGGTTGCCGCGATCCGTTCGTGCTGCGCGAGCCGGCGTGGGGGCTCGATTTCGAGTCGGAGGTCTGCGTCGTCCTCGGCGACACGCCGATCGGAACGAAGGCGAGCGAGGCCGCGTCGTGCGTGAAGCTCGTGATGCTCGCGAACGACTGGACGCTCCGCGCGCTCGTGCCCGACGAGCTCGCGAAGAGCTTCGGGTTCTTCAACAGCAAGCCGGCGACCGCGTTCTCGGCATTCGCGGTCACGCCGGACGAGCTCGGCGCCGCCTGGCAGAACGGCCGCGCGCACGTCCGCGTGACGTCGACGTACAACGGCAACGTCGTCGGCACGTGCGATGCCGGCCCCGAGATGCACTTCTCGTTCTACGAGCTCGTCCAGCACATCGCGAAGACCCGGCGGTTCGCGGCCGGCACGATCCTCGGCAGTGGCACGGTATCGAACGCGGATCGCGCGCGCGGCATCTCGTGTCTCGCGGAGCGCCGGATGATCGAGACGATCGAAGGCGGCAAGCCGACGACGCCGTTCATGAAGGTCGGCGACACGATCCGGATCGAAGCGACGCCGAACCTGTTCGGCGCGATCGAAGAGCAGGTGGTGGGCGCATGAAGATCCTGCTGCACAACTACTGGCGCAGCTCCGCGAGCCACCGCGTGCGGATCGCGTTGCACTTGAAGCAGCTGCCGTTCGAGTACGTCGTGATCAACATCGTGAAGCGCGAGCAGTTCGCGGACGCTTATCGCGAGAAGAATCCGATGTCGCAGGTGCCGACGCTGCAGATCACCGAAGAGGACGGCACGGTCCACACGCTGACCCAGTCGCTGCCGATCATGGAGTTTCTCGACGAGAAGTTCCCCGCGATCCCGCTGCTCGCGAAGGATCCGTACAAGCGCGCCGCGACCCGCGCGCTCGCCGAGACGATCAACAGCGGCATCCAGCCGCTCCAGAACCTGACGGTGACGAACGCGATCAAGAACCTCGGCGCCGATGTCACGGTGTGGACGAAGGGCTTCATCGAGACCGGCCTCGCCGCGTTCGCGAAAGCCGCCGACGAGACGGCCGGCGCGTTCTGCGTCGGCGATGAAGTCTCGATCGCCGATTGCTGCCTCGTCCCGCAGCTCGCGTCGGCGCGAAGGTTCGGCGCCGATCTCTCGCGCCACGAGCGCTTGCTCCGTATCGAAGAGCGCTGTCTCGCGCTCCCCGGTTTCAAGAACGCGGCCCCCGACCAGCAACCCGACGCGGTGAAGTAACCATGACCAAGCTCGAATCCCTCGGTATCAAGCGGCTCGATGGCATCCACTACTACGTCCACGACCTCGAGCGGTCGCGGAAGTTCTACGTCGACAAGCTCGACTTCGCCGAGACGTGGCGCAGCGACGACAAGCTCGAGACGCAGGGACGTCAGAAGTCGGCCGGGTTCCAGGCGGGCAACGTCACCGTGGTGTGCTCCACGCCGGTCGGTAAGGGCGGACGCGCGGATCGCTTCCTCTCCAAGCATCCCGATGGTGTCGGCACGCTCATCTTCGAGGTCGAGGACATCAAGCGGACGTTCGGGCTCATCGAAGAGCGCGGCGGCACGATCATCGAGGACATCCAGACCTACGAAGACGCGGGCGGCACGCTCAAGCAGTTCTCGATCACGACGCCGTTCGGCGACTGCACGTTCCGCTTCCGTCAGCGCGATGGCTATCAGGGCCTGTTCCCCGGTGCTGTCGCCGTTGCGGCGAAGCAGAGCAACAAGTACGGCTTCGACGAGATCGATCACTGCACGGCGAACTTCCAGACGATGAAGCCGATGCTGCTCTGGATGGAGCACGTGCTCGGGTTCGAGCAGCTCTGGCAGGTCGACTTCCACACCATCGATGTCGACAAGACGCGCAAGACGGGTTCGGGCCTCAAGTCGATCGTGATGTGGGATCCGACGAGCAACGTCCGCTTCGCGAACAACGAGCCGGCGCGCCCGTTCTTCAAGAGCTCGCAGATCAACGTCTTCAACGAAGAGCTGCGCGGCGATGGCGTGCAGCACGTGGCACTCAGCGTCCGCGATATCCAGGATGCGGTCACGGGTCTGCGTACGAGCGGCGTGACGTTCATGCCGACCCCGGCCGCGTACTACGAGATGTTGCCCGCGCGCCTCAAGGCCTGTGGGGTCGACGTCATCGACGAGGACATCAAGAAGCTGCAGGAGCTGGAGATCCTGGTCGACGGTGATCAACACCGCGAGTACATGCTCCAGATCTTCCTGCGCGAGTCCGCCGGTCTCTACAACGACGTCGACGCGGGCCCGTTCTTCTACGAGATCATCCAGCGCAAGGGCGGCAAGACGTTCGGCGCCGGCAACTTCCGCGCGCTGTTCGAGTCCATCGAGCGCGAGCAGATGAAGGCGGGACGGGCGTAGATGCTCGATCGGATGTCCGTCGGCGAGATCGCTCGCAAGCATCACATCGCGCTGCGCGACGACAAGGGCGAGCTGCGCTTCGAGGAGTGCTTCACGCGCGACGGCTTCGACGGTCCGTACACGATCCTCTATCACCTGCGCCGGCCGCACGTGCATCGCGTCGCGCCCGCCACGCACGGCTGGGCGGCGCCGGTCGCTGCTCCCGAGCGCCCGCTCGCGAAGCGCCACTACAAGACGTTCGAGCTGCAGACCAAAGGCGCGGTCACGGCCTCACCGCAAAACCCGCCGAGCGGCGCGCAGATCGACGCGCGCATTCCGCTCGTGTTCAACCCCGACGTCATCGCGGGCGTCGTCTTCCCGACCGCGCCGGACCCCGTCTACATCGCCAACGGTGATGCCGACGAGCTGATCTACATCCACAAGGGTGCGGGCACGCTGCGCACGCTGCTCGGCGACGTGAGCTTCGTGCAGGGTGACTACGTGTTCGTCCCGCGCGGGCTGTTGCATCGGTTCATGCCTGCTTCCGGCGAGCAGTACTGGCTGTGGTTCTCGCTCAACGGCGGACTGCATCTACCCAAGCAGTGGCGCAACGAGGTCGGTCAGCTCCGCATGGACGCGCCGTACTCGCATCGCGACTTCAAGCGCCCGGTGTTCACGGGCCCTGTCGACGAGAACATTCGCGAGCTCGTCGTTCGCCGTGGCGGTACGTGGCACGGCTTCACGATGGCGGACTCGCCGCTCGACGTCGTCGGCTGGGACGGCTCGGTCTATCCGTGGGCGTTCCCGATCCTGAACTTCCAGCCGCGCGTGTCATCGATCCACTTGCCGCCCACGTGGCACGGCACGTTCGCCGCCAGGGGCGCGCTGATCTGCAGCTTCGTTCCGCGGCTCGTCGACTTCCACCCGGAAGCCATCCCGTGCCCGTACCCGCACTCCAACACGCACTGCGACGAGATCATCTTTTACGCCGACGGTAACTTCACGTCGCGCAAGGGCGTCTCGTCAGGCTCGATCTCGCATCACCCGATGGGCGTGCCCCACGGCCCGCACCCGGGGAGCTACGAGAAGTCGATCGGCGCGACGCGCACCGAAGAGATCGCCGTGATGGTCGATCTGTTCGCGCCGCTCTCGGTGACAGCCGCTGCCCTCAACATCGAGGACGCGGGCTACCAAGACTCGTTCCTCTAGGCTTGAACGCCGATGGGGCAGGAGACGCCCGTGCCGCCGATGCCGCAGTAGCCCTGCGGGTTCTTGCCCAGGTACTGCTGGTGGTAGTCCTCGGCGTAGAAGAACGTCGGCGCCTTGATCACTTCGGTCGTGATCGCGTCGTGGCCCGCAGCGGTGAGGCGCTGCTGGTACGCGGCCTTGCTCGCGGCGGCGATCTTCGCTTGCTCGTCGGTGAACGTGTAGATGCCCGAGCGGTACTGCGTGCCCGCGTCGTTGCCCTGGCGCATACCCTGCGTCGGGTCGTGGTTCTCCCAGAACACGGCGAGCAGCTTCTCGTAGCTGATGACCTTGGGATCGTAGACGACGAGGACGACTTCGTTGTGACCGGTCGCGCCGCTGCAGACCTCTTCGTAGGACGGGTTCGGCGTGAAGCCGGCCGCGTAGCCAACGGCGGTGGAGTACACGCCCGGCGTCTGCCAGAACTTGCGCTCGGCGCCCCAGAAGCAGCCCATGCCGAACATCGCGGTTTCCATGCCCGCGGGGAACGGTGCGGAGATCGGGTTGCCGTTGATGAAGTGCGCATTGCCCACGCGCATCGGGGTCGCGCGACCGGGGAGGGCGTCCTCGGAGCGCGGCATGACGGACTTCTTCGAGCCAAAGAACATACGCATGCCTACCATACGTCCGCCTGGCTGCTGCGTTACGCGGAACCCGTCGCTGCGGTGCTGCTGCCTCGCGCAGAAAGATGAACCTAGCCAGTGTGTTAGGGTCGATCCGGATGGTTCGCCTCGTCGGAGTCTGCGGGAGCACGCGCGCGAAGTCGTTGAACGGCAACTTGCTGCGCGCAGTCGCCGAGACATTGCCGCCGACGGCGACGTTCGAAATCATCGCGAACCCGCTCGAGCTTCCCATCTTCAACAGCGACCACGCGGACCCCGAGTCGGTCGTCGCGTTGAAGGCGACGCTCGCTGCTGCGGACGGCGTGATCTTCGGCGTGCCCGAGTACAACTACTCGATCCCCGGCGGACTCAAGAACGCGCTCGACTGGTTGTCGCGTCCGCCGGCGACGTCACCTCTGCGGCAGAAGGCTGTCGCGATCGTCGGGGCAGCGACCGGCATGAGCGGAACGATCCGCGCGCAGAACCACATGCGCGGCATGCTGCTGTATTCGGACTCCGCGGTGCTCGCGCAACCCGAGGTGCTGATCCCGCGCGCGCACGAGCGCTTCGACGCCGAGGGAACGCTTCACGATCTGTCGACGCGCCAGCTGCTCGAGAGGTTTGGCACCGCGTTCGTGGCGTTCGTCGAGCGGCACATCGCGGGCCGCGACTAGTTCCGCGCTGAACTAATCCGCGACCATCGTCTCGAGCATATGCATGAGCGAGGCTTGCTGCGCCGGCGTGAGGCGCCCGAGGCGCTTGCCGAACGCGTCGGCGAGGAGGCCGAGCCCCTTTGTCATCACCTTGCGACCCGTTGGCGTGAGCGTGATGCGGTGCCTGCGCAGATCCGCCTTGTCGATCTCGCGCTTCACGTGACCGGCCGCTTCGAGGTTCTTCAGATACAGCGTCACGCTCGGCTTGGGCATGAACGTCACGTCCGCGAGCTCGGCAGGGTAGGGATGCTCGTCGACCTCGGAGAGCAGCAGTAGCTCCTTCATCTCGAGGCCGAGGTCGGCGATCGCGGGGTGAACGTCTGCGAAGACCTGCCCGAGTAGGCGGTACTTCGTGGCCCAGAGTTTTGGTACGTCGATTTTCGACATTTGGTTCTTGCGCTGAACTAGTTCAGGACTAAAGTAATTCCAAATTGAACTACATCTGGCGCTGAACAATCATAGCGCCAAACAATTCGCGGAGCCCGCTGTGGCTCGAGAAAAGGAGAGACCTATGACTCTCGACAAGTACGTGACGCTCGGCCGCTCGGGCCTGCGCGTCAGCCCGCTCGCACTCGGCACGATGACGTTTGGTGAGGATCTCGGCTGGGGCTCGTCCGTCGAGGACTCTCAGAAGATCCTCGATCGCTACGTCGCCCTCGGCGGCAACTTCATCGACACGGCGAACTTCTACACGAAGACGCACTCGGAGAAGATCATCGGCGACCACATCGGCCGCCACGCCGCAAAGCGCGATCGCCTCGTCATCGCGACCAAGTTCAGCGGCAATCTCTACCCGGGCGATCCGAACGCGGGCGGTTCGAGCCGCAAGGCGATCAACACGCAGGTGAACGACTCGCTGCGCCGCCTGCAGACCGACTACATCGATCTGTACTGGCTGCATAACTGGGATCGCCACACGCCGATCGACGAGACGATGTCCGCGCTCCATGACCTGGTGCAGGCGGGCAAGGTTCGCTACGTCGGCGTGAGCGACACGCCCGCGTGGAAGGTCGTCGAGGCGAACATGTTCGCCAAGCAGCACGGGTGGTCGCCGTTCATCGCGAACCAGCTCGAGTACTCGCTGCTCGAGCGGACCGTCGAGGCAGAGCTCGTTCCGATGTCGCTGGAGCACGGGCTCGGCCTCACGCCGTGGTCGCCGTTGAAGAGCGGCGTGCTGAGCGGCAAGTACACGCGCACCAAGCAAGAGGTCGGCGGCCGCGGTGCGTTCATGAAGGATCAGCTCGTCGAGTCGACGTGGAAGCTGATCGATGAGCTCGAGAAGGTCGCGAAGGAGACGGACTCGACCGTCGCGCGCGTCGCGCTGTCGTGGGTGCAGAACCGCCCGGGCGTGACGTCCACGATCGTCGGCGCCCGCACGCTCGCGCAGCTCGATGACAACCTGAAGGCGCTCGATGTGACGCTCACCGCCGAGCAGAACGCGCGGCTCGAAACGCTGTCGCAGCCGAACCTCCCGTTCCCGTCGCGCATGGAGCCGATGTTCCCGATGATCCACAACGGTGGAACCACGGTGAACGGTGTGCACGGTCCGACGACTCCGTTCGGCGTCCAGGCGGGCGACAAGACCTACTAAAAGGGGTCGGACCCCAGCGCCGCGCGAAACGGCCCGAAAATGGTCAAAACCACCATTTTCGATAGTGATTGGGGTCGGACCCCAGTGGTACGACCCCGACCCATGAGGCGGGTTCTGTTTGCCGTTCCGGTGTTGGTCCTGATGATCGTCGGTGCCGTGTCGCTTGGCGGCATGACGCTTGGCGCGTGCGGTGACAACGGGCACAGCGCGCAGGACGCGGGCATCGACACGATCGCAGATGCGCGCCTCGAGGGCTTCGACAAGCCCGATCTCGTGTGCCCCGGCGATCCGAGCTGCATGTCAGCGGGCGACGGCGTCCTCAAGGTCGGCGTTGGCAAGCGCGATTGGACGCCCGCGATCCTCGAGACGTACACCGACGAGAACATGGACCGCGAGTACAACGCGGACGAGCCGTTCGTCGACGCGAATGGCAACCACAAGTTCGACGGTGTCTGGGTGTTCGGTGGGGGGCGCGCGGCGGAAGCCGTGTTGCAGCCCGTGGAAGCGCGCGCGATCGCGTTCGTGCAGGGCGACATGAAGATCGTCGTGCTCAGCGTCGATTCGATCGGCCTCCTCTCGATGGACCAGGACAAGATCCGCAACCACCCGAACCTCGCGGGTGTGGATGTAGATCAGATCATCATCACGGCCACGCACGCGCACAACGCGCCCGACACGATTGGCCTGTGGGGACCGTCGGCCCTCGTGACCGGTCGCGTGCCGCGCGTGTTCGATAGCCTCTACGACAACGCGTCGATGGCCGTGAAGGACGCGCTCGCGAATCCCGTGCCGGTGACGATGAAGATCGCGTCGACGAAGCTGATCAATGACCCGTCGAACCCGATGTCCAAGACGGACGACTTCAACCTCGATATTCGCGACCCGGTGATCTTCGATCCGACGATCACGATCGCGCAGTTCATGGCGGTGAGCGATCAGTCCACGGTCGCGACGCTCGTGAACTGGGCCGACCATCCGGAGATCCAGAACTTCGCGCAAGACGTTCCGACGATGATCAGCTCGCACTACGTGCACTACTTGCGCGACGGCATCGAGAACGGCGTCACGACAGCGCAGTCGTTCTACACGGCCGGTACCAACATCCCCGGTCTCGGTGGCGTCGCGGTGTTCGTGCAGGGCGCGCTCGGTGGGCAGATCGGTTCGATCCGCACGACGCATCCCAAGCGCCCTGACGGTACGTATGAGACGCACAGGGGCGATCCGCAGGAGCAGGTGATCGGCTACAACGCGGCCGCGCTCGCACTCAAGGCGCTGTCGTCGACGGGCGAGACCACGTCAGTGCTTCCGGTCTCGTTCAAGAGCGCGTCGTTCGCGGCGCGGATCGAGAACACGTTCCTCAACGCCGCGTTCATCATCGGTCTGCTCGGCGACGAGGCGAAGACCATGCTCGTGGGCTGGAATCCCGACGAACAGGCCGACACGGGCAACTATCCGTGGATCCCGCTGCGCTCGACGTTTCTTCAGGTCGGTCCGATGGGACTCGTCACCGTGCCGGGCGAGCTGCATCCCGAACTGTGGGTCGGCGGTTACGACGGTTCGTGGAGCTGGGGCTTCCCGCTCTACGATGCGACCAAGCCGAACTTGCCCAAGTTCGACGAAGCACCGAAGCCGCCGTACATGCGTGACCTCGTCCTCGCGCACGACGGCGTGAAGTACCCGATCTGCGTGGGCCTCGCGTTCAACTACATCGGCTACATCGTGCCGAACTACAACTTCGTCCTCTCCGATGACCCGTACATCCGCGAGGCCGAGGGCGATCACTACGAGGAGGTCTACGCGCTGTCGCCGAACGTCGAGCAGCAGGCGATCGATCCGGTCCTCGAGCTGCTGAAGTATCGCCGTCCGTGATCACATCACCGTGACGACCTTCGACGCGAGCATCGCGCCGTCGGTCATCTGCGCATAGTCGAACACGAGTCGGTTGCGCGCATCACCCGTGATGGGCGAGAGGACGTTGTCGTTCGCGAACGTCGTGTTCGGCTGCCCGTACGTCTTGTAGAGCGGCTGCGACGTGAAGATCGCGGTCGTCAGAGCCTCGGGGAAGAACAGCTGCGAGATGCGATACGTCGTCGAGCCGTTCTTCACCTGGAAGTGAATGTGGATCGCGCGTCCGTTGTACCAACCTGGAAAGCAGGTATCGAACGCGACGACGCCGTTCGCATCCGTCGTCTGCACGCCGCGCATGAAGTTCGCCGCGATGTACGTCGCGTTGTTCGCGTTGCACATGCTCGGATTCGGCGTCTCGCCCGAGTAGATGCCCTCGTGGTTCGTATGCCAGATCTTCACGACGGCACCGATGATGGGGCTGCACGACGAGTCGACGACCTTGAGCGCGAGGCGAACGGGTAGGCCGTCCCAGCCCTCGCTCACGTCCTGGCGCGCGAGATCGGAAACCGTCGTGCACGGGCCTTCCGTCGTCGTCGCCACGACCACGCAGGATGACGACGCGGTCATGAACGGATCGGGATACGACGCCTTGTCCGTCATCGACGCAGTGCCTCCGGTGGCCCAGCCGTCCGTGATCGCGCCGTCGGCGGAATTGCCGGCATCGGTACCCTGCGTGTCGTCGCCGGAGGCATCGTCACCGGAGCTCGACCCCGCACCGTTGTCGCCACACGCGACGAGCAGCTTCGCGAGCGGAAGCGCGGCCACGCCGAATGCGAGCCGGCGCAGCGTTTCTCGTCGATCCAGCCAACCGGTCTTTTTCATCGTTCCCACCCTACGGGAAGTCGGCCCGAACTTCGTGGTTCGTAATAATCGGTCGCCGAACTGAAATGTTCAGTCACCGGGCAGCGGCGTCATCGCCGGCACCGACACTGTCGCGGTCTGCGTGTTCGGCGACGGCGCAACGGTGATGGTCTGGCAGTACACGGCGAGCGTTCCAACATTCTCTTGGATGCGTTGCTGCAGCTTGGGATCAGAAAAGCTTCCCGTGATCGGGATGACGCACGCGGAGTACGTGCCGGGGACGAGCTCGTCGAACTCCGGCATCGCCAGGCCCTTCCCGAGCCAGAACTTCATGCCCTGAGCGCCGCCCTGACCGAAGCCGTCGTTCAGCTCCTTTCCACTCTTGAACGCCATGGTGCCGTTGAACAGGAACACCTGCGCGGCGTCGACCTCGTTGTTCGGCTTTGCGACGATGTTGACGGTGAGCGTGATCGTGCCGACCGGGATGTCGATCGTGACGTTGCTCTGCGTACCCGCGACGACGGTGACGTTCTGCGTGGTCGCCTTCATCGCCATCATCTTTGCCTGCATCGCCTGCAGCACGATCTCGCCCTCGGGGACCTTGGTCATCGCGAACGATCCGTCGTCAGCGGTCTGCGCGACCGTCATCGCAAAGCCCGTGCTGCCCTTGATCGTCTGCGACACGGTTGCGCCCGCGACCGGCTTGCCCTGCATCGTGACCTTGCCCGCGATCGAGCCAAAGCCGCGCAACGCGAGCGTGATCGGCGGGATGTCATCGTTCCCCGCGGGCAACGAGATCGGTGCGGACCGACCGCGATCGGTGTGCTCGGCAGCGGCGGTCGAGCCCTTCTTGGACACACCGATGATCGAGAACGCGCCATCCGCGTCGGTGATCGCGCTGCGCACGCCGTACGCTTCCTGTACGCCGTCCATCTGCGCATCCTGATTCTCCGACGAGAACAGCATGTCGCCGACCTTCACCTTGGCGCCTGCGACGGGCGCTCCCGTATTGTCGACGACCTTGCCCGTGAACTTGCGCCCGCGGAACAGCGTGACCGTTCCCATGTCCGTCGTCTTGCCCGGATCGATCTTCACGTCGCGCTGGACGAGCGTCGCGAAGCCGGGGCCGCGGAACGTGACGTCGAACGAACCGGAATCGACGTCCTTGAGATCGAACGTGCCGTCCTTGTCGATCGGCGTCGCCGGCATCTCTGCGACGACGACATAGGCGGGCGTCGGCGGCGTCGGCGATCCGTCGAGTACGATCTTGCCCTTGAGCTCGCCGTTCGCGGGCAAGGTGATCTTCACGGCGGTGTCGCCGGTCTTTGCAGAGACGCCGTGTTGACCCCACTCGCCAAAGCCGCCGCGGTTCTCGCGCACGGCCCACAACTTGTACGGACCTGCGGGCAGACCGTGCACGGAGAAGCCGCCGCCACCGTCGGTCGTCGTCGTCGTGAAGCCGGCGAGCGCGAGGCCCTCCGTGCGAGCGCCGCCGAGCAGATCGGGGAACGCGTTGACCTGGACCTCGGGGATGGGCTTGCCCACCTCGTCGACGACGATGCCGGTGATCGTGCCGCTCACGTCGAGCACGAGCGCGACATCCTTCTTCTCCGGCGTCTTCTCGAGATCGACATCGACGATCTTGCTCGCCGAGACGTCGTTCTCGGCGCGAACTTCGACGGCCGCTCGCGCGAGACCACGCATCTCGAACGCGCCTTTGTCGTCGCACGAGACCTGACGCGCACCACTCGACCAACCACGCTGCGACTTGCCCGCGACGCGCACGACCGCAAACGGTGCGGGCTTGCCGTCCGTTGTCGACACGGTGCCCGCGAGTACTGCGCCCGGCTTCATCGTGATGGTGATGCCCGTGATCGGCTTGTCGCTGACCACGAACGGCGAGCTTTGCGCGGGTGCATGATCGCCATCGGTCGCCTCGAGCGTATGAGCGCCCGCCGCGAGAGCTTTGATCTCGAACTTTCCTTTGTCGTCGGTGATGACCTGCGAGCTCTCGCCCGCGCCGCCGCCGAACCAGTTGTCACTCCGGGGGCGGACCTTCGCCTTTGCGATCGGCGCGCCCTTGTCGTCGAGCACGATGCCGCTGACCGCGTAACCCTTGTGCAGCACGATGCGGATGTCGCCCGCCGTGCCGCTCGCTCCGATCGTCGCGAAGCCCGGCGTCGGCGCGTAGCCATCCTTGCTCGCGACCACGTCGACCCAGCCTGGTCGCACCGGTTTGACCATCGCGACGCCCTTGTCGTCGGTGGTTGCGACATGCTCGCCGTGTCGCACGGTCGCACCCTTGAGCGGCGCATCATGATCGTCGACGACAGTGACGTTCACCGACGCTCCTGCCGTCAGGTGCAGCACGACCGGATCGCTCTTGGCAGTGAGCTTCACTTCGACCGGTCCGCCGACCATGTCGGTGCTCTCTGCGGCGACGCTGTACGTGCGACCGATCAATTTATCGAACGAGAACGAACCGTCGTCCTCGGTTGTCGCAGTGCGACCCGGCACGCTGTCCAGGTAGACCTTCGCGCCCTTCACGCCATCGCCGCTCGCATCGACGACCTGGCCCTCGAGGCGCAGCGGTCCTTCGCGATCCTCGTCGAGCTCCCAGCGCGGAGCAGCGCCGCGAGGGCCCTTCGTATCCTTCGCATCGCCCTTGCTCGGGGCTACAGCGGCCCTCGTGTCCGTTGGAGCGGGCAGTTCAGTCGTCGTTGCCCCTTTGCCGTGCCCACGCAGCACGAGGAACCACACTGCAATTACCGCGACCACCGCGGCAATCGCGCCTGCTAGCGCTTTCTTGTTCATAGAGAAGTCTCCGACTACGCCTCGGACAGAAACGGATATCGCCAGTCCGTCGGCGGCGCGAACGTCTCTTTCACGGTCCGTGCCGAGACCCAGCGCATGAGGTTCATCGGTGAACCCGCTTTGTCATTCGTACCCGACGCACGCCCGCCACCAAACGGCTGCTGGCCGACGACGGCGCCGGTCGGCTTATCATTGATGTAGAAGTTGCCGGCCGCGTTGCGAAGCGCCACCGACGCTTCATCGATCGCACGACGATCGCGCGCGAACACCGCCCCCGTGAGCGCGTACGGCGACGTCTGGTCGACCGTCTCGAGCATCTCGCCCCACGCACTGTCCGGGAACACGTGGCATGTGATGATCGGACCGAACAGCTCGTCGCGCATCAAGCGCACGTTCGGATCCTCGGTCGTGATCACCGTCGGGCGCACGAACCAACCGACGCTGCTATCCGTCTGGCCGCCCGCGATGACGTTCATTCCCCTCGTCTCGCGCGCCTCGGCGATCGCCGCTGCGTGGCGGTCAAACGCGGCCTGCTTGATGACCGCGCCCATGTAGTTGGTGAAGTCGGAGACGTCGCCCTGCTTGATCGTGTTGGTCGTATCGACGACTTCCTCGACGATCTGGTCCCACACGCTGCGAGCGATGTACGCGCGCGAGGCGGCGCTGCACTTCTGGCCCTGGTACTCGAACGCGCCGCGGATGAGGCCCGTCGCGACCGCCTTGGGATCTGCGGATGGATGCGCGACGATGAAGTCCTTGCCGCCGGTCTCGCCGACGATGCGCGGGTAGCTGCGATAGCGCTCGAGGTTCTGCCCCATGCGCTGCCACATCATGCGGAACACCTCCGTCGAGCCGGTGAAGTGCAGACCCGCGAACGACGGGTGGTCGAGCACGACGTTCGTCAGGTTGTGTGGCAGTCCCGGAATGAAGTTGATGACGCCCGGCGGCAGGCCCGCTTCCTCGAGCACCTGGTAGATGCGCCACGCTGCGAGCGCCTGCGTCTCCGCCGGCTTCCACACGACGGTGTTGCCCATCAGTGCGGGCGACGTGGGCAAGTTGCCCGCGATCGCCGTGAAGTTGAACGGCGTGAGCGCGAATACGAAGCCCTCGAGCGGGCGCAGCTCCGACGAGTTCCACACGCCCGGCGAGCTCTTGGGCTGCTGCGCGTACAGTTCTTGCGCGTAGTGCGCATTGAACCGCCAGAAGTCGATCAGCTCGCACGCCGAGTCGATCTCTGCCTGATGCGCCGTCTTGCTCTGACCGTGCATCGTCGCGGCGTTCATCCGCGCGCGCCACGGACCGGCGAGCAGCTCGGCCGCCTTCAACAGGATCGCGGCCCGCGACTCCCAGCGCATCGCACTCCACTCGCGCTGCGCCACGACCGACGCCTTGATCGCGCGCTCCGCCACATCTTGCGTCGCGGCGTGATAGCGCGCGAGCACGTGCTTGTGCCGGTGCGGCATCACCACGTCGCGCAACACGCCCGTGTGCACGCGCTCGCCGCCCACGACGCATGGAATCTCGATGACCTCGCTCTCGACGGCCGCAAGGGCTGCCTTGAGCGCTGCCTTCTCCGCGCTCTTGGGCGCGTAACCGAGCACGGGCTCGTTGAGCGGATCCGGGATGCGAACGATCGCGTCGTGCATGGATCGCGGTGTACCAGAAGTCGAGGAGCGCGCTTGGAACCGCCTCAGAATTCCGAGGTGCAACGCCTCTAACCAGTTGAGATCGCAGGCGGGATCGCGCGCGCGGCCAGTGGTACAGCGGCTGCTTATGTCGTCGTCACGATGAAGCTCCTCGCTCTTATCCTCGCCTCCGGTTTCGCTACGTCGCTCGTCGGTTGCGCCACGGACTCCGGGTCCTCGCCGAACCAAGAGGACATGCTGCTCGGCACGTGGATGGGCAACTTCCACACGAAGCCGACGCTGTTCGCGTTCAACGACGACGGCTCGGTCTCGCAGACTGACGAGATGAGCAATGCACGCCAGGTCGGCACGTACGCGTTCGCCGACGGTGAGCTCACGCTCGACTTCGGGAGCGCGCAGGAATTCCACGTGACCGTCAGCAACAACGAAGTCACGTTTGTCGAGTCGCACGAGACGCTCCAGCGACTCTCCGACTGCGGTGGCCCGCCCGACGGCGTCGCGAACTGAGCGCCACCAACTGATTCCATGGGCGGCGCGAATCTCCCCGCGCGCCGCTAACTTTTACTTCGCCGAACCGGATCCCGCGGCGGGTGCGGCAGCGGATCCTCCGCTCGGCCCAGCGCCCGAACCCATCCGCGGATCGCTCATCGCCTTGTCGACCTGCGGGTGACCGGGCGGGAGCTTGCTGAGGTCGGGCTGCGGCGCGTCCGCCGCGTGACCCGATTTGTCGCGCGGCTCTTGAACGCGCTTGCCGACGCAGTTGGCGAGGCCTTCGACATCCTTCGCGGCCGCCATGCAGGCCATCTCTTTCGAGTCGAGCTTGCGCGACTTGCACTCGGCGACGAGCGCGTCCTTCTTGGGTGGTGGATTGCCGGTCTTGGCGACCACATCGCGCGTCACGACGATCATGTTGTCGGCGACGTCGCCGCAATCGGTCACGTGCTTCTTGCAACCAGCGAGTGAAGCGAGGACGAGAGGTACCGCGAGCAGCAACGACCGCATGTGCTGATCGTATCAGCGCGCGGAGCGCTTCGCCTGCTCGTTAGACGTGTGCGCTGACCGAACGCTCTAGAGCCGCTTGGTCATCACGGTGCGCGGCGAGGCCACGAAGCCCATGCGCTCGTAGAGGCGAAATGCAGGGTTCTCCGTCCGCACCTGGAGGTGCATGGCGCCGACGTTGCGCTCGCGGAGTGCGGCGGCGAGGAGGTCGATCGCGACGCGACCGATGCCCGAGGAACGATGCGCCTCGTCGACCCAGAATTCGGTCAGCCACGCTTCGCGACCACCGAACTCGAGGTCGTACGAGAACGTGGTCAGCGCGTAGCCGATGGGCGTCGCGACGCGCGTGATATGAAACGCGAGCCCGAGCTCCGGATGAACGAGGAGGTGGGTCAGTGATGTGTGCAGTTGCGCCGTCGGGACCGTGATGTGCTCGTGGTCGTTCAGCGCGCGCACGCGCGGCATCAGGATGTCGATGTCGCCAGGAGTTGCGAGTTGGATCTC
The DNA here is from genome assembly GCA_036499725.1 of Kofleriaceae bacterium. Taxonomy (GTDB): domain Bacteria; phylum Myxococcota_A; class Polyangia; order Haliangiales; family Haliangiaceae; genus JABFXX01. The sequence goes on from DASYDE010000048.1 coordinate 15,345, forward strand.
GATCGTCATACGGATGAGTGCGCGAGCGGCGCGGTTTGTTACTCGCGATTCAGATACGTGTAGCCCTGCATGCCCTCGCGGAAGCGATTGATGAGCGTGCGGGACTCCTCGATCGTCATCAGCTTGCGGCGCAGCGCGGACTCCACGTTGGCGCGTAGACGGCCGAGCAAGTCGCTCGACTGGTAGTCGACGAACTGCAGGACCTCGGTGACCGTGTCACCCGCGACGACGCCTTTGATGTCGTAGTCGCCGTCCGGCGAGAGCTGGACGTGCACCGTGTTGGTGTCGCCGAACAGGTTGTGGAGGTCGCCGAGGATCTCCTGGTACGCGCCGACGAGGAAGATGCCGAGGTAGTAGTCCTGGCCGACCGGCTTCTGGTGCAGCTCGAGGACGTGCTTGACGTCGCGCAGATCGATGAACGAGTCGATCTTGCCATCGGAGTCACACGTGATGTCGGCGAGCGTGGCGCGGCGCGTGGGCTCTTCGTTGAGACGGTGGATCGGACAGATCGGGAACAGCTGATCGACGGCCCACGAGTCCGGCACGGACTGGAACATCGAGAAGTTGCAGAAGTACGTGTCCGACAGCGCCTTCTCGAGGCCTTCGAGCTCCTCGGGGATGTGCGACATCGTGCGCGAGAGGTGCAGGACCTTCTCGCAGATCGCCCAGAACAAGTTCTCGCAGATCACGCGGTTCTCGAGCGAGAGGTGACCCAGGTTGAACAGCTGGAGGACCTGATCCTTGTACTCGACGGCGTCGTGATAGCTCTCGAGCAGGTTCTTCTGGGAGACGGTCTGGAACGTCTCCCACATGTTGTTGACGAGCGGCGGCACGGGCTTGGCGAGCGTCGCCGGCACGTGGGTCGTGAACTCGGTGACACCGAGGACGTTCACGACGAGCACGGAGTGATGCGCGGCGATCGCGCGACCCGACTCGCTGACGATGTTCGGGTGCGGGACGTTGTCCGCGTCGCAGATCTCTTTGATCGCGAAGATGACGTCGTTGGCGTACTCCTGAACGGAGTAGTTCATCGACGACGCGAAGTTGGTCTGCGAGCCGTCGTAGTCGACGCCGAGACCGCCGCCCACGTCGAGGTAGGACAGGCCCTTCGCGCCGAGCTTGTGCAGCTCGACGAAGATGCGCCCCGCCTCGCGCAGCGCGTTCTTCACGCTCTTGATGGCGCTGATCTGCGAGCCGAGGTGGAAGTGGAGCAACTTGAGCGTCTCGACTTCGTTCCAGCTCTTGAGCTGGTTGATCGCTTCGACCATCTCCGCGGCCGACAGACCGAACTTGGAGAAGTCGCCGCCAGACTGCTCCCAGCGACCGGCACCGCGCGACGACAGGCGCGAGCGAATACCGAGCGCGGGCTTGATGCCGACGCGCAGGCTGACGCGGTGGATGTGCTCGAGCTCGTCGGGCTTCTCGACAACGAGGATGACGGTCTTGCCCATCTTGGACGCCAGAAGCGCCGTCTCGATGTACTCCTCGTCCTTGTAGCCGTTGCAAATGATCAGCGACTCGTCGTCCTGATGGATCGCCATGACCGCGAGGAGCTCGGGCTTGCTGCCCGCCTCGAGGCCGTAGTGGAACGGGCGACCGAACTCGATGATCTCCTCGACAACGGTGCGGTTCTGGTTGACCTTGATCGGATAGACGCCGCGGTACTGACCCTTGTAGTCGTACTCGCGCATCGCCGTGTGGAACGCGCCGCACAGCAGCTCGATGCGAGCCCTCAGGATGTCGGAGAAGCGCAGCAGGATCGGGAGCTGGATGCCGCGAGCAGACAGCTCGTCGATCAGCTCCTTCATGTCGATCTGGCCGTTACCTTCGCCCCGCGGCGTGACGACCAGGTTTCCCTGCTCGTTTACTTGGAAGTAGCCACAGCCCCAGCGGGGGATGTTGTACGTGTCGTTCGCATCGGCGGCGGTCCACCGGCGGAGCGGATCAGACGAGATGAGAGCCTTCGCGCGGGCCATGGTTTGAGCATGGGATTACGTGGATTTGCCCCCCTACGCAATGGAGATCCGACCCCGTTGCGTGACGAGGACGTGACGAGCCCTTGTGCGCGCGGGCCGTTTGGATAGATTCGACAACCCCCAATGGGCAACGAAGTCCCGAAAGGCTCCCCCGAGGCGAAGATCATCGGGGAAGAGGAACGCCTCTACGCGCAGGTACAGGCGCGCGTCGCCATGGGCGAAGAGGGCGAGGACAAGAAGGAGAGGTTCGGCGCGAGCGACCTCGACAAGGATCTCCTCTCGCTCCGCGATCAGATCTCCGAAGCGCGCGCTGAGGATCTGCCGCCCCTCGTCGAGCAGATGACGCGTCTCGCGTCGCTCCGGTCTCGCATCGGTGGTGGCGTGCAGCTGCCCGTCGACATCACGTCTCCGTATTTCGCGCACATGCGCCTCAAGACGAATGGCAAGGCGCGCGACGTGATGATCGGCAAGCGCGGCTTCATCGATCGCGAGAGCAACGTGCAGATCGTCGACTGGCGCAACGCGCCCATCTCCCGCGTCTACTACCGCTACGAAGAGGGCGACGACTACGAGGACGAGATCGCCGGCCGTCGCGTCGAAGGCATGGTCGAGGTCCGGCGCAATGTCTCCATCGCGCGCGGCAATCTCCGTCGCATCGGCGCGCCGCAGGGCACGTTCCTCAAGGACGCGCGCGGAGCGTGGATGCAGGCGGTCGGGCAGATCGCGCCCGTGCTGCACGGCGGTATGGGCAAGGCTGCCCGTCCTGTCGTCGCGACGGGCGCCAAGGGCAAGCTCGGCGTGCACCACGGCGCTGGAGCCGTGCGCGCGGACAAGGCGCTGCCCGAGATCGCGGCGCTGATCGACAAAGAGCAGTTCGATCTCATCTCGCAGCCGTCGAGCGGCGTCGTCGTGATCCAGGGCGGCGCGGGCAGTGGCAAGACCACGGTCGCGCTCCATCGCGTCGCGTTCTTGAACTTCGAGGATCCGCGGCGCTTCAAGCCGCAGCACACGCTGTTCGTCGTGCCGAGCCAGGCGCTCGTGCGCTACGTCGCCGGCGTGCTGCCGTCGCTCGGTGTGTCGGGCGTGCCGGTCGTGACGTACACGGGCTGGGCGCGCACCACGCGCATGCGCTGCTTGCCCGAGGCGCCGATCAAGTACAACGCGGATCCGCCGGAGCACGTCTCGCGCTTGAAGAAGCACCCGGGCCTGCTGCCGCTGCTCGAGAAGTTCGTCGAGGATCAGGCCGCACAGATCGGCAAGGAGCTCGCCGCTGTCCACGCGCCTGCCGTCGAGGAATGGAATCGCCTCGTGCGGCGCGCGCTCGTGTCGCGGCTCTCGGGCACGAACAGCTGGGTCAAGAAGAACGCGTCGCTCGAGCCGAACGTTCGCATCGAGCTCGAGGGCCTCATCAAGCGCTGGAAGAAGCGCGCCGACGACGTCGAGACGGACTGGGGCGAGCTGTTCACGGATCCTGTCGCGCTCGCGAACGGATTGATCGGCTACGCCGGTGGGACGGATGTGTCGCAGAAGGACGTCGAGCGCCTCGTCGCGTGGGTGCGCAAGCAGCTCAAGAAGGCGCTGAAGGCGCCCGTCGACGACGAGGGAAATCCCATCCTCGATAGCCAAGGCGAAGCGGTCGGTCCCGACGAGGATGACCCCGCTGGCAAGCTCGACGACGAGGACGATCCGATCCTGTTGCGCCTGGTGCAGCTCAAGCGCGGTGGTCTCAAGACACCCGAAGACCAAGAGCTGCTCTACGAGCACGTCGCGATCGACGAAGCGCAGGATCGCAGCGCGCTCGAGGTGAAGGTGCTCGTCGAGGCCGTCGCCGCGCCCGACGGTGACGTGAACAAGCGCTCGATCACGATCGCGGGCGACACCGCGCAGCGCCTCGTGTTCGACAACAACTTCAGCAGCTGGGAAGAGCTGCTCCAGCAGATCGCGGGGCCGAACCAGAAGGCCGCGATCGTGCGCCCGCTCAAGCTGTCGTACCGCTCGACCGCCGAAGTGATGCTGCTCGCGCGCGAGATCCTTGGACCCGAGCTCGCTCCGCCGGATCCGCTCGCCGCTCGCCCGGGAGAGCCTGTCGAGCTCCACGAGTTCGGTGATCTCGGTGAAGCGATCGCGTTCCTCGGCGATGCGCTGCGCAACCTGGTCAATCGCGAGCCGACCGCGTCGTGCTGCGTGGTCTCGCGTCACCCCGAGCAAGCCGACGCGTACTTCGACGGCCTTCGCCGCGCCGAGGTCCCCGCGTTGCGCCGCGTGAAGCGCGACGAGTTCAACTTCCAGCCCGGCGTCGACGTTACCGATGTCACCGCGGTGAAGGGCCTCGAGTTCGACTACGTCGTCATGGTCGACGTCAACGAGTCGTCGTATCCCAAGCAGAACTGGGCGCGCCACCTGCTGCACATCGGCGTCACGCGCGCCGCGCACCAGCTCTGGCTCGTGTCGACGGGCGAGCCGTCTCCGCTAATCCCGCAGGCGCTGCGCGACGGCGGACGCATGACCGTCGGCTGAGCTGGTCCGCGATGTACCGCGTGCTCGTTGTCTTGATCGCGCTGACTGGATGCGGCCGCGTCGGCTTCGACGGCGTCGCGGCGGATGCGTTGGCGTGCAATGGCGGCGATCGCTCGATGCTCGATCCCGACACGGGTGACTGCTACATCGCGTTCGATACGCCGACGTCGTGGGCGGACGCAGAGACAGCGTGCGGTGTGCTCGATGCGCATTTGTCCTCGCCACACTCCAATGCCGAGAACACACTCGTCCTCGCTATTCAGCCCGCGCGCAGTTGGCTGGGCGGCACCGACGCGGGGCACGAGGACTTCTTCACGTGGACGAGCGACGAGCCGCTCGACTACGCGGACTGGACGACCTCCGAGCCGAATCACGGCATGGAGGGCTGCGCGCAGATGATCGGTGCGTCCGCGAACGGCGAGTGGAACGAGGCGGAGTGCCCGCTGGAGTATCCGTTCAGTTGCATCCGCCGCGCCGAGCGTCCGCCGCAGATGCTAGGTGCGTGGGGCGCCGGGACCGTCGTGCAGGACTCTACGCTCGACGAGCAAGATCCCGCGATCAGTCCGAATGGACTCGAGCTCGTCTTCGCGCTGCAGATGCCGAATGGCGCGACGAGCGATCTGTACGTCATGACACGCACGACGCGTGACGCTGCGTGGAGTGCGCCGACGAAGATGGACATCAACGTGGCCGGATCGAATCAATCCGAGCCACGCTTCTCGTCCGACGGTTTGCGCCTCTACTTCGGCTCGAATGCCGGCTCGAGCTACGACGTCTACTACGTGGATCGCGAGCGGCTCGACAAGCCGTGGGGACCGCGCCAAGCGCTCGCCCAGGTCAACAGCAGTGCGACAATCGACAAGTTCATCACCGTCTGCACGGGCGGCTACTACCTCGTCGTGCATGCGGCGGATGCGGGCGCGCTCGAGCACGTGTACTCGGGGCGCCTCGGCGTGAACGCACCAGATGTCGAGGAGACGATGCTCGAGAACATCGGCCGCACGACGTCGCCGCTGCTGATGCCCGACTGCAAGACGGCGTACATCACGTCGAGCGATGGAACGAACCTCGACATTACCGTCTCGACACGCACGGCCGTCGGAGCACCGTGGACGCCGCCCGCGACGGTCGACATCGACACGCCCGATCCCGAGTCGGATCCCGCAGTCACGGGCGATCAGCGCGAGATGTACTTCGTGAAAAAGGCCAGCATCAACAGCTCGACGGGCTTGTTCGTGACCAAGCGCTAGGCAGTCGACGACGACTCCCGCTTATCGTCGCGCGATGGCAATCAACGTGAACGACGAGGGGCGTCCATGGAGCGTGTCGGGTGGAGGACCAGTGTTGGTGATTCCCGCCGAGCTCGCTGCCCACTGGCGAGGTACTTCGCCACCGCTCGGCGCGACCGTTCCGCCCGGGTGGCAATGGGGCAGCCCGAATGGGCCCACGTGCGACTACGATCGCGCTTGCAAGCCGACGCACGCCGAGTCGACTGGCTTCGGCGGCTTCGGTTCCGTCAGCGTCGGTGACGGCCAGGCGATCGTGCTCGATGCCGAAGTCGTGACGGAGTGGTTCGCTGACGGCGATGGCGGTTGCTTGATCCGAAAAGCGTACGACGAGTCCACGCCGGACCCTGCGGTCGCTCCGTGGAAGCCATTCCCCGGCATCACGACGCTGACGCTTACCGACGGTCGGCTCTTCTTCTTCGACTCGGCGTTCGTTGGTGACGCCGATCCGGACCAGATCACCGCGCATGATGGCGTCGGCGTGATCCAGCTCGCGCCGGGGACCTACGCGATCGAGTGCGCGGAGGACGACGGCGAGAACGACTACGTGCGCTTCCGACGCCTCTGACCTCCTCGCCACTCGGTCGGTCATCCGCTATATTGGATGCCGTGACGACGACCTCGATCCTGCGCGCGCTCGTTGGCGGCGGACTGATCGGCATCGCCGTCTCGATCGCGCTCGTCGCGAACGGTCGCATCGCAAGCATCAGCGGCACGATCGCGCGCGCGTTCAGCGCGGACGGTGGGCGCGGATTTCGCGTCCCGTTTCTCGCCGGTCTGATCGGTACCGGCGTGCTCGCTGCGGTCGTGACGCCGCACGTCTTCGGCGCGCCGATCCGGTCCACTCCGATGCTCGCGATCGCGGGCTTGCTCGTCGGTGTCGGCACCGCGCTCGGCAATGGCTGCACGAGCGGTCACGGCGTGTGCGGCATCTCGCGGTTCTCGCTGCGCTCGATCGTCGCGGTCGTGGTGTTCATGGGTGTCGCGATGATCACCGTCGCGATCGCGGGAGTGCACGCGTGAAGAGCTCCGTCGTCGCGCTGTTCGCCGGTGTGATCTTCGCCGTTGGCCTGCTCGTCAGCGGCATGGCGGACCCGTCCAAGATCACCGCGTTCCTCGACGTGCGCGGCCACTGGGACGGCTCGCTGATGTTCGTGATGGCGGCGGCGATCGCCGTGCATTTCCCGGTCGTGCGATTGATCCGAGCGCGCGAAGCGGCGGGGCGCACGCCTGCGTTCGCAACGAAGTTCTTCTGGCCCGAGGGGACGGGGATCGATGTGAAGCTCCTCGTCGGCGCGGCGCTCTTTGGCGTTGGCTGGGGGCTTTCGGGCTACTGCCCCGGACCAGCGGTGATCAGCGTTGTCGCCGGTGGTGCACCGGTGCTCGCGTTCATCGGCGCGATGCTCGTCGGGCTCTACGCCGGGCGGCTCGTGGGCAAGAACGGCGTCCGCGGATAGAGCTTGTAGACGGCGACCACGGCCGCCGCGCACAGCACGACCGACAGCGCGAAGTGACCCGCGTAGCCGAGCACCTGTGCGGAGACACCGCTGATGAGAGGCGCGACGCCGATCGCGATGACCTGCGCGCTCGCCTGCACCGAATAATCCGCGCCGCCGTGCTCGGGGCGGCACCAGTCCATCATCGACGTGAACAGCGCCACCGTCGCGCAGCCGCTCGCGAAGTGCTCGACGCCGGTCCAACCGTAGAGCTCGGTCATCGACGGCTTGGTGAGCGCCAGATACATGTAACCCGCGACGGTCACCATCTGGCCGATGCCGAACAGGACGAGCGAGCGCTTGCGCCCGAGCTTGCCGACGAGCGCGCCACCGACGAGCGCACCCGCGAGACCCGCGACGGAGCCGGCGACGCCGATCATCGAGCCGATCTCTTTTTCACCGAGGCCACCGTCCTTGAGGAACAGCGTGATCATCGACTTGCCGAACTCTTCGCCGAACTTATAGGTGACCACGAGCGCGAGCAGTTGCCACGCGCCGGGGAGCTTCAGCCAGTGCACCGCAGCGACGGCTTCCGGCGTGGCCTCGCGCGGCGGCGGCTCCTTCGCGAACAGCACCGGTAGCGACGTCAGCGCGGTGAGCAAACACATCGTGCCGAACACACCGCGGTGGCCGAGATCCTCGTGGAAGATGAGCAGCACGCCGCCGCCGACGATCATGCCGAGGCGATAGCCGCCGACCTGCAGGCCGTTGGCGAACCCGCGCTCCTCGGGTGGCAGGAGATCCACGGCCAGGCCGTCCGTCGCGATGTCCTGCGTCGCCGCGATGAAGTTGAGAACGAGCATCGACGCGAGCAGCGCGGGAATCGCTTCCGTGCCCGGGATCAACGCGATCGCACCGAGCGCGACGATGCCCGCAGCTTGCATCGCGAGGATCCACGTGCGGCGGCGACCGAGCCGCGCCGAGTAGCGGCGATCGACCGTCGGCGCCCACAGGAACTTCAACGCCCACGGCACGGCGAGCAGCGTCGCGACGCCGATCTTGGAGAGCGACCAGCCCGCGGAGCGCAGCACGAGCGGCAGATAGCGCCCGAAGAATCCGAACGGCAGCCCCTGCGCGAAATACAGCGCGCCCAGGAGCGTGAAGCGGCCGACGGTGCCGCGCTGCATGACGCGATCCTACCTGACTAGGCGCCGCCGGCGTTGGCCAGCTGCGTCTTGCGCTCGTCTTCGCAGTCCGCCTTCTTCACGAATAGCAGGTAGCCGCTCGTCTCCTTCGCATTCTTGCAGTCGGCGACGGCCGGCTTGCCGGAGCCCGTCCCGTCCGGGACCGGTTCGCACTTCATCTTGCCGATCGTCTTCTCGAGCGCCCCCGTGACCTTCACGCACGCCTTCTTCGGCTTCATGTAATCGAAGCCGAACGTGTTCTTGATCTCGATCTTGTCAGCCGGTTTATCGGCGGGTTTGTCCTTCGGCGTGTCCCCGAACGCAGGAATGGCCATGAACAACACGAGAGTGGCGAGCGTGTTCCGCATGGTGCTGAGCTTACTCAATTCTTGTCGACATTCTTGATCTCCGCGGCGAGCTCCGCCTCGCAGTCTTTGTTCGTGGTGAAGAACAGGCAGTAGGGGACCGGCTTCTTCTCGACTTGTTTCGTCGTGCAGGACCCCACGGCCGGTTTGTCTCCGCTGAGCACGCCTTTCTCCTTCTGGCACGTCATCTTCTTGATCGTCTTCGCCATCGCGGGGGCGAACTTGGTGCACTTCGTCTTGCCAAGGTCCTGCGTGTCGAACCAGAACGTGTTCTTCAGCTCGAGCGCCGGCTTCTTGGCGGGCTTCTCCTTCGGAGTGTCAGCGAACGCGGTGAGGGAGACAACCAGCGCCAACGTCCCGAGTACGTGCCTCATGAGCTGATCCTACAGCGGCGAGAAGCGAGGTGTTCCGTTGGAGGAGCGCGGGCTATAATCTTGGGATGATCTCCCAGCCGGACTTTGCCCAGGCATGGTTCCGTCAGCGCGAGGCAGGTGCGCGCGCGGTGTCGATCGTGGAGGCCCGCGAGCTTCACGCCTTGAGCGAAGAGGAAGCCCTCGCCGCGAGCGAGGCCCTCCTCGCAGCCGTCGATCTCCGAGTTGCCTCGGCCGACCGTCTCTCAGCATCAGGCTTCGTAGAACAGCAACGACTGTTTGCACGCGCACGCCGATGAACCCACTCTTCGAAGCGGCGCTCGAAGTCGACGGTGTTTGTCTCGCTGCCCGGTTCCGCTATTGCTTCATCGGTGGGATCGCCGTCCAACGATGGGGCCAGCCGCGAATGACTGCGGACGTGGACCTGACCGTCGTGACGGGGTTCGGGACCGAGGAGCCGTTCGTCGATGCACTACTAGCTCGCCTCAGGGGCCGAATTCCTGACGCCCGCGAGTTTGCGCTTCGCCATCGCACGCTCCTCCTTTTCGCGAGCAACGGTGTTCACGCCGATATCTCGCTCGGGGCAATGCCCTTCGAGGAGCATGCGGCGGACCGCGCCTCACCGTTCGATCTCGGGAACGGGCAATCCATCCGAACCTGTTCGGCCGAGGACCTTGTCGTTCACAAGGGATTTGCGGGCCGGGACAAGGATTGGCTCGACCTCGCAGGCATCGTCACCCGGCAAGGTCGGCGACTCGACGAGACACTCATCTGGCAGGAGCTTCTGCCGTTGCTCGAGTTGCGCGACGACATGGCCACGGAGCCCCGCCTGCGGCAGCTGTTACGGGACGAGCGGCGGTAGGTCCCACGCTTCGCCAAGCGCGGCGTACTCCGCGCGCGGGAGCAGCACGAAGACCGGCTGGTTCGCGGGATCGAGGCTGGCGAACAGCGCGAGCAGCTTGTCCTCGGGCATCGCCGTGCAGCCGACGGTGTGAGTTCCGGGGCCGCTCCACACGTGCAAGAAGATGCAGCTGCCGTTGCCCGGCGTGCGCTGCGCGTTGTGGGCGACCTCGATGCCCCACGTGTAGAGCACGTCCTTGCGATGCATCTCCTCCGCGCTCGACCAGTCCTTCGTGACGGTGCTCTCGTCGAGGAGCGTGTTGTACTTCTGCGAGCTCGGATCGTCGACGCACTTCCACGCGTCGCTCATCGACTGATACGCGAGCCGCGTGGGCGGCGCTTTCTGTGCGTAGCCAAAGCCTCCGCGCAGCACGAACGCGCCGGCGGGATTCTTCTTGTCGCCCTCGTGCTTCACGGGCCCCGTGCGTCCTGCGGGCGCTCCCACGCCGTGCAAGCCAGCTCCCCACCCGCTGCCGTTGGCGCCGATCACAGCCGGCCACGGATCGCCTTCGCTGCTCCAGCCGCCTTCCTTGTTGCGGTAGTAGAGGCGCATCGTCGCCGTCGTCGCATCCCAATCATCGACAACCGCCGTGACGAGCTGCTTGTTCGACGCGAGCAGCGGTGTGGTCGCGACGGGCGCAGCATCGATCGGCGCGACAGCCATGGCCGCATCGCCTGGTGCTGCGACGACAGACGCAGCGGACCCAGAGCCTTCAGCGGCCGGCGACTTCGAGGAGCACGCGGCCAGGACGAGGGCGAGCAGCGCGCGATTCACACGCTCATCTCGAGCATGCGCTGGATCGGCTTGAGCGCCCTCACGCGCGTCGCTTCCGGCACATCGATCTGCGGTTGCAGATCACGCAAGCAGAGATAGAGCTTCTCGAGCGTGTTGAGCCGCATGAACGGGCACTCGTTGCACGCGCAGGTCTCGTCCTCGGGCGGCGCGGGGATGAGCAGCTTGCTGGGCGCGGCTTGCTGCATCTTGTGCATGATGCCGGCCTCCGTCGCGACGATGAACGCCTGCTTCGGCGACTTCTTCGCGTAGTCGATGAGGCCACTCGTGGACGCGATGTGCGTCGCGTGGCTGAGGATGCCGGGAGGGCACTCGGGGTGCGCGATGACCTCCGCTTCGGGGTGCTTCGCCATCAACGCGAGCAAGCGGCGCTCGCTGAACGACTCGTGCACGATGCAGCTGCCTTCCCACGTGACCATGTCGGGACGGTTCGCCTGCTTTTGCACCCACGCTCCGAGGTAGCGGTCGGGCGCGAACACGACCTTCTGTCCCTCGAGCGCCTTGACGATCTTCACCGCGTTCGACGAGGTGCAGATGACGTCGGACAGCGCCTTCACGTCGGCGGAGCAGTTGATATAGCTAACAACTGTGTGCGCTGGATACTGGGCTAGCCACTTGGCAAATGCAGGAGCCGGGCACCCGTCTGCGAGTGAACATCCGGCCTTCATGTCCGGGATGACGACGACCTTGTCCGGGTTGAGGATCTTGGCGGTTTCGGCCATGAAGTGCACACCACAGAACACAATGACGTCTGCAGTGGTCTTAGCCGCGGCTTGCGAGAGCTGCAGGCTGTCCCCGACGAAGTCTGCAAGATCCTGAATTTCCGACTCCTGGTAGTAGTGAGCCAAAATGACCGCGTTCCGCTCCGTTTTGAGGCGGCGGATCTCGGACTCGAGCTCGTCGGGCGTCATCCCCAACTCGGTCGGCTCAGTTGGTGCACCTAACACCGGCAGCTTCTCCATAGACAACTCCTAGCACGCGAGGAACGTCGTTGCGTCGACGACGGATCCCGTGGGAAATGATGCCACCGTGAAGGTTTCCGTTGCACGACTCTCCCTCGCTCTGATGCTCGTTTGCGGCGTCTCCGCATGCGCCAAGGGAACAATGGGAAGCGAAATCACCGATGGCGGCATCGACGCCTCCCAGGCCGATGCCTGCGTCCCGGCCGATCACGAAGAGTGCAACGACCGAGATGACGACTGCGACGGCCTGATCGACGAAGACTTCGATACCAAGAACAGCGCCTGCCTCGAAGGCGTCGGCGCATGCGGCGCGCAGGGCATCTTCGTGTGCAGCCCCGACCACTCTGGCGTCGTGTGCGACGCGATCGTCGGCATGCCGACCGAAGAGCTGTGCGACGGCATCGACAACGACTGCGACGGCATGATGGACGAGGACTTCAACGCGGGCCATCCGTGCGATGGCGACGACGCGGACGTCTGCGCGGACGGCGTGCTCGTGTGCGACGGTCTCCACGCGACGAAGTGCAACGACGGTCCCGACATGTCGCCCGAGCTCTGCGACACGTTCGACAACGATTGCGACGGCAAGTTCGACGAGGGCTTCGACCTCGGCCTCGCGTGCGACGGCGCCGACACCGACTCGTGCAAGGAAGGCGTGATCGTCTGCAACGGTCCGATGGCGACCAAGTGCAACGACAACACGACCTCCACCGTCGAGCGCTGCAACGGTCTCGACGACGACTGCGCGAACGGCCCCGACGATACGTTCAACGTTGGTCAGTCGTGCAGTGCGGGCCTCGGCGCGTGCCTGCGCAACGGTACGTTCATGTGCACGTCCAACGGCCTCGGCACGGCGTGCAGCGCGACGGCCGGCTCGCCCTCCCCGGAGGTCTGCGGCGACGGTATCGATCAAGACTGCAACGGTGCGGACGCCATCTGCCCGACGAACGATCGCCCGTCGGGCGCGATCGACATCTCCGCCGGCGGCACGTACACCGTCGACCTCTCCACCGCGAACGACGACAACTGGAACCCCACCACCGCCGGCAACCCCGACCTCGACTGCGGCAACCAGGGCGGTCGCGACGTGTTCTATCAGTTCACGCTGCCCGCCGAGGAAGTCGTCTACTACGACACGTTCGCGTCCAACTTCGACTCCATCACGCGCCTCTATCCCGGCGCCTGCACGGCGCTCGGCAACATCATCGCGTGCGGTGACGACGCGTGCGGCACGACTCGCTCGCAAGGCGCGCGCGACCTCGCGGCAGGCACCTACTGCCTCGTCGTGGACCAGTTCGGCTCCGCCGCCACCACGGGCGCCGCGTCGCTCACGTTCCTGCGCACGGGCCGCACCGGCACCAAGCTCCCCTCCACGAGCGGCACCGTGACGGGCACCACGGTCGGCGGCCCCAACAACTTCTCGTCCACCTCCTGCGAAGTGAACACGCCCGGCCCCGAGGCCTACCACTTCTGGGCGAGCTGCCCGGGCGCCAACACCGCGAGCGCGAATACGTGCACGAGCACGCCGTTCGACACCATCGTCACGATGAAGTCCAACGCGGTCGGCACCGACATCGCGTGCTCCGACGACGATTGCGGCGTCCACAGCAAGATCGTGGGCAAGTCCATCACCGGTGCTGGCATCCAGTGGATCGTCATCGACGGCTTCGGCGGCGCCTCGGGCGCGTACTCGCTCGCGTACACCGTCAGCAACTGAGCGGTCGCCGCACGGTCATCTTTGCGCCTGGCCCTCTCGCGACCTGTGAGAGAATGGTCGGGCGTGATGACTCGCTTGCTCCTGTTGTCACTCTCTCTCGCGGCCTGCACCGTCAGTGACGGCACCGGGCCGTCGGGCGGCGGCCCCGTCGACGCGAGCGGTGGTTCCAACGTCGGCGACGGCGCGATCAACCCGCACCTCGACGGCGGCGCGTTACCCGATGGGATGATGGCGGCGTTCCAGTGCCGCGATCGCAAGACCTCGGGGCTCGTCGACGGTCACCACCACGTCGGCGAGAACTGCCAGCAGGCGTGCCACGACCACGGCTTCGTGGCATCGGGAACGCTCTACGCGAGCGCGAACGGCGCCGCGCTCTCGGGCGTCGCGGTTTCCATCGTCCAGTCCGACGGCCAGATCAAGGACATGTACTCGGCGAGCAACGGCAACTTCTACTGGAACCTGACCGTGCAGTATCCCGCGAACATCGTCGTCTCGCAGTGCCCGACGATCACGCCGATGGTGATGACGCTAACGGATCCGGACCAGGGCGCCTGCAGCACGAGTCAGTGCCACGGCGGCGCCGCTGGCAAGGTTCACCTCTGACTGGGTACCTCTTCGCACGCCTCTCGTGAAGGCGAACGGGCTTGCTCATCCAGTCGTCGTTCCCGCATGCAGCTCAGCGCGGACGGCTTCCCACGCGACATCGTCTTCCTGATTCGCGAGCGCCTCTTTCGCGCGCCGCTCGATCTCCGCTGTCCACGCTGCTTCGACGTCTTGCTCTGGCTCTCCGTCGAGGCTAGCGATCAGGTCTGCCGCGAGAGTCGCGCGCTCGGAGATTGGAAGCTCCATCGCGTCTTGCAGCAACTTGCGCGCACGCTCCGACATCTCCAAGAGGGTAGCAGCTTCGTTGGAGCGTGCGGCGCCGCTGGCAAGGTCCACCTCTAACCTACATCTAGCGTCAAAAGCCGCTGCGCTGCGGAACAGCGTCGGAGCCGTGTGCGTTACGTTCCTCGCGTATGCGCTCACTCGTGCTCGCGACGCTTGTCGTCGCTCTCGTTGGTTGTGGTGGTAAAGCACAGGTCCAGGGGGACCTGACGGTCAGCGGAACGCCGACTGGAGAGATCACGGGGCCGATGCGAGTGATCCTCGTATTCGGCAAGCCGATGGTGGCGGGGCCGCAGGTGGGCAAGCCGACGACCGCGCTGCCGTTCACCGTGGATCCCGCGCTGCCGGGCGTCGCGACGTGGACGGACGACAAGACGCTCGCGTACGTGCCGAGCGCGAGCATGCCGATCGCGACGAAGTACACGCTTACCGTGCCGGGCACGACCAAGGCGGTCGACGGTGCGCTGGTCGGCAAGGACTACAAGCTCGAGTTCTTCACCGAGAAGCTGACGGGGGAGGTTGGCCTCGTCGGCGCGAACGACAAGCGCGCTCCCAAGGCGCCGCTCGCGAAGATCGAATTCAACCAGGAGGTCGCGTTCGATCAGGTCGCGCAGCACTGCTCGTTCACGAGCGTGAAGGCGGGTGCGCAGAAGGTGAAGCTCGGCAAGGACTCGAGCCCGGGGCCGAACAAGTCGTACCTGTTCGAGCCGGTCGCCGACCTGGCGCTCGACAGCGACTACAAGCTGACGTGCACCGTGGGCCTCAAGGGCACCGTCGGCAACATGGGGACCGACGAGGTGGTGGAGCTGCCGTTCCACACGTACGGGCCGCTGAAGTTCGTGAAGCTCGATCCGGCCGGCAACGACCTCATCCCCGACGAGAACCTCGTCCTGAATCTGCAGTTCACGAACCCGATCGCACAGCCGTACGCGATCAAGATCGATCCGCCCGTGAAGGGCTTCCCGGAGCGCTGCCACGACCTCGGCGGCGAGGATGCGGGCCTCGCGTGCGGCGTGCCGCTCGAGGCGCTCACGAGCTACACGATCACGATCGACGCGGCGACGAAAGACACGTTCGGGCAGACGCTCGGCGCGCCGCAGACGGTCGCGTTCCGCACGGCCGATGCAGAGCCCACGATCAGCGCGGAGAGTGGTTACTACGTCGCGGAGCTCACGCACCCGCAGGTGCCGGTGTGGACGCGCAACGTGAAGTCGCTGACGGTCAAGGCGATCCAGGTGACGCCCGCGAACCTCCACCAGCTGTCGCCGAAGATCGACTGGTGGAGCCCCAAGCCTGTCGAGCTGGGCGACGTGAAGCTCACGCAGGTGACCAAGAAGATCGACGTCACGGGGACGAAGAACCAGTGGGCGCAGCACCCGCTCGGCGCCGCCGAGCTGTTCAACGGACAGAACGGCCCCGGCATGTTCTATCTGGAGATCGGATCTGACGAGGTCACCAAGGGCGCGTTCGACGACGGTGGCGTGAAGAAGGTCCTCGTGAACTTCACGGATATCGGCGCGGTCTCGAAGATCAGCGGCAGCAAGGGCGCCGTGTGGGCGACGAAGCTCTCGACGGGCAAGCCGCTCGCGGGCGCGACGGTGCAGGTCCGCGATCAGAAGGGCAAGGTCACGTTCACCGGCACGACGGATGCGATGGGCATCTGTGATCTGCCGCCGACGTCCAAGATCGAGGGCAAGCGCGACCCCGAGGACTACAGCGACGAGAACATGCGCGTGTACGTCACTTCGGGCGCCGACTGGACGATGCTGAATCCGCACAAGAGCGGTGGTCTGTCGCCGTGGAGCTTCAACGTCTCGTACGACCCGAGTGAGTCGACGGTCGGTCTGCGCGGCTTCATGCACACGGATCGCGGCCTCTATCGCCCGGGCGACAAGGTCCACGTGAAGGGCCTAGCGCGCCTGTCGACGATGGGCGGGCCGCTCGCGGCGCCCGATGCGGGCAAGAAGATCAAGGTGACGGTCGAGGACCCGCGCGGTTCGACGACGTACACGACCGATGCGAAGTTCTCCGCGTTCGGTGGCTTCTGGTTCGACCTGGATCTACCAGAGGACGCGCGCCTCGGTGACTACTCGATCCGCGCGACGACGGATTGGGGCTCGTTCTCGCGCACGTTCTCCGTCGAGGAATTCAAGACCGCGACGTTCGAGGTGAACGGCAAGCTCGCGAAGGACGTCATCATCCGCCGCGGTGACGTGGCCGCGACGATCGAAGCGAAGTACCTGTATGGCGCACCGCTGCGCTCGGGTAGCGTCGACGTGAGCGTCTATAGCCGTCCGCGCGAGTGGCAGGACATCAAGGGCTACGACGACTACAGCTTCCATGACGATCGCAAGTACCAGAGCTACAACTACTACGGCAACGAGCCGGAGCAGACGCTCGTCACCGAGGACAAGGTCGCGCTCGACGACAAGGGCAACGCGAAGTTCAGCGTGCCGGTCACGCCGAACGACATCTTCGGCGGCGATGCAGATCTACTGATCCGCGCGGCGGTGACGTCGCCCGCGAACGAGACGATCAGCAAGTCGTTCGCGGTTCGCTACAACCGCTCGACGCGCTACTTCGGCATCAAGTCGCCGGGGTGGATGCTCGAGGCGGGCAAGCCCGCGAAGTACTCCGTCGTCAGCGTCGGTCCCGACGGCAAGCCGGCCGATGGCCCCGCGCACGTGACGGTCACGCGCCGCGACTGGAACTGCGTGTGGGAGGACTGGGGCTACCGCGGCTCGTACCAGTGCGAGGACAAGACCGCGACGTTGCTCGACAAGCAGATCACGCTAAGCGGTGGGAAGCCGACGGACATCGAGTTCAACGCTGATCACGGCGGTGACTATCTGGTGGTTGTCGAGGGTGTGGATGACAAGGCGAAAGATGAGACGTCCGCGGCCGCGTCGCAGATGTACGCGTGGGGCGGCGACGACGAAGGCTCGTGGCGCAGCAGCGACTCGCTGTCGTTCGACATCGTCACGGACAAGAAGGAGTACAAGGCCGGCGACACGGCGACGCTGATCCTCAAGACGGATCTGTCGCAAGCGACCGGCCTTGTCACCATCGAGCGCGACGGCGTGATGGAGAAGCGGCTGATCGAAGTGACGCCGAAGACCAAGCAGATCACCGTCCCGATCACGGCCGCCTACGCACCGAACGTGTACGTCAGCGTCGCGCTCGTGCAGGGCCGCACTGGCGAGGGACCGCGTGGCAAGCCGCGCATGCGCATGGGCGTCGTGAACCTGCCCGTGCATCCGGAGGAGACGACGCTCAAGGTCACCGTCGAGACGGACAAGAAGGACTACCGCCCGGGCGGCGATGTCACCGCGACGGTGAAGGTGACGGACTCCAAGGGCGCGCCCGTGTCCGCGGAAGTCTCGATCACGGCCGCCGATGAAGGCGTGCTGCAGCTCATCGACTACAAGACGCCGGATCCGGTGCCGACGTTCTACGCCCCGTGGGGCCTCGGCGTGTCGACGGCGACGCAGTACGAGTACGTGAAGGATCTCCCGGGCCCGAACCTCCAGCGTCCCGCGAGCGGTGGCGATTCGTCGCCGGGCTCGATGCGCAGCAAGTTCGTCTCCACGCCCGTGTGGGTGCCCGGCGCCGTGACGGATGCGAACGGCATCGCGACGGTGACGTTCAAGGCTCCGGATAACCTGACCGCGTTCCGCGTGATGGCCGTCGTCGCCGACAACGCGGAGCGCTTTGGATCTGCGGAGCAGCGCTTCACGGTGAGCAAGCCGTTGCAGCTGTTCGAATCGCTGCCGCGCCTCCTGCGCCTCGGCGACAAGCTGCAGGGCGGCGTCGTCGTGCACAACGAGACGGGCAAGGCGGGGACCGCGACGGTGAAGCTCGTCGTGGACGACAAGCTCGCCGCGACGGGACCGCTCGAGAAGCAGGTACAGCTCGCCGTCGGCGCGCAGGTGCCGGCGATGTTCGAGCTGACCGGTAAGAGCCTCGGTGACGCGAAGCTCCAGTTCACGGTCTCGATGGGCGGCGAGAAGGACGGCCTCGAGCTGATGCTTCCCGTGCAGCATCCGTCGGCGGTGAAGTCGTTCCACATCGGTCACGCAGCGCTCAAGGACGCGGCGACCGTGAAGGTCTCGTTGCCCGCGGAAGCGGAGACCGAGGGTGCGCTGCTCGTGATCTCGGCGGACCCCGATGGTCTGTCGGGCATCGAGCAGGGCCTCGCGGATCTGATCGAGTATCCGTACGGCTGCATCGAGCAGACGACCTCCAAGGTGATTCCGATGATCGCAGTGCGCGAGCTCGCGAATCAGCTCGCGCTCAAGGGCCTCGCGGGACCCGCGCTCGACGGCTTCGTGAAGCAAGGCATCACCAAGATCGGCAAGTTCCAGTCGGAGAGCGGTGGCTTCTCGCTGTGGATGGGTGGCGAGCCCGAGGCGTATTACACGGCGTACGCGCTGTGGGGCCTCAAGATCGCAAAGGACGGCGGCTACAAGGTCGACCAGACGCGCGTCGACGATGCGCTGAACTACCTGCGCAACGACGGCAAGACGCCCGATACGACGCGTCCGTACTACAACGCGCACGGTGATGCGTCGTCGCAGGCGTTCGCGCTGTACGTGCGCGCGCTGTGGGGCGACAAGGATGCAGCAGCGGCGACGGCGCTCGCGACGAACAAGGACCTCACGATGTTCGGCAAGGCCTGGATCATGCGCGCTCTCGCGATCGATCTCGGCAAGGCGGATCCGGCCGTCGCCAAGCTCGCCGACGAGCTCGCGGGCTATGCGAACACCGCGACCAAGACCGACGCGCTGATCCACGACCCGGCCGAGGACAAGCTCTACTACTACATGTCGAGCGACATGCGCACGACGGCGTCGGTGCTCGCCGCTCTCGTCGACGTCATGCCCAAGAACGACGCGATCCGTCCGCTCGTGCGCACCATCATGAAGGCGCGCCGCTCGCACATCGGCGGCTGGTGGGACACGCAGGAGAATCTCCACTCGCTGCTCGCGCTGAGCTCGTTCAGCAAGACGCAGACGCAGAACAACCCGTCGGTGGACATCACGCTCGCGGGCACCTCGGTGCTCAAGGGTGCGCTCAGCGGCAAGACCCGCATGCGCGCCGTCAGCCTCCCGTTCGCGGCGGGCGATGTGGTGATCACGCCGTCCGGTGGCGAAGTGAACTACAGCATCGACGTCCGCTACCGCGAGAAGCCGAGCACCATCAAGGCGCAGGCGAACGGCATCACCGTCACACGCGAGTACTTCGACGAGCAGGGCAACAAGAAGACCGCGTTCCAGGTGAACGAAGTCGTCGTCGTGAAGGTGACCGCGGACATGAAGGACGAGGAGCCGCACCTGATGCTGTCGGATCCGATTCCGGCCGGCTTCGAGGTGTTGAACACGGCGCTCAAGACGACCGGTGGCGACAGCGTCAAGCAGACGGAAGAGTGGGGCACGTACCGCGAGATCCACGATGACCGCGTCGACTTCGCGTCGGAGTGGACGTGGGGCGGTAACCACATGCACGAGTACTCGATGCGTGCGGTCGCCTCCGGCACGTTCACGCTGCCGCCCGCGCACGCGGAGCTGATGTATCAGCCCGAGGTGAACGGTCAGACGGGTATCAGCACGATCGAGATCAAGGGGAAGTGAAGCGCGTCCTCGCGATAGTTCGTCGTCTCGGGCGCCGCACGTGGGTGCGGCGGATCGGGCTCGGCCTGGGGGCGGTCATCGTGCTCTCGGTGGTCGCGTGGCACATCGCGATCCGCGTCGTCGACTTCCCGATGCATTTGCTCGACAAGAATGCGGCGACGTCGCTCGCGGTCACCGACGAGGATGGCGTGCTTCTCCGCCAGGAAGCGACGAGCGCCGGTCTGCGCGAGCGCTGGGTTCCACTCGAGAAGATCTCGCCGCACCTGATCAACGCGACGCTCGATTCAGAGGACAAGGACTTCTACGACCACTCCGGCGTCGACTGGTCTGCGCTCGGGCGCTCCATGCTCCTCGATATTCGCCACGGCCGCGCCGCGTACGGTGGCTCGACCCTGACGATGCAGCTCGTGCGGCTCGTCTCGGGCACGCCGCGCAGCATGCTCGGCAAGATGCACCAGATGGTGCTCGCGGCGCGGCTCGAGCGCGCTCTCTCCAAGAAGGAGATCCTCGAGCAGTACTTGAACCGCGTGTACTACGGCAACGGCGCGTGGGGCGCACAGCAGGCGGCGCAGGTGTACTTCGGCAAGACGGCGGCGGAGCTCTCGATCGCCGAGGCCTCGATGCTCGCCGTGCTGCCGCGTGGGCCGTCGTACTACGACCCTTACGATTCGTGGGCTCGAGTGAAAGCCCGCCGCACGCACATCCTCGCGCTCATGGAAGAGGAGGGCCACGTCACGCCGTTCGACGCTGCGCTCGCCGAGCGCGTCCCGCTGGGCCTCGACAAGACGCGTCCGCACTTTCGCGCGCCGCACTTCGTGGAGCTCGTGAAGCAGCGCTTGCCCGACAATCTCGCGCAGGGCGCGACGGTGAAGACGACGCTCGACTGGCCGCTCCAGCGCCGCGTAGAAGTCGCGCTCGCCACGCACGTGGACCATCTGCAGAGCGAGAACATCACGCAGGCGGCGGTCGTCGTCATCCGCAACTCCGACGGTGCGATCCTCGCGATGGTCGGTAGCAAGGACTACGAAGCGCGCGCGGACAATGGCGCGTTCAACGGCGTGACGGCGCGACTGCGCCCGGGGTCCACGCTCAAGCCGTTCGTGTACGCGGCCGCGATCGAGCGCGGTGACACGCCGGCGACGATCGCGAACGACGTCGTGCTGCCCGAGGATACGTACGCGTTCTATAGCAAGGACGTGAAGAGCCACGGCTTCGCCCGGTATCGCGAATCACTCGCCGGGTCCTACAACCTGTCCGCCGTGCACACGCTCCAGCGCGTCGGTGTGAAGACGGTGCTGAATAAGCTGCGCGCGGCGGGCGTCGCGACGCTCGATCGCCCCGACGACACGTACGACTGGGGCCTCGCGATCGGTCACGCGGAAGTGCGCCTGCTCGATCTGACGGCCGCGTTCACGCTGTTCGCGCGCGGTGGAGTGCCCATCGTGCCGCGCGCGATCGAATCGGCCGTGTCCCCGACGGGAATCACCTGGTCGGAGCCCGTCACGCAGCGCCCGCGCGTGTACTCCGAGGAAGCGTCCTACCTCATCTACGACATCCTCAGCGATCCCGATGCGCGCAAGCCGATGTTCGGCGATCGCGTGCCGATGAACCTGCCGTTCCCCGTCGCGCTGAAGACGGGCACGACCAAGGCGTACACGGATCTGTGGGCCATCGGCGTGACGCGCGAGTACACGGTCGGCGTGTGGGCCGGCAACTTCAACGGCTCGCCGAGCTACCACGTGATGTCCGTCGACGGGGCGACGCCGCTGATGCGCGCCACATACACCGCGATCGCCGCGCGCTTTGGCAACCCGACCGCCGTCGATCGCCCCGACACCATCGTCGAGGCTGACATCTGTCCCGTCAGCGGCATGAAGCCCGGCCCGCACTGCGAGCACACCAAGCGCGAGCGCTTCATCGTCGGTCACGTGCCGACGGAGGAGTGCACCTGGCACCAGATGGTCTGCGGTCAGCCCGCGATCGTGTATCCGCCCCAGCTGCGCGGTTGGCTCTCGACGATGGATCGCCCACCGCTACCGACGTGCGGTCCGAGCGAGAAGACGAACGGCGCTGTCGCGATCACGTACCCCGCGAACGGCGCGCGCTTCTTTCTCGAACCGTTCCGCTCCGCTGCCAAACAGAAGCCACCGCTCGCTGCGTCGCCGAACACGCCCGATCTACGATGGACCGTCGATGGTCAGCCGCTCGATGCGTGGGTCCCGACGCCCGGCAACCATCACGTCGTCGTCGCGAGCCGCGGGACCACCGACGCGATCGACATCACGTACGAGTAGATCAGCGCGCGAACGTGATCCGGGCCTGCCCGCCGGTGATCTTGGTACCGATCACGGGCGCTGCGACCACGGAACCGTCGAGCAACACGGCGAGCTTCTGGCCCACCATCTTCTCCGTCAGGTCCGAAAACTCTCTTGCTCCGTGCGGCGTGAACGTGACGAGCGCAGCGAAGCGGTCATGCGCGGCATCTCGCGTCAGCTCCGCACTCGCGATGTCAGTTTCGTCGAGAGCGGCCTCCGCGTGAACGATGTATGTGCGCCAGCGGTCAGGATTGTCGATCCGGCCGAACGCGATCTCGCGCCCCTCGGGCAGCGTGAGCGAAGGCACGGAGCTCACGTAGCGCTCGAGGTCCGCGCGGCTCGGCGCCGATAGGAAGACATCGTCCGTGGGACGCGCTGCGCGTTCGGACGCCCAGCGGTCGCGCTCGACGACGACTTCAGGGGGAACGTGCTCGATCAAGCGCTGCATCGATGGGGAGTCCGCATCGACGATCTTGAATTCCACCAATCCACTCGTGTGGAGCGGCCCGGGCTGGACCTGCTCGATGCGCTGCGCCTCGGGGGGAGTGGGTTGGTGAGCGCAGCCGGCCACGATCGCGACGGCTGTGAGAATGGCAACAAGCGAAGAACGAATCATTGGTGACCAGATAGGAACGTCGCCTAGCCGTGTCGACCCGACCGTTCGAGCAGGGCTTACAGCGTGCCGCCCGCGAGCAGCGTCTCGAGTTGCGCTTCGTCGATGACGGTGACGCCGTGCTTCGTGGCCGCTTCGAGCTTGGTCTTGCCGGTGTCCGCACCCGCGACGAGGTACGTGGTCTTCTTGGACACGGAGCCGGCAATCTTGCCGCCGGCGTTCTCGATGCGCTTCTGTACGTCCGCACGAGCCGCCGTCAGGGTGCCCGTCACGACGAGCGTCTTGCCGGTCAGCGGTCCCTCCGCGACCTCGACGACAACCTCCTCGGGATCGACGCCATTCGCGGCGAGCTTGTCGAGCACGGCCCGTACATGGGTGTCGCGCAGGAAGTGATCCACGTGCTGCGCGACGACCTCGCCGATGCCCGGAATTTCGTGCAGCTCGGCGACGAACGCTTCGCTGTCCTTGGCCGCGGCGGCTGCGCGGAGCGTGGAGAGCTTGCGGTACTTCTGCGCGATCGGCTTCGCGAGCGTGTTGCCGACGTTGGAGATGCCGAGCGCGGAGAGCAGGCGCGAGAACGTGGCGTCCTGCTTTGCCTTGGCGATCGCGTCGATCAGGTTCTGCGCGGACGTATCCGCGTAGCGCTCGATCGCGAGCACGTCGAGCTTACGCAGCGTGAAGATGTCCGCGACGTCGTTGATCTTCCCCGCGTCGACGAGCGCGACGACGGCCTTCTCGCCGAGACCGTCGATGTTCATCTGGTGGCGCGACGCGAAGAACTCGATCGCACCGAGGCGCTGCGCCGGGCAGCCGATGCGGTTCGGGCACATCAGCGCGACGCGGCCCTCTTCGCGCTCGAGCGCGGCGTGACAGAACGGGCACTCCGTCGGCGGCGCGAACACGTCCCCAGGGCCTGGTTCGGTGACGTGCAGGATCTCGGGGATGATCTCGCCCGCCTTCTGGATCTGCACGCGATCACCGCGACGCAACCCGAGGCGCGCGACCTGATCCCAGTTGTGGACGGACGCGCGTGACACGGTGGTGCCCGAAACGTCGACGGGATCGAGGATAGCGACCGGCGTGACCGTGCCCGTGCGGCCAACATTGATCTCCAGATCGCGCAGCACCGTCGTGACCTGGCGCGCGGGGAACTTGTAGGCGATCGCCCAGCGAGGAAACTTCGCCGTCGTGCCGAGCGCGCCGCGCGCTGCGAAGTCATCGATCTTGATCACCAGGCCGTCGACCTCGTACGGCAGCGCGTCGCGCTTGTCCTGCCACCAATGGACCTTCGCGATCAGGTCCTCCCACGTCGCTGCCTTTGCGTTGTCCTTGCTCGTCGGAATACCGAGCGCGCCGATGAAGTCGATCGATGCGAGATGACCGGGCTTGAACGTCGCGCCGTCGACGACCTCGTACAGGATCGCGTGCATCGGGCGCTTTGCGAGCTCGCGCGGGTCCTGCAGCTTGATCGAGCCGGCGGCCGTGTTGCGCGGGTTCTTGAACAGCTCTTCGCCGGCAGCGGCGCGCGCCTCGTTCATCTTCGCGAACTCGGCCTTCTTCATGTAGATCTCGCCGCGCACGACGAGCTTTCGCTTCTCTGCGATGCGGAGCGGGATGCCCTTGATGCGCTTCACGTTTGGCGTGACGTCTTCACCGATGCGTCCATCACCGCGCGTCGCCGCGAGCACGAGCACGCCGTCCTCGTACGTGAGCTCGATGCCAAAGCCGTCGATCTTGGGCTCGATGGAGAACGTCGGCGCCTCGTTGTCGTCGAACGCCTTGACGACGCGGTCGTAGAACGCCTTGAGGTCTTCCTCGTCGTAGCTGTTGTCGAGCGACAGCATCGCGACGGGCCGCGTGACCTTGGGAAAGTCCGAGACGGGTGCGTAGCCGACGCGCTGTGACGGTGACCACGCGACGACCCAGTCCGGATGGGCGGTCTCGATCTCCTTGAGGTGTTTCGCGAGCTTGTCGTATTCGACGTCGCTGATCGTAGGCGCCGCTTCCGCGTAATACCGGCGATCATGGTCGGTTAGCTGGTCGACGAGATCGAGATAGCTCTTCTGCGAGTCCGTCACATCGCGAATCTAGCGCACCTGATAAGGTCCGGGAGTGAACCGGTGGATCGGACTCGTCGTGTTGCTAGCCGCCTGCGGTGACAACGAGAAAGATGATCTGTTCTTCACGTTCGATGACCGACAAGTGCTGTGCGGGAGCTCGATCGACGACTTCCAGCAGCCGGTGAAGTGGGACCGCATCGCCGAACGTCTATCCTGGGCGCGCGACTGGAACTGGAGTTATCAGGCGTACGCGCACATCCCCGGGACGACGGTCTCGCGCGAGACGCTGGACCGCGCGTTCACGATGTTCGACGACGCCGGCCTCACGTACA
Source organism: Kofleriaceae bacterium (assembly GCA_036499725.1). GTDB lineage: Bacteria > Myxococcota_A > Polyangia > Haliangiales > Haliangiaceae > JABFXX01. The sequence goes on from DASYDE010000048.1 coordinate 40,687, forward strand.
CGCCGTATCGCGACCTGGATCCCGACGCGGAACCGTATCCGAGCATCACGTTCGCGTTCGACGACAACTCGGTCGACGAATGGTTCGAGCTCCGCGACTTCTTCGCGCAACACCACGCACTCGTAACGTTCTTCGTCACGCGCTACTACGAGTTCACCCCGGAACAGCGGCAGAAGCTGCACACGCTCGCCGACGATGGACACGACATCGAAGCGCACACGGTCGACCACTTGAATGCCAAGGACTACGCGGCGCAGTACGGCGTCGACGCGTGGCTGCAGACCGAGGTGCTGCCGTCGTTCCAGATCCTCCGGGACGACGGCTTTTCGCCCGAGAGCTTCGCGTATCCGTTCGGCGCGCACACGGCCGAGCTCGACGAGGCGATGAAGCCGATCGCGAAGTACATCCGCACGACGCCGGGCGACTGCCCGCACTGATCAATCGTCGAAGTCTTCGAGATGCTGCGGGCGGCGTGCGCCTTCGATGAACGCGTCGAGCGAATCTTCGTCGGGGTTGAGATTCTCTTCGATGTGGAAATCGGCGTTGCTCGCCGAGACTTCTTCGACCTCGAGATCATCCGCGTCGACCATCTGCACGGAGCCGGCGGCGATGCGCTCGGGCGAGGGCAGGTCGGTAACGTCCTCGTAGCTGCCGCTATCGATCTCCGGCGTCATGCCGGTCTCGACAGCCGCGAACGCACTCATCGGAGCCTTGGCGCCGATCAAACAGCCCGCTTTCACCGTGACGGAGAACGGCCGACCGTCGAAGTACGCGTCGATCGCTTCCTTGATGTACCAGAAGACGTCCTGCATCTCCTGGCCGCCGCCCGCGATCTCTTTCCAGTCGGCGAGCGGTCCGTACTCGATGACAGGTGCAAAGAAGAACTCGCGAGAGCTCTTGAACAGGAGCGTGAACTCCTCGACCTCGACGTGGCCTTCGAGCGATGCGGCGCGGAGACAGTTCTCGACATGGTCGATCGTCGGGTAGTGCGCGACGTGCTTCTCGAGGCGCTCGAGTGCGTCGTGCTTGTCGTGCTTGATCAGCACTTCGCGATAGAGGTCGTGAAACTCCTGGAACGTGCCGGCGAGCGGCAGCGTGCAGCGAACTTCGCCACCGAGCTTGGTGACGCGCGCGAAGTCGCGCAGCGCGGCCTCGAGGTTCGGCATCTCGTCGAGTCCGAGATTGCAGACCACGAGATCATAAACGTCGTCCGCAAATGACAGCTTGGGAACCGGGCTCTCGGTGCGGAAGAACACGCCCTTCTTGCCGAGCGGGCCGAGGTCAGCAACTTTGCGGCGCGCGACATCGAGCATCGCGCTCGACGCGTCGATCGCGATCAGGCGACTGCCTTCGTTCATGCGGCGAAGGATCTCGATCGTCGGATAGCCAGTGCCGCACGAGATGTCGAGCACCTGTCCGCGATCCGGGACCGCGAGATTGCGCAGCAACATCTTGCCGAACCGCGTGCCCCATACCGGCGCAATCTCGTCATCGTAGATGCGAGCGAGCTTTTCGATCTTGAGGGAGCGCTTCTGAACCGACACGACAATGCCTCACCGAGTCGTGAGGCACCCCGAATATTCCTTCATTACAAGGTGTTGTCCAGTTCGGAGTGAAGACCCACGTACGGTGCTCCCGACCGGTCGCGTATCGCGGTGAGATCGCTCGGAACGACGGATGGTGGCGACCCGAGTAGCCACGCACCAATCGCCCCGTCCCTGGGCGCATACTGTGGGGGTGAGGTCATGGATCGCGCTTGCGCTCCTCGCCGCGGGGTGCGGCCGATTCGACTTCTCCTCATCGCACGCGGATGGGTCGCCCGGTTTGGCAGACACGCCGGATGCGCTGACTTCGTGTGCCGTCGATGCGTGTCCGACCGATCAACGATGTGCGAGCGACGAGCTGTGTCACCCGATCCTGTTCTCCGATGACTTCGAAGGCGGGACGATCAAGCCGGACTGGTCGTTGATGCGGTTCGACTTCGCGCTCGTTCAAGGTCATCTCCAGACGCAACCGACGGTGCGCGCCGGCTTCAATTACGGCCAAGGCGGCAACGGGCGGAGCGCAGTGGCCGCGTTGCACATCGGAGACACGAGCTGGACGGACGTGCGCGTCGAGTGGACGCAGCAGACGCAGGCGTCATTGCTGATCGTCGACGGCTCGCTACCCGCCTGCCAGCACACGCCGGGCGTCCTGTATCGGGTGCAGAGTTACGAGGAGTCGTGGAACGCGCCGCAGAACACGCTGTACTCGTTTTCGATCGATCAAGCTGCGTGCGGGGGCCCACTCGGACCGCAGGGCACGTGGGGCGCGGGGCAAACGTGGGGCTACTGGATCCCGGGGACTGGCTACAGCCCGATCTACATGGGCAACAGCACGCAGCTCGGTAACGGAACGGCTGTCATCACCGATGCGGCGGTGCACTTCGTCCTCGAGACACGCGGGTCGCTGTCGACGCTGTGGGCCGACGGCACGCAGATTTTTTCGCTCGACGACGCGAACGTCACGTATCCCGTTGGCGTCTCACCGCTGTCCTACGGTGGCGTCGGGTTCAGCTCCGCATGGGAGCAGATGTTCTGGATCGACGACGTCGTCGTGTCTGATCTCGCGCACTGAGCGGCTATGGTGCGCGGATGACACTCCTCGAGCACGCGCGCGGCGTCGCGACGTTGGCGTCTGCTCACCGCGGTGCGCACGAAGCGGCGAAGCAGTTGAGCCCCGAGGTCGTCGGTGCGCTGCGCGAGACGGAGCTGCTCGCGGTGCTCGCGCCGACGGAGCTCGGTGGTCACCAGACCGCGCCGGTCGACTACATCGACGTTCTCTCCGCGCTCGCCGCAGGCGATCCGGCCACCGCGTGGTGCGTGATGACGTGCTCGACCTCCACGTTGCTCGCGCCGTACTTCACCCCGACCGCCGCCGAGGCGCTGTGGAACGGCAAGCGCGCGCCGTTCATCGCAGGCGTGTTCGCGCCGATGGGAAAGCTCGCCGAGGACGGAACGTTGCGCGGTCGCTGGTCGTACACGTCGGGCTGTCGGCACGCGGACATCATCGTTGTCGGCGCGCTCTCCGGCACCCGCCACGTCGTGTGCGCGCTCCCGGCGAGCGCCGTGACGGTCATCGACAACTGGGACACGCTCGGGCTCGGCGGGACCGGCTCGCACGACGTCGCGATCGAAGCTGCGATAGATCCCGATCGCGTCACGTCGGTGTTCGAGCGCAGGCCGTGGTCCACGGCACCGCTCTATCGCGTACCCCTGTTCGGGTTGCTCGCGATCGGTATCGCGGGGTGTGCGCTCGGCATCGCGGAGGGCTCACTCGCGATGCTTCGGGCCAAGCTCGACGATAAAGCTGCGTCGGTGATGCTCGCGCAGTATGGTGAGCTCCACGCGATGCATGCGGCGGCTCGTGCGTACCTGCGCGACGTGGCGACGTCAGCCTATTCCCGTGCGGCGGGTAGCGATGCTCCGCTCGACGCGGCGATGCGGGGCGAGCTGCGGATCGCGGCGACCCATGTCGCGGTTCGCTGCGCCGATGTCGTGCGCGGTGCGTTTCGTCTGGGCGGCGGAGCGAGCGCGCGTCGGGACAGCACGCTCGGAGCGTCACTGCGCGATATCGAGACGCTGCTCACGCATCGCATGATCGTCGACAGAGTGGTCCCGGCCGCCGCGCGTGCCGTCGTCGGGATCGGCACGCCGCCGCCTGACTTGTGAGATCAGCGCATGACGCCCTGAAGCGACTCCTGGCGCGCGAGCAGCGCATCGGCGAGGGCATCCATCGATGCATTGTCGCGCGCGACGAGCACGTACGACTTCGCGTGCGGAGGTCGGTCGACCGCATAGATGAACGGCACACCGCGCTTGATCTCGGCGGCGAGCGCTTCCTGAACTGTCGGACCGAGGGCCGCGGCATAGGCCTGGAAGCCCTTCATGTCGTCGGGGGGCAGCATGGCGACCGCGGTGAACTCGCGATTCCGCGTCACGTCGTCGACGGCGCCGGGGGAGCCCACCTCGCTGGAGTAGACGCTCCCCGCCTTGCTCTCGCGAATGAAGCGTTCGCCGCTGACCCGCATCGCGGGCGAATAGGAGAGGAGAAATTCGCGTAGGTATGCCGACGGCGGCGGTGCATCACCCAAGCCCGCGTGAACGGCGGCGAGATACGCCGTGAAGAACGCCTCGTCGTCGATCGTACCGGCGGTCAGCGCTTCGAGCCCGCCAACCAGCGCTTTCGCCGTGCGATCGATACTGCGCTCGTTGTAGAGGCCGTTCTCACTCGCGATACGCCGCGTGGTCTCCTCGGGGATCAACACGCGACCGACCATCACGTTACCGAGGAGCGTCGCCAGGGACTCGTTCATGAGCCCGAGCGCGAGTCTCCCGAGTGGATCGGACGTGGCGGTGAATCGATCGTTCAAGGCGTGCTCGGTCGTCGGCGATCGCGAAACGAAGAAGAAGTGACAGAGCTCGTGAGCAGCGACCGTCATGCGCGCCTCGGCGTGATCGTCGTGGCGAACTTCCAGGACGAGGTGCGTGTCGTCGGCCTCTGCGTGTGTTGCACCTTCCGTCGATTCCGGGCGCGCGATCAGATCAAACGAGATGTCGGTCGAAGGCGCGAGGTCGGGGCTGTAGAAGTGAGCGACCAGCTCGAACAGCTTCGCGACGCGCTCGTCGCCGAGCAGCGCGGCGAACCGAGGGAACTGCACGGCGACGATCGAGTAGCCGCGCGTCGTCCACCACGCGGAGAAGCGAGGCCAGAAGTGATCGAGGGTCGTGCGCAGCTTTGCCGCATCCGCTGGCCGCGTCAGCACGTCTAGCCAGCGCGCGTAGTCGTCGACCGACGCGCTCAGCAATGACGCTGCACGCATTCGCGAGCCGTAGCTCAAGCGGTGCGAGCTCTCGGAGAGCGAGAGGGAGCCGCCGTACTTCTGGCGCATCGATCGCCAAACTGCGAGCGCGTCGTCATCCGCCTTGGTCCATCCGGCATGCCACAGCTCGCTGAACGCGATCTTCGAGCACGGGACGGTGTCCGACAGGCAGTCGAGCTGATACGCGAGATTCGCCAGCGGAGCGACTCGCACATGAAAGACGAGCGCGCCGTGCGACGTGATCGCCTCCAGCGGCGCGAGCGGGGCTGGCGTCGGTCGAGGCGTCGGCGCTATGGTCGAGCCGCCGCACGCGACGACAAGGAAGGCACCGAGAAGCGCTGCTCGCATCGCGGCGCAGCGTACCCCCAAGGGCTAGTGATGGTCGCTGTCGGAGTTCTGGTAGAGCTTGCTGCCCTGATCTTTGAACTCTGCGGCTTTCGCGGCCATGCCGGCGGCCATCTCGCGCACTTCGCCGGTGATCTTCATCGAGCAGAACTTGGGACCGCACATCGAGCAGAAGTGCGCGCCCTTCGCGCCGGGCGCGGGCAGCGTCTCGTCGTGGAAGTCCTTCGCGGTGTCGGGATCGAGTGACAGGTTGAATTGATCCTGCCAGCGGAACTCGAAGCGGGCTTTGCTCAGCGCGTCGTCACGCAGGTGCGCGCCGGGATGGCCCTTCGCAAGATCCGCCGCGTGCGCCGCGATCTTGTAGGCGATGACGCCGTCCTTCACGTCGTCCCGGTTGGGCAGACCGAGGTGCTCCTTCGGCGTCACGTAGCAAAGCATCGCCGTGCCGAACCAACCGATCATCGCCGCGCCGATCGCGCTCGTGATGTGGTCGTAGCCGGGCGCGATGTCCGTCACGAGCGGCCCGAGCGTGTAGAACGGCGCCTCCTTGCAGATCTTCATCTGGAGGTCGACGTTCTCCTTGATCTTGTGCATCCCGACATGGCCGGGGCCTTCGATCATCACCTGCACGTCGTGCTTCCACGCGATGTCGGTGAGCTCGCCGAGCGTCTCCAGCTCCGCGAGCTGCGCGCGATCGTTCGCGTCCGCCGTCGAACCGGGGCGCAGGCCATCGCCGAGCGAGAACGCGACGTCGTACTTCTTCATCACCTCGCAGATGCGCTCGAAGTGCGTGTAGAGGAAGTTCTCCTGGTGGTGCGCGAGGCACCACTTCGCCATGATCGAGCCGCCGCGCGACACGATGCCTGTCACGCGGTTCGCGGTGAGCGGGATGTACGCGAGACGCACGCCCGCGTGGATCGTGAAGTAGTCGACGCCTTGCTCGGCCTGCTCGATGAGCGTGTCGATGAAGAGATCGATCGTCAGCTTCTCCGGGTCACCGTTGACCTTCTCGAGGCACTGATAGATCGGCACAGTGCCGATCGGCACCGGCGAGTTGCGCACGATCCACTCGCGCGTCTCGTGGATGTTCTCGCCCGTCGACAGGTCCATGACCGTGTCGGCGCCCCACTTGACGGACCAGCGTAGCTTGTCCACTTCTTCGCCGATCGTCGACGACACGGCGGAGTTGCCGATGTTCGCGTTGATCTTCACGAGGAACTTGGAACCGATGATCATCGGCTCTGATTCAGGGTGATTGATGTTGGCGGGCAGGATCGCGCGACCGCGTGCAATCTCGTCGCGGACAAACTCCGGCGCCATGTTCTCGCGCAAGGCGACGAACTTCATCTCCTGCGTGATGATGCCGCGGCGTGCGTAGTGCATCTGGCTGCGGTTGCCCGTGTCGCCGTCCGCCATGCGCGCGTCGATCCACGCCTTGCGCAGCTTCGGCAGCCCGTGGTGCGGGTCCACGCCCTGCGGTCCCGACGTGTCGTAGACGTCAAAGCTCGGCTCGCCGCCACTGAGGTGGATGCGGCGCACCGGGACCTCGAGTCCCTCTTGAACGACGTAGACCTTCTCGGAGGCCGGAAACCCTTCCATGGCCGGCAGGTCGGCAACGGGGTCCTTGGTGATCTGCGGCAGCGACTTCTTGGTCATGTAGCACTCCCTTCGCGAGCATTATCTCGAGCAGGTTTTGGGGTCGTCCAACATGGACCTCTCAGCCTCGGCAGCAAAGCTCCCCCGGATATGTCGTCGAGTTGCGCCGACCCTACCCCCCATCGCTGCTAGCGTAAAGGCATGATCGCGGTCCGCGGCGCCACCCCCGACGACTACGACACCTACGTTCGTTTGTTCCCGGAGCTCGGCGTCGACGATCCGACACCCACGCGCGATCGATTCATCGCCGAGATGATCCCACGCACGATCATCGCGACCGCCGACGGAGCCGTCGCGGGATATCTGCTCTACGAGCGCATGGACACGACGGGTTACATCCGCAACGTCGTCACGGCGCCCGAGCACCGCCGCAAAGGTGTGGGTGCCGCGCTGATGCGGGCAGCGAAGGAGTGCTTCGCTGGCGCAGCGTCGTGGGCGCTGAACGTGAAGCAGGACAACGCCGCCGCGATCGCGCTCTACGAACGCGTCGGTCTCGCTACCGCACACCGCACCGTCGTCACACGGCTACCCGCGGATGTGGTGTTGCCGCTCCCCGATCCAGGTTTCTCGGTCGCGCCACTGCCACCAGAGCGCGACGCGATGACCGAGCGAGTGATGAAACTCCTGCCGGGTCAGCTCGCGAGTGCGCGCAAGAAGTCGGGGCGCAGCGTCATCGCGCTCACACGCCGCTCCGTGGCGGTGGGCGAGGGCGCCGGAGCCGGCGTCGCGAACCTCCTCGGCGTCGGAGAGCTCGCGGGTGTCGCGGTGATGATGCCGATCGGCGCGTTCCCGTTTCGACTGCTCGACGCCGCACATGCATCGACGTTCATGGGCCTCTTGCGCCCGTCCGCCGCGCCCGACGCCGCGTTCGTGCAGTTCTCCGCCGAGGACCACGCCGCGCTCGCCGCCGAGCTGTTGCGTCTCGGCTGCGAGGTCCGCATGGAGCTGCTGCACATGTCGGGACGGCTCTAGACGAGCAGACCGCCGCCGTCGATGGGGAGCGTCTGCCCCGTCACGTAGCCGTTCATCATCGCGTACACGTACGCCATCGCGGCTTCTTCGACGGTCGCGGTGCGCGGCAGAGGCTGACCGCCGACCACCGCGTCGCGCTGCTGCTGCGGATAGCTCTTCTCGACGTGCTCGGTGAGCACGAGTCCCGGGCACACCGCGTTCACGCGCACCGGAGCCAGATCCGCGGCGAACGACTTGGCGAGAGACTCCGTCGCGCCGCCGATCGCGCCGACGAGTGGAGCGCCCTTGCGCGGCCGATGGACGAGCATGCCGCTCGTCAGCGTGATCGAGCCGTCCTTCGCGATCGTGCCCACCGCATGCTTGATCGCCGCCACCGCTCCCCACAAGCGCACGTCGAGGTTCGCGCGCGCCTTTGCGAGGTCGATGTCCTTCGCCGAGACCGTCTGGAAGTCCCAGTCGCCCGCCGTGAACGCCAGATGATCGAACGCCCCGACCTTTGCGAAGAAGGCCTGCACGCTCGCTTCATCCCGCACGTCGACGGTGTAGCCGGTCGCGTCCTTCAACTTCGCGACGGCGGCCGTCACGTTTGCTTCCTTGCTGGAGCCGATCACGACGGTGGCGCCGTGCTCCGCGGCCAGCTTCGCGATTCCAAAACCGATGCCCGAGGCACCACCGATGACAACTACGCGCTTTCCGTCGAGAGACATCGCCATGCTCGTTCTCCTGTTGGTGACACATGCTGTCTAAGCGACAAATGTTGCTTTGTCAACGTGTGCTAAATTACTCCCGTGCACCCGCCGGAGCTCGACCCACGCATCAAGCGCACGCGCGCTGCGCTGCGTGAGGCGCTGGCCACGCTCCTTCGCGATCACGCGTTCGAGGACATCACGCTGAACGATCTCGCGGAGATTGCCGGCCTCAACCGCGCGACGATCTACAAGCACTACCCCGACAAGTTCGCGCTGCTCGACGCGTGGATCGCGGACGACTTACGCGATCGCCTGTTCACGGCGATGACGGCCGGCTTCGAGCACGATCCGAGTCTCGGTACGGGCCATGCCAAGTTCTACGCCGTCGTCGCGTCCACGTGCCATTGCTTCGAGTGGATCGCCACGCTGGGGCGCCCCGATGACCGGCTGCTCCGTCCGATCGCCGAGGCGCGCATTCGCTCGCTGCTCGACCAGGCCATCGCGTTCGCGATCGAGCAGAAGGTCGCACGCGTCGTCGCGAAGTTCGATGCCGCGCCCGCGATGACGAGCGCGGTGATCTCGGCATCCGCGAGCTGCTGGGCCTATCGCCCCGCGAAGAGCAAGGAGACGCTGTCCTCGCACGTGAACAAGACGCTCGAGGCGCTCGCGTCGATCGTCGAGCCGAACCCGAAGCTGCCGCCGCGCCTCACGCGCGCGCTCGTCTTCACGTAGTCGTCAGAGCGGGTTCCAGGTCGTGCAGTGCCCGAGCGGGCCCGACTCTGCCGCGACGTCGACGGGCGTGACCCACGTGTCGCCGTTGCACTGGTACCACTCACTGTCGCTGCGCGCCTGCACGCACGTCCCCGCGGGGACATCGCGGCCGAGCGTGGCGGAGCTGCACGTGCCGCTTGGAAGCGGGGCGGGCTGGCCGTCGTCGGGCGGAGGAGCAGTCGCGCAGACACCGACGGGCGTTGCTGCCGCGACCTCGGTCACGGTGATGACGAGATGATCGATGTAGCCCGCACCTGACTCGCCGAACAGCTCCTTCGAGACGCGCGGCGATGCATCGAGAATGGGTAGTCCGGCTGCGTGCTCGACACACGTATCGGGGCCGTAGTCCTGCGCCTGCACGACCACGCACTTGCCGTTCGCCTCCACGCGCAGCTTGGCGCCACAGCCGTAGCGCTGGCGAGACGCCGCGTACCAGCCGGTACCGTTCGCGTAGCCGCCGCACGACATCGCCTGGTGGTCGCCGCTGCCGCCGAACGTGGTGAGCACGTAGCGCCCGTCGCTCGGCACGTCCGTCGAGGCGTTGCCGTGACAACCCTGGAGGCCGCGCGCGATCGCGACGCTCGCACCAGAGGTCGCTTGGGCCGCTTCATCAGACCCGACCATGCAACCGGTGAGGGAAACGAGAGCAAGGAGTCGAAGCACGGCGCCGCGAACGTGCAGTCTAAATGCCGAACAAAACTGCACACGACGTGCAGCAGCCCGCCGCGCAACTGTGCGAATTGATCGGTGGCGACTGCACTGGCCAGAGGGCGCAGTCCGCGCGACTGAGAGTCGCGTCGCCGGCTACTGCGTTTGCGCTACCTGACGCGCAGCTGGGGTAGGCGGCCGATAAAGCGGATTCGCTACTGCTCGAGCGGGTTCAGGACGCGACCGATGAACAGGACTTCGCCCGTCACCGTGTCGTGGATGAAGAACACGAACGGCTTGTCGACGGAGATCTCCTCTGGAGCGGAGTCATCGCCGACAACGACGGCGCTCGCCGCTGCGGCGGTGGTCCCGCTCTCGTCCACTGCGATGAAGCCCTTGTGGAGCGCGTCGGTAACGTACAGCTCGCGGTCGTTCCCTTCGATCCCGCCGAGCTCGGCATCTCTGGTGAACACCTTCGGCATACCGAGCTCCATGAGCGCGGCCCTCAGCTTCAGGTTTGTCGAGAGCGTGAACTTCGGCATCCGCACGGCGAGCTCCTGGCTGGTCACGCTGGCCTGGATGTCCTCGATCACGCCGCGCTGAAACGACGTCTCGAATTCGCCGAGATTGTTCGGGACGACGATGGTCATCGCGATCGACGATCCCGCGTAGGGAAGCTGGACGGCGGTGTAGGTCGCGGTCCGCGCAACGGCGGCTGACATGTCGCCGCGCATCATCGGCACGGTGACGTCCCCGGTCGGCGTGTGGAACGGCAGATCGGAGGTCTCGCTCGCTTCGAACGTCGTCTTCCACGCGGCCTTCATGTAGATCGCGTTCGTCAGCACGAGGCGCGTCATGTCGTCGAGAGAGCCGGGCGGCAGGAGGTCGAGGATGTGGTGCTCGGTCCTGTCGTCGACCCAGTCGTTGATCTGCTGGCGCGCGCCCTCGTAGTCGGTCCGGTAGTCGACGACGTGAACGCCGACGTTGTAGTTCACGGCGAGCGTGTCGAGGAAGGGAGCCTTGAACTGCGCACCATCCTGACCCCACATCGAGTTTGCGGTCTTCAGCTCGAACGGGAAGCCCATGTCGTGCGCCGCTTGCGCTTGCGCCGCGAGCTCCTGATCGAGTGCGTTGCGCGCGACATGAACGTCGGCGGGAAACTCGAACGTGCTCGCGATCTGCTGGCCCGTCTCGCCATTCGCGCCGGCGTAGAGCATCGCGAACACCGACGAGATCGAGTGCGGCGAGAACACGAAGTTCCCTCCAGCCTGCATCGACTCCTTGTAGAGCTTCACCGCGAGGTCGGTGTTGCCACCGACGACGGACTCCATGCTTTCGGGTGACGCGTTTGCGTTCTTGTCGTACGCGCGTGAGGAGCGGATCTCCGTGGGGCCGGAATCCGACGAACAGGCCGCGAGAAGCAAACAGACGACAACGCCACGCATTTGTCGACTGTACCAACGGGACCCACACGTCGGACACGAATTGGTCGTCGACGGTGAGGACGGGGTGAGCGGTCGCACAGCTCTGACGCGATCTGCAACGGTAAACACATGGGTATGGACTCGCGGAGCACGCTTCGCTATCCGATCGATCTGCCGGCGACGATGACGCTCGGTGGATCGGAGGTCAGCTGCCGCGTGCGCAACATCTCGCTCGGAGGCGTGTTCGTCCACGGTCCGAACTTGCCGATCGGCGCGCGCGTCAATTTGAAGTTCGGCGGTGGCGCGCTCGAGCTGATCGAGGGCAGCTGCACCGCCTGCTGGAGCACGGCAGAGGGCACGGGCCTCAAGTTCGACGGACTGCGCGCGGTCGAGACCTACTCGCTCTCGAAGTTCATTCGCATGTGCGCGCGCCTCAGCGGTCGTATCCCGACGGACGCGATCCTGCGTCCCTGATCACTTCATCGACGTGGTCGTTGCCTTCGTCGCGAGGTCGCGAGCGGTGTCGGCATGGGTCTGCACGACCGGCATCGTTGCCTTGATGTGGTCCTTGAGGTCGGCGTTCGTGACGGTCGCCTCCGCAGCGGTGAGCGCGGCGAGCGTCTTGTCGTGACCGGCGACGGCCATCGTCAGCAGCTGCTTGTCGAACTCGGCTCCCTTGAGCGTCTTGAGCTTCGCCATGTCCGCGTCCATGGTCTTCGCTGCGGCCTTGTCGTCGTCGGTCATCGGCATCTCGGCGGGGATCTTTGCGAGGCCGTTCTTCTTGGCGAGCGCCACGAGCTTGGTGTTGTTGTCGGTGTGGTCCTTGACCAGCGTGGTGCCGTACTTCTTCACCTCGGCGGAGCCCTTGGACTGGGCGAGCTTGCCCATCGCGACCTCCGTGTCGTTGACGTGCTTGATGTGCGAGATGACCTTGATCTCGTCGGACGAGAGCTTCGCCATCGTCGTGGGCTTCTCGGTATCAGCCTTGGGGGTGACGGTCGTCGGCGTATCGTTCGCAGACGCGACGCCCGGGAGCAGAATTGCGAAAGCGATGAGGCAGGCCTTGAGGTTCATGCGCCCGCTCGGTGCAACGGGTAGACCGAAGCCGGGCGGCCCTGGAAAACACGTGAAGCGTGCGGCGGCGGGCGATTACGCACGTCGCGCGCAAATGCATCGAAAAAAGTGCCCCACGCGCTACGGCTCTTGTTCGTTCGCGACGAGCGCCGCGCTGCCGGCGCCTGATTTGTGTCGTCGTTCGGGAGTGTCCGCGTGTCCCATCGCGACGCGGCACGTCTTCGTATAGATGTCCCGGAACAGGTTGTCGGGATCGGTGATCGCTTTGACCGCGTCGTAGTTCGGCCGGTTCCACATCAGCCAGAATTCTTCGGGCGAGTAGTAGTTGTGCGAGATGAGCGTCTTCATGCCGCCGATCTCGCGCAGCTTGGCCTCCACGAGCTTGTGAACGTTGCGCTCGCCCGTCTGCTTGAGGCCGTAGATCGCGAGATCGAGCAACAGGCCGTCCTTCATGTTCGCGTAGAAGCGCTTGTTCAACCACTCGTAGTCGTGGACCCGGCGATACGGCACGCACCACAGCGGATAGAAGTCGATCTCTTTGCGATACCAAGTGAGGAACTCGTCGACGCGCGAGATGGGGATGAAGACGTCGAGAATGACGGTCGGCTTCTCGTTCTTGTCGAGGAGGAAGTGCAGCCTCTCTGCGGCATGGAGGACGGTCGTGGACGCGAACAGCTTGCCGAAGAAGAGGCGACCGAGAAACGAGCGTGGATGAACGTTCGTGACACCGCGGTCGTAGCGAAAAAAGTAGTCGGGCGTCTTCAAGAAGTCTTCGCGGCGGTCCTTTGTCGAGAGGTAGTAGATCTTCATCCAGTCGTAGCTGTTCGTGTACGGTGCCTCGTCGACGAAACGACCGACGGAGAGCACGTACTGTTCGGGCCCGTGGATGATGCCGTCCATGAAGTCGACGTCGCGCAGCGCTGTGTGGTGCTCGATCGCGGCCCGGTAGGACGCGAACGTCGTGTGCGTCTCGTAGACGACGTGGACGAACTGCTTCGCAGGGACGAGCTTGAAGGTCAGCTTCGACAGGATGCCAAGCGTGCCGAACGAGCCGTGCATCATCTGGAAGATCAACGAGTGCTTGTTGTTCGGCCGGGCCGTGATCACATCGCCACGCGCAGTGATGACCTCGTACTCGAGGCACGTGTCGTGGAAGCCGCCGTACACGAACGACATCGACTCGAGCGAGCAGCCGCTGACGGCACCGCCGACGGTGATCGTCGAGAGCTCCGGGACGATGGCGGGCACGAGACCGTAGGGGAGAGTCGCGTGTACGAGATCGATGAACGTCACGCCCGCTTCCGCCACGCAGATTCGCTGCTCCACATCTATCGACAGGATCGATGTCAGGTCGCCGATGTCGATCTTTGCATCGGACCGGCGCAGGTCGCCGAACTTGGGCACCTGATGCGGGGGCGAGCCCTTGCGCAGTGACACCGGTACTGCCGGATCGTGGTCGCGCAGCTGACGGCGAATCCGGTCGAGCTTCGCCGCGTGAGCGAGCTCTCCCCCGGGCGCAACGGCACGCCGCAGCGCGCGCGCGCGTCGCGACCGGACAATTTTTACAGCCGTTCCAAGGGCTACCGCCGCGCCGAGAGCGATCGTGGGAATCCGCATGCGCATCCTGGCGAGCGGTGCAATGGTGAGACCATGTGGCTCGCGCACGCGCTCACGTTGGCTCGGTTGCCACTCGCGTTGGCACTGACGCAGACGTTTGGTGATCGCGCGTGGTCCGCCATCATTATCGCTCTCGCGGCTGCGACGGATGCCGCAGACGGAACGGTCGCGCGAGCGATGAAGAAGCGCGGCTCGACGGGCCCCGATATTGGCGGGTGGTTGGATCCGGTGGTCGACAAGATCTTCGTCGTGATCGTGTTGATCACGATCTACGTCCACACGCGGGACGTCGCTCTGCTCGCGCTGATCGCGGCGCGCGAGATCCTGATGGCGCCTCTGATGCTCGTGTACGTGCTGCGCGGTCGCCCGCTGAAGACGTTGCATGCACGACCGATCGGTAAGGTCGCGACGATCGTGCAGTTCTTCGCGTGTGCAGTCGCCGTCGTCGACGTGCGGTACGCGTGGCCGCTCGCGATCGCCGCTGCGGTGCTCGGTGCTGCCGCGATCGCGGACTACATCATGACGGAGCTGTCAGCTCGTTCCCCCTCATCGGTCCCCGAATGAGCCCACGATCGAGCGGCCTCTCCTCCACCCTCGTTTTCGCGCAGACGGCGATTGACCCGCAAGGAGAAGGGGCAAATGCTGCGCGCGCCTATGAACAAGCTCTCGGTGCTCGTTTCCCTCGCGCTCGCGCTCGTGCCCGTCGTGGCATCCGCGAAGGGCCTGACGATCGACGACATGAACGCGATGCAGCGCGTGAGTGACCCCGTCGTCTCGCCCGACGGCAAGTCCGTCGTCTACAGCGTGCGCGAGACGGACTTCGCGGCGAATCGCGGTCGCCTGGATCTCTGGATGACGACCATCGCCGACGGCAAGACGCGCCGTCTGACGACGAGCCCCGAGAACGACAGCGACCCGCACTGGACCAAGGACGGTCAGTGGATCTACTTCATCTCCTCGCGCTCCGGCAGCCCGCAGGTGTGGCGTCTCTCGCCGAGCGGCGGTGAAGCGGAGCAGGTCACCAAGCTCGACGTCGAGATCAACGGCTTCGAGCTGTTCCCCGACGACAAGCGCTTACTGATCGCGATGGACGTGTGGCCCGACGCGAAGACGCTCGCCGACAACAAGAAGATGGACGCCGAGAAGGCGAAGTCCAAGTCGTCGGCGAGGATCTACGACCAGCTGCTGTTCCGCCACTGGGACCAGTTCGAGGACGGAAAGTTCTCGCACCTGTTCGTGTGGACGCCGGCTGACATGGGCGGCAAGGTCGACGACGCGCGCGATCTGACGCCGGGACAGCAGTCGGATTCGCCGACGCATCCGTTTGGCGGCATGGAGGAGGTCGGCATCTCGCCCGACGGCAAGCAGGTCGCGTTCTGCATGCGCAACAGCGGCCGCGCAAATGCGTGGGAGACCAACACCGACGTGTTCCTCGTCCCGACGGACGGTCGCACCAAGCCGGTCGTGCTCACGGCCGACAACAAGGCGTACGACTTCTCGCCGACGTTCTCGCCCGACGGAAAATCGATCGCGGTCGGTCAGATGAAGCGGCCGGGCTTCGAGGCGGATCGGACGCGCCTGTCGATCATCGATGTCGCGACCAAGAAGACGCGCGTCGTGACCGAAGCGTGGGATCGCTCGCTCGGCGGCGTCACGTGGAGCGCCGACAGCAAGACGATCTTCACCGACAGCGACAACCTCGGAAACAAGAGCCTGTTCTCGATCGATGTCGCGAGCGGTACCGCGAAGGTGATCGTCGAGAAGGGCACGAACGGCGGCATTCAGATCGCCGGCGATCGCATCGTCTATTCGCACGACGGCTTCGCGATGCCGACGGAGCTGTTCACGGCCAAGCTCGATGGCAGCGATCAGCGCCAGCTCACGCACTTCAACGACGAGCGCGTGAAGAAGATCGAGTGGGGCGCCGCCGAGCAGTTCTCGTTCAAGGGCGCGCACGGCGACACCGTCTACGGCTTTGCGATGAAGCCCGCCGGCTACAAGTCAGGTAAGGCGCCGATCGCGTTCCTCATCCACGGCGGTCCGCAGGGCAGCTTTGGCGATCACTTCCACTACCGGTGGAACCCCGAGGTGTTCGCGGGCGCGGGCTTCGGCGTCGTGTTCATCGACTTCCACGGCTCGACCGGCTACGGCCAGGCGTTCACCGACGCGATCCGCGGCGACTGGGGCGGTGCTCCGTACGAGGATCTGATGACGGGTCTCGACACGGCGATCGCGAAGTACAACTGGCTCGACGGCAACCGCGCAGCGGCGCTCGGCGCGTCGTACGGCGGGTTCATGATCAACTGGATCCAGGGCCACACGAAGCGCTTCAAGGCTCTCGTCTGTCACGACGGCAACCTCGACGAGAAGGCCGCGTACTACGACACCGAAGAGCTGTGGTTCCCGGAGTGGGAGCACGGCGGCCTCCCCTGGGAGAAGCCCGAGGGCTACGACAAGGACAACCCGTCCAACTACATCAAGAACTGGGCGACGCCGACGCTGGTCATCCACGGCGGCCTCGACTTCCGCATCCCCGAGACGGCCGGTATGTCCACGTTCACCGCGCTGCAGCGCATGGGCATCCCGTCGCGCTTCGTGCTGTTCCCCGACGAGAACCACTGGGTGCTGAAGCCGCAGAACTCCAAGGTCTGGCACGACGAGGTGATCAACTGGATCACCAAATGGACAAAGCCAGGCGCAAAGCCCGGCCCTGTCCCAGCAAAAGCTAAGTAGGTAGCGTTCTCAGACGAGTCGCCGATTTCCACGCAGCAGGTGGATGACCACCAGCAGGATCACGGCGCCGATGAACGCGACGAAGATCGTTCCGGCCAAGCCACCGAACGGGACGGACCAGCCGCCCACGCGGAAGATGTAGCCGCCAACGAACGCGCCGACGATACCGACCACGATGTCGCCGACGAGGCCATAGCCCGTGCCGCCGACAACCAACGAGGCGAGAACGCCCGAGATAAGACCAACGATGAGCCAGGCTAGAATCTCCATGCCTGGACTCAGAGCATCGCGCGTGCCACAGGCGCTCGCTTAACGGTGTGTCAGGAGCGCGCATGCGCACGCGACACGATCTCGGGGACGTGTGCGAACGAGCGCGGTTTCGAGCGAGACGCAGCGCGCCAGCGGGTGTGAAGGCGAGCACGACCGTGCGCTCGGGCGCACGCACTTCGTCTACCATCGCGATATGCGCAGGATCTCGCTGTTCGCCCTCGCTGTCGTGTTCACCGCCGTCGCACAGCGCGAAGCGCGCGCCGATGTCATCGGCCTCGGCGTATTTGTAGGCGAGCCGGCGGGCCTGGACATCAAGGTCGACTTCAAACCGCGCAGCTCGCTCGAGAGCGTGATCGGCTGGACGACGTTCCGTGACGGCCGCACGAACTACGGCCACCTCACGTACCTCTATACGCTCGCCACGGCGACGAGCGCGACCCTCTCCATTCCGTTGCGCCTCGGTATCGGTGGCGCGATCTACAACACGAATGACGTGCAGCTCGGCGCGCGCGTCCCGCTCGAGCTAGGTCTGCGCTTTCGTCGCACTCCGATCGAGATCTACGGCGAGATCGCGCTGTTCGTGCGCCTGACGAACGACACGGGCTTCGATACGCAGGGCGGCATCGGCCTCCGGTTCTACTTCTAAGCGATAAATTCGGACGACGGTGGCCCGGGGCTTGAACCTCGCGGAGGAATGCGCACCACGCCGAAATCCGGTGGCTTCACATCGTCGCTGTGGATGGATACGAAGGTCCCGACGTTCGAGCGTCCACCGCCCACCGAGACAGATATCGCGATCGTCGGCGCCGGAATCGCCGGTTTGACCTGTGCGGTCGAGCTCGCGCAGCGCGGTGCACGCGTCATCGTTCTCGACGATGGACCGATCGGTGGTGGCGAGACCGGGCGAACGAGCGCACACCTCTCCTCCGCAATCGACGACTACTATTCGACGCTCGAGCACACGTTCGGTACCGGCGGAGCGCGGCTCGTCGCGGAGTCGCACGCGACGGCGATCGACTACATCGAGGCGATGGTCATGGCGCGCGACATCCAGTGCGAGTTCCGCCGCGTCGATCAGTACTTGATCGATCCGCCAGGACAGCGCGACGACACGCGCCGATTCCTGGAGAAGGAGCTCGTCGCAGCGCAGCGTGCGGGCCTCACGTGCGAGATGGTCGATGGCGCGCCGCTGCCGTTCGCAACAGGCCCTGCGATCAAGTTCGCGAACCAAGCCGAGATTCACCCGCTGAAGTACCTCGTCGGTCTCGCAGAAGCAGCGGTGGAGATGGGAGCGCACATCCACACCGGAGTGCACGTCGAAGGCATCGAGCCCGGCACGCCCGTCCACCTCAAGCTCGCGGGCGGAAACACGTTGCTCGCGCGCGTTGTCGTCGACTGTACCAACGGCGCGATCTCGAGCATGTTGCACCTGCCGCTGCGTCAGGCCGCCTACCGCAGCTACTGCGTCGCGTTCGCAATTCCGCACGACACGATTCCGCACGTGCTGGTCGACGATACGGGCGACCCCTATCACTATGTTCGTGTTGCGAGCAACGCCGCCGGCGAGGACGTGCTGATCGTCGGCGGCGAAGATCATCGCGTGGGTCAAAAAGACGCCGGCCCGCAGTTCGACGCACTCGAGCGGTGGACGCGAGAATGGCTTCCGATCGTCGGGGGCGTCGTCGCGCGCTGGTCTGGACAGATCATCGAGCCGAGCGACGGTCTGGCCCACATCGGGCGCTCTCCGGATCTGGAGCACGTCTACGTCTGCACCGGCGACTCGGGCCACGGCCTGACCCACGGCACGATCGCGGGCTTGATGATTCCCGAGATGCTGCACGGCATGCATCCGAGGTGGGAGCGCGTCTATGACCCTCGCCGCAGCCACCTGCGTGCGCCCGGAACGTTGGTCGCGGAGGCCGCGAAGTCCGCTGTGCCGTACACCGAGTGGTTGAAGCCGGCAGACGTCTCGTCGATCGACGCGATCAAGCCTGGCGAGGGCGCGCTCGTTCGACGCGGCCTCCACCTGATCGCTGCGTATCGCGATCCGAGCGGTACGTGTCACCAGATGTCCGCGACGTGCCCGCACATGCGCGGTGTCGTGCAGTGGAATGCGGCCGAGAAGTCTTGGGATTGCCCGTGTCACGGCTCGCGCTTCTCCGCGACAGGAGAGGTCATGAATGGGCCCGCCGTCTCGAACCTCAAGCCGATCGATACACCGCTCCACGATCGCGCGCCCGCAAAGATCGCCGACGAGGAACGCATCACCGATCGCATCGCAGCCGTCCCGCAGGCGCTGCTACGCAACGACTAGAGTCGCCGAGGCAGGTGGCTAGGAGCAGCCGGACGCGCGGCTCATCTGCTGCATCGAGTCAGTCGCCAGCTTGCAGGAGTCCGCAGCAGTCTTCTTTCCGTTTTGGTCGAGCGTCTTCCACACCGCTTTGGTCTCGTTGACCGCCTCCTTCATCGCGTCGCGCGATGCTTGCGGCAACAACCGACACTCCGCGAGCTTGTCGACGGCAGCGACGTACGTGTCGCACTCGGGGATGCCCGTCTCAGACGGTGGCGTCTTGTCCAGCGACGACGTGTGGTCGTGGACGATCTTCCATCCTTCGGCTCGTCGCTCGAACACGAGCGTGAACACGCCGCCCGTGGACTTATCGCCGCTCTCCAGACTCCACGTACCGAGTGCGATCGCGCCGTCTGCGCCGATGGGCGTCACCTCGAGGTCAGCGAACGACAGCTTCCCCATCGTCGACGTGTCGGATCCGTAGCGCTTCTTGAATCGATCGTACGTGGTCTGCCAGCCGCGGTTGATCTTGCCACCCGATGTGAACACGAGCGTATCGATCTTCGCGTAGCCGTCCATGTAGCCGCCGAGGTCACCGCGATTCCACGCGGCGGCCTGCTTGGTGATGACGTCGGTGATCGCCAGCTTGTCCGCGTCGATAAACGCGTGCGGTGGAGCGGGCGGAGCGGGCGGAGCGGGGTGCGAGCACGCTGCGACGCTGAGGACGGCGGCGACGAGGAGCCGGTTCACTGCGCGCAAGCAGCCTCGAGCGCGTCGAACATGCAGCCACCCATCTCGGTCACGCAGATGGTGTTGTCGCCGCTCGTCCCACAGTCATCGACGTCCATCACGGTGACGCCGTCGTTGCACTGCTCGTCGATGTTGCCGTTCTCCGCGGCAGGGCGACACGCGGTCATGATGCAGTCGCGGGCACAGAAGCTCGTTCCTACCTGCGTCGTACAGACGTCATCGAGGAACTGCTCGCAGAGCGTCACCTGCTGGTTCGTCGTGATGTCCTCGACGACAAGCGTCCCGTCGAGGGAGCTGCCACCACCACCACAGCCCAACAGTCCACACGCGATCACGACAGCAAGGGTCTTCATGACCCCGAACCTAGATCAGATGGGGGTCATCGTGTAGTGAACCTGCACGCGCGAGCTGTCACCGGTCAGCTGAATGGTACCGGACTTGCGCCAGCCGCTCTCGAACGGGTTGGCCTGGGTGTCGTTGCCAATCTCGTCGTCGCTGTTGAGGAAGCCGTCCGCGTCCTTGAGATCCGCGTGGAGCT
The DNA here is from genome assembly GCA_036499725.1 of Kofleriaceae bacterium. Classification (GTDB taxonomy): domain Bacteria; phylum Myxococcota_A; class Polyangia; order Haliangiales; family Haliangiaceae; genus JABFXX01. Next base: position 61,325 of record DASYDE010000048.1, read on the forward strand.
TGATGGACTGGCCAGCCTGCGGGGAGACCTGGATGATGGTCTCGGCGATGGGCGTGCCGCCGCCGAACATGTTGCCCTGGTGGATGACGACGTAGTTGTCGTTGTTCTTCTCGAACAGCGTGCCCTGGTTCGTGCCCTCGGCGAAGATGCGGCCGTAGAGCTCGAGGTCGTCACCGGCGTCGCCGCCCGCGTCGTCGACCTGGATGGAGTCGAGCGTGACGCGAACTTTTTGGCTGACGCGCGCGCAGTCCTTCACGTCGTAGTTGGTCGTGTACGACATGCGCGCCGGCGAGTTGTCCTTCAGGTAGGAGAGCTTGTACGCGATGGGCGCGCCCGGAGACTCCTTGGAGTAGTTGCCGCCCTGCTTGATGAAGTCGATCAGCGCGTCGTAGCTGTTGATCGTCATCGTCGCCTGGCTCGCGTCGCCACCGAGGATGAACGCGGTGATCTTGGACGAGTTGATCATGTCCTTGTAGGTGACCGAGACGTCGCCCTTCACGTCGATGCCGCCGTTGTAGGCAAAGTTCAACGCCGAGCTCATCTCTTCGTTGGAGTACTCGGACTCGAACGTGAAGATGACCATGCGGCCGTAGGTGACCGAGGACACGTAGGTGGGCGGACGGGTCTCGTCCATCTTGTTCTTCACGTCATCGAGCGAGACGTTCTGCAGGAACAGCGAGCTCGGCGAGGACGGCGCGTCCATGTCGACCGTGTAGTAGGTCTGCGTGTACTTCACGAGGTAGCGCGAGCGCGTGTTCTGCTTGGACCAGTCGAAGCTGGTCTTGAGCGACGCCGTGGACAGGCCCCAGCTCGCTTCCACGCCGAGCGACATGTTCAGCTGCTCCTGGCTGTGGACCTCTTCGATCTCGGAGTAGAGGTTCGCGGGCGTGCTGCCCGTGATCTCGGTGTCGAGGATGCCGGCGACCGCATCGCGATAACCCGAGAGGCTCGGGTTCTTGATGATCGCCTTCTTGCCGCCCGCGAGGTTCTCGAGCGAGATGCTGATGGTCTCGGGCGCGCGCGGCAGAACGATCTGCGTGAACAGACCGCTGATGACGGAGTCCGCGGAGACGATCGAGCCCGGGTAGAGCGAGTCAGAGTTCGCGGCGTACGCCACGATCTTGTCGTACTGGCGGGTCTCCTGAAGATTTTGCGTCGTGCACTGGTAGTCGCCCTCGGCCGCGGGGGCCGACGGGTCCTGCATCGTGATCGCGGCGGGCTCTACCGGGAGGTACGGGAGGCCCTGGATATAGGTGTCGATCGAAGGGGCTTCGTCCGCCTCGATTGCCGTGGTGCATGCACCGAGCAACGAGCCGAACGTGACAGCGAGAAGCCAGGACGAACGCATGGCCGCAACAGGAGCAAGGTCCCTGCCAGTTGCGAGCTAAGTGATCGCAAGTACTTGAGACCCGCACATCCCGCACAATTCTAGGGTCTCTAGATCCCAAGAACCGCCCGACCTGACTACTCGACCTGCCGCCAGGATAGGTTTCCGACATGCCCGCGCGTGTTCTTCCCGCCGATCTCGCGCAGCTGTACGCGCAGGCGATGCTCGCGATCACGCGCGCCGATCACCTGATTTCGGATGAGGAAGGCCACCAGCTGCAGGCGAAGATCGACGAGCGGTCCGGTGAGCCGATCGACTTCGCCGATCTCCTGCTCGCCGATCCGTTGGAGCCTCTGGCGCTTCGCGCACTCGTCGATGGCGCGCAGAGTCCATTTCGCAGCGCCGGGATCCCCGCGGGCGAGCTCGCGCGGCTCATCGTGGTCGACGCCGTCGACGTGTTGCTCGCGAAGGGCTACATCGCGGGCAGTGAAGCTGCAGCGATCTTCGAGATCGCGACCGCGCTCGGGTGCTCGCGAGCCGAGGTCACCGCGATGTCGCGGCACCTGTTGTCGTGGCGCTGACTACTTCGCGTGCTTCGCGACGAGAGCGATGTATTTCTCCATCGCGCCGTCCTTGGTCGTGCCTTTGATCTTCGTCCACGCGTCGTACTTGGCGCGGCCCCGCAGATCGAGCATGCCGGGGCGCGAGCCCGCGACATCGCCCGTCGTCGCTTGCTTGTAGAGCGCGTACATCTCGAGCATCACGTCGTTGCCGAGGCCGGTGACCGGTTTGATCTTCGCCTGAGCATCGGCGAAGCGCTGTGCGAGGTCGGACATGAGCGCATCGTAGCGGATCAACCTCACGGGCCCCAGTCGCACGCGCGATCAAGGCGCCGTCCTGGCGGCAGGCACGTAGATGAGCACACGTTCGCTACCGTCACTTGGTTGGGCGACCTCGGCTGTCACCGGATTCTTCTTCATGCATTCCTCGAGAGCGTCGGCACCGCCAGCCTCCGCGAATGCGTGAATCGTCGTAGAAGGACCATCGCTACCCGGCGAAAGAACGATGCTTACTACGAGCGAATGGTCGAGCTTGGATTGGTCGCGACACCGCGTCAGTTGATCGAGCGCTCCCATTTGGACTGGTCGCATGTCCGCCGCTCCATCCTTCCACTCCCCGTCCACGCTCATGATGATCGGATCACGAGCGTCTTCGCATGTGAGAGGAGCTGCCGTACGGCGCGTCGTTGAATCATCGGGCGGAGGTACCCAACCAATGTCGATTCGCATGACATCGGCCGCGTGCCACACGGCCTCGAGCTCGTCGACATCGGGCACAGCGCAGCCACATGCGCGGAGCCCGCGAGGAAGGGCGAGCCCGTTGTCAGTGGCGTCGCTGTCCCCCGCCAACCAGTTCTTCTGCAGCTCTAACAATGGCGCGCATCCCTGCGATACGCGCCTCAGCTCGGAGCCTAACGCCGCGAGTCTCGGCTCGCCCTTCAACGCGGAGATGCTTCTCGCGAACCTCTGCGCGCCTTCAGAGTGTGAAGGCCAAGGCGAACTTTCGTGTTCGCGTGCGAGATACACGAGCCGGCGCGCCTCGATCGAGATGCCCCACGTCTTGGTAGCGAGCGCGAGCCAGGCGGCACTGTCGGAGACGGCTGCGTCTTCATCAGACGGCGCGACGAAGTACAGATGCACCGGCTGCTTCGACGTACGCGCATTGCACGCTTCTGCAGCCGCCACCGCCTCTAGCACGTTTGGTGTCGCACCTCTGATGGGTACGACGATGCCGCGCGAGAAGTCGGCGCTTCCTTCCTCCGCCCTCGGGATCCCGTTCGGCCGGCTATCGATGACGGCGTGGATCTGGAGGAGCTGATCAGTCTCTGCGAGTCGGGCTCGAGCTCGGGCCTCGATCGCATCCGCACGCTGCTCGCAAGCTTCCTTCGACACGCGCTTGCTGCCGCACGCGGCAAGCAGGACGAGCGCGCTAACCCAGGAACTTCGCCAGATCAAAATCGGGATCCTCGACACGGCCATCCATGCCGGCGCCCGAGCGATACGAACGGCTCGTCCCGCACTCCGCACACAAACGGATGTCGCGCCCACCCGTTCGGGCAGCAATGATGTACGTGAGCACGGCTTTCTGCGCGCAGTCGGGGCACTCGTGGAGGAACACGTCGTCGCGACGGAAGCCCCGCTTCCTCAGCTTGTACTCGTAGGTGTCTAGCTGGTTCTGCGTCAACGGTGGCACGAGCGTCAGCGTAGCAGGATGGTAGGGTGAGCGAGTGGATGGAGCGCTCGAACGACTCGCGCAGTTGTTGCGGGGCAAGCGCGTAACGGTCCTCACGGGGGCAGGGTGCTCGACGGAGAGCGGCATTCCCGACTACCGCGGGGCCGATACGCCGCGGGTGCGCGCGTCGATCCAGCACCGCGAGTTCATCGAGAAGCCCGAGTACCGCCAGCGCTACTGGGCGCGGTCCCTGCTGGGCTGGCCGCGGTTGCGGTCGGCGCTCCCCAACTCCGCGCATCACGCGCTCGTGGAGATGCAGCGCGCGGGCATCGCGGCGGGGCTGATCACGCAGAATGTCGACGGTCTGCACTCGGCGGCGGGACACGCCGCCGTCGTCGAGTTGCACGGCGCACTCGCGCGGGTGAAGTGCCTCGCGTGCGGCCAGATGGTCTCGCGCGACGATCTGCAGGAGGCGCTGCGCCACGCGAATCCGCGGTTCGTCGCCGAGAGCCACGAAGTGAAGATGACGCCCGACGGCGATGCAGAGCTCGCGGATGATCTCGTCGCGGACTTCGCGCTGATCCCGTGCGACGCGTGCGGCGGCGTGATGATGCCCGACGTCGTGTTCTTTGGCGGCAGCGTTCCCAAGCCGACGCTCGACGCGGCGTGGTCGGCGTTCGATGCGGGAGAGGCGCTGCTCGTGGTGGGGAGCTCGCTAACGGTGTTCAGCGGTTATCGGTTCGTGCGGCGCGCGGCCGAGCGGGGGATTCCGATCGCGATTCTGAACCGGGGCCCCACGCGCGGCGACGAGCATGCGACTGTCCGCTGCGATGCTCGAGCAGGTCTGGCTCTCCCGGCGTTGGTTCGCGCTCTCGCTTAGTGCGCTCGTCGCGTGCGGCGGTAGCGGCGCGGGAACGCCCGATGCGGCGATGGATGCAAACGATGCGACGGTGACGCCTGACGCGCTCGGCGAACCCACGGCGGATCAGCTCCGTGCTGCGACGGCGACCTGCACGGTGATCGGTGGCAAGTACGCCAAGGATAGTGGCGGCACCGCGACCGTCGACATCTGCGGCGCGACCGGCGTCGTGTTCTGGACCGCCGACATGGATGTGGACTGCGACGGCAAGATGACCCCGGAGTGCAATCTGCAGGCGGATCCGGCGTACCAGAACCAGACCGCCGCCTCGGACTCGATGGGCAACGCGCTCGACGCGGCGAACCTGCCGTACGTCGTGTTCCCGGGGGCGAGCACGAAGTTCACCTACTCGGCGCACGACCTGGGCATGCGCAGCGTGGTCGCCGTCGTCTACGCCGACAAGGTCGTCTATGGCGTGGCGGGAGACGTCGGTCCCAAGGACATCATTGGTGAGGCGTCGTACGCGATGGCCGAGGCGCTCGGGATCGACCCCGATCCATCCACCGGCGGCACCAACGAGCCAGTCCTCTACATCGCGTTCACGGGTGCGAACAGCAAGGTGACGCCGATCGAGGATCACGATGCAGCGACGACGCTCGGCATCGCTCGCGCGCGCGATAGTTTCGGCCTTTAGCGCTGCGTACTGCCGTGGGCAGTGTCGTGTTTCGCCATGCGGACTCGGCGCTACAGGCTCCTCGACTCGTCGGGTGAGCAAGATCAGTTGCCGGATCGATCGCGCGCAAGTGCTCGGATCATGGCCGTGCGGTAACCGAACGGTGTGGCGCACGGCTTGCTCGGAGGCCGCACACATGCGCCGTACTCTCTCGCTTATCGCTCTCGGCTCGTTCGCTCTTCTCGGTGCCGCGTCCTGCTCGGATGACAGTGGCGATCTCCACTGCGACGAGAATGGAGACAACTGCACGGACGACAGCAGCGGCATGGAAGCCGCGTACGACGAGAACCAGACGCCCTGGGACGAGAAGGCCGACGGCCCTGACTGCTCGGGCGTTCGCATGCCGGACCGTACCGGCTTCAACAAGCGCATCGCGCTGACGTTCGACGACGGGCCCAACCCGGCGACGACCCCCAAGGTCATCGAGATCCTCCACGCGCACCACGCGCCGGCCACGTTCTTCGAGAACGGCTACCGCATCAATAGTGCGGCCGCTCGCGCACTCTCGGCCCAGATCGCGGCTGACCCCGACTTCATGCTCGGTAACCACAGTCAGAACCACCTCGACCTCGCGAAGCAGAGCATCGCGAAGGTGACGAGTGAGATGACGCTGACCGATACCGCGCTCAAGGTGGCCGGTGAGGTTCCGAAGTACTTCCGCTTTCCGTTTGGCAGCTCGACCTGCACGACCAAGAAGATGGCGCAGGATCGCGGTTGGACCGTCGTCGGTTGGACGATCGACTCGGCCGATTGGTGCTTCGCGGGACACGCAGGCAACTACTGCGCGCCGGCCACGTTCGGCGAGGTCCCCGACAACCTGCGCTACGACATGCTCGGGTACATCGAGTCGCAGGTGCGCGCCGGAAACGGTGGCGTGATCCTCATGCACGACATCCACGCGAGCACGGCGAACAAGCTCGACGAGATCCTCACGATGCTCGAGCGCGACGGCTACACGTTCGTGCGCCTCGACGACGTGTCCGTGTTTCCCAAGCTGAACGGAGTCACGCCCGCTCCGCAGAAGTTCATCGGCGACCCGTGCATCACGGACGCGCAGTGCGGGTTCCAGGCGAGCGGTCAGTCCGGTCGCTGCCACCCGGCCGGCTTCTGCACCATCTCGTGCACCGGCTCGTGCCCGGATCTCGACGGCAAGGCCGGTACGTTCTGCATCGCCGACGGCACCTCCACGACGGCCGGTGTCTGCGTGAGCAAGTCCGCAACGCAGAACCAGAGCTGCAACTCGCTGCCGGGCACGACGCTCGCGCAGAAGCCGCGCTTCCTGCCGGCGGGTTCGACGATCATGCCGGCGCAAGCGAACGTCTGCGCGCCGCGCTGATACCCTCGCGGGCATGAAGACCCGCGCTGCTGTTGCGTACAAGGTTGGAGCCCCGCTCGTCATCGAAGAGGTGGACCTCGACGGTCCGAAGCAGGGCGAGGTCCTCGTCGAGCTCAAGGCAACGGGCGTCTGTCACACCGACGAGTTCACGCGCTCTGGCGCGGATCCCGAGGGTCTGTTCCCGGTCATCTTTGGTCACGAAGGCGCCGGTATCGTCCGCGAGGTCGGTCCCGGCGTCACTTCGTTGAAGCCCGGTGACCACGTCATCCCGCTCTACACGCCGGAGTGCCGCGCGTGTAAGACGTGCACGTCGCACAAGTCGAACCTCTGCACGTCCATTCGCGCGACGCAGGGCAAGGGCCTGATGCCCGACGGTACGAGCCGGTTCTCGATCAAGGGCCAGCCGATCCATCACTACATGGGCTGCTCGACGTTCGCGAACCACACGGTGCTTCCGGAGATCGCGCTCGCGAAAGTGCGCCAGGACGCTCCGTTCTCGTCGATCTGCTACATCGGCTGCGGTGTGACGACAGGCATCGGCGCCGTCATCTTCACGGCCAAGGTCGAGGCGGGCGCGAACGTCGTGGTGTTCGGCCTCGGCGGCATCGGGCTCAACGTGATCCAAGGCGCGAAGCTCGTCGGCGCAGACAAGATCATCGGCGTCGACATCAACCCGGCGCGCGAGACGCTCGGCCGCCAGTTCGGCATGACGCACTTCGTGAACCCCAAGGAGATCAAGGGCGACCTCGTCGGGCACCTCGTGGAGCTGACCGGCGGCGGCGCGGATTACTCGTTCGAGTGCGTCGGCAACACGACGCTCATGCGCCAGGCGCTCGAGTGCTGCCATCGCGGATGGGGTGTCAGCGTCGTCATCGGTGTTGCTGGTGCGGGACAGGAAATCTCGACGCGTCCGTTCCAGCTCGTCACGGGTCGTGTGTGGAAGGGCTCGGCGTTTGGTGGAGCGCGCGGTCGCACGGACGTGCCGAAGATCGTCGACTGGTACATGGACAAGAAGATCGAGATCGACAAGCTCATCACGCACAAGCTTCCGCTCGAGCGCATCAACGAGTCGTTCGATCTGATGCACTCCGGCGAGAGCATCCGCACGGTGGTGGAGTTCTGATGCGGGCCGGGCTCGCGCTCGTTGCGCTGCTAGCCGTCTCGGCGTGTGGCGGGAGCCTCAAACTCACCAAGATCGATTCGAGCGCTCAGCGCCCATCGAACGTCGCCGTGTACTTCACCGTCGATACCCACGACGGTGAACCCGTGGCGGGACTGACCGCCGACAAGTTCAAGATCTACGAGGATGACTCGCCGGTGTCGGTCCTCGAGAGCAAGCAGACGATTCTCAACCCCGAGGTCTCGGCGACGCACTACACGCTCCTGCTCGTCGATATGAGCGGTAGCGTGTCCTCTTCGGACGACGTCCCGGTGATCACCCAGTCGGCGTCGGCCTTTGCGACGCGCGTCGAGAAGTTCCAGAAGGTCGCGGTGTATGCGTTCGACGGCAGCACGCAGATCCACCCGATCGCCGGGTTTGGCTCCGGTGGTAGTGCGACGAGCGGCATCTCGCGGTTGTCCGAGTACAAGCCGCAAGATCCGTCGACGAACCTCAACGGCGCGGTCATCGAAGGTCTGAAGCTCCTCGACCAGCAGATGCGCGCATCCTCCACGCCGCTCACGTTTGGCACCCTCGTCGTGTTCACCGACGGCACGGACCGAGCCTCCCGCGTCAAGCGCGAGCAACTCGACGCTGCCCTCGACAAGAAGAACGTCGACGTCATGGTGATCGGCGTCGGCGCCGAGATCGATGGCGGCGAGCTGAACGCGATCGGTCGCGACGGTGCAATCGTGTCCAAGGACCGCGCTCAGATCTCCGCGTCGTTCGACAAGATGGCCGCGCGCATCGAGGCAATGTCGAAGCGCTACTACCTCCTCGGGTACTGCAGCCCCGCCCGGGCCGGCAAGCACGTGGTGCGTGTCGAGACCCACGCCGCGGGGCAGGGCGGCTCGATCGAGTACGAGTTCAACGCGGACGGCTTCACGCCAAACTGTGATCCGAACCGTCCGCCCAACTTCGATATCCGTCGCCCGCGCGGTCCGCGCCCCGGCGCCTAGTTCGGTTCGTTCGTCACGACCCGGAACCACAGCACGCGCGGCGCGCCGCAGTTGCGGCAGATGAGATCGAGCCGACGCAGGCCATCCTCGATGCGATCGTGCTCCCGGATCCGGTACTGCGCGACGTCGCACTGGACGCATGGCAGCTGCTCCACGCGCACCTCGATCACCGATGTCGAGCTGACCTCGTAAGGACGCTCGCGCGAGGCACCGACCGAGAGCGCGAAGAGCTTCTCCTTCGCTCGCACGAGGTCGCGCTGCTTGCGCTCCTGCTCGCGCCGCTCGGTGCGTGGTCGCTTGCCGCTCATCTCGACAGTTTCGGCGGTGGCAGAATGCTGCATTCGATATCGCGCCAGCGCCACATGAGCACGCCGCATGTCACCGCGTTGACAGCTGCGATGACCCACATGCGCCCCTCTGGGTATCGCGCTGCGATCAAAAAACCGATGAAGTAGTTCACCGCGGCGATCAGCAGCCACGGATCCAGTGCGAGCGCGAAGCCGCCGACGACCGAGCCCCAAACGAGCATGTACAGCACCTGGCCATACGGTGCCTCGACGCCGAGAATCCAGATGCCGATCGCGAGCACCCACTGCGCGCCGAACATCATCTGGACCGTTCCGAGCACGCGATAGTTCACCGGCGTGAGCCGGTAACGCCGGGCCCAGATCGCGAGCAACGTGAGTCCAGCGAACGCGCTGCCCGACCAGGTAATTTGCCGCTTGTACGTGGCCATCCCGAGCTGGGGAAAGAACGCTGCCATGATCGGTGTGACCGTGAAGATCAATGCAAGCGCGACGGAGAGCCTGCGCGTGATGGACGACACGCGCGGATCGAACGCGCGGCCGATATCGGCGAGCTCGCCCTGGCGAGCAGCGGCGGCCTCGGCGGTCGCGAGGAGAGGCGGGGCGGGGGAGAGCTCGCGCAGGAGCGTGACGGCAGCGCGCGGATCTCCACACGCGAGCTCGTACTCGGCGACCGCTGTGGCAGCCTTGGCGAGACCCTCTTGCGCATCCGCGTTCTCGCGCCACTCCGCGAGCGCTTCGTGAAACGCGAAGCGCACGATCGCGAGTTGGCGATAGACCTCCTCGCGCTTGCTCGCGTCGCGTGCGCCCGCGAGCTTCTCGAGCCCGGCGAGCTGCACGTGCGCGTTGGTCGCGATGCCAGCGGATCCGCGATGTTCCAGATAACCGCGTAGCGCGAGCTGGATCGCTTCGATCGATTCGTAGCGCTCGTCGGGATTTGGCTCCATCGCGCGCTGGCAGATCGCGCCGAGCTCCGCCGGTGCATCCAGGGGAAGCGGCTCGCGAACGCCGGCGATGATGCTCGACATGATCGCGAGCGCCGTGTCGCCTTGGTGCGGCGCGCTTCCGGTCATCAGCTGATACAACACGGAGCCGACGAGATAGACATCCGTGCGCTCCGACAGCGGAGGGTCGCCATCGCGGCGGAGCATCTCGGGCGCCATGTAGCGCGGCGTGCCCGCCATCTCGGTCGCGCGCGAGGCGAGCGGGAAGCGTCCGGTGCCGTCGTCGACGAGGCTGACCGCGATGCCCCAGTCGAGCAGGTACACCTCGCCGAAGTTGCCGACCATCACGTTTGCGGGCTTGAGATCGCGGTGGATGATCTTCTTGGCGTGTGCGAAGCGCAGCGCGTCGAGCACGCGGTCGAGGATGCCGAGGTTCCACGTGATCAGATCCGACACGCCGAACCGACGTTGGACCTCGGCTCCATCCTGGATGATGGTGCCCCACTCGACACCCTCGATGCGCTTCATCACGATCAGCGGCGAGAGGTTCTCGTCGAGCTCGAGGTGATGGACCGGCACCATATTCGGGTGCTCGAGCGCGCCAGTGATCCACGCTTCGCGCAGCAGCTCTGCGGCCGCGTGCGTCCTTTGGTCCTTCAGCGTCTTCACGGCGACCGTGCGGCCGAGCGCGACCTGCTCCGCCTCGTGCACGACGCCCATGCCGCCTTCGCCGATCTTCGCGCCGATGCGCAGCTCCATCTGGTGCTCGCGCTGGGCGAGCTCGGCGAGCGCCTCTGCAGCGCGCTTCGCGGTGGAGTCGCGGTACTCCGGAACGATGGTCGCGGTCGGGCGCGTCGCGATCGTCGCGGCTGCCTCCGGCAATATGGTGGCGAGCATCGCCTCCGCCTTGCGCTCCGTCGTGACCGTCACGGGGCGCATCATAACGCGGGTCAGTTCAGTTCAGCTCGGCGGGAACGAGACGAAACCAGAGCGTGCGCGGGGCGCTGCAATGGCGGCACGCGGCGTCGACGCGGCGGAGGCCCGAGGCCGCCATTTCGTGCTCCAGCACGCGGTATTCACCTCCGCAGTGGTGGCATGGCGTCGACTTCACGCGCGGTTCGATAACTGCCGAGCTCTTCACGTCGATCGGCCGGTCTCTTGCGCCACCGGGCTGTAGGGAGACCAGTTGCTCGCGAGCGCGTAGGCGGCGCTCGACGGTGTCGAACGAGTCCTGGACACGTTGGCGGGACATACGATCACGATACGTCGCGACGACGCGCTCGCCACCTCACCGTTTAGCTAGCCGTTCATCCTCCGGATGCCTTCTTCGCGGCAGCGACGAGGGCGTCGTAGTTCGGCTCGGTGCCCTGGTCGGCGACGATCTCGCGGTAGGCGACCTTGCCGTCGGTGCCGATCACCCACACGGACCGCGCGAGGAGGCCTGACTCCTTCACCTCCAGGCCCATCTCCTTGCCGAACGTGCCTCCTTTGTAGTCGGAGAGAAGGTCGTGGCGAATGATCGCCTCGTCGTGGAAGCGCGTCTGCGCGAACGGCAAGTCGCGACTGATCGTGAACGTCACTGTTCCCTTGGGCATGAGGTCTGTCGCGTCGTTCACGTGGTGCGTCTGGCTCTCGCAGACCTTGGTGTCGATCGAGGGCACGACGGAGAGGACCAGGACCTTGCCCTTGAACGTCCCGAGATCGACAGGCTGGAGCTTGCCATCCGCGAGCGCGACGGCGGGGAACGGGTCGCCCACGTCGAGCGTCTTGCCGACGAGCGTGAGCGGAGCACCTCCGCGATTGATCACATCGGTGCGCTCGGGCGGCGGCGGCGGCGCGGCAGGCGCGCTCGGAGCGTTGCTACAGGCCGCGAGGAACAGAACAGCAACAGCGAAGCGATCCACGCGTGGAGCGTAGCGCGTCAGCCGCGCAGACGCTCACATCCCGACGGCGGTGGTCGCCCACTGCGCGTTGTAGTTCTCGGTCTGCGTGCTCTGGAACGGGGCGTGGTACGCGGGCGCCGACGGGTTCGGATTTTCGTACGCGCGGTACGGGAAGAACGGAGCGATCCAGATCTGCTGGCGACCGCGCGGGTACGAGATCCCGAAGTCGCGGTTCGACGAGAACGAGAGGAAGTAGACCGGCTCGCCGTGGACCGTGCTCTCGAACGGCATCCAGCGCGCCCACGAACCAGTCTCGCCGGCGGGCGTGATCGCGATCGGGGCGAGCCCACCAGACACCGGCACGACCCAGACACGAGCATCTTCGCTCGAGTACGAGTCGCCCGACGAGGAGCGCGTGATCGCGACCCACTTGCCGTCCGGAGACCACGACGGGTAGTAGCTCTGCATGCCGTCGGCGTCGTCGAACGCGACGAGCGTGTGGGCGTCACCGAGACGGTGCGTGTCCTGCGTGAAGTCGCGGACGACGACCTGCGCCCCCGAGAACGTCCAGTCGGAGCCGCCGGGGACTTCGACGCTCACGATGTGCTTGCCGTCGGGCGAGAGCTCCGGGTTGCCCGTGACGGAGCCCGTGTCGAACGTCGCGAGCTTGGCACCCGTGGTGATGTCGAACAGGTTCATCGCGCCGCTCTCGACGGTGAGCAGCTGTTTGCCGTCCGGCGTGAACGTTGCCGAGGTCCAGTGGGCATTCGTCCCCATCGGAATGGTGGTGCCGGTGGTGAGATCGTAGACCGCACCGGGCCCGCCCGCGGCGTCGACGGAGACGGCCATGTGGCTACCGTCGCGCGAGATCGCGTGGCAACCGACGCACTGCGCGCCCGCCATGGTCATTGTTTCGCTGTGGCCCGACACCATGTCGTGGCGCACGAGGCTGCTCCGGGTCGGTGCGCTGTCGCCCGTGGCGCTGTAGTAGACGGCGCCCTGCACGTCAGCGTCGGTGATGTCGACGGTGCGCGCGCGCGTCGCGCACATCGTGGCGGGAGCCGACGAGGAGATCGCGGCAACATCGACCTGCATGTGATGGCGCGACGTCGCGAACCACTGCCAGCGCGCGCCGTCGATCGCTTGCGGGCGAGCGTCATGCGTGTAGAGCGTGTAGTCGACGTACGCGTTGGAGAGGCGGATGCGATACACGTCGTGATCTGCGTCGGTGAACTGCACGTCCATCCGGCCGAGGTTCGAGGGCACCACGGCGCCGTCGGACGGATACGCGATGCTCGTCTGGCAGCCGACCTCGTCGGTCGCGCTATCGAACGCGTGCACGGTGGTTCTGTCGACGTCGCTCGTGTCCGTCATCTTTACGTGGACGGCGAGTGCGCTCGTACCGCGCAAGTGGCTGCGGCCGGGGAGCTGCGCGATGACGTGCGTGGTGCCTGCGCCAGCGCCTGTCGCGGTGACGCTGCTACCAGAGGTGCTGCCAAAGCGCGCGTCGGCGATCGAGAACGTCGCGCGATCCGTGACCTCGGTGCGATTGCCATCCGAATCGACCAGGAACGCGCGGTAGGTCTGGCCCGCGGCCACGCCGTCGACGACGTCGATCGACGCGCTCGCCGGTTCCACCCGTAGCTCCGTCGACGCTACAGGGTCGGTACCAGGGTCGGTGGTCGGGTCCGTTCCATCGACGACCGCCTCGGCACAGCCGGCGAGCGTGATGAGCGAGACCAGAAAGAATTTAGATGACGGGGAGAAGCTCACGATCTGGAAGTCGGCAACCAGCGACGCGTATGTATGTGGCATCATCGGCCCGATGTGGGACGAGCTGTGGCTAGGCCGTGAGGTGTTCTCACGCGACTTGATCGCGGCGGTCTCGCACGCGCTCGGCGTCCCCGAGGACGACATCACCGTCATCGACGGCATCGCCACGGACAACCCGAGCGATGCGCCAGTGACGATCTATCGGAGCAAGGCCGGAGGGGACTTCCCGACGCGCATGCAGCTGGCCGGCAGCCCGCCCGACGACCGCCGGGTGTTCTGCGCGCGCTTGGCGAGCTCGCTGTCGTGCAAGGTGCTCGGTGACGACGGCCAGATCAACCCGCTCACGTTCATGCTCTACGAGCCGGGTAACGCCACCCGCGTCTCCGTCGACCCATCTCGGCTCGAGCAGAACGAGATGGCAGTGGTGGGTCCGTACGTCCCGCTGCCCGACGACGACAGCCACCCGACCAAGCCGATCCGGCGCTACCCGGAGCCGACCTCGCACCGCAGCTCGCGAGGAGGCCAGGTTGCCTACATCGTGAACGACTACATGGTGGAGGGCCTGCCGCGCCCGCCGCTCATCACGTGGGCACCCGCGATGACCGAGATGTACAACCAGCTCCACCGATTGCTCTCCACGCTCGCGTATCGCGAGGCCTCGGAGGACGAGCTGGCAAACGTCCAGCGGTGGAGCACCGCGCTCCGCACCGGCTTCCCGGACCCCGAGAAGGCAGGGTGGTTTGTCGTCGAAGTGCTCGAGTGCTCGGCGATCGTGCTCGCCGAGCCGTGGCATCCCGACAAGCCCGCGATGAATCTGAAGCGTTAGCTGATCGCTAGTTGTGAACGCAGACCTTGGCGACCGTCGTATTGGGCGCCGGCATGCCGGGCCACCAGCCGCCGCCGCAGCTGTTTGCCTGCGCGCGGCCGAACACGACGTCGTACACGGTGCCTGATGATCCGGGCGCCTTGAGCGACACCGTCTGATTGCCCGTCTTGGCCGTCATGCAATTTCCGCTGAGCGTGCCGCTGTACAGGCACTTCGGCGCATCGGTGTAGGTCGCGTCCGTCGCAAACCCGATCTGCACCTGATCGATGCAGCCGGGGCAGATGCAGTCGTAGATGGAGTAGTCAGCGACCAGGTTGAAGCTCGTGTTCGGCGCGACGACGTACAGGTTCGCGTTGCCACCACCCAGCTTGGTGTTCGACACCTGCGTGACCTCCGTCTTGCCCTGGCCGTTGGTGTTCATCCACGCGATCGGCGAGCCCACGGCGTTCGGTTTGGGACCGCACGGCCAGTCATCGTCGACGTTGCACACCCCGTCGCCGTCATCGTCGACGCACGCATCGATCGGCGGCGCATCGATGGCTGCGTCGATGGCTGCGTCGATCACGGTCTGCGTATCGGGAGGCGGTGGCTGATCGTCGCCCGGCTGATCATCGACCGCCGTCTGGCCGCCGGAGACTTGAAAGCCACACCCCGCGAGCACGACGACGATTGCGAGGCAGCGCACGACACCATGGTCGCGCGTTCCTCGACGAGAAATCAAACGGAAGCGTCGGTCCCACCCGCGCCTCTCACCTTTCCTTCACTTCCGCACCGCGCCAGGTGCGCCGCGTGACCATGCATGACGGATCGACTGCTGGGACGAGCTTGTGCAGGGGGGACTCGTCTCGACTCAGGACCTCGTCGTGGCCACAAACGACCTTCGTATCTAGCGCGGCTCCTTGCTCCTTTCTGGGACTCGCTTATCCAGTTCGGCCAGCACACGCGCATCGTTCAGGGGATCCGTCACGGTTTTGCTGGTGGGACACACGGGCGCGTGTCTGCGCGGACATGCCGCCTGGAACTGGGCGCGCCGCTTGGGCTTTTGCGGGGCATACGGCTTGCTGCATGGAGGCCCATGGTCGACTTCACGAAGCTCCTGTCGGTTCGTCTGGTCGCGGGTGCGTCCATCGCTGCGGCTGGTGTGGTGGCGCTGTCCATCTACAACGCACCTGTGACGCAGGCTCCGCCTCCCGCGCCGGTGTGCGTCGAGACCGAGACGCAGGACACCGTCATCGAGCCTGCGATCGCATCCGAGGCTTCTACGCTCGTCGCGCCGACGCGCACGTCCAGGGACGTCTCGCTCGTGTTCAGCACCGAGGGCCACACGTTCATGAAGATCGCCGACCTCGACGCGGATCACCTCCCCGCGCACGTCGCGCCGACGCTGATGCACTCCACAAAGGACTACACGTATACGGCGACCGCGAACGTCGCCGCGGCGGAAGTCCCGCAGTACACGCCGTGGCTCATGCGCGACGTGATCGTCGACGGTGTGTGCACGGCGCGCGTGACGGGCTTTGCGATCGCATCGCGCGTCTCGGGCGACATCGGGTACGCGGATTCGCAGGGCGCCGAGAACGGCGAGAGCGACACCGAGTGGACCGCGCACAGCGTGCTTCGCCTCGGCTCGCCGATGCTCGTTGCTGAGCTCGAGGGTTGCCCGGGCGGCAAAGTCTTCGCGCGCGGTGCGGATCTGAAGGATCCGATCGCGATGAGAGTCGTGCAGGACAAAAAGCTCGCCGGAGCCGCGAAGAGAGCGCTCATTCGCTCTCCGCAGTCAGCCGCTGCGCAGAAGGAGTGGGACGACCCCGAGTGGGCACCGACCGAGATGCCCAAGAAGTGGTACGCGGATCCGTCGACGACCTGGACGACGCAGATCCTCGTGCATCCGGTGACGGGCGCGAAGTTCGTCTCGGTGCACGCAGCGCAGCCGTTCACGTGCGGGACGCCGTTCGCGAACGTGTGGGGCCTGTACCGCGTCGGCGACGACAACGCGCTCGTGCCGGTCGCGAACGCGTCGCTCGGCGACATCTCCGACATCGAGGAGCTCGTCGATCTCGATGGCGACGGCGAGCTGGAGGTGATCGGCGTCCCGTTCATCGGTGGCCGGATCGTCAACGACATCCACGGCACGACGCTGCAGAAGCTCGACGAGCAGTTCTACGGCTGCCCCTGCTAGTAGTGCGGCGGCTTCTCGGTCGCAGGGCCCTGCGGCACTTCACCGCTACGGAGCGTCTGCTTCAGCTGGTCGAGCTCGCGCTGCTGCGTATCGAGGCGCGTGCCGAATTCGCGCACGAGCTGATCTAGCTCGCGGATCAGGCGCTCCTGGTAGGCGAGCTTGACCTCGAGATCGATCACATTGTCTGCGAGCTCCTCGTTGGTCTGCGTCGGCACGCCCAGCGTGTAGCACGTCAGACGATGCGCGCGGGGGGAACTGGTGCGTCGTCGTCGCGGGCCGCTCTCCGTGCAGCGTGAATCTCACCTGCCGCAGCCGCGCACATGATCGCCATCAGCGTCGCGCTCGCGAGGCCGACGTACGCGCCCCACATGTGATCGTGATCGGACGCGAGGAGGAGGTACCAGCACGCGGAAGCGATGCCGTGACCCGTCGCTGCGATCCAAACGCCGCGCTCGCCAAAGGTGCTTCGATAGAGCGTGCGCGCGAGGAACGGGGCGATGATCAGCATGAGGCCGCAGAACGAGAGGGCCAACGGCGCGGAGGCGTCGGCGAGGAGCAGGGCGAAGATGCTCGTTGCGCTCAGGACGAGGAGCGCCAGCCAAACGGACGTCAGAATCCGAGCCGTGCGCAGCGTCTTGACGAGCGCGGCAGCAAGAAAGAGCAGGGCTCCGACGTGGACGATGTACACGGGCGGAAATTCAAACGGGAACGACGGAGACCCGCAGACGCGCAGCGTCGGTAAGAAGAAGCACACGAACAGCACCGACGCCGGGAGGCCGATCAGTGGACGGCGTTTGCGCGATGTCTCCATCCCCGAAAGCCTAGTGTATTGTTCGTTCATGATCCGCGTAATCGCAGGGGCGCTCGGAGTTGTTTTGCTTGCCGCTGCCTCGGCCCAGGCCGGCGACGTGTTCGACGTGTGTAAGGGCGAGTCCAAGACCATCGTTGCGGGCACGGGCAAGCCGTCGATCGCGATGGTTTATCTCGACGACTTCCCGGTCAAGGTGACGACGGGCGACATGCGCAACGCGGTCGCAGCGACGATCGCGACCAAGGAGAAGGCGAAGATCGTCGCCGCCAAGGACGTGGAAGCAGCGAAGAAGCTCGTCGACTCGTCGAAGTGGGACGACAAGTCCGAAGCGTGCGGACAGGCGCCGACGCTGGTCGCGGCGCTCGGCCAAAAGTATCCGAACCTGTCGACCGGCACGGTGACCGTCACGTGCGAAGGCGACGCGTGCACGCTGCACGTGGATCTCGAGCGCCACGGTGCCCACTCCAAGGACCGCTGGGTGCGTTACGACGCGCCGCTCAAGGGAGACAAGACCAAGCTCGCGACGATCAAGGCCGCGGGGCCCAAGCTCGTCGCTGTAGGCGTTCCGCCGAACGCGCCCAAGGGCGGTCTCGACCAGGGAGAGCTCGCCCCGGGCATCGTGACGGTGCGCAGCGATGCGGACGGTTCCCTCGAGAGCGATGCGCTGATGGAGAGCAACCCCGCGTTTGCCGCGTGCGCGCCACCCAACCGCAAATCGCATGACGTGCGCGGCTACTGGGCCGAGTGGAAGCTGTCGGCCAAGGGCAACCCGTTCCAGATCCAGATCAAGCCGTTCGGTGGTCGCGACAAGTCCGACGAGAAGGCGGCGGAGTGTCTGCGCAAGGCGCTCGAAGCGATGCAGCTGCGCTGTCCCCGCGACAACAAGGTTGTCGATGTGAAGACCGCGATCTGCCTCTAGCCTCTCTCAACCCTGGGCTTTGGCCTTCTCGGCCTCGTCGATCGCGAGCTCGCCCTCGCGGAACGAGGGGAACTTCAGCTCGATGCCGAGCTCGGTCTTGAGGCGCGTGTTCTTGATCTTGCGGTTGCGGTGCAGCACGCGGTTGCCGGTGTTGTCGTAGAGCGACTTGGTCTCCGGCATCGGTAGACCGAGGTGGTTGCTCAGCCACGTCGCGTATGTGCGCTGCGTCGTCGGCTCGTCGTCGCCCACCATGTAGAGCGCGCGGTGCGGTGCCTTCTCTTCCGCCGCGAAGATGATGCGGACGAGGTCATCGATGTAGATGCGGCTGATCGCGTGCTCGCCGTCATCGATCATCTTGTACTCGCCTTTGCGGAGGCGACCGCGGATGCCCTTGCCCGGCGCGTACACGGGTGCAAGACGGAGGGTGATCGTCCGCAGACGATCCAGCTCGGTCTTCTCCACCTCGTCCTCATCCGATTTGACGTTCTGCATGCCGCGGTCGATGTCCACCGGGCTGTCCTCGTCGATCCAGACGTCGTCATCGGGGCGGTCTCCGTACAGACCGCTGCTACTTAGATAAATGAACGAGGTAGCTCCGATGCCATACGCCGCCAACATCGCGGCCTTGACCGCCTGGCCAGGCCGAAGCGACGTCACCGGCGGAACGCTGTAGACGACCGTCGCGCCGTGCAAGCCACTGATTGCGGTGGCGATCTTCGTCGGGACGCTGACGTCCAGGAACTTAACTTCAGCCCCCAGAGCGCCGAGCGGAGCGAGGCGACCGGTGGAGCGGGCGAGGACGCGAACCGTACGGCCCGCCGAGAGAGCAGCTCGCGCGAGGTGCCCTCCAACGAACCCACAGCCGATGATGATCAACGGAGTCACGCCGATACCTTAGACAATATTGGCTTGCGTGCGATGCGGCGTGTGAAAATTACCTGTCGGTGGATCCACGCCTCCAACAAGCGATCGGTACTCCGAGAATTCAGAACCAGGCCCAAGAGCTGGTTCAACTCTCGTTGGCCGCACTCGACCAGCTCAAAGCGCTGGACGAGAGTCTCTACGAGCGTTTTGTCGCGACGCGGTCGGCTCCGACGGAGCGCGCCACCGAGAGCTTGAAGCAGCTCTGGGTCAGCACGTTCAAGGGAATGCTCGAGCTGCTCGTGTTCTGTCGGCAGCTGGAGGCGGAGGCGAAGCCCGCCAATCCCTTTGCGACGGAAGAACCGTCGGGCCCGTTCGATTTCGGTGATCTCGAAGGCGGCGGGCAACCCACGGTGAAGGAGGAGCTGAGCATCGGCGCGCACGAGCTCGGCGATTTGCTCGACGGCTTCGACGCGGCGGTGACGGAAGCCGTCAAAGACGAAGGCGACGCGGAGCGGTGGGCGAAGGTGACAGAGAAGTTGATCTCGATCGAATACGGCCTGCGCAGTCAGCACACCGAAGCGCTCGAGCGCACGCGCGTCGCATTCGAGAGCAACGAGATCGGCCAAGTGCTCGGCATCCTCGACGACGTTGCGAGCTCGTCGAGCGAAGGCGTGCACGCGCTCGTCACGGCGGTCTACACGGCGTTCTTGCCGGAGACGAATCCAGCGACGGTCGTCCCCGGATACCTGACGTCGCTCGGTCGCGCGCTGCTCGTACGGCGCGGCCTGGCCGAGCTCGCGTCAACGCTGGCGCCCTACAACGACGCGCTCCAGGGCAGCGATCCGACGAAGCACGCGCCTGCGCTCGCAGCCGTGAAGAGCGTGCTCCACACGTTCGTCTCGTCGGTGGTGTGTCGCGCGATGCGTCCCGCGGATCGCTGGCAGATGGTCGAGTTCGATCGCGAGCTCGGCGAGCAACCGCCCGCAGCTGCGCGCCTGACGAGCGAGGGTCTCGTGAAGTATCTGGACTCGCTCGGCTCGATCAACCAGCGCGAGGTCTTGCTCGTTCACGACCAGCGCACGATCGAAGCGATGCGCGAGGCGCTCTCCAACGCGCGGCAGCTGGTCGACATCTCGCCGCGCACGGCAGCTGACGAGCTCGATCGCGCGTATCAGTCGGCGCAGCGTCTACGCGGCCGTGCCGCAGCGACGGATCAGTTGATCGTCCAGCTGGAGCGGTATGCACCGACGTCGTCCAACGCCGGCGAATCGTCGAAGTTCCTGGAGCGGCTGGAGGCAGTGCTCGCCGCTGCCTCGGGAACGGGCTAGCCGCCCCAGCTGTGCTTCAAGAAGACGACCATCACCACGATCAGCACGAGCGCGATGATCACCGTCTCGAAAACATAGTTCTTGGGCATGGGCGCCGACACGCGGCGAACCTACACGATTTCATGCCCGGGCGCGCTACCGGCGGGCGCGCGCTCTTGTCGCATCCAGCTCGGCCAGGTACGTCCGGCGGCGCGCGGGATCGGTCAGGACCGTGTACGCGATGACGACCTGGGCAAACACGGCGTTCGCCTCCTGCGCCTCGTGGCCCTCGATCCCGAGCTCGCGAAGCTTCTCCGGCCGTAGATAGCGCGCGAACTCGACATACGCCTCGTGTACTTCCTCGACCGGCGCGTCGTACGACAGGCCGAGGTAGCTGAAGTGATCGACGCCTTGTTCGAGCAGCATGACGCCGACCTCGATGAGCTCGTGGACCTCGTCGTGATCGAGGGCCGGGGGGCGCGCTTTGGTCGGCTGCACCTCGAGGAACGGGTCCGTGTACGAGCGCACGCCCGCGGCCGGTGACTTGCGGCTCTGATGGACGAGCTCCGTGAGCTGCACCGTGGAGACCGGTGCGGTGCGCTTGGTGTCGAGCGACTTCTTCGTGAGCGTGCGCGGCTCGGTCGGAAGCCGTGGTGTCGAGCGCGGGACAACCACGTCGGGGTCGCGCCGGATCAGCATCGGGACCGCGGACGCATCGGCCGTATCATCCACACGCGGCGCGCGCCGCGGAGAGGCCGTGCTCTGCTGGATGGGCACCGCGAGATCCGACATCGTGCGCGAGACCGAGACGTACTCGGCGGACGTTGCTGACAGACCGTGCGGCGGGGTGAACGTGGGATCGCGCGGCGTCGGCGTACGTCCCGCGACGTCCGTCTGCACCGCGGCGTCACAGACGACGAGCGCGCAGAGCAGTGCTTCGATCATGCGCGGATCGAGATAGTGATGCGATGCCTGGAGCTCGGGGATCGACGTGCCGTTGTGAAGCGCGTCGATCACGACTTGTTCGTCGTCGCCGAGCTCGAACTTCGCGAGGCTGTTGATCGCGTCGGGGACGAGCTGGAACCGCGCGCCGCCAATGCGATGCAGCGTGCGCGTCAGCCTCTGCTGCGAGAGGTTCATTCGCATGCCCATGTAGACCGCGGCGCGGA
Organism: Kofleriaceae bacterium; assembly: GCA_036499725.1. Classification (GTDB taxonomy): domain Bacteria; phylum Myxococcota_A; class Polyangia; order Haliangiales; family Haliangiaceae; genus JABFXX01. The sequence continues at coordinate 82,910 of DASYDE010000048.1, forward strand.
TGTCGACTTCGATGCCGAGCATGACAGGGATCGACAGTCTCTCGTCGAGCACGTACGTGCCGGTGTCGATCGAGAACGTCCGCGCGACGCGCTGGAGCAGCACGCGCCGCTTGAGTTGGTTCGCCTGTTGCGCCGTGAGCTTCACCGCATCGGCAAAGCGGTCGACGTCATCGATCTTCGCGTACGTCTTCGCGATCATCGCAGGGATCATTCGGTTCGCGAGCGCGATGCGCGCGACGGAGTCCACCGGCAGCGGCGACGTGGCACCCACGACGTGACCGTGGACGAACGCGATGCAGAAGCGTTGGTTACTGTCGCTCGTCAGATCGAGCTGTCCGGACCGCCCGCCCAGCGCGACCGCGGCGAGCGTCGCGCCCCAGGGACGATCCGATACCGAGCCCCGAACAATCACCATGTCTCCTCACTAAAACGGATGTGCGGTTCCCGAGCAACCCCATCGCTACCCGGTTTCGTCTTCTGTTTTCTCGACGTAGCGGCGCCCACAGAGTCTGTCGATCGAGAGCGATCAAATGCGTGAGGCCGGGAACGTTTGAGGTGGGGGGGCGTCGCACCTCACATGTTAGCGTCGGGGTGGATGCGCGCGGCAGCGGTTGCTCTGGTGGTGATGACGGTGTCGGCGTGCAGCTCGAAAGCGGACTCGGCGAGCCCGTCGAATGCGGCTGCGAGCGCACCGTCTTCACCGCAGGAGCTGCCCGACAAGCCGGCGTGGCTCTCCGAGCCTATCCCGCTCGCCGTCCACGCGACGCGCGTCGCGGATGGGGGAACGCCGGTCGCGATCTATACGGTCGTCGCGAGCCGCGAGGCGTTCGATGTCGTGCGAGTGATGAGCGGGATCAACGGCAGGTTCGTGATCGCGAGCAAGGACACGGGCGCGCGACTGCCATGGTTGTTCGGCAACGACACCAAGGAGGTCATGGAGAAGCTGATTCTCCAGCTCAAGCCCAGCGAGCTCGATGCGGGCGAGACGGCAATCGCGCTGCCGGATGCGTCGGGCCAGCTCCGAGCCGTGATCGCTGGTCGCCGCGCGCAGACGTCGCTACCGCTGTCGGTCTCTCTCGTCGTGACGAACGATGCCAACTTCATCCAGTTCGCGGAGGTGCTCGACACGCTCGCGCAGAACAACGTCGGTAGCGTCACCATCACGGTGCTGCCAACGCGCCAGTACGCAGATGGCGGCGAGACTGCCAGCGTGGGCGCTTCCTTCACCATGCCGTCGATCAGCATCGGTCAGCCCACGACCACTGGTGACCTGGACAAGGCGATCATCCGCCGCTACATCAAGCGGAACATCCAGAAGTTCCAGTACTGCTACGAGAAGCAGCTGCTGACGATGCCGCAGGCCGCGGGGACGATGACGATGAACTTCACGATCCAGCCCGACGGTCACGTGAACGATGCGCGTGTCAGCGCCCCGACGTACGAGATCTCGGCGTGCGCCACGACCGTGGTCAACGACATCGAGTTTCCGAAGCCGAAGGACGAGCAGCCAGTAAAGGTCTCGTATCCGATCACGATGCGCCCCGCGGGCGGTTAGAGCTAGTCCTGGGGGTGCAGCACGGCACCACCGACGACCTGACCGTTCCACTTCGCGAGCATCGCGTCCTTGAACTGCGCGAGCGGAAACGTGTGCGAGACGTACGGCTTGATCGTCCCGTCGGCGGCCCACGCGAGGATCTGTGCGAGCCGCGGCGCGCGCAGCGACGGATCCTCGACGGTCGAGATCACCGTCGGGCAGCCGAGCACGTCGAGGCCCTTCATCATGATGAGGTTCGTCGGTAGCTGGTTCGCGTTGGGCGCGCCGCGCTGGCCCTTGCCCTTGGACACGAACGGCGTCGCGGCCCAGCCGACGATGAGATACCGCGCGCCGAACTTCACGCAGCGCAGACTCTCGACGGAGATGTCGCCGCCGACGCCGTCGTAGACCACGTCGACGCCCTTGCCATCCGTGAGCGGCTTCACCTGATCGCGCAGCGAGACATCCGCGCTCGTCTGAACGACGTGATCCGCGCCCTGCTGCGCGACGATGGCGAGCTTGTCCGCGTTGCGCCCCGTCGCGATCACGCGCGCGCCGAGGTGCTTCGCGATGTGAACGGCCGCGAGGCCCGTCGAGCCCGCGGCTCCATGGATCAGCACGGTCTCGCCGCTCTTCACGCGGCCGCGCACGACGAGGCAGTGATACGCGGTCTCGTAGCTGCCGAGCAGGTTGCACGCCTGGTCGAACGAGAGCGCTCCCGGGATCCGGTGCACGGCGTGACTCGGTGCCACCGCGTAGGTCGCGAACCCGCCCCACTGCTGGTAGGCACCGTGCGAGCGGGGTCCAGCGATGAACGGATCCACGAGCACACGATCCCCAACCTCTGCGTTGGCGACAGCTGCGCCCCGCCACGCGATCACGCCCGCGTACTCCAGGCCCGGCGTGTACGGGGGCTTGGGTGGGTGCTGGTATTGACCGCTGGTCATGATGAGATCGACCCAGCCCACGGCGGCAGAGCGGATCTCGATGACCACGTCGTGATCCTGAAGGTGAGAGAGGTCCGGAGCGGCCTGCGCAGCGAGCGAGGCATGGTTTTCGATCGCGACCAGCGGTTCTTCGCCGAGCTCGGAGATGATCACGCGACGGCCGGGTGGGAGCATGGCGTACGCGTGTGAGAGTGCCACGGATGGGTGGCGCGCATTTCGCCCTTGGCGGATACTGGTTTTCGAGTGGAGAAGAAGCGTCCGATTCAACGCCGGGACACGCGCACCGAGCCGAACGCGCCGGGCGAGGCGACCAACAATCGCGTTGATCGCGTGTTTGCCCCCATGCCGCGCCAGCGCGAGGCGTCACCTTCACAGGTCGCATCGCAGTTGATGGAGCGCACGCGCGCGCGCTCGATCCCGCCGCCCACCAATCCCGGTGGCGCTCCAACGACAAATACCGCCACCGCGAACGCCGAAGGCGAGCTCACGCTTCGCCGCGAGATGTCGCGCCTGCAGCGCCAGCTGTCGGAAGCGCAGAACGAGCTCGCGAACAAGGATGACGAGCTCGCGGCCGAGGTCGAGAAGCGCCTCGCCGACGCACAACAGCACGACGATCGCGTCGCGCAACTCGAGGAGCTCCAAGCTCAACTCGACGAGCTGTCTGCGTACGAAGCGCGCACGCGTGGCGTCGAGCAGCGCCTTCAGGATCAGATCGCCGCTGCCGACGAGCTGGCTCGCGCCATCGAGAAGGAAGAGGCGCGCACGCAGGCCGCCGAGGCTCGCATCGAGGAGCTGACGCGCACGTTCGACGAGACGCGCGCTCTGTGGACCGCCGAGCGCACGGCGCTAGAAGAGCGATCGACGCGCGAAGCTGCGTCCCTCGAGACCAAGCGCAAGGAGTCCGCGTCCGCCGCCGAAGAAGCGCTGACCGCGGTGACGGCGCGCCTCAAGGAAACGCACGAATCGCAGCTCGCCGAGCTCAGGGCCGTTCACGAGAAGTCGCTCGAGACGCTGCGCTCGGAGCTAGAGCCCAAGGCTCTCGAGGCCCACACGCTGCGCGAAGAGCGCGAGCGGTTGGTCGCTGAAGTCTCCGAGCTCAAGAACGAGCACCTCCGCGTGTTGTCGGAACGCGACGAGGCACACCAGCGCGAGCTGCTCGCGCAGATCGAGACGCACGCCGCCGATCAAGCGCAGCTCGCGCGCACGCATGCGGCCGAGATCTCGCGCACCATGTCCGAGAAGGACGAGCAGATCCTCGCAGCACAGCAGGAGGCCCGCCTCGCCGAGGTGAAGGTCAAAGCGCTCGAGGACACTGTCGAGGGGCAGCGCGAAGGTCAGAAGCAGTTGCAACGCGAGCTGTCGGAAGCCAAGGAGCGCGTGATCGCGCTCGAGGTCGACAAGCAGACGCTGGAGGAGCGCATCGCACTCGCGCAGGCGGTCGCGACCAAGCTGCTCGACGACCAGAAGGCGCTCAAGGAGCAGGTCGAGGTGAATGGGAGCGAAGTCCGCCGCGCCGCGATGGACCGCATGCGCTTCGTCTCGTATCTCGAAGAAGGCCTCGCGATGCTCGGCGCTCTGCCGCCGCACACCGAGGCCGAGGACGAAGCCGCAGAAATTTCGATCACGCGGGCTGCGACCAAAGAGCCCGATTAACTCGGCGTCGCGGCTACTTCTTGAAGATCGGCGCTTCGAGGGCCCAGAACGCGCTCATGTTCTGCGCGGTCACGTCCTGCTCGGGGAGCCAGTACGGCGTCGACGACGGATCCTGACCCGTGCCGAGCTTGGACTTGTCGATCGCGGTGACCCACATCTGGCGGCGCACGACACCCTTGGTGCCGACCTGCGCGTTGCCGTACGGAGAGAACGAGTAGAAGACGAGCCAGAAGTACCCACCCTGATCGAACGGTCCAAAGTTCGGCAGGTAGCAGAGGTCCTGGCCGCGGCACGCGTTAGCAAGCTTCACGCTCGCGCCACCGTTGCGGTTCACCATGAACAGCGAGCCAGCGTACGGCGTGGTGCCGCTGGCGCCACGCGAGTTGACGCCCTGACCGAACGCGACGTACTGCGAGTCGGGCGTCCACGTCGGCCACGATGCCGCAGGGAACGGCGAGCCGGTCGCGGTGACGATGGGGAACGCGGGACCGAACGCGTCCGGGCCCGTCTGCGGGATGATCGAGAGGTCGCTGCGGTCATAATCGACAGCCCACGCCGGAGTGCCGCCGCCGGCCGTCGTGTTCGACGCGAACGCGATCGCCGTACCGTCGGGCGACCACGAGGGGTGCGCGGCGCCGGCAGCGGGAAGCGGTGTACCGGTCGTCGTGACGTTGGCTCCCGTCATCGGGTTGATCACGCGCAGCGTGTTGCCCTCGTTGACCATGAGGCGCGTGCCGTCGTTGTTCCACGACGTGAACAGCTGCTTGTACGTCGTGCCCTCGGTGAGAGGAGCCACCGTCGGTGCAGGGTTGCCGGTCTTCACGGCGTTGCTCGACATGTCGAACACGGCGCCCTCGCGCGCGCCGCCCCACATCGAGCCAGCGAGATAGCGACCATCGCGGCTGACGGAGTGACACGCGACGCAGCGGTTATCGGAAGGATTTGTCGGGTTGGCCGCGTCGGACGGGCTCTGCGGCGGGTTCGGGATCGCGGGCGCGCGGCCCATCGAGTCGATCTTCTCCATCCGACCTGCGTCGAGGTGCCAGTAGTAGATCGCGCCGACGACCTGCGCGTCGATGAACTTCACGTTGACCGGTGCGCCACCGGCGACGCCGTTCGTCGCGTCCCAGTGATCGACGGTGATCGTCGCGGTGCCGGTGCCGACGCTACCGACGATGCGCTGCCAGTCGAGATCGACAGGCTCGAAGTGCGAGCCCGGCGGCTCGAGGAGGATCGTGTCGAGCGTCGCGTAACCAGCGATCATGCGCACGCGATACAGGTCGCCGCCGCCCGCGTTTGCGCCTTCCCACTGGATGTCGGGCGACTTCACGCTCGTCGGCATCACGGCCTGGTCGAGCGGGTAGACGACGGTCTGCGATTGCGCCGCCGCCGGCGAGGTATCCGGGAAGTGAGTGGCCGCGTCGTCGGGAACACCATCGCCGAGCGTCGTCAGGTGCATCGTGACCATGACCGACGTGGAGCCAACGGTGCCGTCGAGCGTGGCGAACACGCCGCCCTTGCCCGCTGCCGCGCCACCGATGGTGAAGTGCGAGTCGACGAAGCTACCGAGGTGTCCGCCATCCTCGTCGAGCGTCCACGTCGCGCCGTCGAGCGGCACATCCGCGCCGTCGGCGTAGTGACCGACCGCGGTGTAGTCGATCGTCGATGGAGTACCCGTGTACTCCACCATCTCGTTGGCAGGCTGGACGTCGATCGACATCAGCTGGCCATGCGGATTGGAGCTCTCGGACGCTCCGCAACCAGCGGCGATGGAAACAACTGCGAACGCGACCAGATCGCGCACCCTCATGCTCATGGAGGCGAATCTACACCACTGAGCGCTGGGGCACGGAACGGGAATTGTTGGCGCGGCGGTGTCGCATGGTTCGGCGCGTCCAGAGCGTGGCGCGCGGTTTGCGATGCGACTGTCCGTGCCCCGGTCCGCAAAGCTCCTAGTCACCGCTATTTGCGTCGCTGCGTGCCACGGGGGAGGCGGGACGGAGACCGACGGAGGTCCCCAGGATGACAGCGGGATCGTGACGAATGACGCAGGGCGCCCGCTGGGCAGTGACGCCGGGGACGATGACGGCGGTCCCGCGGAGGTCGACGCCGGCCCACCCTCGGCCGACGCGGGCCCTGACGACGGCAAGCTCTCCACGCAGGGCGTCTATGGCGACTTCGCGACGCAGGCGATTCCGTCCGACGCGATCGTCTACGGTGTGCGCTACGAGCTGTGGTCGGACGGTGCGACGAAGCGCCGCTGGTTGCTACTGCCGCCGGGCGGCACCGTGGACAACTCGGACCAGGCGCACTGGAAGTTCCCGGTCGGTACGCGCCTCGTGAAGGAGTTCACGCGCGACGGCGTCGTCGTGGAGACCCGCATCGAAGAGACCCTCTCGTCGGGCATCGATCTCCGCACGTATGTGTGGAACGCGCAGCACACCGAGGCGAACCGCGCGGTCGATGGCGCGTTCAACATCGACGGCACCGCGCACGACGCACCGACGGCGCACGAATGCATGATGTGCCACGAGGGAGAGCCCGGTGGTGCGCTCGGGTTTTCCGCGATCCAGCTGACGCCGGCGATGATCTCGTGGCTCTCCACCGCTGGAAAACTGCGCGTGGCGATTCCGGACGGAACGCAGTTTGGCCCGACGGGCGATCCGAAGGCCGTCGCGGCCCTGACGTACCTCCACGCGAACTGCGGGCACTGCCATCAGCCCGGTGGCTACGCGTCGACCGTGAATGACCAGTACCTGAAGCTCGCGACGGATTCGCGTCCCGCGAACACGGAGCCTGGCTGGGTGTCGACGGTCGGCGTGACGGTGCAGGGAGATGGCGAGGGCGCGGGCAAGCGCATCGATCCGGGTAATCCGTCGAACAGCGCGATCGTGCGGCGCATGTCGCTGCGCGGGTCGGGCCAGATGCCGCTGATCGCGACCGAGGTCGTTCATGCGGCCGGCATACAGACGGTGACGGACTGGGTGAATACTATCGCTCCGTGAAGCCAACGGTTTCGGTGCGGACGAAGCAGCGGGTGTTCGCCGGGCAGCGGGCAGAGCTGATGATCACGGTCGACGCGAGCGACGAGACCAAGGTCGACTTCATTCGCGCCGAGCTCTCTGGATCCCAGGGCTGGCAGATCGGCAGCGGTAAGAGTCAGCAGGGCACCCAGATCCCGTACCCCGACAAGCTCGGGTTCTCGCTGCAACCCGAGGACATCGTCCTCAAAGCAGGGTCGCGCACCGAGTATCAGATCGCGTTCGACGTGCCCGCGCTCGTCCCGCCGACGCATACGTTGATGCCGGCCTGGGCGACGCTCGAGGTCTTCGTTCACGTCTCCATTCCGTGGCGGATCGACGTGCGGCGCCGGTTCACGCTCGACGTGCATCGCCAACCGCCCGCCGAGATCCCGCGCCTGCCGTTCGCGGTGCGGTCGAACTCGCAGAAAGCCGCCCCCGATGCTCCGCGGATCGAGCTCGGCGTCGCGTCGCGCCAGGTGATCGCGGGCGAGGTGCTGCTCGGAACGGTCGCCGTCTATCACGTCGATGATGCAAAGGAGCGCGAGGTCATCTTGGCGCTCGTACCGCTCGTCGACCTCTATGGTTCGCTGACGCGCACCGGCATTCCGAGCCGCGGGTTTCACACGTCGATCACGATTCCGGCCGGTCACGCGGGGCGCAGCGTGCCGTTCCGCATGGCGATCCCGAAGAACCTCCCGCCGACGTTCGAGACGATCACGCACGCCGTCCGTTGGATCATGACGGCGACGCTTCCGATGCCGTTCCTGCGCAAGAACCTCGAGGTGGAAGCACCGCTGGTGATTCACGATGCGACCGCGGCGAAGACGGCGCAACCGCTCGAGGCTGCACCGCGCCTGGGCGATGAGCGGATGGCGAAGTTGTTCGCGCAGTTCGCCGCGGAGCACGGATGGCGCGGTGTGGATGAGGAGCCCACCGACGCCGACGGAGACGGCAAGACCGACGAGGCCCCGGGGCAGTTCGCGATCGAAAAGGTGAGAGAGCAATCCACGCTGCGCATCGCGTACGACTACCGCGGTCCCGAGGGAACGTTCGTGATGGCCGGCATCCGGCATCCGTTCTTCGGGCTCGGCTTGCAGGTCACCAAGAGCTCGACGGTGCGGCACCTGATGTGGCGCGACATCGAGGTCGATATCGCTCCGTGGGATCGCGAGCACTATGTCGTCGCGCGCGACGAGGAGCAGGCGAGAGCGTTCCTGAAGGGTGTCGTACCGAGCTTGATGCAGGTGCGCGCGGCCGGCGAGATGAATCATTGGAACGACCACGGCATCTGGTTCGAGCAGCCGGTGCAGAAGCTCGACGCCGAGCAGCTCGAGCGCGTGGGCTTGGACCTCGGCGCCGTCGCTCACACGATCGAGAAGGCCGTCGCCTCGATCACGCCACCGCACGACATCAAGGCGGATCTCCCGGCGCTCGCGGCGCTGGCCGATCGCTACAAGGCGCGGCTCTGCCTCGGCGACCTCTCGCTGTGGAGCACACCGGCCGGTGACCCCGTTCACACCGAGCTCGTGCGTGACGCGGAGGGCAAGCCGGTGCAGATGAAGTTCTGGTACGGCTCGGAAGCACTCGCGAGCGAGGCGCTGCGCGAAAAGAAAGTCGACCTGCCTCATCTGGGTGACGTGCTCGAGGGCGATCAGCCGACGGAGCTGATCGAGGTGCTGACGGGCTGTAAGCCGCGCATCGCGAACTTCGCGATCGAGCGTGGCGTCGCCCGGTGCACGCTCCCGTTGAGCGAGCCGGCTGTCGATGCGGCGACGGTCCGCGATGTGGTGGACGTCCTGCGCGCCGCCCTATCGGCCGTTGTTCCGTCTAGCGGTCCGTATCGTTGAGCCGCGGGCTCGTGTACGTTCCGCGCATGCTCGTTGGTCAGGGACAGCTGAAGGAGCTCGTCAAGTCACTTCATCCCGCGCAGCTGTCGGCCATCGACGCCGAGGCAATCATCGAGATCACGCAACTCGCGCTCGATGCGGATGGACGCGAGGACTCGGACGAGATCAAGACGTACTTCGCGCTCGGCAAGGCGGTGTTCGGCATCGCCGGCCTGGGCGACGCGGAGACGCCGACGTTTGTCAGCGACGACGAGGACGGCGAGCGGATGAAAGAGCTCGCCGCCACGCTGACTACCCCTGCGGCCAAGGAGCTCGCGTTCGCCTGTGCGCATGTGCTGTCCATCGCGGATGTGGACATCGCGCCAGAGGAGAGTGACTTTTTGGCGGCGCTGCTCGACGCGCTCGGCATCTCGGATGATCGCGCCGAAGAGCTGACGGCGAAGGTCAACGAGCTCATTACGCCGCCCGAGTAGTACACTCGCAGCATGGACTTCGTGTTCATGCTCACGCGCTCGGATCAGACGGTAGAGGACTGCCTCACCGTTCTCGATGACATCAAGCCATTGGGCATCAAGCATCTTGGCTTCAAAGACGTCGGTGTCTCTCCGGAGACGCTGCACGAGCTTCACCGTCAAATCAAAGCAACGGGCGCGACCAGCTACATGGAGGTCGTCTCCACGTCGCCGGAATCCGCGCTGCGCTCGGCGCAGATCGGGCGCGACCTCGGCGTCGATCGGTTGCTCGGCGGCACGCAGGTCGACGAGGTGCTGAAGATCCTGGCCGGCTCCAAGACGGAGTACCTGCCGTTCCCGGGGCGACCGTTCGATCACCCCACCAAGCTCGGCGGAACGCCGGAGCAGATCGAAGCGGACGTCAAAGCGTCCCGCGCGAAGGGCTGCGCCGGTGTGGACCTCCTCGCGTACCGCGCGACGGAGGCGGATCCGATCGAGCTCGTGAAGGCGGCGCGCCGCGCGAGCGATGGCATCTTGCTCGTGGCCGGCGCGGTGAAGTACGCCGATCAGATCAAGGCGCTCAAGGCGGCCGGCGCGGACTCGTTCACCGTCGGCTCGGCCGCGCTGGACGGATCGTTCGCGCCGCGCAAGGGCTCGCTGCGCAGTCAGCTGCAAGCCGTCCTGGACGCATGTGAATAAAGATCCGATTGCCCTGCTTCTCGCGGGGCAGTACCCGGATCCCGAGACCGGCGCGCTGCTCGCGGCAGACGCACGCGACGTCGTCATCGCCGACTCGCTCGCGGGGCGCGAAGTGGAGCTCCTCCGCGGGCTCGGTGTCGGGCCTCATCTCGCTGTCGTCTCGGATCCCAACACGCACGCCGCGCTCGGGGCTCGCATCGAGAGAGCGCTCGCGAGCGCGTTCACCGTGCAGTCGATCGTGTTGCCCCACCCGCACGCGGACATGTCGACCGTCGACGCTCTCGCGGCGGCGCTGGCCCCGAACACCGACGCGATCATCGCCGTCGGCTCGGGCACGCTGAACGACCTGACCAAGATGGCCGGCGTCGCGCGCGCACTGCCGCAGCTCGTCTTCGCCACCGCACCGTCGATGAACGGCTACACGTCCTTGTCTGCCTCGATCGTTACCGACGGCGTGAAGCGATCGTTCCGCGCGGCGACACCGATCGCGTCCTACTTCGACCTCGCCGTGATCGCGGCGGCGCCGTTGCCGCTCATTCGGGCGGGCCTCGGCGACAGCGTCGCGCGTGCGACGGCCCAGGCGGACTGGTTACTCTCGCACTTGCTGCTTGGCCGCGAGTACCGCGAAGCGCCGTTTGCGATGCTCGCCGCCGACGAGTCCGCGCTGTTCGCGGATCCGCGCGCGCTGATCACCGGCGATCTCGTCGCGATCCGTTCGCTCGTGCGCACGCTCGTGCTCTCCGGCTTCGGGATGACGCTGTCCAACGGCAGCTATCCGGCGAGCCAGGGCGAGCACTTGCTCGGGCATTACCTCGAGAGCATCCGGCCCATCGAGGTCCTGCACGGTGCCCAGATCGGCGTCTGCACGATCGCGATGGCGGAGCTGCAGGCGCGATACCTCTCGGCGAGCGAGACCCCGCGCGTGCGCGCTTCCACGATCACCGAGGCCGAGATCCTGCAGCGCCATGGCATCGCGGCCGGCGCGACGAACTGGGCCGAGGTCTCGCCGAAGCTGCTGACATCGGCGCGCGCCGACGAGCTCAACGCGAAGCTCGCCGCCGAGTGGCCGATGATCCGCGCCCGCATCGAGCGCATCGTCATCGGTCCCGAGCGCACGAGATCGATCCTGCATGCAGCCGGGTGCCCGGCGACGCCCGCCGACCTCGGCTACACCGACGACGATCTGAGCCAGGCGGTGCGCCACGCGCGCGAGCTGCGCGATCGGTACACGTTCCTCGATCTCGCCGCCGACGCCGCCTGAGCCTTCAAAGAGGCAGAGAACCGCGAAGACGCGGAGACGCAAAGGAGAGGTTTAACCTCGCCGCGCGAGGGACGCGGGCCGTTCGTGACGAAGAGCCACGAAGGAAGAAGGCACGAAGGACTTTTTTGGGGGACGTCCGGGGCAATCACGCGGTCGCCGTCTAGATCGTTTCGGGACGCCCCACCGAAAACGTTTTTCGCGTCTCCGCGTCTTCGCGGTTGTCTGGTTCATCACCATCGTGGTGCGCGATCGCGTCTATCTCCAGCTCAAGTACACGTCGATCACGCTACCGGTGTGTACGGCGCCATCGGGCGAGCGCCACGTCATTGCCGCCCGCTCGCCTTCGCAGTTGCGACGCGCATCGCAGTGGGCCTCGCGCGCGTAGCTGAGCGAGATCGACTGGACGCGCGTGCTCAGCGGCGAGAGCTCGTCGGGCGAGCTGCGGCGATCACCGTTCGTGTCGGTCCACAGCGACAGGCGAGCGAACATCGGATCGCGCGCGTCCAGCACGCCGTCACCATTCGCATCCAGCTCGAGCAACGGCTGGAATCCGTTGTTCGCCATTGCACCGCTCGCGAGCGGCGTCGCATCGCCAAACATCTCCGCCGCCGCGATCGCACCATCGCCATCGCGATCCATCACGAGCCACGGCGTCGCGCTCGTCGGCCAGTCCGTCGCATCGCTCGCTGAAGCCGCCGTGTACGCGACGCGCTCGTCGCCAAACGAGATCACGAGGGGTGTGCCTCCGCACAGCTGCGAGTAGCCGCGATCTTCGTCTCCCATCTGGCAGTAGTCCTCGTAGTACTCGTGCTGCGCGACGGTGAGCGAGACTTCCCACTCCTTGTGCGTGAGCTCGCCCGTCGGCGGATCCGTGTCGCGCGGCACGGGCGCCACGAGCGACGGCGGTCGCGGGATGGAGAACGGACCGATGCCGTCGCAGGCGTCCGTCACCGTTCCGCCGTACTCCTCGCAGAACTTGTCCAGTCGCTTCGCCTGGGACGCGGTGAGCTGGCTGCGCCACTCCTGGTACTTGGAGCGATCGTCGGGCGGCTGTGGGATCTTGCGCTTTCGTAGCGCTGACGGCTCGTCGTCGTTCTCGTCGTAGCCGAAGTTCCCATCGCCCGCTGCCCGGGCCGCGGCTTTGCCGAGCTTCTTCTGGCGCGCTGTCTCCTTCGCGCTCAGCGTCGGCGGCAGTTGCACGGAGTGCTTCTCGATGGGCGGCGCCGGCGTCGGACCGGGCTCGCTGGCGCTCGCGAGCGAGGAGACGGAGAGGACAGCTGTGATCAGGAGCTGGTTCGTACGCATTCGAGACAGACGCGCGAACCCCCGAAAACATTGGTGGAAAGTGCGTGCAACTGCGCGCTTTGTTCCGTGTCCAGTAGGTGGCGACGTCCTCGCCTAGCTATCGTCGCGCGAGCGGGGCAGGTCGAACGCGAACGTCGCTCCGACGCCGCGGGTGCTGCTCGCGGTGATCTGACCGCCGTAGCTGTGGACGGCTTGCCGCACGACCGCGAGCCCGAGGCCCGGGTTGTCCTTGTGCGGCTTCGTCGTGAAGAACGGCTCGAACACGTGCGGGAGAACCTCGGGTGGAATGCCGCGGCCCGTATCGTTGATCTCGACCCGTGCGCGCTCGGTGCCCTTGGTGTCGACCGCGATCATGATCCGACCGCGGTCCGTTCCTAACGCATCGGCGGCGTTGACCAACAGATTGACGAGGATCAACTCGAGCCGCGAGCGATGCACGACGACGAACACGGGTGGCTCGCGAAACGCGTAGACAATCTCGTGGTCGCGCATCGTGCCTGCACCCTGCAGCATCGCGACGACGTCGTGAATCGCGCGGTGCAAGTTCAGCGGCCGCGCGCGCTCGTCCGCAGACTCCGCGAGCGCGTACAGCCGATCAGCGTGCGCGTCGACGTCCGAGCCGATGTGTGCGAGCTCCGCGAGCGCCGACGCCGCGTGATCGGGGAGCACCAGATCGCCCACCACCTCGAGGCTCTCCCGCTGACGTCGGGCGATCGCACGCAGCTCGCTCCCCACACCGGCCGCGAGCGTCCACAGCGAGGCGCGCCGCTCCGCGAGCAGCAGATGAGCGCGCGTTTGCTCGAGCCGGCCTTCGATCGACGACAGGCCGCGCCGCAGCGATCGCTCCGCCTCCTCGCGACGCGAGATCTCGGCATCGCGTTCGGCGAGCAACGCCCGTGCCTCCCGCGCATCGCGCACGACCAGCACGATCGCTCTGGCCGCCTCACCCTCCGTGATCGCGGCGGCGGTCACCGAGACCGGGATGCGATCTCCAGCCTTGGTGGTCAGCCACGCGTTGCTCCGCCGCAGGGCCTCGCCGTTCTCGACCCGCCTGCGGACGGGCGTGTGGAGGCCGGACGAGTCGTCCGACAACAGCGTGGCGATGCTCATGGTTGCCAGTTCCTCCGCCGAGAAACCGGTGACTTCGCGCGCGGCTGCGTTCGCCAGCGGGATTCGTCCCGCTGGATCGACCACCACCACCACATCCACCATCGCCTCGATGATTTGTTCGATGGGAAGCTGCACGGTCTACACGCGATTTACGCAATGCTCTTAGCCTACCGCTAGTGGACAGTGCAACGGATTGTCCACCGAACGTGGCTACAAGCCGCGCGATGTAGGCCGACCTTTACAGACATGGCCGCGTCCAATTCTGCCCTACGAGCCCTCGGGCAAGCGATCCGCGCTCGCCGAGAGGCTGCTGGGCTCACGCAGGCCCAACTCGGTAAACGGGCGGGCATCGTGGGCAAATACGTGAGCGAGATCGAGCGCGGTAACCGCGACGTCCCGTTCTCCACGCTCCGAGCGATCGTCGAGGACGGCCTGGGGCTGACCCTGGACGTCCGGTTCGACCACCACGCCAACGGGAACGGCAAGAAGAACGGAAACGGCAAGCACATCGCGTTGCCGCCCGAGCTGCGACAGGTCGCCGAGCTACCCCCGGATCGCCGCCGCGCTGCGCTAGCGGTCATCAGAGCCCTCCTGGCGATCTGCTGAGCCGCTGTCGGAACCGCAGCTACCCCATCAGGGAGCGGGCAACCCACGCGGGCGGATCCATCATCATAGGAAGCATGCTGACCATGGCCCCGCTTCTGATGCACAGCCCCGATGTCCCCGCGCAGGTGCGCGAGGCGCTGCGGGCGGCCTACGACTCCGACGCCGAGCCGGACGAGCGGGACGAGCACCTTCGCAATGCGGCGCACCTCCTGTTCCAGGAGGGCGGCCTGCCGTGCGCGGATGTCAAAGAGCTGGTCGGTCTCGCCAGCTGCTGCGACTGCTAGCTACGGCTCGACGACGTCCTTCTCCAGGCTGTTGAAGAACGCGAGGACTTCGCCCTTCTCGCGCGCCTTGACGCCCGCTGCATCCAGCGTCTGTGTCAGGTCGTCCATGAAGGCATCGAAGTGTTCCTTCTTCACCTTCATTCCGGTGTGGGACTCCTTCATCGTCTTGCCGCTGTACTTGCACGGGCCGCCGGTGTTCTCGCAGATGTGCTCGACCATCATCTTCTTGAGATGAGGAATGTCGGCGTTCGTGAAGAACTGCGCGATGCGCGGGTCGCTGCCCGTCTTGGCGACGAACGCGTCGACCACGGCCGTGATGCCCTCCGTGCCGCCGAGTCGGTCATAGAGAGACCGCGTGTCGGTCTTCTCTGACGCCGTCGTGTCAGGGGCCTTGCTCTTGCCACCGCACGCGGCGACGGCGCACATCACAACAAACAGGACAGTTCGCATGGCGCGCATCGTACGCATGCCGCCAGGCTAGCCGCCAGCCTACTTGCCTGTCTTGGGCGCGCTCGTGGCCTTACAGCTGAACGCTTCCTTCAGCTTCCACGTCGTGCCGTCGACGACGATCACGCTGCCCTGATCGCCGGTGATCGTGGTCGTGCTGCCGTCGTCGGCGCATGTGGTCTCCGCATAACCGGTGAAGCCGCCGGGACCCGCCGTGACGGTCTTGCCGTCGAACGCGGTGACCTTGCCCTTCGCCTTCACGACGATGCGCTTCTTGCTCGCCTTGCACGACGCCTTCGGCGTGTTCGCATCGAGGAGGCAATTGCACACGCGATCGGTCAGATCCGCGGGCGGGCCGTCGTCGGCGATCGCGATGGTGGAGACGAGAGCCAGCGATGCAGTCAGGACGAGAGAGAGCTTGGCGTTCATGACGTCAGAGTAACGCTCACCACGTCGTCACAATTGCACCTAGCTCTGTCCTCGCCTGTGAACAGAACGCGCGATGTGACGCTCGCGCACGTGCGCGTTGGCTACCAGGGCTGCTTCTTCGGAAAGCCGTAGCGAGGCTCCGGGCGCTTGGGGACCGGCTTGGGCGCCGGCTCGCGTCGGGGCTCTCGCGTCGGGCTCTTCTCGGGGACACGCTTCTTCGTGTTCGCCGGTGTCACCAGCAGCGAGACGCCGTCCGTCGTCAGCTCCAGCTCGGTCTCGGGCGTGATCTTCAGGAGATCGAGGATCGCCTTGTCGATGACGAGGCCGTAGCTATTCCCGATGGCGGTGAGCTTCTTGATCACGAGGACGTTATAACGTCGTTATAACGGATCGGCCAGTGCTACGGTCCTGTCCATGCGGGTCCTCGCGCTCGTCGTCGCTATCGTTCTCGGAGCATGTGCGTCGGGCCCGACGTGCGCGCTGCCGCCCATCCCCCAGCCGGTACATCCGTGGGTGTGGACGGTCCACGGGCCCAACGGTGCGATCGTGCTGTTCGGGACGCATCAGGGCGCAAGTGACAAGGACATCCCCGACACCGCGAAGGGGTTCTTGGCCAGCTCGCAGGTGCTCGTCGTCGAGGCGCTCGAGGGCGGCAAGTTCGACACGTACGACGCGTCGCCCGACGCGCGGTACTACCTGCGTCGCCCCGACGTCGTTCCGTCGCTGATGAAGTCGCTGTCGAACGATGACTTCGCGGAGCTCAAGCAGCGACTGCACGTCAGCTCGCAGGAGCTCGCGCGCATGCGCCCATGGGTCGCTCAATCATTGCTTGTCAGGACGGTCCTCGCGTTCCCGTCGCCGAACATGCCGACGGCGATCTCGCAATTCGCGGAAGACCATCACATCAAGGTCGAGGCGCTCGACAGCTGGGAGATGCAGACGGTCTTCCTGGACATGATCACGGATGCGAGCAATGTCCGCGGCGCGCTTCGCAACCCCGACCTGAGCTGCGCCTTCGAAGCTGACGTCGGGCGGTATCGCAGCGGTCTCGAGCAGGCCTACTCGCACGAATCGCCCGAAGCAACGCCGAACAAGCGGGCCGCCATTGCGGAGCGGCAACGCGTCTGGACCGACAAGCTGGCCGCCTATCTGGATAGCGGCGAGAAGGCATTCGTCGCCATCGGGGTCCAGAACATCGTCGGGCCCGACGGGGTCCTGGCGACCCTGGCCGCCCGGGGCTACACGTACGAGCGGATCTCTCGCTAGCCCGTCGGTCAGGGAGTGTGAAGAGGTGCTCCTAACGTGGTAAGCACCGGCGATGTCGTCAGTTGATCGCCTCGTCGACGCGCTCGATCGCCGGATCGTTGTTCTCGACGGTGCGATGGGCACGATGATCCAGGGCCTGGGCCTCAAGGACGAGGCGCAGTGGCGCGGCGAGAAGTTCAAGGACCACACGCACGCGCTCAAGGGCTGCAGCGACCTGCTCGTGATGACGCAGGCGCAGTCGATCGAGGACATCCACCACCAGTTCCTGATGGCCGGTGCGGACATCGTCGAAACGAACACGTTCACCGCGACGGCGCTCGCGCTCGCCGACTACGGCCTCGAGAGCTACGTCCGCGAGATGAACCTCGCGGCGGCGAATGTCGCGCGCCGTGCGGCGGATCGCGCGGAGAAGCAGGACGGCAAGCCGCGCTGGGTCGCGGGCTCGATGGGGCCGACGACCAAGACCGCATCGCTGTCGCCCGACGTGAACGATCCGGGCGCGCGCGCCGTGACGTTCCGCGAGCTGGTCGACACGTTCCGCGAGCAGGCCAAGGCCCTGATCGAGGGCGGCGTCGATCTCATCCTCACCGAGACGCACATCGACACGCTGAACTGCAAGGCGGCGCTGTTCGCGTTCGAGGAGCTGTTCGCCGAAGGCGTGCGGCGCGTGCCTGTCATCGCGTCCGTGACGATTCCCGATCGCTCGGGGCGCACGCTGAGCGGCCAGACCGTCGAAGCGTTCTACAACTCCATCGCGCACGCCAAGTTGCTCGCGGTGAGCATCAACTGCGCACTCGGCGCCGAGGACATGCGGCCGCACGTGGCGGAGCTGGCGCGCTCGGCGAACGTTCGCGTCGCGTGTTATCCGAACGCTGGCCTGCCCAACGAGTTCGGTGGGTACGACGACACGCCCGAGAGCATGGCGAAGGTGCTCGGTTCGTTCGCGCGCGAGGGCATGCTGAACATCGTCGGCGGATGCTGCGGCACGCGCCCGGAGCACATCGCGGCGATCGCCAAGGCGGTCAGCGATGTTCCGCGCCGCACCGTGATCACCCCGCCGCACTACATGCACCTCAGCGGTCTCGAGCCGCTGACCATCACGCCCGAGACCAACTTCGTCATCATCGGCGAGCGCACGAATGTCACGGGCTCCGCGGCGTTCCGTCGCCTGATCAAAGACGACAAGTACGACGAGGCCGTCGCGGTCGCGCGTCAGCAGGTCGAGGGCGGCGCGAACATCCTCGACGTCTGCATGGACGAGGGAATGCTCGACGGCGTCGCCGCGATGCGGAAGTTTCTCAACCTCATCGCGGCCGAGCCCGACATCGCGCGCATCCCCGTGATGGTCGACTCGTCCAAGTTCTCCGTCATCGAGGCAGGCCTCGAGTGTCTGCAGGGCAAGGGCGTCGTTAACTCCATTTCGCTCAAAGAGGGCGAAGAGAAGTTCATCGAGCAAGCGAAGATCGTTCGTCGCTACGGCGCCGCTGTCGTTGTCATGGCGTTCGACGAGACCGGGCAGGCGACGAGCGCTGATCACCGCCTCGTGATCGCGCACCGGGCCTACAAGATCCTGACCGAGCAGGTCGGGTTCCCTCCGGAAGACATCATCTTCGACCCGAACATCCTCACCATCGGCACCGGCATCGAGGAGCACGACAACTACGCCGTCAGCTTCATCGAGGCCGTGAAGCGCATCAAGGTGGAGCTGCCGGGCACCAAGGTGTCGGGCGGCGTGTCGAACCTGTCGTTCTCGTTCCGCACCAATCCGCGGGTGCGCGAGGCGATGCACTCGGTGTTCCTCTATCACGCGATCGCAGCGGGCCTCGACATGGCGATCGTCAACGCGGGTCAGCTCGCGGTGTATGACGAGCTCGATCCGGTGTTGCGCGAGCACGTCGAGGATCTCGTCCTCAATCGCCGCGCCGACGCGACGGAGCGCTTGCTCAAGCTCGCCGCGAGCTTCTCGGGGGAGACCGTCCGCAAGGAAGACGAGCTGCTGTGGCGCAAGGAGCCGCTGCCCGCGCGCATCGCGCACGCACTCGTCAACGGCATCACCGACTTCATCGACGAGGACACGGCCGAGGCGCTCGCCACCTATCCCAAGCCGCTCGACATCATCGAGGGGCCGCTGATGGACGGCATGAACATCGTCGGTGGCCTGTTCGGCGCCGGCAAGATGTTCCTCCCGCAGGTCGTGAAGTCCGCGCGCGTGATGAAGAAGGCGGTCGCCATCCTCGAGCCGCTGATGGATGCGGAGAAGAAGGCGTCCGGCATCACGACCGCCAAAGGCACCATGGTCATCGCGACCGTCAAAGGTGACGTCCACGACATCGGCAAGAACATCGTCGCCGTCGTGCTGCGCTGTAACGGTTACGAGGTGCACGACCTCGGCGTCATGGTGCCGCAGCACAAGATCCTCGACACCGCCGTCGAGCTGAAGGCCGACCTCGTCGGTCTCTCGGGCCTGATCACGCCGTCGCTCGACGAGATGATCAGCGTTGCGACGGAGATGACTCGTCGCGGAATGACGATGCCGCTGCTGATCGGCGGCGCCACCACGTCGGGCAAGCACACCGCCGTCAAGGTCGCGCCCGCCTACTCCGGCCCCACGGTGCACGTGCCGGATGCATCGCTCGCCGTCGGCGTGATGGGCAAGCTCCTCTCCACGGACAAGTCGCAGTACATCACCGACGTCGTCGCCAAGCAGACGCAGCTCCGCGAGGCGCACGTGTCCGCGCAGAAGCGTCCGCTGCTGTCGCACGAAGAAGCGCGCAAGCGTCACCTCGTGCTGCCGTTCGCGCCCGCAGACATTCCCAAGCCGCCGTTCCTCGGCACCAAGAACCTCGACATCCCGCTCGAGGATCTCGTGCCGTGGATCGACTGGTCACCGTTCTTCCACACCTGGGAGCTCTCGGGTCGCTATCCCGCGATCCTCGACGATCCCAAGAAGGGCGACGCGGCCCGCAAGGTGTTCGCGGATGCCAAGGTGATCCTCGCGAAGATCCTCGCCGAGAAATCGCTCACCGCGCGCGCGACCTACGGCTTCTTCCCCGCCGGTACCGACGGCGAAGACGTCGTTCACGTGTTCTCTCCCGACCGGACCAAGGAGCTCGCGAAGTTCCCGATGCCCCGTCAGCGCGAGGACAAGGAGACGTGTCTGTCGCTCGCCGACTTCATCGCGCCGCTCCAGACCGTGCGCACGACCACGATGGTGCCGGGCGCCGATCCGCGCGCGAGTGGTGCGACGCTGCGCATGCCGATCGATCACATCGGTGGCTTCATCGCGACGGCCGGTATCGGCACCGATGATCTCGCGGGCCGCTACGAGAAGGACAACGACGACTACTCGGCGATCATGGTCAAAGCGATCGCCGATCGCCTCGCCGAAGCAGCCGCCGAGTACGTGCACGGCAAGGTCCGCCGCGCCTGGTACGCGCCGGACGAGAAGCTCGACCACGCCGCGATCCTCGCCGAGACGTACCGCGGCATTCGCCCCGCGTTCGGGTACCCGGCCTGCCCGGAGCACGCGCCCAAGGCAACGCTGTTCGAGCTGTTGAACAACGCGTCGCACCACGGCGTGTCGCTCACCGAGAGCTACGCGATGTATCCGACGGCGAGCGTCAGCGGCCTGTACTTCGCGCACGCAAAGTCGCAGTACTTCGCCGTCGGCCGCATGCAGTAGTCAGCGCGCGGCGAGCTCTTTTTCGACACCCGCGCAGAGCTGCCCGCGCGTGGCGTCGATGGCGTGCAAGCCCGCCTTGGATGCTTCCATCGTCGGTCGCACATTCAGATCGCTCTTGATCTCCTGGGGATTCGCGACGGATGCCTGGGCGACGAGATCCTTCGCGAACGCCTTGTCGAGCGGAGCAGCGAGCTCGTGCGGCCGCAGCGCGATGGCGCCACCCGCGGTCATCTTCATCGTCTCGCCTGTCGTCGAGCGGTACTCGTCTTCCCGAGAGAGCGCGACGAGCTCGAGGGACGGACCGTCGACCCGATGGTACTCGTCGACGAACTTGAACGCGGGCCACTTCTTCTCGAGCGCTCCCTGCACGCACTCGAAGACGTCGATCGCGAGCAGTTCGTTCGGAGACGGTCGGTCGGTGGCGAGAGTCCACAGGGTGACGCGCGGGCGCTTGTCGTCGTGCTCGTCGGTGTACGCGGTCTGTTCGAGCGAGGCCAGCTCGGTCTTGAGCGGCGCCCACTTCGCGGCCAGCTCCGGTGCTTGCGCGGAGAGCTCGTCGAGCATCTTGATGTCGTCAGCGAGGCCGAGCCGGTTGTCTTTGCCACGCGCGCGATCGGTGCCGGTTTCCCTCGCTATCCTCTTCGCTTCGTCGACGATCTTGTCCCACTTTGCGATCACGGCGGGCGCGACCTGAGGAGCGGCTGTCTTGGCGCGTTCGGCAACCGGTAGCTCGCTGTAGTACAGCTCCATCATGCCGAGGTCGCCGTCTCGAGCTCGGTCGTACAGCGAGGAGTAGTTCTTGGCGTTCGGATCGGGTGGTGGAGGTGGCGGACCTTTGGGCTCGTCCTTGCTGCACCCAGCGGCGAGGGCCAGCAGCACCAACGCGATGCGGATCTTCATGGCGGTCCGGACGGTACTTCGATCGCGGGGTCGCATCAGTCTGGTCCGCGGCACACGACGGCCGAGCCGAAGACCGTCACCGTCGAGCTGCCCGGCAACGTCGGCGGCTGAACGACCTCGACCGCGAGGATCGCGCGCGTGTCCTCCAGGAGGGAGCCAAGGTTGCATCCACCATAGGACGCCTGGTCTGTCATCGAGACCGTGAGCTGCCCGTCGTCGACCGTCATCGCCGAGTCGAACGAGTAGGCCTTCACGAAGCCGGCGCACGGATCGGGGCCCGCGAACGGGTATCGCGTACACGGCAGGCCGTCGTCCACAGCTGGGCCGCTGCCGTCGCTGCCACCGCACGCCGCGAGCGTCACCAGAGCCAGTGCGACCAGCTTCATCGGACCAGCATATCGATGCTGTCGGAACGCCACGCAGGCCCTCACCGAGAGCTACGGCAAACTAGGGCAGGCGCCCCGCCGGCACGGTACCATTATCGGCGGTGGACTCACCTGGGCGCGAGCTCGGTCGCTATCGGTTGCTGCGCCTGCTCGGTTTTGGCGGCATGGGCGAGGTGTATCTCGCAAGCTCGCGCGGTGCGGCCGGCTTCGAGAAGCTGGTGACGGTGAAGATCCTGCGCCAGCAGATGAGCCAGGACCCGGCGCGCATCGGTGACCTCATGCGCGAGGCGTTCATCGGCGTGCGCCTCGACCACGAGAACATCGTCCAGGTGTTCGATCTCGGCGAGCAGGACGGCACGTACTTCCTCGTCATGGAATACGTGCGTGGTTTCTCGCTGCGCGAGGTCGTCTCGTTTGCAGCGGAGCAGAACGAGAAGCTACCGGTGCGCCAGGCGGTGCACGCGGTCCGGCGGGTCGCGGATGCGCTCGACTACGTGCACAAGGTGCGCGGTCCGCATCGCCGTCCGCTCGGGCTGATCCATCGCGACGTGAGTCCGTCGAACGTCCTGCTCGGCGCGGAGGGCCGCATCAAGCTCAGCGATTTCGGCGTGGCAGGCATGATCCAGGATCCGCAGCGCGCCGGCATGGTCATCGGTAAGCCGCGCTATCTGCCGCCCGATGCACGGCACGGGATGACGGCGACGCAGGGCTGGGACATCTATGCGCTCGGCGTGGTGCTGCACTCGGCACTGTCCGGCGATCCGGACATCGAGGCGAGCGGGGCGGCCGGCGCGACGGTGATCGGCGGGCGGCTACGGCCGCTCAAGGAAGCGAGACCCGATCTGCCGCAAGCGCTGATCGATCTCGTCGAGCACGCGACGGCGCGCACGCCCGAGGCACGACTCGAGGATGCAGCGACGTTCCGTGCGCGCCTCGATGCAGTGGTGCCGCGCGAGGTCGACGATGGTGACCAATGGCGCGCGTGGCTGCAGGACCTCTACCGCCGCGAGCCGTTCGTCGGGCGCTTCGGCACGCTACCGTTCGTCGAGGATCTCATCCCCGACATCGCTCCGCATCGTCCGACGCCACCGTCGGTCGCGTATATCGAGACCGTCGTCGTGGATGCCGCGCGGCCCGTGAAGTTCGGGATGTCGCCGGCGCTCGGCGCAGCGGTCGCGCGTGCCGCGGGCGATCGCGTCGCGGCCTGGCTGCGCAAGCGCCTCGATCGCGACGTGAAGTCGATCGTGCTCGGTGACTACCAGGCGCTTGTCGATGCGGTTGCTGACGGCGAGGTCGACTTCGCGTGGATGCCGCCCGTGCCGATCGTGCGCGCGATCGAGCGCGGTGCGGGAGTGCTCGGGACAGCGTTGCGCTACGGCCGCGCGACGTACGAGAGCGCGATCGTCGTCAGGCCCGACTCGCCGATTCAGACGCTCGAGGATCTGCGCGGCAAGCGCATCGCGTTCGTCGACAAGGATTCTGCCGGTGGGCACCTCTATGCCGCGGATCTGATCTCCCGCGAGCTCGGCCCCATCGAAGAGGTCGTCGCAGAGCAGCACTTCACCGGCTCGCACAAGGCAGCGTGCGAAGCGGTGCAGCGCGGTTGGCTCGATGCCGCGGCCACGTACGTCGTCTCCGATACGTCGGGCACGTTGATGCATGCGGGCTGGCGCGAAATTCCCGAGCTGCGCGAGCTCGGCGAGCTGCGGGCAATTCGCATCTCGGATCCGATTCCTGGCGACGGTGTCGCGCATCGGCCGGGCCTCGCTCCTGCGCTCATCGAACGCGGCGCGAACATCGTCGTCGACATCGCGTCATCGGATGCGGAGGGCGCGGCGATTCTGCGCGAGGTCTTCCGCGTCACGAGCATGGTGCGGTCCGAGCTGCGCATCTACGAGCCCGTCCGCGAGCTACTCGCACGCCGCCCGAAATAGAGCCCGATCGGGTATGTTCCGCGCGATGTCACGCGAGCAGATCTACGACTCCATTCTCGAGACCACGGGCCACACGCCGCTCGTGAAGCTTTCCCGCATCGGCAAGGGCCTGCCCGGTGAGCTGCTCGGTAAGTGCGAGTTCATGAACCCCGGTGGCTCCGTGAAGGATCGCATCGGCGTGAAGATGCTGCTCGATGCGGAGAAGGAAGGCCGCATCAAGCCGGGCGACACGCTCATCGAGCCGACGAGCGGTAACACCGGCATCGGCATCGCGATGGCGGCCGCCGTGCGCGGTTATCGCGTGATCATCACGCTCCCCGAGAAGATGTCGCAGGAGAAGCAGGTCGTTCTCGAGGCGCTCGGCGCGGAGATCATTCGCACGCCGACGGAAGCCGCGTGGGACTCGCCCGAGAGCCACATCGGCGTCGCGCGCCGGCTCAAGGAGATCATCCCGAACTCGCACATCCTCGACCAGTACTCGAACCCGTCCAACCCGCTCGCTCACGAAGAGGGCACGGGCGCCGAGATCGTGGAGCAGACGGGCGGCCAGTGCGACGCGGTCGTCATGACCGCCGGCACCGGCGGAACGATCAGCGGCGTCGCTCGCGCGATCAAGAAGGCGATCCCGAACTGCCAGATCGTCGGCGTCGATCCCGAGGGCTCCATCCTCGCCGGTCCCGGTGAGATCAAGAGCTACAAGGTCGAGGGCATTGGCTACGACTTCATCCCCGACGTTCTCGATCGCCGCCTCGTCGATCGCTGGATCAAGAGCAACGACCGCGAGAGCTTCCTCGTCGCGCGTCAGCTGATCCGTCAAGAGGGACTGCTGTGCGGCGGTTCGTCGGGTTCCGCCGTGTGGGCCGCGATGCAAGTGAGCCGCGATCTCGGCCCGGGCAAGCGCGTCGTCGTGATCCTCCCCGACAACATCCGCAACTACCTCAGCAAGTTTGTCGACGATCGCTGGATGCGTCAGCAGGGCTTCGTGAAGGGCGACTGGGAGGTCGGCACCGTGGGTGATGTCGTGCGTGCGCTCGCTCGCCGCGAGGTGATCTCGCTCGACCTCAACGACAAGGTCGGCCGCGCGACGGAGAAGTTCAAGGAGCACGGCATTTCACAGATGCCTGTCCTGGATAACGGCGCACTCGCCGGCATCCTCACGGAGAGCGACTTGTTGCATCACCTGGTGTCCGGACGCGTGAGCACCGATACGCTTGTTGCGGAGATCATGGAGCGCAAGGTCTCCACGGTCGGCCTCAACGCGAGCTCGTCGGAATTGCCTCGCATCTTCGAGCGTGGGGAGGTCGCCATCGTGATCGACGACGCGCGCAAGGTGACGGGCATCGTGACCAAAATGGACCTCATCGAGATGCTCGCGGCGCGCAAGAACGCGATGCCGTAACGGCCGGCGCTTTGCCCTTCCATCCGGGAGCGGCAGGCGATATGTGATCGGCGTGATGGAGCGTGAGCGGATTGGGGAGTACCGCCTTGTCGAGGAGATTGCCCGCACGGCGACCTCCACGACGTACACGGCAGTGCATGCGGTCCTTCCGCGGCGCGCCGTCATCCGCTTGATGGAGAGCGCGACGCACCAGATCGCGGTGCGCGCTCTTCGCGAGGCCTACTACCTCGAGACGCTCGATCACCCCGCCGTCGCGCGTCTGTTCGAATCGGCGCGCCTCCCGGATCGCCGCCCGTGGTTCGCGCGCGAGCTCGTCGACGGTCCCACGCTCGCGCACCAGTTTCCGCGCGCGTTCGAAGGTGAGTCGCTCGAGCTGGTGCGCCGCATTCGCGACATCGCCGCGATCCTCGTCCACGCGCATCAACGCGGTGTCGTGCACGCCGGCCTTCGCCCCGATCGGATCGTGCTCGCGCGCCGCGCCGCCGGCTTTACGCTGTGCATCTGCGACTGGAGCGACGCACGTGCGCACGACGCCGCGGCGACCGCGTTCATCGGCAGCCCGGAGAGCTGGCAGTACGTCGCGCCCGAGCTCGCCGGTGGTGATGCGATCGACGATCGCGCCGACGTGTTCGCGCTCGGGGTCATCGCGCACAAGCTGATCACGGGCGTCTTGCCGTACGAGCGTGGTGCGCTTCACGCGCGTAGCTCTGGCGAGATCGTACTGCCGACGGAAGCGCGCGCTGCCGAGGCTCCGCACGAGCTGTCGGCGCTCGTCGATCAGATGCTCGCGTTCGATCGCTGGGATCGTCCGAGCAGCACCGAGTGCCATCGCGAGCTCTCGTACCTCGCGGAGTCTCTCGCCGCGTCGACGCTGCGCATGCGCAAGCCGCGCTGGACGCCTCAGACCCACCTCGCGACGCCAGATCACCTCGCCGCCGCGAAGGCGACGAGCCTGCCGCGTGTGCCCGAGGACTACGCAGAGCTCGAGATCGCGCTGTCCGAGACGCCGGATCCTGACAACTCGACCTCGGCGTAGCTACGAACCGGGCGCGCCGTCGCCTCGCGAAGCACGTCGCGCCACCGCCCGCGCAACGACGTCGCGAAGCATCTCGCGCCACGCAGCGCGGGCCGCGGCGCCGCGAGCACGTCGTGCCACGTCCGCGGCGCGGAGCTCGGCGGTGGGGGCGGCGCTTGTGCCTTCCTCGCCCGGCCATGTGTGTCGGTGCGGGGCGAATGCTGTGCGTTGGGCTTCCGACGCACTACGCGCACCCCCACCGCTTCGCCCCGCGGCGCGGCCTTTGTGGCACGCCGTGCATTCGCGGCCTCGCGACCCGCGGTGCGTGGCACTTGATGCATTTTCGCGGCGCCGTTGCGCTCGTCGGTGTCACGCCGCGCAGCGCGAGGTGATGGGGCGCCCTCTGCCGCCGGCGCGCAGCCAACGCCCGGGACGTCTACGCGGAGCTCGAAAGAGGCTCCAGATTCATCGACGTCTCGACGTCGGCGTAGAGCGCGAGCACCTCATCGATCAGGTCGGCGGCGTCGTCCATGTCGCCGGCGAGGCCGGAGCCGCACGCGGTGATCGAGGCGCGCGCGCCATCATCGACGATCGTGATCACGCAGCCGCCGATGCGATCGCGCAGGCTGGCCATGCGCGCGGGAGATGACACGGCGCAGGCGAACGGGCTCGGCGTCGCGAGGCTGATCTTGGAGACGCACGCACGGCCGCCGATAACTTCCGCGAGGCGTTCGAACCATGCGGGGCGCGAGGTGGACAGCGACCGGCGCTTGAACGCGAGCGGCACGGGAACGGCGCGAGCGGCGGCGAGCAGACGCGTCACGAGGCCTTGTCCCGAGGCTTCGCGGGTGAGGATCGTCTTCGCGCGCGGGGCGAAGTCGGCGAATGGCTCGGGAACGCCGTCGACGAAGCGGACGCTGAGTGTCGCGACGACCACGCGCTTCTTGAGGCGCTCGGCGTCGGTGATGTCGCCCGGTGCAACGGGAATTTGAAACGTCGGCGAGAACGTCGCGCGCGAGTTGCCGGCGACGCGATGGAGGACGCGGCCGACGGCGTAGGCGAGGGCGAGCGCGCGGGGGGCAGGGCCCGACAGCTCGCGCCAGGCCACGCCGAGCGGGATGGCGTCTTTCACGAGCGAGAGATGAGGCAGATCGATCGCTTCACCTCGCAGGTCCGACGGCTCGACGAAGCGGCTCGCGCCACTCGCGTCGTTGTCGTCGACGCGGCGAGCGGTGGAGCTGGGCGAGCCAGGAGCGATCGCGGTCAAGCGCATGCGCAGGTCCACGATGCGCGATGCGAGCCAGGCGTGGCCGTAGCCGTCGATGACGAGGTGGCACGTGGAGACGGTTGCGAGTCCTCCGACGCGACCGATACCGAGCCAGGGACCGCGCTCGTCCTTCCACGCTCGGCGATGGCCATGGCGCGCGACCGTGAGGCGGTCTTCGCCGACGGAGACGCAGATGAACGGAGTGCCCGCCGGCGAAACGGTTGTTTCCGTCGCGTCCTCGCGCTGTGCTTTGCCATCGATGCCTTCGAGCAGCTGCGCGTGTCGCGCGCGTCGGATCGCGTCGAACAACTTCATCGCGAGCGTGGTCTCTTGTTCGACACGCGCGGCGAGCCTTGCGAGCACGATCTCGTTGCCGATCGCGAACGCGGCGACCTCGAGGTTGGACGGCGTGCATCGCGCCTCGCCCGACGAGCGATCGATCGTCACCGCGAGGGGCTGATCGGGGAGCTTGCCGTCGAGCTCTTTGATCGCGGCGCGGGCCGCATGCGCGGAGGCGATCGCGTCGGCGATGGCGTCGATCGGATCCTCCGCGCGATGGCCGATGAACGTATCGGTCGCGGGACCCGCGTCGGAGATGACGTAGCTCGCACGCGCGGGCATCAGCTCCGCGGCAGCGGCGGCCCCGGCGAGCAACCACCACGATGCGTCGAGCTGCGCGATCGCGCCGAGCTCTGCGTAGAGCTCGCGGGTACGGCCGAGCCAGCTCATACGGTAACGGTGCTCATCGCAGATCCAGGATGTACACCGGCTGGAGCGGATCGTCGCGTCGCTCGACGCGCGTAAACCCTGCGTCGCGTGCCAGAGCGATGATTGTCTCGGCGTGCGGGGCAGTCCGTACCACCAGTGGTCCAAACGCCGCGCGGAGTAGGGGCGACCCGAGCCGATCCGCGTGTGCGGCGATGCGATCGCGCGATGCGACGGGATCGAGCTCGACGACCATCACGCGATCTCGAGTGACTCGCCGGAGCTCGCGGAGCGTCGCCTCGCGATCTCGCACGTGCCGGATCGAGGACAGGCAGATCGCTATGTCCACGGACCGGTCGCGCAGCGGTAGTGACTCGCCGGTCGCGCGAATGAGCGTGGCACCCCTAGCCGCCGTCGTGGCGCCTGACGTCGCTACGCCAGCGGTGAAGTCCCGACTCGGCTCGATGCCGATCACGACGAGACTCGGGTCACGCTCTTTGGCGCGCCGCGCAAAGACGCCGGGACCACACCCAACATCGAGCAGAACCGCACCGTTGCGCGGCGCGAGTGCGTCGAGGAGACGGTCGTCGAGGTCGGCAAACGCCGGGCGTTCGTCGGTCGCGTACCGCGCTGCGCTCCGACCCTCGAACGGGTGTCGGTAGAGCCGGTCAGCCGCCCGACGGAAAAGCGCGATCACGGCCGACCATATCGTGCTTTCTCTGTGACGCCACGGTGATAGGTTCGCGCCACTCGGGGGCCGTCATGTCGTTTCGATCCAACCTGTTTGTAGCCGCGTCGTTTGTTCTTGCTGCCTGCGGTGGTAACGACAACGGCCCACCGCCGACGGAGGACGTCTGCAATCCCATCGATGGAACCGGCTGCATGCTGCCGTGGCCGTCGGCGGTCTACCTCTCGACATCGACGACGTCGGAGACCGGCTTCAAGGTCAACATCCCCGAGAAGGCGATGCCGGTGAACATCGACGGCATTCCGATCTCACCGCTCGTCGCGAACCGCATGGACGGTTTCTCGATGACAGGCCCGATGCTCGCGTCGTTCAAGACTGGCGTGTCGGCCGACGGACTACCCTCGTACAAGAACCCCGACGCGTCGCTCGCGGCGGATTCGCCGATCATCCTCATCGATCTCGACACCGGCGAACGCGCACCGTTCTTCGCCGAGGTCGACATGAACACGACCGACCTCAACGCGCGGAATCTGATCATTCGCCCGCTGATGCGGCTCCACGAGAAGAGCCACTACGGCGTCATCATCACGACGAAGGTGAAAGCCGCCGACGGCAGCGCGATCGTTCCCAGTGAGAAGTTCGTCGCGCTGCGCGATGGCGGCACGTTCGGAACCGACGCGCGCAGCAAGCTCGCGACCGACGGCTGGGCTGCGATCAACGCGAAGCTCGCCGACCTCAACCTCACGCCGGCCGACGTCGCGCTCGCGTGGGACTTCCGCACCGCGTCCGACAAGTTCATGCGCCGCGATCTGACCGCGATGCGCGAGCAAGCACTGCCGATGATCGGCGATGCCGGCGCGAACCTCGCGTTCACCGTCGCGATGACGCTGCCGAACTCCGACCGCACCTACAAGAAGTACACGGGCACGTACAAGGCGCCTAACTTCCTCACGAACGGCGAAGCCGACACGTCGATCCTCATGCGCGACGCGGACGACGTCCCGATGGCGAGTGGCCTCCGCGATGCACGCTTCGCCGCGATCATTCCCAAGTGCGCGAGCGATGGCTCGTATCCGTTGCCGCGCCCGGTGATCATCTTCGGCCACGGCCTGTTCGGCTCGGGTCAGGAATATCTCGACGACGACTTCACGCAGAAGCTCGCGCAGGACTTCTGCTTCGTGATCATCGCCGGTGACTTCATCGGCATGACGTCGCGCCAGATCCAGCTCGCGCCGCTCGCCGTGAACGACATGAACCGCGCGCCGCAGATCGGCGAGAAGCTCGCCCAGTCGGTGATCGACTTCATGTCGCTCGAGTCGCTTGCACGCGGTGCGATGGCAACGGCACCGGAGTTTCAGATCGACGGCCACGCCGTCATCGATCCGCAGCAGGTGCACTACGTCGGCGGCTCGCTCGGCGGAATCATGGGCAACGTCATCATGGCGTACGACCCGAACTTCAAGAAGGCCGTCCTCGCAGTGCCCGGCGGTGTGTGGTCGCTCTTGCTGGAGCGCTCCGCCGCGTGGTTCGCGCTGCTCGGTGCCGCGCAGGGCGCGTACGACGACCCGAACATTTATCAGCTGATGGTCGTGCAGTTCGGTCTCGCGCTCGAGCCGTACGACCCGATCACCACGGCCGCGCACGTGATCAAGGACCCTCTGTTCGGCCAGGCGCCCAAGAAGGTGCTCATGTGGTACTCGCTCGGCGACAGCCTCGTGACCAACATCTCGACGGAGTTTGTCCTGCGCGAGATGGGCCAGCAGGTGATCGCTCCGTCGGTGCGCACCCCGTGGGGCGTGCCTGTTGTCACGCCGTCGGTCGCGATGACCTCGGGTGTTACGGTTTATGACGAGCACCCGACGCCGCTTCCGCCCGAAACGAACCAACCGCCGAAAACCGATAACGGAACGCACGGTGGCGTGAACCAGAACCCGTCGGCCCTGCGGCAGACGCAGGAATTCTTGCTCGACAACATGATCGAGGCCGAGTGCAAGAACTCTGGATCCGTCGTAGCGTGCGACTGCAACGTCGACGGCGGTGGAGTATGCGATTAGCTCTCTTTCTCTCGATCTCATTCATCGCTGCCTGCGGTCCTGGCTCGCGCCACGGCAACGGCGACGACCAACCGACACCTGATTCGCCAGGCCCTGAGTGCGTCGATGCGCAGCACCGCTGCAGCGCCAGCACGTACCAGGTCTGCTCCGGTGGCATGTGGCAGACGCAGCAGGAGTGCGCGGCTGCGTGCGACGAGAGCCTCGGCTGCGTCCAGTGCGATCCCAGCACGCCGGTGTGTGGCGACGACGGCAACGTTCACGCCTGCACACCCGCGGGGGAGGTCGGCGCACAGACGATGGCGTGCGACGGCAATCTGATCTGTCAGACCGGCGCGTGCGTCGATGCGTGCGCAAACGCGGCGATGCAGAAGAGCTACACGGGCTGCGAGTACTGGGCTGTCGACCTCGATAACGCGATCGAGATCTACGACGGTCCGACGGGCGCCACGTGCACCGCGCCGACGGGCTCGAAGGCCGAGATGTTGCCGAGCGTGTGTAAGAGCG
This sequence comes from Kofleriaceae bacterium, assembly GCA_036499725.1. Lineage (GTDB taxonomy): Bacteria > Myxococcota_A > Polyangia > Haliangiales > Haliangiaceae > JABFXX01. The sequence continues at coordinate 114,307 of DASYDE010000048.1, forward strand.
CGAGCAACGTGACGGCCGGCGCGTGCGACCCGCCCAACAACACGTGCCCCAGCGGGTACACCTGTCAGCCGGCGAACGTGTGCGTGTTCGACGCGCAGCACGCTCCGTTCGCGATCGTCGTCTCCAATCCGCAGGCGCGCCCGGTCGATGTCACGGTGACAGGCCCCGAGGGTACGACGTTCACGCAGACGATCGCGGCCGGCGAGGTCGCCTCGCTCAAGCCGCAGGACCACGGCATTCCCGACGAGTCCAACGAGGCCGACGGCGTCAGCAAGAAGGCGTACAAGGTCACCTCGACGCTGCCGATCGTCGCGTATCAGTTCAATCCGCTCGACAACGTCGGCGTCTTCTCCAACGACGCGTCGCTCCTCATCCCGCGCACCGCGTTCGACCTCGAGTACTTCGTGCTCGCGTACCAGAGCGCGAACCGCCGCACGACCCCTCCGGGCAAGGACGGTTACCTCGGGTACCTCACCGTCGTCGCGTATGCGGACGGAACGACCGTCGATGTCACGCCGACCGTGCAGGTCGTCTCCGGCGCCGGCATGACCGTCGCGGCGAACACGACGGCGCACTTCACGCTCAACTCGTTCGAGGTGCTCACCCTCCACGCCCTCGGCACCGGCGACATCACGGGCAGCAAGGTCACGGCGACGGGCACGGACACCGTCGGTGTGTTCAGCGGTCACGAGGCCGCAGGCTTTGGCGAGCCGGCACCGGCAAGCAACCCGTTCCTCGCCGGCCCGTGCTGCGCGGACCACCTCGAGGACATGATGTTCCCGACGTCGACGTGGGGCAAAGAGTTCGCCATCGCGCGCAGCCAGGATCGCGGCGCGATGGAGCCCGACATGCTGCGCGTCATGGCGCAGAAGCCGAACACGAACGTGACGTTCGATCCGGCGCCGTCGGGCGGCGGCAATTGCATGGGCCTGACGCCCGGCAAGTTCTGCGAGGTGAAGATCCAGAAGGACACCGCGATCACCGCGACGGAGCCCGTGCTCGTCGGTCACTATCTCGAGTCCGCGATCTATCAGGACCAGCTGTTCGGCGACACGATCGGCGAGGGCGATCCGTCGATGGCCGTCGCGGTTCCGTCAGAGCAGTGGCGCAAGGACTACACGGTGCTCGTGCCCGCGCAGTACCCCAAGAACTTCCTCTCGATCGCGGCGCCGTTGACGGGCGCGGTTCTCGTCGACGGCGCGATGCAGACGCTCACGTCGTTCGGCAACTACAAGGGTGGTCGCATCGCGGTGGCGGCGGGCTCGCACAAGATCACGTGCCCGGCAAACTGCAGCGTCACGGTGTACGGCTACGGCGACGCTGTCTCGTACATGTTCGCTGGCGGCCTCGACCTCAAGCACATCGTCATTCAGTGATTTCCATCGAGGCGCTCTCGAGCGCCTTGGCCATCTCCTCCGCGTTCGCGTAGCGATCGCTCTGGTACTTCGCCATCGAGCGCACGATGATGGCGTCGAGCGACTGAGGCAGCGATGCAGGGAGCGGCGGTGGATCGTGATTGAGGTGCGCCTCGATCAGCGAGAAGTCATCCGCGCCTCCAAATGGCGGCTGGCCCACGAGCATCTCGTACAGGACGACGCCGATCGCGTAGACGTCGCTGCGCGGATCCACGGGCTCGCCCCGCAGCCGCTCCGGCGCCATGTAGCGCAAGCTGCCGACGACGGTGCCCTGCGCCGTGAGCCGCGCGCTGCCTTCGAACGTCGCGAAGCCAAAGTCGATCAGCACGACACGCTCGACGGGTCCCGGCGACGGCTCGAGCATGATGTTTGCGGGCTTGAGATCGCGATGCAGTACGCCCGCGCCGTGCACGGCCGTGAGCCCCTGCAGCGCTTGCCACGCGTAGCTCGCCGCCCGGCGGGGAGCGACCTGTTTCTCCTCCTTGAGGACGCCGCGCAGCGTCTTTCCGCGCAGTAGCTCGACGACGAGATAGGGTTCCTCGTTCTCCGTGACGCCGCTGCCGAGGAGGGCCGCGATGTTGCGGTGGCGCATGCGCTGCTGCACGTCGCCCTCGCGCTTGAACCGCTCCTTCGCCGACGAATCGCCGCCGAGCGAGCTGCGCAGGATCTTTACCGCGACGCTGTGACCGGTCTGTCCGTCGGTGGCGCGGAACACCTTGGCCATGGCGCCCGTGCCGATCGGCGCCTCGATACGGAACCGTCCGCCGATGACCTGGCCGGTCCGATCCATGCGATCGCGATCTGGCGACACACGGCCACCTTACCATCGGGTTCTGCTATACGAGGAGCGTGTCGCGTCACTTGGTGAGCATCGCTGACCTCGACGCCGCGGAGATCCTGTCGATCCTGGATCACGGCGATCGGTACTGGCCGATGGGCGACGAGCCGATCAAGAAGCTCACATCGCTTCGCGGCCGCACCGTCATCAACCTCTTCTTCGAGAACTCGACGCGCACGCGCACGTCGTTCGAGCTCGCGGCAAAGCGACTCTCCGCCGAAGCCATTAATATCTCGAGCTCCGCGTCGTCGACGTCCAAGGGCGAGACGCTCATCGACACGGCGCGCAACCTCATGGCCATGCACCCCGACGCGATCGTGGTGCGCCACTCCTACGGCGGTGCGGCCGCGATGCTCGTGCGGTCGTTCCAGCCCTCTGGGGGTGCGGCGATCATCAACGCGGGCGACGGTCAGCACGAGCACCCGACGCAGGCGCTGCTCGATGCGGCGACGATTCGCCGCCACAAGGGCAGCGTCGAAGGTCTCGAGGTCGCGATCGTCGGAGATCTCGCTCACTCGCGCGTCGCGCGCTCCAACATTCTCTGCCTGGCCAAGCTCGGCGCGCGCATCCGCGTCGTCGCGCCGTACACGCTCATCCCTCGCGGCATCGAGCTGATCGGCGGGGAGCAGACCCGAGAGCGCGTGCGCGTCGTGACGCGGCTCGAGGACGGACTCGACGGTGCGGACGTCGTGATGATGCTGCGCGTGCAGTCCGAGCGGTTCGAAGGCGAGGCCCCGCGGTTCCCCAACACGCGCGAGCTGTCGCGTACGTTCGGCCTCTCGGAGCGCACACTCGCGTACGCGAAGTCCGACGCGATCGTGATGCACCCGGGCCCGATGAATCGCGGTGTCGAGATCTCGCCGCAGGTCGCAGATGGTCCGCGCGCGGTGATCCTCCAGCAAGTGTCGTGGGGCGTGGCCATCCGCATGGCGATCCTCGAGCGCGCGGTGCTCGGCGTCGAGAGCGATCTACGCGACACCGCCCCCGTTGTTGCGCCCCACACCGTATGACCAGCGCACTCAAACTCTCCGGCGTCGTGAAGCGGTTCGGTAATCACGTCGCCGTGAACGACATCTCGTTCGAGGTCCCGCGCGGAGTTGTCTACGGGATCCTTGGCCCCAACGGCGCTGGGAAGTCGACGACGCTGCGCATGATCAACGACATCATCGCGCCCGACGCAGGAACCATTACCGTCCTCGACACGCTCACGCCGGGTAGCGCCGCGGCCCAGAAGATCGGTTATCTCCCCGAGGAACGCGGCCTCTATCCCAAGATGAAGGTCGGCGAGATCGTCGAGTTCATGGGCGAGCTGCGGGGACTGTCGCGCGCCGAGGCACGCAAGCGCGGTGGCGAGTGGCTCGAGCGCCTCGGCCTGTCCAAGTGGCTCGGCAACAAGGTGCAGGATCTCTCCAAGGGCATGCAGCAAAAGGTGCAGTTCGTGACCGCGCTGCTGCACGAGCCCGACATCGTGATTCTCGACGAGCCGTGGAGCGGCCTCGATCCGGTGAACGCGGACGTCCTGCGCGATACGGTCTCGCAGATTCGCGCTGCGGGTCGCACGGTGCTGTTCTCGACGCACCAGATGGAACAGGCCGAGAAGATCGTCGATTCGCTGTGCATCATCGCTCGCGGCGAGCTGCTCCTCGAGGGCAAGCTCCGCGAGATCAAGGCGCATTGGTCGGCCGACAACTGGATCGCGCTCGCGTTCGACGGCGCCGAGGCCAAGGCAAAGGCCAAACCCGTGATCGAGAATCTCGCGCTCGTCGGTGGCGAGCGGCCCACGTCGCTCACGGATCGCGTCGACATCGAGGTCAAGCCCGCCGCCGACGTCACGCCGCAGCAGATCCTGTCCGCGCTCGTCACGGCCGGCGTCGCGCTCCGTACGTTCGAGGTCGTCGTTCCGAGCCTGCACGACATCTTCGTCGCCAAGGTCGGCCCCGACGCCGCCATCGCCGAGCGCGTCGAAGAAGGGGCCGCATGAGGAGCTTGATGGTCATCGCGCGCCGCGAGCTGCTCGAGCGCATCAAGACGAAGTGGTTCGTCGCGATCACGCTTCTCGGTCCGCTATTCATGGTCGCGCTCGTCGTGATTCCCGCTGTCATCGCGGCCAAGAGCTCGTCGGGCACGCGCATGGACATCATCGACAAGACCGGTGTCCTCGCGCAGCCGCTCGCTGATGATCTCAGAAAGTCGGACTGGACCGTCACCATCGTTCCGCCCACCACCGACGAGAATGTCGAGCTCGACAAGATCCGCAGGAATCAGATCAACGGCTTCCTCGTCGTCCCCGCGGACGGTGTGAAGACGTCCCTGTCGTCGTATCGCGGTGACAATGCGTCGAGTCAGTTCGTCGCCGTGTACCTGCAGCAAGCGATGATCAAGGCGGTCACGGACGCGCGCGCGGACCTGGTCAAGCTGTCGCCCGAGCAGCGCGAGATCATGCGCGGCCCGATCGTTGTCGCGACGCTTCACTCCACGGGTGAGGCCGAGGGCTCGTCGGGCATGGGTGCGTTCCTCATCGCGTACATTCTCGCGTTCATCCTCTACATCGTCATCACGCTGTACGGCGTGAACGTCATGCGCAGCGTCGTGCAGGAGAAGACGAGCCGCGTGATGGAGTTCCTCGTCGCGGTCGTCAAGCCGCGCGATCTGCTCGGCGGCAAGATCCTCGGCGTGGGTGGTGCAGCGATGATCCAGCTCACCGTCTGGCTCGCGTTTGGCTACGTCGCGCTCACGCATCGCAACGAGCTGCTCGGTCTGCTCGGCATGAAGCCCAGCGACACACCATTGCCGTCGTTCGCTCTGGGCGACCTCGTCATCGTGCTCGCGTTCTTCGTGGTCGGCTTTTTCTTCTACGCGTCCATGTATGCCGCGGTAGGTGCGATGGTGTCTTCCGAGCAAGATACCCAGCAGGTCCAGATGCCCGTGACGATGCTGCTGATCATCGGCGTCATGTGCTTCCAGCTCGTCACGAGCAGCCCGCGCGGAACGACCACGATGGTGATCACGCACATGCCGTTCTGGTCACCGATCCTGATGCCGATGCGATTCGTCCTCGGTGGAGCATCGCTCGGCGAGGTGCTCATCTCGCTCGGAATCTTGATCGTGACGACGCTGTTGGTGGTGCGTCTCGCCGCGAAGATCTATCGCGTTGGCGTTCTTCTCTACGGCAAACGACCCACGGTCTCCGAGCTGTGGCGCTGGCTCCGGTACTAAAAGCGTTGATCCCGGGCCTCTTATCGAAGTGCGCCCGAATGCTGTCATTCCGGGGCAGTTCGCTTTAGAATTTTCGTAATGCGTCGCCGGTGGGGACTCGCATCCTTCCTCTTTGTATCGACTGTTGGCCCCGTTGCTTTCGCTCAATCCGCGGACGGGGTGGTCGCGGAAGCGCCTGATCCCGAACCGGCTGAAACTGCACCGCAGGTCGTTGGCTACGGGGGTCTCCCGGGTGGGTTGTGGGCACCGAGCGCGGAAGTTCTTCCTCAGGGCAACGTGCAGCTCGCGCTGCTCGGTGGCTTCGGTTTGCGCAACGATCTGCTCCAGCCCGACAGCGGGATGAAGCGCACCAGCGGCCACCTGGCCGTCGGTTACGGCATCACCAAGAACCTCTCCGCAGCGCTGTCGTTCGACGGTCGCTACGACAAGCACAAGGGCGGTCAAGACGGCTACGTCGGTGACCCGCACCTGCTGGTTCGCGCGAGCACCATCACGAGCAACCTCGTGATCGGCGGGCAGGTCGACCTTTGGGTTCCCGGCAAGGACGCTCCGTCGATCGCTGGCTCCGCTGTCTCGGTCGCCGCGCAGGGTCTGCTCTCCATCGCGGCCGGCCCTGGTCTCCTCTCGTTCAACGCGGGTTTCCGTCTCGACAACAGCGCGAAGTCGGCGAAGGAAGCGTCGACGTACGCGCCCGAGGATCAGGTCTCGCTCGGCGTCTCCGAGTTCAACGCGTTCATCGCGGGTGCTCACCTCTCGATCCCGGTCGGCCCGCAGGCGTACGTCGCCGCGGAAGGCCAGGCCGACGTGTTCATCGGCGACGGCGACACGCGTAGCGGTCAGACCATGGCGCACTCCGCGCCGAGCCCGATCGTGCGTTTCGGCGCCGAGGGCGGCTTCCACATCAATCACAGCTGGACGGCGCTCGCGTACGTCGAGGGCGCCCGCGTCCCCAAGATCACGCCCGGCGAGCGCAACATGGACAACATCTCGCTCGTTCCGTACGAAGCGACGGTGAGCTTCGGTCTCGGCCTGCAGGGCCGGTTCGGCGGTGGCGAAGGTTCCAAGCCGCTTCCCAAGCCCATCGCGATCGCCGAGGACGTCAACGCGTCTGTTAACGGCGATGTCGTCGACGATACCGGCGCGCCGGTCGTTGGCGCGAAGGTCGACGTCAAGACCAAGACGCACGAGGCGTCGGCCGCGACGGACGACAAGGGCCACTACGTCGTCGACAAGATCTTCATCGGCTCCAAGAAGGACGGCAAGGTCTCGCTCGAGACCGACCTGACCGCCGAGGTCTCCGTCGACGTGTCGGGCAAGAAGCCGGGCCGCGCGACGTTCACGCTCAAGGAAGGCGACAACGCCGCTCCGAAGATGCAGCTCGATCCGGTGCTGCCGCCTGGCCAGCTGCGCGCGGTCGTCCGCAACGCGGGCAACGGCAAGCCGATCGCTGGCGCGACGGTCAAGATCGAAGGCGGCCCGACGGCAGGCGCGACGGCGACCTCCTCGGCGGACGGTACGTTCCAGGTCGACCTGCAGCCCGGTAGCTACAAGATCACGGTCTCGGCCGCGGGTCTGAAGGACCAGGAGCTCGACGTCACCATCGATCCGAATGGCGTCGCCATCAAGAACATCGAGATGCGGTAGCGTGTATCGCGTCCTCGCTCTCATCGCATTCGCAGGTCTCGCCGTTCTCGGCGTCAGCGCATGCGGTGGCAAGAAGGACCACGCTGTCGCGTCACTCACGAAGACTGACGGGCCGGTCGACCGCCAAGCGGGCCTGACGGGTCCGTGGTCGGGCGCCAAGGTCGGCACGAGTTACTACCTGACCGACGCTGCTCGCACGGCGAGCGGTGCAGCCGAGCTGACGCTCACGGGTGGGCGCGCAAAGATCGCGATGCAGCCACACACCAAGCTGCGGTTCGGCGGCACGACTGCGAACAGCAAGATCGCCCTCGAGGACGGCGTCATCGACCTCTCGGGCGACGGTCTCTACGGCACCGAGTTCGGCGACGTGAAGTTGAAGAACGGTACCGTCCGCGTGACCGCGAAGAACGGTAAGGCCGAGACGATCGTGCTCACCGTCGGTGATGCCGAGGTCGTCAACAGCAAAGGCCAGAGCACCGACCTCACGATCGACGGCGTGCGCGATGTCGATGACTTCGAGGTCACCGTCGCGAACGTGGCGGACGCTGGTGTCGAGGATGCAGCCGCAGACGCTGCCGTCGACGCAGCGGTTGTCGTCGCGCCGAACGAGGCGGTCTACATCATCAACGGCAAGAAGGCCGAGCAGCTGCTCCCTGGCGAGACCAAGTGGGTTCCGATCGATGGTAGCGGCACGCTGACCAAGGGCGCGAAGGTGCGCCTCGGCGCCGGGACGACGGCAAAGATCACGGCCGCGGGCACCTCGCTCGACATGAAGGGTGGCTCGCGCATGATGCTCGACCCGAACCTCCTGATGACGCTCGAGGCGGGTGACGCGACGCTCTCTGCTGCACCGAACACCGAGGGCAAGCTCGGTCTGCCCGGCGGTGATCCCAACGGCGCCGTCGTGCTCGGGGCCAACCCCACCGGTGGCGAAGCGAACATCGACGTCAACGCGCGCGAGACCAAGGTCAGCCTGCGCAAAGGCACCGGTCACCTCAAGGGCTCGGCCGGCGGCGAGATGGATCTGACCGCTGGCGAGAGCGCGACTCTCGCGAAGACCGGCACGATTCGCCAGACCGTCGTCATCCCCAAGTACTACGACATGCGCATCAGCGCGGGCGAGTCAGCGACGATCCACGACTACTCCGGCAAGACCGCCGTGCAGTTCGCGTTCGGCGAGAAGTGCTCCGGTGGCAACGGCTTCGTCGAGCTCGATAGCGACAACCGGTTCCAGACGGCCGCCATCTCCCCCGGCAAGGACCAGGCGAACATGCTCGTGCAGGCTGGCTCGTGGGCCTATCGCATCCGCTGCTCCTCCAACGAGAACACCGTCGCGTCAGGTCGCATCGCGGTGATGCGCGACGCAGGTACCAAGAAGCTGCTCCCGCCGCTCAACATCCCCATCGATCCCGACGGTCGCTCGTATCGCCTCGACTACCAGAGCTCGATTCCCGACGTGACCGTGAACACCAAGGGCACGGGCACCAACTTCAAGATCCACATCGCGACGGGTGGTAAGGAGCAGGTGTTCGAGGGCAAGGGCGGCAAGGTCAGGATCCCCGGCAAGTCGCTCGACGAAGGTGTCTACACTTACTACCAAGAGCGCGATGGCGTGAAGGACTCCAAGATCTCCACGCTCACCATCGGCTTCGACAACACCGCGCCGCAGGCGTCCATCGAGCGCCCTGTGCAGGGTAAGGCCTGGGATGCACAGGTCGACATCCGCGGCTCCGTCCTCGTCGGCTGGAGCGCCTCTGTCGACGCCGTGCCGCTCCCCATCAACCCCAAGGATCGCCGCTTCACGGGCAAGGTCGACAAGCCAACCAGCTCTCAGGCGATCGCCATCAAGCTCTCGCACCCCCAGCGTGGCGTGCACTACTACATCCGCCGCGACGTCGCCCACAAGTAGCGGTAGAGTGCCGGCATGCGCTGGCTGAGTCGTGGAGTGAGCTTCGTGCTCACGATCGCTGCGCTCGCCGGGATTGCGTTCCTGGTCTGGCACAAGCTGCCCAAGACCATCGTCGATGGCCCGTTCAATACGTACGCAAAGTTCCGCGACGGCTCCCGCCTGACGCACGGATCGCCCGTCCTCATCGCCGGCGTGGCCATCGGCAAGGTCGATCGCATCTCCATCGAGGGCCGCTTCGCCCGCATGGAGCTGCGGCTGCAGTCAGGGCTCCAGATTCCCGCTGACTCGTTCATCACGCGGCGCGCCGACTCGCTGTTCGGCGACAGCTACCTCGAGATCATCCCGCCCATTCAGGAGCCGGGTGCGCCAGCCGAGCGCATGCTGCAGAACGGCGAGCCGCTCATCCACGTCATCGAAGGCCCCACGACGGACTCCGCGTTGCGCTCCGCCGAGCGCGTGATGCCGCGCATGGAGCACGCGCTCGACGCACTCGGCGAGGTCGCTGCCAACGGTCGCAAGATCGTCGTCGGGCCCACCGCCGAGCGCATCACGGAGATCGATCAATATCTCGCCGCCGGTCACCTCGAAGCACCGATCGATCGCGTTCAACAAGCGCTCGCTCGCCTCGACGAAATGACCACGCGCGGCGCGAGCTCGATGTCCTCGTTGCCGCGCGAGTTCGACCAGAAGCTCACGTCGGTCGAGAACGCGGTGAACAAGGCCCGCACCGGCATCCACGACGGCAAGATCGCGATGACGCAGGCATTCTCCGACGCACGCGAAGGCCTCGGCCGCGCCGACAAACAGATCGACGACGCCGCGCAGGTCATGCGCGCGATCAACGACGGCAAAGGCGAGGACTGGAAGGGCAAGCTCGGTCGCCTCGTCAACGATCCGCAACTCGCCGACGACATCGAGGACACCACCGCCGAGCTGCGGGAAGGCGTGGGCGGCTTCAATCGCTTCAAGGCGTGGCTCGGCGCCCGCATGGAATACGACATCTACTCGCGCGCCACGCGCTTCTACGCCGTCGCAGAGATCAAAGCCCGCACCGACAAGGTCTACCTCGTCGAGTTCGAGAAGGGCCCGCTCGGCGGCTACCCGACGGACAATCTGAGCGACATCGCGGGCTCGAACACGTATCTCCGCACGCAGGAGATCCAGGACAAGATTCGCTTCACCGCGCAGTTCGGCAAGCAGCTCGGCCCGTTCGTCGTACGCGGCGGCATCAAGGACTCCACGTTCGGCATCGGCTCCGACCTGCTCCTCGGCAACGGCCGTCTGCGCTTCTCCGCCGACGCGTTCGGTGGGCTCACCAAGACGCCGCGCGTGAAGCTCTCCGCCGCGCTCGCCGTGTTCCGCTCGATCTACATCGTCGGCGGTATCGACGACGCGTTCACCGCGCCCGGCTACCTGCAGATCGAGAAGGGCAACACCGACGTGCCGACGCAGTTCGACGAGGTCCGCTACGGCCGCGATTACTTCCTCGGTGCAGAGCTGCACTTCGATGATGCGGATCTGGCGACGCTGCTGCGCGTGTACGGCGCGCTGCTGGTCGGCGCGCTGGCGACGTAGCCGCACGCGTCACGGGGTCGCGCGGCAGAGGAAGGAGAACCTCCAAAACTCTAACTCTTCTGAGGAGAGTTTTAACCTCGCCGGGCGAGGGGCGCGGGCTGCTCGGGAACGCGGAGGAAGAGAACCGCAAAGACGCGAGGACACGAAGTGTCGATGACCTCGCCGGGCGAGGGACGCGGATCGTTCGCGGAGAAGAGGAGAGCCACAAAGAAAGAAGGCACGAAGGATCGATGACCTCGCCGGGCGAGGGACGCAGATCGTTCACAGCCACTGTACTGGGCGGTAGCGTCGCGCCGCTTTGCGGCGAACAGCCTCGGACGAGTGGTCCGCGTACGTCGCCCGGCGAGGTTGAAGGCCTCTTCTTTGCGTCTCCGCGCCTTCGCGGTTCAATTCTTCGTAGCCAGGTGCTGCTGCGCTACGAACGGACCGCGTATTGCGCTCTACGCGTTTGCCGCGACACGACGAAGCAGCAACGCAGGCCCATCGACAGCGACGAGCGGCTCGGACGCCGGCTCGAAGATGGCGGCTTCGAGCTGCGCACCCTCGGAGCCCGAGACCAGGTCGCCCGGTTCGATACGCTCACCACTCGCGAGCGCGGCCGAGATGTCGCGCAAGAGGAGCGCGGCTGCGGCGGCGAGCGGCGGATCGATGTCCAGCAGGACCAGGTCGGGCCGACCGAACTTGCGCAGGCCGAGCGACCACGCAGCGACGGTGTCACGCGTCTCTTCGAAGAAGAACGTGACCTCGTGCATGATGTCGAACTCGCGGTCGGGCGCGAGCTTCGCGATGTCGGTGCCGAGGTGGGCGCGCGCGGCGTAGACGTCGATGACGATGGCGGCGCCTTGTTCGCAGACGCACTTGGCGAGCGCCCACGCGGCCTGGACGTGGCCGAGGTCGTCGGGGTCGTCGATGGCGGCCTCGATGACGTATGCGTGCGCGGTGGTGAGAGCAGTGGCAGCGGCCGCCTCGCCGAGGTCCTGCGTGATGAGGTCGGCGAATGGTGCGAGCACGCTCTCGGTGAACCACGTCGGGTCCTCGGTGCGGTCGCGGGCCACGAGAGCGACCGCGCTGGGGCCTTCACCCTCGTCGGGCATGCCGTGCGCCTTGCGCGAGACGGGGAGCGGATCGGGGAGCTTGGCGGAGGAGAGCGCGATGAGTGCGACCTGGGCGGGCCCGCCGCCGAGCGTGTAGTTCTCGCGCGGCCAGAGAGTGGCCACTACTCAGCTGCTTCCTGGCCCGAATACATCGCGTCGATCTCGGCGGCGTACTTCTCGCTCACGACCTTGCGCTTGATCTTGAGCGTCGGGGTGAGCTCGCCGGTCTCGATGCCGAACGGACGCGCAAGGATCGAGAAGCGCTTCACTTGCTCTACGCGCGAGAGCGACTTGTTGACGACATCGACCTGCGCTTGCACGGCCGCGCGGACGGTGTCGGGAGCTCCGGCACCGTCGGCGAGCGTCACGAGTGCGGTGAGGTACTTGCGGCGATCGCCGATCACGACGGCTTCACCGATCAGCGGCGACTGCTTGAGTGCGGCTTCGATGTTCTTGGGCGCGATGTTCTTGCCGCCGGCCGTGATGATGATTTCTTTTTTGCGGCCCGTGATGGAGAGATAGCCGTCCGTGTCGAACGCGCCGAGGTCGCCCGTGCGGAGCCAGCGGCCGGCGGTGTCGACGAGCACGGACTCGTCGGTGGCTTGCGCGTCCTTGTAGTAACCGAGGAACACGTTCGGGCCACGCACGAGGATCTCGCCGTCCTCGGCGATCTTTACTTCGAGGCCGGGCAGGGCGACACCGACGGTGCCGATGCGCGTGGTGTTGGGGAGGTTCGACGACGTCGGGCCGCAGTCCTCGCTCTGACCGTAGATCTCGCGAATCGGGAGGTCGATCGAGTGGAAGAACTCGAGCACGTCCGCGGCGATGGGCGCGGCGCCGGAGATGAGCCAGCGACCACGGTCGAAGCCCATCGCGGCCTTCAGCTTGTTCATGACGAGCTTGGCGGCGAGCTTGTACTGGAGGTCGAGCGCGAACGGGATGGGCGCGCTCTTGTCCTTGAGGTTGTTGACCTTCGTGTTGACGCTGCGCGCCCACGCGACGAGCTTCGCCTTGGTGCCCGTGAGCTGGCCGAGCTTGCCGGAGAGCGCCGCGTGGAACTTCTCCCAGATGCGCGGTACGCCGAAGAACACCGTCGGACGCGCGTCCTTGAGGTTGTCGGCGATCTTCTCGAGCGACTCGGCGAAGTACACCGACGAGCCGACGGTGACGGGATTCGCGATCGTCGCCATCTGCTCTGCGATGTGAGCGAGCGGCAGGTACGAGAGCGAGACGTCGGTGTCCACGCCGGAACCGATGCCGCTCAGCATGTGTGCCGTCCAGGCGAGGTTGTCGTGCGAGAGCATCACGCCCTTGGGCGGACCCGTCGTTCCCGACGTGTAGATCAGCGTCGCGAGGCCGTCGGGCTCGAGAGCCGCGAGGCGCTCGTCGACGATGCTATCGGGAGTCTCGCTCGCCTTGGCCAGGAACTGTTCCCACGTGAGGATGCCGGCCGCGGTGTCCGAGGGTGTAACCGACGCGCCGCGCATGAGCACGATGTGTCGGAGCGACGGGAGCTGCGAGCGGACCTCGAGAACCTTGGCGAGCTGGCTCTGGTTCTCGACGAGAATGATCGGCGCCTCGGAGTGCGAGACGATGTACTTGATCTGCTCCGGCGAGCAGCTCGTATAGATGCCGGCAGGTGCTCCACCCGCCATCATCGCGGCGAGATCACAGAGCACCCATTCCGGGCGATTGAAGCCGAGGATCGCGATCGCGCTCTTGGGCGCGAAGCCCAACGCGATCAGTGCGCGAGCGCAGGTGCGGACCGTCGCCGCGTAGTCGCGCCAACTCGTGACCGACCACGAACCATCTGTCTTCTCGTAGTAAGCCGGTCCCGACGGGCGCAGCTTTGCTTGCTCGAGTAGACGGTGCGGGATCGTGTCGGGTGTCGGCACTTAGTTCTTCTTGGGCCCCGGGAAGTACTGCGTCGAGCGCTTCTTGCCCTTCACCTTGAGCGAGCCCTCCGCGATCATCTTGCGGATCGGGAGCTGGAGGTCCTTCGTCGTCGTGCCGAGCTCCTTGTTGATCTGCTCGATGCGCAGACCCGGGTTCTTGATCACGTACGCCGCGAACTGCTCGGCAAGCTGATCGAGCTCGCCCGACGAGCGCTTGGCGCCGCGTCCGCGTCCCAACCGCATCGCTCCGCCGCCCACGCGCCCGCCGCGACCGCCACCATTGAAAGCGCTCGCCAGCGTGTCCATCGCCGCGCGACGCGCCAGGTCCGTGACCTCCGCGACGAAGGTATCGACGAGGCGCTGGATATCAGACTGCAGATTTGCCATTGCGGGTTCGTCTCACACAATCTGCATCAGGATCAAGTCACTATGGGTATGCAGTAACGATGTCTGACATCGTGATGTAGACCACCGGGCCGTCGTGCTTGGACGCGAGATGCATGTCCGCGTACTCGAGGAAGTGGTTCACGCGGTCGTACTCGTCCTGCGAAAACGTCGTCGACGGATGGAAGCCCATCATCAGCGTGCGGGGCGAGTCCATGACATCCGTACCGTTCCAGTTCGCGTCGAAGATTCCGTTCATCTCCTGGAGCGACACGTAATCGATCATCACGCCGTTATCCGGGATCTCCAGGATCGGAAGGTCGACATCGCCGCTCGCGAGCACGTTTGACTGGCTCGGATAGTACGGCTGGCTCGTATCGCCGATCGGATTCCAGTTCTCCATGCACCAGCGGTAGAGCTCCTTGCCCTGCCACTCCTCGATGCGGGCCCAGTTCAGCGCGCTCGTGTCGGCGACAAATCCGTGCTCGGAGAGAGCCGCGAGCGTGTCGAGGGTTGCCGTCCAGCCGCCAGCGCGGAACGTGTGAGGCTCCGGCAGTCCGTGTTGCATGAACAGCGTCTTCGCGTGTTCGAACAACGTGCTCACGTCTTGATGGCTGTATGCGCCGAGCTTGATGGTGTAGCCGGATGCATCAGTCGTGTAGACGGTCGATTGATCGGTAATACACGTGACGCCCGCATCTTCGACGAAGTTGCAGTACGGGTGGATGTGCAGACCGATCTCGTCGTCGTGATCCGTCTTCTGCTTGAGGAGCCACGTCACCAGCTCCTGCTGGCGCGCCGGCGTGACGACCGGGTCCGTGAACGTGTACGGCCCCACGAAATGCGTGATTCGGATCTCCGGATGGAACTGATGCAGCTCGTCCTGATAATGAATCGCGTTGGCGCCCGGGTCGGAAAAATCCCAGTCCGTCGTGACGAGCACGTAGTACGGCGACGACCGATTGAACGGCATGGCCGCAAAGGCCGTCGTGTCGCCGTTGGCGGAGAACAGAACTTGCTGCGCGCCCGCCGGCACGTCTGCGACGGAGATCTGGAGCGCGAACCGACCATCCGGCTGCTTGGTCAGGCGCTGCACTGGCAGGTCGGCGACGTACGCGTCGATCGTGTCCGTGCCGTCGGGCGCCGTGACATACGCGGTCATCGTCTGGTCGAGGTTGGTCGCCTCGTTGTCGATCACGTACCAGGCCTCGACGCCGGTCACCGCGTACGACGGATCGTTGTCGGCAGGGGCCGTCGGCTTGTCCTTGCGGGGACCAGAATCGTCGCTGCCGCACGCCGCGAGGCTCGCAAGTGCCGCGAATCCGACGGAAAGCCATGCCTTGGTCTGCATGGCGCGGGACCCTAGCACGCCGTCTCCGCGGGCAAGCGTGATAGTTTGGCGCCCGATGCGTCGGTTTCTCCTCGGATTGTCCTCCCTGACTCTGTTCGCCGCGTGCGCCGGTGCGACCGCGGAAGCGCCGCTCACGCTCAAGCTTGGAACACCGCGCGAGCAGACGCTGAAGGACGTGAAAGCCGCGAGCTTTTGCCCGAAGCTCGACGGTCCCGCGCAGCGTACGGAGACCTATCCGCGCTGCGAGCGCGCGGGCACGGAGTGGGGCGAGGCCTGGGTCACGGCGACCTACGACAACGACAAGCTCGTCGAAGTCCGCCGCTGGGAGCGCTACGACAACGACGACCACGCGGTCGAGCGCTGGAACAAGCTGATCGGCGATCGCATGAAGGCGTCGCCCGACGCGACAGATGCCGGCGACCTGCTCCGCGCCCGCGGTCCACTCGAGCCCGGAACGCGCAGCGTGAAGGCGTTCCTCATCGACTCCAAGACGATCGTGGCGGTTTACCTGCTCACGCCAGCACCGCCCGAGAACGCCACGATCCTCGAAGCGATCATGACGTCGCGTCCCGGCGCGCAGCCGTAGGTCGATCGATTCAGCGCGGGCCGGCGTCGGTCAGCTTCGCGACTGCGAGCGTGCCGAGCGTCAGCTGCGCTCCACCATTGCCGGTCGCGGCGGGCGGCGTCTTCTCGAACCAGCCATTCGAAAAATCACCGACGACGCCAGCGTTGGTATCGACGTCCGTCGTGTTGCCGAACCAGTTGTTGTACGTGAAGTCGGCCGCGGTGCCGTGATAGAACATCAGACCGTACGAGGTGGTGCTGATGTTGGAGTGCGTCACCTTGATCGTGTTCGGCATCGCGCCGTCGAAGTGCATGTCGCAGTGGGTCGTGTCGGTCACGCCGGCGTCCTTGCCGATCTGCGAGTAGCTGACGTCAACCGCGCCGCCGTTCATGACGAGGAAGTCGCCCGACGCGCCCGAGAGCAGCGAGTCGACGATCGTCGCCGAGCCACCCGAGGTGGAGATGCCGCCGCCCGTCTGAGTGACGTAGCTGTACTTGAGCGCGCCACCCGTCGGGAGGCGCACCCCCAGGTGGAAGGCGCCAGCGGTGACCGGCGCGATGACGATCGGCGCTGCCTTGGTGCCGCCCGACGCGTCGAACATACCGTTGACCGTGATCGAGCCGCCGCTCGCGATGTGAATCGTCGTGCCCGGCGCGACCGTGACCGTGACGCCTGCCGCGATCGTCAGCGCGCCCGTGACGTCGATCGCGGTGTTCCAGCTCTCGTTCGCCGAGATGGTGCCCGACTTGGTCGTCGCGCCCGGCGTGCCCGGGTCACTCGAGCCCGAGCCGTCGCTGCCCGTGCCGTCGTCGCCGCTTCCCTGGCCTCCGCTGACGGGGTCATTCGAACCCACGATACAGGCGGCGCTAGGCAGGCAAATCGCGACTAAGAGAGCGAGCTTCGTCATGGCTGCATCGTAGAGCAAGGCGCGTGCAAAGTCGGAGTGTCCGAACCCTGCGCAACGTCCTTGAGATCATTAGAATCGCTCTACATGTAGGAGATCTACGCCCGGGACCATCGTCCCCTTCCGGGGTCATCCTCCCCAGGGCATGCAGGTGCGGTATCCGCACGCTACGTCGCTTACGCTGACGCTAACGCTTACGCTCACGGCCAGTGAAGGCCCGGATTCAGAACCCGCGGTGGATGTGGATTCTTGCGGGGATCCTCGGAATCGGCTGCGCGACGGCGTTCGGGGTCGCGCTGCTCACGACTCCCGAGGACGGACCGCCGGCGCCGTCATCGATTCACGAGTCAGGATCAGGTCGCGGATTCGGAGTTGGAATCGCGTTGGGACTCGGCGCCGGAATCGCGATCGGATTTGCGATCGCGCGTAATAAGCAAACTGATCAGTCCGTCGACGCGGCCCATTCGTCTCGCAGTAAACCGTAGAGCACGAGGTCGCAGAGCTCGGTGTCGCGGCGCACGTGCTGGCGCTTCACGCCCTCGGTCACGAAGCCGAGTTTCGTGACGACGCGATGTGATCCGCGATTGTCGCCCAGCACCTGTGCGTAGATTCTGGCCAGCGAGAGCTCGCGAAATCCGAAGTCGATCGCGGCCGTGCACGCCTCCGTCGCGAAGCCGTGGTTCCACGCGCTGGTCGCGAGCCAGTAGCCGAGCTCTGCGCGCTGGTCGCGCGTGTACCGACGAAGGCTGACCGTACCGAGGAGGGTATTCGGTTGGTTCTTGCGCGCGATCGCGAACGTCACACCGCGACCTTCGCGCCACCACTCGATGCGCCCGACGAGCCAGCGCCGTGCGAGCGCGACCGGATATGGCGATGGCACCGCGAGCAAATAGCGCGCGACGCGGCGATCACCGGCGCCCGCCGCGATCGCACCCGCATCGTCGAGCCTGAGCTCGCGCAGGACCAGACGCTCGGTGGTGAGCGTCGGTGCGCGCGCGCTCAGGTTGGCGGACGCGTTCCGTTGAAGTCCTGGAACGACAGACATGCTTCGAGCGCCGAGCAGTCGGGGTTGGTGTTGGTCTTCGCCGTGTATTCGACGCGACCGGTGAGCGTATCTCTGTCGATATCACCGACGATCTTGGAGTTGTACGTGTAGACGCAGTTGCCCGTCGTCTGGCTCTTGTTGCCAAACAGGTCGAGGTCGAGATGGTTGCCGGAGACGGTGCCGTTGAACACGCTGCTGCCGAGCCAGAAGTCGAGAAAGATGCCGCCGCCCCCCATGATGTCGGCGCTCGCGTCGGCGTTGGTCTGCGTCACCGTGACAGGGACGCCCGTGTCGGAGTCGCCCGCGGTCCACATTCCGAAGTTGCAGCCGTTATCGCGCTTGGTGAGCGAAATCGTATAGCTCCCTGCGACGTCGGAGGGCGTGCCGCCGTCATCGCCGCAACCTACTGAAGTCACGAGTGCAGCGACGGACATCGCCAGCGCCAGGCATGGGCTCCTCATGCCTCCAGGATAGCCGAAAGCGTTCCGTCGCGAGGTATGGTCCCAAAAGATGCTCCGGGGGACGGTGCGTGCCTACAATTTCGCGGCTGCGGCGGTGCTTGTCGCGAGCAGTGGAATCGCGAGCGCAGCGGTGCAGGACGTCCATACTCATCGGTTCGATAACGGCCTGACGCTTCACGTCTCGCCGGGACACGCGTCTCCCGTCGTGGCCGTACAAGCGTGGGTGGGGGTCGGCAGCGCCGACGAGCCGGCGGGGATGGCGGGCGTCGCGCACGTCGTCGAGCACATGCTGTTCAAGGGCTCGAGTGACTACGGCCTCGGCGAGCTGACGCGCGCGATCGAGCACGGCGGTGGCGAGATCAACGCGTGGACCGCGTTCGATCACACCGTCTATCACGCGGTGCTGGGCTCTCAGCACGTCGACGGAGCGGTCGCTGCGATCGGCGATGCGCTGCTCTCGCCGCGGGTCGAGCCCGAGGAGCTGGCGCGCGAGCGCGAGGTGATCATCGAGGAGATCCGGCACGGCTCCGACGACCCCGCGCGCTCCGTCGCGCAGAGTCTGTTCGCGACCGCCTTCGTCGCGCACCCGTATCGCCGGCCCGTGATCGGCACCGTGGACAGCGTGCGCCGGTTGCGCGAGCGCGAGCTCGTCGAGTTCTTCCGCAGCTACTACGTCGCCGACAACCTGACGCTCGTCGTCGCGGGCGATGTCGATCCGGATCACGTGCGCCGCAGCGTCGAGCGCCGGTTCCGCGCGATGCCGTCGGGACGCCCGGCCCGCGTCGTCACGGCCGAGCCCAAACAGACGCGACCGCGAGCGAGCGCGACGCTGCGCGACGTCAGCGAGGCGTATCTCTCCGTCGGATTCCACGTGCCGTCGGCGCGCCATCCCGATCTCGCGGCGCTCGATGTCGCGGCACTTCTCCTCGGCCAAACGGCATCCGCCCGTCTTCCGACGCGGTTGCGCGACGACGAGATCGCGACGAGCGCCTACGCGAACGTGCATGCGCTGCGTGACCCGGGCCTGTTCGTGTTGTCGGCAACGTCGGAACCGAGCCGGGCGCAGAACGCTGTCGGTGCGCTCGTCGATCGCAGCCTCGAGCTGATCGAGGACCTGGCGTCCGACGAGCTCGACAAGGCGCGCATCGCGGCGGAGTCGTCGTTCGTGCGCCAGCTCGAGACCGCTCAGGGACGCGCTCGCTCGCTCGGCTGGCACGCGACGGTCGCGGGCGATCCGCAGTTCGCGCATGTCTACCTCGATCGCATCCGCGGCGTCCGGAAGCACGACGTCGCGCAAGCGATGCATCGCTACCTGCGCCCGGATAACGCGAGCGTCGCGGCCATCCTCCCCACGCCCAAGCGGAAGGGACGCGGTACGCGGGCAGAGACGTTCAGCCGCGTCGCCGAACAGAAGGTGCAAAAGGCGCTCTCTCCGGCGACGGCGCCGTCCGTTCCCGTCGAGAAGCGCGTGGTGTTGCCGAACGGCCTCGTCCTGCTCGTGCGCCGCGATCCGACGGTGCCCGTCGTCGCGATGCGCGCGGTGTGGCGCGGTGGTCAGCGGCTCGAGGACGACAAGACGGCCGGATTTTCGTCGCTGCTCTCGCGCATGATCACGCGTGGCTGCGGCTCTCGCGATGGCGCGGCCGTCGCCGATCAGATCGACCGCCTGGGCGGTGCGCTCGGCGGTGTGACGGGGCGCAATAGCTTTGGTGTTAGCGCCGAGTGGCTCGCGCGCACGTGGCAGCCAGGGCTCGATCTGCTCGCGGATTGCATCCTCGCGCCCAGCTTCGACACCGACGAGCTCGCCAAAGAGCGTCGTCTGATGCTCGAGGATCAGCTCGCTCAAAACGATTCGCCCGCGCAGCTCGCGTTCCGCACGTTCAGCGAAGCGCTCTACGGCGCGCACCCGTACGCGCGTGACGGCCTCGGCACTCCGGCGTCGATCGACGGCTTCACGCGCCAGAAACTTCTCTCGCTGTACCGCGCGCAGTATCCGGTCTCGCAGATGACGCTCGCGATCGTCGGTGATGCCGAGCCCGATGACGTGATCGCTGCGGTGAACGCTCGGTTCGCGAAGGTGACCGCGCCGTCGGCACCCGCAGCGGTCGCGATCACGCCCCCCGTCATCGATGGCCGCAGTGCGACCGATCGCGAGGTGTATCGCTATCTCTCTCGAGCGCAGGCGCACCTCGTCGTTGGCTATCCCGGCGCGACGGTCGACGCATCGGACCGGTTCGCGCTCGAGGTCCTCGTCGCGATCCTCGGTGGACAGAGCGGCCGGTTGTTCTCCGAGCTGCGCGAGAAGCGCGGCCTCGTCTACCGCGTATCGGCCCACTCCGTGGAAGGCGTGGACCCTGGCTTCGTCGCAGTCTACTTGTCGTGCGCACCCGAGAAGCTCGGGGAAGCGCTGTCTGTCGTGCGCGGCGAGCTGTCGCGTGTTGTCTCCGACGGAATCACGCCCGAGGAGCTCTCGCGCGCGCAGAGCTACCTGATCGGTAGCCATCAGATCGCGATGCAGCGCCGCAGTGCGATCGCCAACGCGCTCGCGTATCACGAGGCATACGGCTTGGGCTGGAAGACGTGGATGGGCTACGACGACGCGATCCGCGCGGTCACGCCGGCTGCGGTGCTCGCTGCCGCGGCGAAGTACCTACGGCCCGATCGCCAGATCACGGCCACCGTGCAGCCCCCCGTCGCCACGCCTGCCGCCGCCAAGAAGTCGAAGCTCGCCGTCGCGCCTCCACGCACCGCCCCGCCGCCGAAGAAGCGGAAAGCGCGAGGCAAGCGATGAGCCGCAACCGCGTGCGCATGAACCGTCGCGAGTCGCAGGCGCCAACGTCCGACGGGGTCTACGGCCGCGGTGACCTCGGTGCGAGCCTCGTCCTCATCTTCCCGCTGCTGCTCGCGTACGAGATCGGCGTGTTGTTCGCGGGGCGCGTGAACGGTGCCGATGTGGTGACGCGCCTGGTGTTCGCGCTCGTCGGTAATCGCGGCTTGTACCTGCTCGTCCACGCCGTGATCGCGCTCGTTTTTCTGTTGTGGATCCGTCGCCACGATCGCTGGGCAACGCTCTCGTTGGACATCGCGGCGCCGGTCATCCTCGAGGCAGCGGTCTACGCGCTCACGCTCGGCGCTGTCGGTACGCTCGTCGTCACGAAGCTGCTCGGCCTCGGTGTCACTGGCTCGTCCATCGTCTCCGCGCTCGGCGCCGGCGTGCACGAGGAGCTCGTGTTTCGCTTGGGACTCCTCGCCGCGATGGTGAGCCTCTTGCGGAAGAGCGCGCTCGACGAACGCGTGGGGTTCGTCCTCGCTCTCGTCGGCTCGGCGCTACTGTTCGCGCTCGCGCATCACATCGGCCCCTACGGCGAACCCGTTACCGCCCACGCGGTCGCGTTCCGCACGGTTGCGGGCTGCGTGTTCGGGCTCGTGTTCTGGTACCGGAGCCTCGCCCACGCTGTCTACGCGCACGTCATGTACGATCTGATTGTGACGCTGGGTTGACGTCGCCATCGAGCCCGAGCGCGCCGTCACCGTCGAGATCCATCGCACCGACCGAGAGCTCGAACTTCACGCGAGCGATCTTGTCCTCGTTCGCGTTCGCCTGAACGAACTTGCAGTCGGTGATGCGGACTTGATCCAGGTTGAGACGGAACAGGACCGTCGTCTTGTCCGGCGCGAGGTACTCGAGGCAACCCGTGGTCTGCGCTTTGTGTTCGCGCTGACCCTTCATGTTCACCTTCTCATGCCACTTCCAGATGTCCTTCGCGTACGCCGCGTTCATCGTGCAGGACAGCGGAGGGAACTTCACGCTCGACGGCACGATCTGCGGGAAGCGCTCCGTGCCAGCGTAGTGCTTCTTCACCTCTTGCTTGATGGTGAAGCCGTCGATGTGATTGACGTAGTCGAGGCCGTCGATGCCTTCGAGGGTGAGGCGGAAGCATGACGGGAGCCACGACTTCTGCCGCGCGGGCATGTTGCCGCCGATCTTGTAGCCACTCGCCTCGGCGAGGTCGACCGTCTCCGGGAGGAACTTCACCTTCATGTACGCCGCTTCGGTCAGCGAACCGTCGAGCGTCGGGAACGATGTCTCGAGGATCAACGCGTCGTAGAACTGGTGCTCGAACATCGCGTCGAGATTGAAGTCGGCGTGGGTGATCTGGCCGTTGCGCCGATCCGCTTCCTTGCGCCACGACTGCTGGATCCACTTGAGGACACCAGCCGCGCCGGCGATGCCGAAGTCGATCGTGATCGGCTCGATCTCTGTCACCATCGCCTGCTTGATGTGAAAGAGGTCCGCGCCGTGACCGCCGTCGACCGGCGATGACTTGACGGAGCCGCCATCGACGGACCGCAGATAGGCGGTCGTCGAATGACCGTCGATCAACAGCTCGAAGTGTCCCGCGGTGTACGTAGCATTGGGAGCCATGGTGGGAGCCTCTAGAGTAGCGTGATTCTGTTACGGGAATCGGCCTCTGGATCCTCCCACCCGGGGACCACGAAGCCTCGACGAGGAGCGGAGTCCCATGAACGAATCGTGCGCTACCGGTCTGGATGTCCCACCTCCAGGCAAACGCCATGAATTGCGGGTGCTTGTCTCGTGCGTGTTCGCACCATTCGAGCGATCGCCTGGGCGCGTCAGCTGGAGATCGGGCACGAGGCTTGTACAATGAGACGGCATGAGGGTGAAGGCACTGCTGTTTGCCGGCCTTGTCAGCGTCTTGGCGGTTGAAGGCGCGAGCTATGCGGAGAAGGTGAAAGCCAACGCCGAGGCGAAGGTCTACAACCGCAAAGGCGAGCAAGGGAAAGTCTTGGTCCGGGTCAAAGAGGGCCAGGCGATGACGGTCCTCGCGAAGGAAGGGCGCTGGCTGAAGGTCCGCGTGTCGGGCCGCACTGGGTTCATTCCGCGCTCGTATGTCGATGCGCCGGAGGCCGACGACGAGATTCAACGCAACACTCGTCGCCGCGCCTTTGTCGATGGTCGTGGCACCAAGCGCGGTTTCGGCGGTGGTGAGGCGCCCGATGATCGCGTTGGCGCGGACGCGACCGGCGAGACGGATACCAGTGGCAGCGAGGACGACGACGACGGCGGCGACGAGAAGCCGACCAAGCCGTCCAAGCCCGAGAAGACGGCGAAGAAGCCGACGAAGGGCGAGGACGACGAGGGCGACGACGAGGGCGACGACGACAAGCCGTCCAAGCCCGAGAAGATGACGAAGAAGCCGGCGAAGCCCGAAAAGGCGGAGAAGCCGGAGAAGCCCGAGAAGTCGACGAAGAAGCCCGCGAAGGGCGACGACGACGAGGGCGACGACGAAGATCCGATCGAGAAGAAGGGCAGCAAGACCAAGCCCAAGGACGAGAGCGACGACGAAGGCAGCGGCGACGAAGCCGAGCCCAAGGACGCCGGCGACGCCGATGAGGAAGAGAAGGATGCGCGCAAGAAAGCGCGTGTATCCGAGAAGACCGTCGCATTCGCCGAAGCGGACAAGGAGAGCGACGAGGCGTTCACCGCGAAGCCGGATCAGACGCTCTACGTCGAGGAAGAGAAGGGCAAGTGGACCGAGGTCTCCGTCGATGACGGCGATATCGGTTGGGTGCTCACGTCCAAGCTCGACGTGGAGAGCGGCGACGAGGACGAAGGTGGAGACGACGGCGCCGCTCGCGGCGGCCGACGCATCATCGACGTGCGTGCGCGCCTAGGCTTCTCGTTCTTCAATCAGAGGCTCTCGTCGTCGGGGGGCGGCATCACGTGGCCCGACAAGTACAGCGTCGGCAGCACGACGGCAGCTGTCTCCCTCGGCGGCGACCTGTTGTATCCGTACAAGAAGGACTACGTCGTCGGCGGCGAGATGACGTACGACTACGGCAAGGCCGTGCGCGGCATCGCGTTCGATGATCCCAACAGCGCTGATGGCGTTGCGGGGAGCACGAGCACGACGAGTTTCTCGATGCACTCGCTCAACGTGCGCGGCATGTTCGGCTACGACTTCCACAAGTCGAACGGCATGATCGTGTTTGCTCGCTTGGGTTATCACTTCGAGCAGCTGCTGTTCAAAGATGCGGGAAACCTCGCGACGAACATGGCGAAGCTGCCATCGGAGACGCTGAAGGGACCCATGATCGGCGCGGCGTTCGCGATCCCGGCGATCACGCCGAAGATCGGAGCGCGCATCAGTCTCGACGCAGTTCTCGTCGGTGGCAGTCTGTCACAGACCAAGGGGCTCGAGGACGGGGCGTCCCCGACCGCGAAGAAGTACGTGCTCGGTGCAGGCTTCACCTATCGCTACAAGCCGGGCATCAACATCGGCATCGGCTACGACCTGCAGCGCACGAGCGTCTCGTTCGGCGCTCCGGTCCCGATGTCGGTCCGCATGCATACGGGAACAGGCGTGTCGCGCACCGACACGAACCACCTGTTCACGTTCGGCCTCGCCAAAGCGTTCTGAGCCAACCGCTCAGGCTTACGTCTCTACGTTTGAGATCTCATCGGGGGGGACCGCGACCCCCATCGGAGACGTATGCCCGCGCGCGCGCTGCTTGATCGGCAACAGGACCGTGAACTCGGTGAACACCTCGGGCTTGGAGTCGACCGAGATCAAGCCGCCGTGGAGTGCGATCAGGCCACTCGCGATGTACAGGCCGAGGCCAGCGGAGTCGGGGCCGGCGGATGTGTGGTGCTTGGCGGGCTGCGCGTGAAGGAATGGCTCGAAGATGCGCTGGCGATCCTCTTCAGCGATGCCGACGCCGTTATCTCGCACGCGGAGGCGAACCCAGTCGCCAGGAAACTTGTCGCGCGGCGCTTCGTCGACGGAGACGGTGATGTGGCCGCGCTCGGGCGTGTAGCGGATCGCGTTGGAGATGAGATTGACCGCGATCTGATGGAGCTTGTCGCGGTCGGCGTTGAGGCGCGGGCAGGTGCTGTCGAACTGGATGTCCAGGCGCTGGTGGCGCGCATCCGCGAGCGGAGTGAGCTCCGTGACGACGGCAGCGACGACCTCGCCGAGATCGAGTGGCTCGAGGCGCAGGACCATGCGGCCCTCTTCGATGCGGCGCACGATCAGCATGTCGTCGACGAGGCGCTTCAAGCGGTGAGCGTTGCGGCGGACGGAAGCGAGCGGACGCTCGAGCAGTGGCGGCAGATCGCCGAAGCGACCCTCGCTGAAGAGATCGAGGTAGCCGACGATGCTCGTCAGCGGCGTGCGGAGCTCGTGCGCGGCGATGGAGATGAACTCGCCCTTGGTCTTGCCCTGGCGCTCGAGCTCCGCGTTCTTGGCGCGCAGCTGCGCCTCGGATTCTGCGAGAGCACGCGTTCGCTGACGGACGATCTGGTCGAGGTTGCTGCGCAGGGCGCGGAACTCCGAGCGGGCGTCCTCGAGCTCGCGCGTGCGTTCCTCGAGCACGTTGCCGAGGCGAACGGCGGAGTCGAACAGCTCGGTCTGCGTCGACGGAGCGGTGACGGTGCGCTCGAGGCGCGCGATGAGAACGTCGATGGTGCGCTGGGTGGCGACGAGCTCGGCCTCGAGCTCCGCGATCCGTCCGTCCTTGGGATCCTCGCTCACGCGGGTACTCCGATCGCGAGGCCGGTGAGGGTGTTGTGCACGAGCAACATGCCCGTTTGCTCGCCGAACGTCTGAAATCCGATGGTCGAGTGCTCTGCGTAGCAGCCCGCGAACACGCGCTCGTTCTTGTACGCGGCGGCCTCGGTGTGGCGACCGGCGCACGAGAACGCGAGCATCGCTCCGATCTGCCCACCGACCTTGGCCCGCGCCTCCGCGAGGTCATGCTGGGTGGTGCCGATGAGATCGCCTGGTCGCATGATCCGCAGGACGTGGCCCAGCTCTGGCTGACTGCCGATGAGCATCACACCGTCGTCGACGAACAGCATCGAACGAACGTAGTGCACGCCATCGACAAGGCGCGCGAACGAATGGTGCGGCGCTGGTTCGAGCACGGTGTCACCGAGTTTGGTGATCAGCTCTCGCACGCGCTCGATCGCGGGCTTGCCGTCGAGCTCGTGGATCACGCGGTCCGTTGCGGCCGTGACGACAGTCTTGAGATTGGTCGGCGTGAGGTGGCAGCTATTGATGGCGTGGAACGGCAGCTTGCTCTCGAGAAGGACAACGGCGCCGCCGTCGCGCACGACCTCGCCGTTGACCCAGACCGGCGCCTTGGTGTTGAGCGGCGCGGTGAACGGGACGGATGCAGCGCCGCCCGTGAACCGAATCTGCGGCGCCGTTGCAGCACTGCCGATACAGAACGCCTCCTCGAACCCCATCGTGCCTTCGACGATGCCGATGCCGACGTGGCGATTGGGGTCGAGCTGCTCGGGCGTGGTGCCGAGCATGGTCGCGGCGCGAATCATGGCCTCGCGACTGCGCGCGAGAGGGCTCTTGGGCAGGTCTGCAGCGACGCCGATACCGCAGCGCAACCAGTCGCCATAGAATCCGATCGCAGCGGTTGCCTGACCATCGAGAGGCGCGCGCGGGCCAATGACGCCGGCCGCGGCACAACCGACGACCGGCGCGCGCAGCGGGTGCAGGGCCGCGGCCAGTGCGCCCTGATCGATGCGCGAGCACGCGAACACCAGCGCGAGACGGAGATCGGGCGCTGCGAGCTGCTCGATGAGCTGTGCGGCGACGTTTGCGGGGTCCATGCCCGCCACCACCACCTGTCGCGCGATCTGGTTCACGGCCCCACTATACCGTCGGAAATCGCCGATGCGATCGCCCAAAAACTTGCCCCTCCAGCGTCGATACCGACTCTATAAGGCCATGGAGAAGACGTGCAGTGCGTGCGGGCAGGCGTTCCGCCCCGCGTTCGTATTCCAGATCGCCGTCACGGCGGGTGGGCAGCGTAGTCACTTCTGTTCCCTCGAGTGCCGCAAGGAGTCCCTCGGCGCCGAGGCGTTCCGCGGCAAGCGCGCACGCCGGATCGCCATCCTGAATCAGAAGGGCGGCACCGGTAAAACCACGACGGCCGTGAACCTCGCCGCCGGCCTGGCCGAGCGCGAGAATGACGTGCTCCTCATCGATACCGATGCGCAGGGCAACGTCGGCGTGTCGCTGGGCGTGAACGGCGAGAAGTCGCTCTACCACGTGCTCGTCGATGGTGCGGACCCGGCCGAGGCCTGCGTGCCCGTTCGCCAGCACCTCGAGGTCATCACGTCGGACTCCACGCTCGCGGCGGCGGAGATCTGGCTCGCGCGCCAGACCGTCGAAGCCCGCAGCAAGATGCTCACGAAGCGCCTCAACTCGATGCAGATCTCGCGGCGCTACGACTACGTCATCGTCGACTGTGGTCCGTCGCTGAATCTGTTGAACCAGAACGCGCTGTCCTACGTCGACGAGGTCGTTATCCCCGTCACGTGCGATTACCTCGCGCTCGTCGGCGTGAAGCAGGTCCTGCGCACGATCAAGGACGTCGAGCGCCACCTCGGTCACGCCGTGCGCGTCTCCGCCGTGCTGCCCACGTTCTACGACGGTCGTACACGTCTCGCACGCGAGGTGCTCGAGACGCTGCAGGGCCACTTCAAGCACAAGTGCCTCGAACCCATCCGCCACAACACGCGCCTGGCGGAAGCGCCGAGCCACAAGAAAACCATCTTCGAGTACGCGCCGGTTTCGCACGGCGCGGCTGATTACAACCGAGTCGTCGACTGGATGCTCGCAACTACCGCAACCACCGAGACGACGGTGCAAGCAGTTCAAGAGTCCGCCTCGCCGGCGGGCTTCTAAAGGGGACGCGCTCAATGAAGGAAGAGAAGCTAATGGGACACGATCCACTGAGTGACGCCGACGCCATCCTGTCGAAGGAGTACTACGGGCGTGCCGCTGAAGACGGTGCACCGCGCAAGCGTGCTCGCGCAGGTACGGCCGATCCGAACAAGGAGCGGCCGACTCACTACAAGGTGATCTGCATCTCGATGTACACGCGCGATCTCGAAGAGCTCGACGCGAAGGTCGCCGAGCTGAAGCGCCGCGGTTGGACCAAGGCGAACAAGAGCCAGCTGATCCGCCTCGCGCTCTCGCAGATCGATCTCGACAAGCTCGGCAACCCGCGCCAGTAGCGCGGATCGCGTCGGGGGGCGCGATCTAAAAGCTCACGCCGAGCTCGAGGGACGTCGCGAGCGACCAGCGACCGTTCTTCTCGCTGTCGACGCGCACGTGTTGGGGGGTGGCGGGATAGAGGGTGCCGAAGTAACGACCGTCGTGCGTCGTGTACCGCAGGCCGATCGGGAACCGCACGTCGTGCGCGACCTGACCGCCCCAGCTGACCTCGAAGCCGACAGGGATCGCGAACCGGTACTCCGCGTCGAGAGGCAGGTGCCAGTTCGCCGCGATCACGGGCGTCGTCGAAGCGCGCCAGCCCATCGCATCGTGCGTCGTGACCTCGCGAGCGCCGGCGCCGAGCTCGAACATCTCGCCGAGGCGCACCTTTGCGATCAGGCCGGCACCGAGGTGATCGCCGGCGTACGCGACGCTGCTGTCGAGCGCGAGCGTGCCGCGGATGATGCCGTGCACGCGTGCGGCCGTCGTGAACATGCGCGAGGTGCTCGCGACCGGAGCAAACGCGAGCGTGGCGTCAAACTGGTCCGATGTCGCGTGCGGAGTCGAGGGGCGTGTACCTGCGTCGATGACCTGGGCTGCGATCTCGAGCCCGGGGTGCGCACCGCCGCCGGAGGGATGACGCGGGTGGCCGAAGTGGAAGTTGCCTGTACTGCCACCGCCGAGCGCCCCCGCTGCAAGCGCGACGGGCAGCAGTGCAGCCGTGAGGGCGGCGATGCCGACCGTGGCGCCGAACGTCTTGCCGGCGGAGGGGTTCTCCACCTCGACAGCGCCGATGTCCTTCCATGCCCACCCGAACTTCGATGACGCGTCGATCCCGTCGAACTCGTCGAGCGCCGCGTTGATGACGACGCGGCGATAGCCCTGGTCGTTCGAGCCGACGATCCGGAACAGTGGCGCATGCAGCGCGTCGCTCTCGCTGCCTCTGATCCGCGTCGCCACATCGCCGAGCCACGCGCCGACAGCCTTGTGGCCCCCCTGAAGCACGTAGTGGTCTGTCCCTGGAGCGTGGACGAGCTCGCCGCCCGCGGGCTGCGTCGCGGCGAGGAGCGTGCCCGTGATCGGGTTGACGCCGTCGAGCTCGATGAAATCGAGCACGTCGTGCATGAGGACGCTCTCCTTGGCGATCCAGATGCCGTTCGCGTCCGCGTACGCATCGCGGGCCTTCACGGGGGAACTCCACGCGCCGTCTTTCGACTGAAGATAGAACGTGCTGTTCGCATCGACGCGCGAGCGAAACGGAGTCGTCGTCTTCAGTGCGAAGCCAGTGCGATGGCCACCGCCCTCGAGACCGCCGAACGAGGCGAGCGTCCGCGTCGTCGTGCATGCGGTGAGGGCCCCAGCGACAAGAATCCACCAGCGAGAAGCGAGCATCGCAGCAGAGAGCTACACGCGGCGTGCCCGCCGTCGACGGTCGAATCCGCGGTTCGGATGCCGGATCCCGTGGCGCTCGCACCACGCAGCTCGTCGCGTGTTGCTCGCACAACACACGGCCCGAATTATCGGCGGTGAACTTTCGACGCCCCGAGTTGCGCGAGTGTGCGCTCGACGCTCAACAGGAACACGCGGATCGACTTGTCGAGGGCAGGGCGGGGCGTGTCCTCGATCTTCGTGTGCGAGACACCGGGGCTCGACATCGCGAACACCATCGCCGTCGGACACACGGGGACCATCTCCGCCGCGTCGTGCAGGGGACCCGATGGAATCTCGGCGATCGGCTTCTTGTCCGTGTCGACGTCTTTGATCGCGCCGCGGATGGTCTTCATCAGCCCTTCGTCGAACAGGCGCGGCGTGATCGTGAGCAGCGAGCTCCACTCGACGGTGCAGTAGAACTTCTTCGCTGCCGCCTTTGCCGCCGCTTTTGCATCGGCGTGCATCTTCCTCAACGTCTTCGCGTCGAGCGCGCGCAGATCGATCGAGATCTCGGTCATGCCGGGCACGGCCGTCACGAAGTTCGGCTCGACTTTGACGACGCCGCACGTGGCGACGACGCGCGTCTTGGGCGTCTTGCCGGAGTACTTGATGCTGATCTTCCTGCACGCGAGCGCGAAGTCGGCGGCCGCGAGAAACGCATCCTTGCGCAGGTGGATCGGCGCGGCGCCCGAGTGCGCGGCCTGGCCCTTGAAGCGGAGGTTCGCGCGTTCGACGCCCATCGTTCCGAGGACGACGGCGACGGACTTCTTCATCTCGTGCATCACCGGTCCTTGCTCGATGTGCAGCTCGAGATACGCGACCGGATCGAGGCTCTTCATGTACGCCGCGGCCGTCATCATGCCGTCGAGCGAGACGCCGTTCTCCGCGAGCGCATCGGGCAGCTTCACGCCGGCGCGATCCGTCAGGTGCGCGAGCTCGCCGTGCGCATCGAGCGCTCCGGCGGACGCCGCGGACCCCGTCAGGCTACGACCGAACCGCGCGCCTTCCTCATCCGCCCAATCGACGAGGTGCAACGTGACCGGCAACGAGCCCGCCGCCTTTGCGCGCCGCATCGCCTCGAGGCCGGCGAGCACGCCGAGGCATCCATCGAGCCATCCGCCGCCGGGAACCGAATCGAGATGACTGCCGAGCACGAGGCTCTTCGTCGTTGCGCCGGGCAGCGTCGCCCACAGGTTCGCCGCTCCGTCGCGATGCGGCGTGACCCCGATCTCGGACTCGACCTTCTTGGTGAACCACTCTCGCGTCGTCCGCCACACCGGACCCCACGCGACTCGCTGCGCCCCGCGCTCGTTCTCCGTGAGCCGCCTCAGCTCTTCCAGGTCGGCGATGACACGCGCGGAGGATTCCTTCACGCGAGGAACCTATCGCGTGGTCCCAGAGCCACGAAGAGAGAAGGCACGAAGACTTTATGGGGATGGGTCGCCCGAAACCCTCTTCGCGTCCGCCAGCCCGGAGGCCGATCCCAATCCCGAAACCTTCTTCGTGTCTTCGTGCCTTCGTTGCTCTGGGGCCGAAAACGATGAAGGCGCCGCGGTTCTCGCAGCGCCCTCGCGAACGAACCGAAGCTCGTTACTTCTTCTTCTTGACGGGCTTGGCCGGCTTCTTCGCCGGCGCAGCCTTCTTGGCGGCGGGCTTGGCCGGCTTCTTCGCCGGCGCGGCCTTCTTGGCAGCGGGCTTGGCAGCCTTCGCCGGCTTGGCAGCCTTCGCCGGCTTGGCAGCCGCCTTCGGAGCGGCCTTTGCCGGAGCAGCCTTCGCAGCTGGAGCCGCCTTCGCCGGCGCGGCCTTCGCAGGCGCAGCGGCCTTTGCGGGTGCACCCTTCGCGGCGCCAGGAGTAGCCGCCTTCGCAGGCGCGCCCTTCGCGACGGGAGCCGCCGGTGCGGGTGCTGCTGCCTTGGCGGGCGCAGCGGCCTTACCGCCCTTGCCCTTGTTCGCCTTGGCTTCGGCCTTCAGGCGCTTGTTGCGCTCGTCGGCTGCAACCGCCGCTTCGTCCATGCGAGCAGCAGCGGCAGCGCGAGCGCGAGCAATCGCGGCCTCGACCTCGGCCTTGGAGCGCGGCGGCGGCGGAGCTGCCGGCTCGGGCTTCTTGGCGCGCTTCTTCTTCTTTGCTTCGCGCGGCGCCGGGATCTCGGAGATGTCCGGCATGCGGGACGCGAGGTCACCGCGGTTGTGCACGAGGATGCGCGAGCCGCCGTCACGGAAGATCGCCTCGACCTTGTTGTCGGGCAGCAGCTCGATCACGAAGCCGATGTCGAACACCGGGTGGTGAACGACGTCGCCCTCTTCATATGCGTCGCGGATCGAGTACGGCCGCGCGTTGTTGAGATCGTTGTCGGACGCGCGCCCCATGGCGTCGTCCCACGTTGCGCGCTTGGTGGATGCGCGCTTCGCACCACCTTCACCCTCCGCGCCTTCGCCATCCCCGCGGGGCTTGCGATACGCGTGGACCTCGCCGCACACGACGCACTGCACGCGACGAACTTCGTCCTCGTACATGCTGATGATGGTGTGGGTAGTGTCCGCCTTACACCTTGGAGATGGGCAGTACGCCTCGATCTCGCCCCCGACCTCGCTTGACTCTTCTTCGAAGATCGAATCCATCGATGCCTCTAAGTATTCGAAAGTATAGGCAATCCGGTAGTCCGGATGGAACCCACCTTCTGTTTGCTGCCTAACACGTATTGGTACGGGCTAGCAACCTAGGGGACTTACTAGTGTTATGCAGATAGGCAGGATTTCCGGAGGTGCGGCGCGTACTCCTGCTGAATGCCTTGATCTTCGCGGTGTTAGCCGCGGCGGTGGCGCTTGCCTACTACGGCTTTAGCTACACGAGTGAAGATCGCTCCCGCGAGCGCGAGCTGACCCAGGAGCTCGCCGACGAGAAGGTCGACAACATCGAGGCGCTGATCGATGACGCCGACAAGAAGCTGCTGCGCGGGGTCCAGCTCGACCCCATGTCGGACTTGCAGTCCCTTGTCCGGTCCAGTGGCGCCGCGGTGGCCAGCGTGTTCGTGCTGGATGACCAGCTTCAGATCGTTCCGGATGGCTACGTCTCCAACCCGGCGATCCGGCAGCCAAAGGAGGGTCTGCAGTTCCGCGACTACTTCAAGACGCGCATTCTGCCGGTCCTCCCACTGAAGAAGGCGCCGTTCGACAGGCGAGAGCATCTGACCCTTCGCGAGAACAGCAAGCCCGGTGAACCCCTTGGCCGCGACTACCTGTTTTCATTCATGCGGCGGCGCGTCGGCGACCGCACGTTCTACGTGGTCATCGAAGACGACCTCAACGATCTCGTGTTCCGAACGTTCCCGCAATTCCTCCCGGTCGCGACCTCGCCTCGCCTCTACCAGGTGGTCGACGAGCGGGGAAAGTTCCGCTACGGCCTCCAGTTCGCGAGCACGGGCGACAACCCGCCCGTCGAGAGCAAGTTCTCGCTGACCGTGGACGACTGGAAGCTGCTCGTCAGCCTGAAGGAGTCCACCGACACCAAGGCGATAGAGCGCAAGCGCGTCGTCGACTCGGTGCTGATCGGCGGCGCGATGGCCGTCATCCTCCTCGGTCTCCTCGTCCTCGGCTTCGCGATCCGTCGCGAGCGCCGCCTCAGCGACCTCAAGAGCGAGTTCATCTCCAACGTGTCGCACGAGCTCAAGACGCCGCTCTCCATCATCTCGATGTTCGGCGAGATGCTCGCGCTCGGGCGCACCAAGAGCCCCGAGCAGGCGACAGAGTACGCGAAGACGATCTACAGCGAGTCCGTTCGCCTCGGCCGCCTCATCGACAACGTCCTCGACTTCTCGCGGATCGAGCGGGGTATGGGCAGCTACGAGTTCGCGGAGGCCGATCCGATCGAGGTCGTCGAGAATGCGATCGAGCTCTCGCAGCGCCGCGTCGCCGCCGCCGAGATGACGCTCGAGACGGACGTCGAGCCCGAGCTGCCGATGGCCCGGCTCGATCAGAACGCGTTCACGCTCGCCGTGCTCAACCTGATCGACAACGCGATCAAGTACGCTGGCGATGGAAAGAAGATCCGGCTCTCGCTCTCGCGCCACGGGAACGACCTGGTCCTCGCCGTACGCGACTGGGGCCCCGGCATCGAGCCCGACGAGCAGGACCGCATCTTCGAGCGCTTCTACCGAGCCAAATCGATCCGCCTCAAGCCGATCCGCGGCTCCGGCATCGGTCTCGCTCTCGTCCAGCACATCGCGCGTGCCCACGGCGGAGAGGCCCGCGTCGACAGCAAGGTCGGCGAAGGGGCCACGTTCAGCATGACGATTCCAATCGATGGTAAGAACTAGCCGTGGCCGCGGAACCCGAGGAACCTCGCAAGCGGATCCTTGTGATCGAGGACGAGCCTGACATCGTCCGCGGTCTCCGCGATGCGCTGCAATTCGAGGGCTTCGATGTCGAGGCCAAGGGGACCGGCGCCGAGGGCCTCATCGCGGCGATGGACTGGTCGCCCGACTGCGTGCTGCTCGACCTCATGCTCCCCGATGACAACGGGTACCGGGTCTGCGAGACGCTGCGCCAGCGCGACGAGACGGTGCCGATCATCATCCTGACGGCGAAGGCCCAGGAGACCGACAAGATCCGCGGCCTCGATGCGGGCGCCGACGACTACGTCACCAAGCCGTTCTCGGTCGCGGAGCTGATCGCGCGCATCAACGCGATCTTCCGTCGCCAGGCGCGCCTCGTCTCCAACAACGACGAGTCATTCACTATCGGCGCGTGGACGATCAACGCGCGCAAGCACACGATGACCAAGGGCCGCACGTCCAAGCGCATGACGTTCTACGAGCTCGAAGTTCTCAAGCTGTTGCGCGAGCGCAGCGAAGAGACCGTCTCGCGGGACGAGTTGCTCGAGAAGGTGTGGGGCATGCAGGCCGCGCCGACGTCGCGCACCGTCGACAACTTCATCGTGAAGTTGCGCCGCAAGCTCGAAGAGGATCAGAAGAATCCGCGGCACATCCTCACGGTCTACGGCCTCGGCTACAAGCTCGTCCCGTAGCTGCCCTGCCGCCCTGGTACGATGGGTGATGCGGATGAGATGGGCCCTCGCGTGGTTCTTCGTGCTCGCGGCGTGCGTCAAGCCTGATCTCGTTCCGTGCGGGGACAACGATTGCCCATCCGGAACCGTCTGCCACGACGGACAGCAATGCGTCACCACCGAGCAACTGACCGCGTGCGACCAACACGCCGAAGGAGATCCCTGTACCGCCGAGACCGCCGCTGGCACATGCAGCGATGGTGTGTGCGTCTCCGCTCGTTGCGGTAACTCGATCGTCGAGGTGGGCGAAGTCTGTGACGACGGCAACCGGATCTCGGGCGACGGCTGTCGGGAGGACTGCCTCTCCGACGAGAGCTGCGGTAATGGTCTGCTCGATCGTGGAGAGTCGTGCGATTGCGGAAGCTCGGCGGAGAGCAAGCCGGCATTCTGCACGTCGGTAAACGACGACGTGCTGACGGCGGAGTGCGACACGACGTGCACGCGGCGCTGCGGCGATGGCGTCGTTACGGGATCCGAGCAGTGCGACGGTGCGGTGGTGCCACTAGGCTGCGGTGACTTCGGCTACTACGCCGGAGAAGCATCCTGTACGCCGGCGTGCACGCTCGATCGTTCGGGTTGCTCGGGAACGTGCGGGGACGGCATCGTGCAGGCCGCTTACGGCGAGCAGTGCGACGGCGCTCCACCGATCTCGCAGAGCTGCATCTCCTACGGGCTCGATGCGGGCCAGGTGGCTTGTAACGCACTGTGTGCGCCTGACCTCGCCAATTCGTGCGAGCAGTTCGACTGGGAGGTGCTGTTTACCGCGGGCGAAAACAACACCGTGGTCGACGCGAGCGCCAACGGGCACGGGGTCATCGGCGTCAGAGAGGACGGCTCCGCAACGGGCTATTGGGATGGCGTCACGTTCGTCCACGGAAATTCGTACAAGCTCGCGTTCGCCGCAGACGCGTTCATCGGTGCCGCGAGCCCCACGACGCTGAGTCGGTTCGATGGGACGACGTGGA
Source organism: Kofleriaceae bacterium (assembly GCA_036499725.1). Classification (GTDB taxonomy): domain Bacteria; phylum Myxococcota_A; class Polyangia; order Haliangiales; family Haliangiaceae; genus JABFXX01. The sequence goes on from DASYDE010000048.1 coordinate 150,104, forward strand.
CTGATGTGGCGCTAACTGCAGCTCCCATCGCGATCGAGGCCACGCGCGCCGGGACCGTCTACGTGCTGCATTCGGACTGCACTATCGAGCAGCTCACGTCGGCGTGGAGCTCGTTGCCGGCGCCCGGGACTCAGTGCATCGCGATGAAGGTGTACGGCGATAACGAGATCTACGTGTCGGCGAAGGGCGCTCACCTTTGGAAGTGGGACGGCCACGCGTGGACCGATCCTGGCTACACACGATCCGACGACGTCTACGGCATCGCGAAGCGCGGCGACACGCTCGTCACGGCGTCCGGCCTTCCGTACGAGCTCGGAGCGACGCAGCCCCTTATCGGTCGCTCCGTTTACGGCATGGCGACGAGCGGTAGTGTGGTCGTGCTCGCCCCTGAAGACTTCCCGGCCATCGTGCCTCAACAGCAGTGGATGCATCTGCGCTACGTCGACGACGAGGACACGTTCGGGCGGATCAACAGTGTGCGCAACACGCCCGACGGCCAGGTGATCGGTTGGGCTGACGGCGTGTTCCGGTTGCACACGACGTGGGCCGAGCTGGGGACGCCAGACGCGAAGCACGTCTCGTTCTCGCCAGATGGTCGCGTGTTCACGTGCGGTGCGTCGGATGCTTACGACGCGACGACGTTCACGCCCTACGCGGAAGGCGTCGGGGATTGCACGAGTGTGCTCGCGTCGCGCACGCAAGTCGTTCTTACGACGAGCTCGTACATCTATCACTGGGAAGGCGCTTACTACGGTGATCAGGGGCTCGAGGTCGCCGCCGTCGGCGGGTTCGTGGATCCTTCTACCGACCTCATCTACATCCTCACGCACGATGATGTCGTGGTCCGCCATGACGACGGAAGTCACGACGAGCTAAACGCACCCGCCGGATGCACGTGGCAGATGATCTCGGCAGTAGACGCATCACAGATCAATATCGCGGGCGATTGCGGCGGTACGCAGCGCTTCTATCGGTGGCAGGGAGGAGCGTGGTCGGAGCTAGCGATGCCCGCGCCGAACGCTCTCGATTCGATGTACGTCGCGCCCGACGGGCAGATTTTCGGCACGTACGGCGACAATCCATTCGATGGACTGGCGTTCCACTGGACCGGAAGCAGCTGGGAGACCTGGTCGTGGTACGGCACGCGCGTCGCGGGCCTTTCTGCGAAAGCTGTCTACTTCGCGAACGGTCAGAACGACTTCGGCGTGCAAGTCCTCCACAAGTGGAACGGCTTCGCGATCGAGGGCGTGCGGCTTGCCGACGGAGCCATCGGTCAGGTCGATATCTCTGCAAGCGCGGGACAGATCGCAGTTCTTCGCAACGGCCGCGTCGACGTGCTCATCCCGATCAAGTAGCGGGATCAATCCTCTTCGAGGTGACCGGTAAGCTTGAGCTTGTTTTTGGCCGACTTCGCGAGCTTGCTGCGCGGGCGCTCGTCGATGATGCCTTGCAGGAGCTCGGCGCCGAGCTCTTCGTTGGAGCCGTCACCCGACTCGAGGAGGCGGAAGCCGAGCGCGTAGAGCGCTTCGTCGGAGAGGTCCTTCTCGCGCGCGAGCTGCTTCGCGACGGGGAAGCCCTTCGCGGCGAGGCGGGCGAACTGCTCGAACACCGGATCGTCGGTGCGCGTCGTGCGGATGAGTCCTTCGCCGGCTGCCTCGAGAGAGAGCAGGGCGAGGAAGAAGCGCTGATCGTCGTCGATGGCCGTGTCGATGTCCGCGCGCGAGCGGAGCAGCGGCTTGAGGCTGCCGAACGCCTCGACCGACTTGCCCTGCTTGCGCAGGCGAGTCGCGCGATCGAACAGCAGCTCGACGTGCTGCGCCGGCGCGATGTCGGCGATCAGCTCCGCGAGCACGCGCTCGAGGACGATCTTGTCAGCCGTCGCCTTGTTCTTGAAGTGGAGGTCCATGTACTCGCGGACCTGCTCCACGAGCTCGCCGATCGCCTGGTTGGAGATGTTGCCGCGGTGAGAGCGCAGCACGCCGGCGTAGCGGCGCGCGACATCGGCGTCCGTCGTCGCGAGGAGCGCGCGCGTGACAGGGAGAACCGCCTCGGGAGCCTTGGACAGACCGCGAGCGGCTGCATCGCGCGCCGTGGGATCGTCGGTGGCGATCGCTTCGACGAGCGCCTTCACCGCGGATGCACCACCACCGGCGGGCATGCGCTCCATCGCGAGCTTCTGTGCGGCGGAGTTCTTGGACTTCGCGAGCGCCGCGAACGACTTCGCGAGCGACTCGGGGATGCGTGCGCCGCGCAGGGTGTCGACGGCGGACTGCGCGACGGCGAGGTCGGTGGAATCGGCGAGCTCGATGAGCGCGACGATCACCTTCTCGGTGCCCTTGGCCTCTGACGTCGCGACGATGCGGCGCAGGCCCGCGATCGCGGCGAGGCGGATCGGGCGCGGCTGATCGTCATCAGCGAACTTGAGCAGGAACGACTGCGTCGACGGGCGCGACAGATAACCGACGAGGCGCAGCAGCGCGGACAGCTCGGCCATGCCGCGAGCGACCTCGGGATCGCGCATCGGATCGGGTGCGTGGCCGTTCGTTCCGTTCGGCGCGCCGTCCTTCTTCTTCTTGCCCTTGGCTGCTTTCGCCGCGTCTTTCGCGGCCGTCTCGATCGCCTTCTCGGCGGCCTTGATCGCCTTCGTGACCTCTTTGTGCGCCTCGCCCGCGCGATCGACCGCGGACTTCTCGATCTGATTGCCGAGGCGTTCGTTGTCCTGGTCGAGCTCGTGGCGGATGAGCTGCAGCGCTTGCTCGCCGAAATCGTGGTCGGAGAGCTGATCGAGCACGGCGTCGATCGCGGGCTGCGTTTGGCGGCGGAGCAGCAGCTGCGCCATCACGCGGCGCGCGGAGATGGGGCCCGTCGCGACTTCCTTGCGGAGCGTGCCCTCGGCGGCGGCGCCCTGTTGCGCGAGCACCTGCGCGGCGCGCTCGGCGATCGCTTCGTCGCCGCCGTGGAGCAGCGGAACGAGCTTGGCCGCGATCCCGGAGGTGCCCCAGTCCGCGAGGCTCTCGAGGGCAATCTTGCGGACCATTCCGTCGCTATCCGCGAGTCGATCGGTCAACGCATCCACGACGGACTTGTCGCCCTTACCGACCGCTGCGAGCACCGTCGCTGCCGCTGCACGCAGCGTCACGCTGTCGGACTCGAGCAGATCGATGACCGCACCACCTAGGTTCTTGCCCATCGGGGCGGAAACCTACACGAAGTCTCGACGGTGGAACAGGAGCGCCGAGAGGGCCAACAGCGCCGCGATCCAGCCCAGACCGTGCAACCCGGCCATTCCGACGTAACCCCAGTCGACGAAGTCCCCGTGGACACTCACGTGGGCACCGTCGACGGTGCGTCCCGAGACCGCGAACAGATGGACGTCGGGGACGATCTCCAGCGCAGCTTTGGCGAGCACGCGGATCCAGCCCGAGGCGTTGCGCGCGGCAGCTTCGACGTCTGGAGTGAGCCGGCCGATGACCCACATCGCGAGCGCGAAGATGCCCGACATGAACGGTGTCGAGAACGAGCTGAAGAAGATCGCGATCGCTGCGACGGTCAGCACCTCGAACCACGCGAGGACGACGGCGCGCATGACGTTGCCGTCGATGCCGGCGCCCTCGAACGCGAGCATCGCGGCCATCGCTACCGCGAACAGCGCGACGAGCACGCTCAGCACGAGCGCCATGCCGAGGTACTTGCCGACGACAAACTCCCAGCGCTCGATCGGCTTACTGACGATCGCGTGGATCGTGCGGCGCTGGACCTCCGTGTAGAGAAGGAATACCCCGAGGAAGATCGCGGTCAACGAGCCAAACAACGAGATGCCGGCGAGGCCGATGTCGCGCGCCACGCGGGCTTCTTCGCGCGTCGCCATCGTCCCGAGCACGAGCGCGAGGAGGTTCGCGCCGACAACGAGCACGAGGATGCCGTAGAGCACGCGGATGCGCGCCGCTTCGCGGAACGTGTTGAGCGCGATCGCCCAGATGCGCCCGATCACGACGGCTGCTCCGTTGCATCGGCCTTGGCGCGCGCATCGTCGGCGGCCTTCACTTCGCGCATGAATAGATCTTCGAGTGTCTCGTGGCGTGGCGAGACCGAGACGACCTTGGCACCCGCGGCGTGCGCTTGATCGATCCACGCGTCGACATCGACATCCGCACCGAGCGTGAGGCCGAGCTCGTCGCCCGCGCGGCGGATGCGCGAGTGGCCCGCCGTCAGTGCGGCGGCGTCGCCCGCAACGCGAACGGTGACGTCGGTGCCGAGCACGGTCTTCTTCACCAGCTCTGCCGGTGAGCCGCTCGCCTGCAACGACCCGCGCGCGATGATCGCCACGCGATCGGTGATCGCTTCGACGTCGGTGAGGATGTGGGTCGAGAAGAAGACGGTCTTGCCCGCATCGCGCAGCGAGACGATCAGGTCGCGCACTTCCTTGCGACCGATCGGATCGAGACCCGACATCGGTTCGTCGAGGACAACGAGCTCGGGATCGTTCATCAGCGCTTGCGCGAGCCCCGCGCGCTGGAGCATGCCCTTGCTGAACTTCTTGAGGTTCTGATCCGCGGCTCGCGTCAGACCGACGCGCTCGATCAGGTCGTCCGCACGCTTCTTGCGCACCGCCGACGGCACGCCGAACAGGCGCCCCGCGAGATCGAGCAGCTCGCGCACGGTGAGGTAGTCGTAGAAGTACGGCGCCTCCGGCAGGAAGCCGACGCGCGCGCGTGCTTCGCGGCTGGGAATCGTGTGGCCGAGCAACTTGGCGCTGCCGCTCGTCGGGCGAATCAGGCCCATCAGCGTGCGGATCGTCGTCGTCTTGCCCGCGCCGTTGGGGCCGACAAAACCGAACAGCGCGCCGCGCTCGACGCTGAACGTGACGCCGCGCAGCGCTTCGACCTTTCTGCGCGCGAACGGAGTGCGATACGTCTTCGCGAGGTCGCGAACATCGATCGCAAGGTCCGCCATGGGCGGTAGATACTAGTTCAACTTACGGAGCAGCGGGGCAGGGCGCGTTCTCGTCGCTGCGGTTGCTGCCAGCGGGCGCGAACACGGTCGGAACGCCATCGCGCAGGTAGGACGCGAGGAAGCAGCTGTACTGGAACCGGACCTCGGGCAGCTGGCGATAGATCTGGTGCGCGTCGACGAGGCCGCCGTCGCTGTACTGGACGACAACGGACGTCGTCTTGCCGTCCGCATTCGTGCGGTTCTGCTTCACCGGATAGCTGAGGATCCCGCCGAGACCCTCCGTTTTCAGCGCGTCCTGCGTGCCCGGCCAGACGATCTCGCCCGACTCGTTGTTGCCGTAGGCGAGTGCGGCCGCGTCGTAGACCGCGTTCGGGAAGTAGCGGTCATCGAGGCCAACCGGCTCGTACACGCTGCGCGCCTTGGTGTTCTCGAGCGGGCGGCGCGCGATCCGCGCCATCGATGCTCCCGGCTCCGCGACTTCCCAGCCCGTTCCGAGCATCGCGAGCACGGGGTGCGTGAACGTCAGCGTCTCGCCGTCGACACCGAGAATGCCGGCGAGCAGCTCGCGACCGTTAGCGACGACCTCGGTATCGAGGATCATCAGGTTCCAGAAGCCGCCTGCACCGAACGGCGTGAGGATCTGAAAGCGACGCTCCACCGCGCCGATCATGTTCGTGTACATGCCGCCCATCGAGTGACCGCCGAGCATCACGTGCTCGGAATCGAACGTGCCGAACGTGTGGCCCGCGGGCAGCGTCGCGCCGCAACCATTCAGCATCGCGGGCGTCACCTGCAGCGCGAGCAGCGCATCGAGGAACAGGCGCTGCTCGAACACGCCCTGCTGGAACGTATACGGCAGTGCGGCGAGGTTGTTGAAGTTCAAGTACGCCTGCGCATCGGCGCCGACAAGACGCTCCGGGTTCACCGGCATCGCACTCGCGGCGGTCGCAATTCCGCGACGGCCGACGACGACGCCCGGACCTTCGCCCGCCATCGCACCCGAATCGGCGGTCGTGTTGTAGCCCTCGTCGACGATGTCGAACGACGCGCCGCCCGAGCCGTGCACGTACTGCCACAGCGGCCAACCCGACGACGGCATCACGCCCTTGGGAATGGTGATGCGTACGGGAACGGTCATCTCACCCTGCTGCACGGGGCCGAGCTCCGGGTTGATGTCGAAGCGTCCCTCGGTCGAGAACGGCTGCACTCCCTTCTGGAACTGCGGATAGGTGATCGTGCCGGCGAGCACGCACACGTCGGGGTGGTTCACTCCGTGCTCGGTGTCGATCGCGAGGTTGTCGACCGTCGGGGTGCGATGCAGGCGGACGAGATCACTCAGCGTCTGCATGTCCCGCACGGCGTCGCCGGTGGTGAACACCGTCGCGACGAGGACGTCCTTCTTGGCCACGCCGATCTCGTCGAGCTCTGGCCACAGCGGTGCATAGAGCGCCTTCGCCTTCTCGTCGCCACCACCGGTCGCGAGCTCTTCGAACGCGGTCGGTGGGGTGACGCCCGCCGCGAACGCCTTCTTCAAGACGAACGCGTACGTGGTGCCCGGACGCAGCACGGCGCCGGGACGTGGCGCGACGGCGACGAGTCCTTCGCCCGTGAAGCCATCCTTGGGCAGCGTGTACGCGACGAGCGGGTAGAGCGCGCCCTTCTCCGGTGACGTCGCATCGATGTCGAGGAGCAGCGCATCCTGGCCAACGTCGGCAGAAATCACGCTCGCGATGTCATGCGCGGGCGCCTCGCCCGTAAATCGGAAGTACGCGATCGGCATCACCGGAAAGCCGTGGTGCTCCGCTGCACTCGAGAGGAGATCCTTCACGATCGGCAGCTGGCGCGGATTGGGGAACGTCGCGAGATCGATCGTGTGGTCGTCCTTGAGCCGCAGGTCGCTCGGATACGGCATCGCGAACAGCTCGTCGCCGCCCGTCAGATCGAACGCGACCGTGTTCGCGGGATCCGACGTCGACGAGTCGTCGCCACCGCAGGCAGCCAACAGCGAACCGAGAAGGACGAGCGAGGTGATGCGAACCACGACTCATTGGTACCGCCTTCGCTCGACGGGCAGGCCCCATAAGTTCGGCCAGTTAGACGGCTACTCGACGAGCCACTACGTGCTGCGCAGCACGCGGCAGTGAGCGCCCAGCTCGTCGAGAACGACCCTGATTGCCGCGGTCTGCGGGATATCGAACCGGCGCACGAGCGCGACGCGATCGCGATAGAGCGGCAGGGGCGGGGACAGGGTGAGCAGCTTCTTCTTGAGGTTGTGCTCGGCGACGCGCCGCGGCAGGACGCCGACGCCGACCTCGTCGATGACGAGACTCTTCACGAGCTCGAGGCTCGAGCACGGCAGCAAGCGGGGCGTCGCGATCCGTTTACCGTGCAGTTGCGCGAGCAGGTGCTGACTCTGGACGAGCTCGGGAACGTAGATCAGCGGCACCGACGCAAGGACCGTCGCGGGCTCCTCGCGGCGCCGGCGTGCGATGCAGTGCACGAGCTCGACAGAGTCATCGAACACGGGAACGATCACGAGGTCCGGATGCGCGTTCGGATTGACGATCAACGCGAGGTCGACACGTCCCGCGACGAGCTCTTGCTCCACCTCCGCGGAGCGCCCGTTCCATAGCCTCAGCTCGATGCGCGGGTACTCGCGAAGGAACCGCGCCATGAACGACGGCAGCGAGTACGCGGCGAGGCTCTCGTGACACCCGATCACGACGCGACCTGCGGGCTCGACGCGTTCATTGGCGATCTGCGCGACGGAGTTGGTGATCGCTTCGAGTGCGACGCGCGCTCCACTCGCGAGCAGCTCGCCGGGGCGCGATGCGACGATGCGCTTCCTCGTCCGCACGAGCAGCGAGACGCCGACGCGCTCCTCGAGCCGCTTGACCGCGAGGCTGATCGCCGGCTGACTGAGCCGCAGCTTCTGCGCCGCCGCCGTGAAGCTGCCCGTATCGATCACGGCGAGCAGCGCGGACAGAGCTGCGGGGTCGAGGTTCGGGGTGTCCATAAGTAGAGCTTATGCTGACAATAGGAAGCATTGTATTTGTTAATTCTCGAAGACGAGATACCACCTGGGCATGCGCACCTCCCTTCTCCTCGCTTCGATGCTGTTTGGCTCCGCCACCGTCCTCGCCGCGCCGGTGACGACCGAGACCGTGGTGCACGACACCACCACGCACGTCTCGCTCGCCCTGAACGAGCAAACGGTGTTGTGCTCGTCGGCCGACTACAGCGCGACGTTTCTCAAGGTGCTGATCCCGCAGCTCGCGGGCCTCACCCTGCTCGACCATCAGAACCTCGGTGCGGGTGCACCTTGCGTCGCGGCCGGCCAGTGCGAGCCGGGCCGGATGCCGGAGGACATCATCGACGCGAGCTCTCCGAGCGAGGGCGTGGACATCAACGTGAAAGCGGTCCGCGAGGATGTCGCCGATGCGGACGCGCAGACCTGCACGACGACGCTGATCGAGCGCGTGCACGTCACGATCCGCGGCTTCGAGTTCGTGCACGAGCGCACCGCGCCTCTCGGCTCGCGCGCGTTCTCCGACTGCGGCATCGCGGCTCCTGCACCTGCGCCGAGCTACGAGACGGGCAGCGGATCGGGCAGCGATGTGCCGGCCGACGAGTCGGGTCGCGTGGACGAGACGCCGTCGAGCGGCGGCTGTAACGCGGGTGGTGGCGTCGGCTCGGGCGGCTTGCTCGTCGGTCTCGCTCTCGTCGCCGCGCGCCGCCGCCGCCGTCCGTAAGTAGCTACTTCATCGAGTAGCGGAACGTCACGACGCTGCACGCGGGGACGGGGATGCCGTCGACGCTGTACGGCTTGTAGCGCCAGTCGCGGACGCGCTCGGTGATGGTCGCGTCGTAGCTCGCGTACTTGGTCGAACCGACGATCGCCGTGGAGGCGACGCGGCCGCTCGTGTCGATGCAGACCTTGAACGAGCCAACAGTGTTGTCGCGACCATCGCGCATCATCTCGGTCTTCACCGGATCGGACGGCATGATCTGCGTCTCGCCCGAGATGCGGAGACCGGCCAGCACGTTCGGCGGAACGAGCGCGGTCTTCACGACCGGCGGCGCGGTTTGCGGCTGGGGAGGTGCGTTGCACGGATCGCCCGGCAGGCACGGCGCGCCCGAGCCACCGCCAATGTTGGTGCCAGGAGGACCCTCACCGGTGCCGGGGCCTTCGCCCGAACCGCTGCCCGTCCCGTCGCCGGGGGTATCGGACGTGGAGTCGGCAGGTTTCGGATCCTCGGGCTTCGGGAGCTTGTCGACATTGCGCAGCTCGTCCTTCGGGACCGTCTTCTTTGGCGGGAGTTTCTTGGGCGGGTCCTTCGGCTTTTCCCCAGGATCTCCGCCGCCGCTCGGGCCCTCGCCCGGGATCATCACTCCGAGCGCGAGGTGGGCCTTCCCTCCCTCGAGCCGCTCGATGTGCCAGACCCCTGAAACGAATAGGCCAATGGCAATGCCGACGTGAATTCCGACGGAGACGATGATCAACCAACGCTTGGACATCGTGTGCATGACGCCAGGCTCGCAAATCCGGTCTAACTGGTCTCCTCGCAGCATCTGCACGGGTGCGGTCCCGGCGTATCGTCGCTGTCGCAGTGGTCGGCGCCCTCGTTGTTTTTTGCCTGACGTACCTCGTGATCGCGAGCCGTCAGCTCCGGTGGGTGGGATTGGACCGACCGGCGGGCGCGGTCGTGGGGGCAGTCGCGATGGTGGTCGTCGGTGGACTGCCGATGGACAAGGCGATCTCCGCGATCGATCTGCACGTCGTGGTGCTGCTGTTCGGCGTCCTGTTGATCGCCGCGTATCTCGCGGAGGCGGGGTTCTTCAAGTGGACCGCGTATCAGGTGCTCGTACGCGCGAAGTCGGCACGCTCGCTGGTGTTCGCGCTGGTGTTCATTGTCGGTGCGTTGAGCGCGCTGCTGCTGAACGACACGGTGTGCGTGCTGCTGACGCCGCTCGTGCTGACGGTGATCGTCGAAGCGGAGCTGCCCGCGCTGCCGTATCTGCTCGCACTCGCGTCCGCGGCGAACGTGGGCGGCCTCGTCAGCTTCAGCGGGAATCCGCAGAACATGATCGTCGGTGCAGCCGCGCATGGCGTGCTCGGCTTTCTGCCGTACTTCGCGTTCACGCTGCCCGCTGGCATCGCGTGTCTCGCCGCGAACGCAGCCGTGATCGTCTGGCTGTTCCGCCACGAGCTGCCGAAGGGTCCGCTCCCCGCGCGCACGCTCGCCGAGCCCGCGCTCGACACGCTGCTCGCGTGGAAGGGACTCGCGGCGCTCGCAACGTTTGCCGTACTGGCGGCCGCGGGTGTGTCGCTCGCCGGCGCAGCGATGGTCGCCGCCGCGTGCCTGATGCTCGTCGCGCGCACGCCGCCGAAGAAAGCGTTCGCGCAGGTCGACTGGCAGCTCCTCGTGTTCTTCGCGGGATTGTTCGTCGTCGTCGCGGGTGTCGCGCACGCCGGCGTCCTCCAGCTCGTGTTCCAGCGCATCGCGCCCGTCGTCGCGCGGGGCGACATGCTCGGCGATCTCGCATTCCTCGCGTTCGTCGTGGTCGCGAGCAACGTCGTCTCCAACGTGCCGCTCGTGCTCGTCGCTGTCGTCTGGGTGCCGCACATGCCGGACCCGGTGTGGGGCTACGTCATGCTGGCAGTGGGATCGACGCTCGCTGGCAATCTGACGCTGTTCGGCAGTGTCGCGAACATCATCGTCATGGAGGGCGCAGGCTCGCGCGGCGAGATCGGCTTCTGGAAATTCCTGCGGTACGGAAGCGTCATCACGCTCGTCGACCTGGTCGTCGCGTTCGCAGTTCTCTATGCCGAGCGCGCGATCGGTTTGCTCCCGCGCTGACTCACTTGGAGCGCTTGCGCGGCCGATGTCGCGACGGTGATCGCCACCTCGGTCCGGGCTGCTCCGCAGCTCGCGCGACTGCCGGCGCGGGTGTCGAGCGCAGAGTCGCGCGCGGCTCGCTCGAACGAGCGATGCTGAGCTGGAACAGCTCGACTGTGCTCACGTCGAGTGCTTTGGCCAGCTTGCCGAGCCAGCGCAGCGTCGGAGATGTCGTCCCGTACACCACCTTCCAGAAGTGGGAGCGAGCCACGCCGGCGCGATCCGGCAGGTGTGTCATCTCGATCTGCTGCCTCTCCGCGAGGTCGCGGATCGCGACGATGACTCGGCGGTGTAGGTCCTCCAACAGACCGAGCGTAAGGACGCGCGGCGATCGACAAGTCCTGTATACAGGACTCGGATATAGTACGCGGGATGGTCGGGGACGTCCTGCGATGCACCAAGTGCGGAAAGGGATGGCCGGCGAATCGCGCCGTGTGCCCCGACGACGGCGCACCGCTCGGCACCCTCACCGGGACCCAGATCGCGCGCGCACTCGCGAAGACCATGGTGGCCACCCCACCGCAGCAGGACGGCGGTGACTTCGATACCGTCATCGAGCTCGGGCGCGGCCTGGCATCCTCCGATGGAGGGTCGTTCGATCAGTTCGGTTCGGACGTACTGACCCACGCGACCGAGCGAAAGACAGCACCGATCGACCGCAAGTACGTAGCTCGTCGCCCCGCGTCCGACGAGCCCGCAACTCGTGCGCGCGGACCGCAGTCCAGCGATCAACCCCTGGAGCGGACCGTGCATGTACGCCGGACCGTCGCCCACATCGAGCTGCCGCCCGGCTCCGTGGTTGACGAGCTCTACGAAATCGAGCACCGCCTCGGCGCGGGCGCGATGGGCGAGGTCTACGCGGCGCGCTACCTCAAGCTCCCGAAACGTGTCGCCATCAAAGTGATCTCGCCGCGCCTGAGCCAGGACGCCGCCGCCGTCGAGCGGTTTGCGCAGGAGGCGAGGACGCTCGCGCAGATGAAGCACCCCGGCCTTGTCGACGTCCTCGGGTTCGGCGCGCTAGCCGACGGACGCGCCTATTTCGTCATGGAGTACCTCTCCGGCGAGTCGTTGTTCGACCGGCTCGACCGCGGACGGCTCGAGCGGGACGCGGCGCTCGATATCTTCGCCCAGATGGCGCGCGCCCTCGAAGCGGCGCACACCCACGGCGTCATCCACCGCGATCTGAAGCCCGAGAATACGTT
>DASYDE010000049.1:0-2234 GCA_036499725.1 Kofleriaceae bacterium
ATAACTTCATATGCATGGCCCTGTAGCGCAGCTGGTTAGCGTGCCGCCCTGTCACGGCGGAGGTCGCGGGTTCAAGTCCCGTCAGGGTCGCGGAATGCGACACGGCTCCTTCTTCGGGAGGAGCCGTTTTCGTAAGCCACATGGCTCTGTAGCTCAGTTGGTAGAGCGTTCGACTGAAAATCGAGAGGTCACGGGATCGACGCCCGTCGGAGCCACCGTCATCTGGAACAATCGCGTGCATGCGCATGCTGCTCACCTCCGACGGCGTGCTCGACGGACCGGCGCATGGCGCTCTGATCGACCTGCTCGACAAGCCGATCTCCGAGTGCCGCACCGTGGTCGTGCTCGACGCGGTGCTGCCGTTCGCCGGCGATAAGACCCGGATGCTCGAGCACGTGCAGACGTATCGAGAGCTCGGCTGGGCGGAGTGCGACGTCCTCACGCTGTTCTCCGGTCCGGCCTCAGGGATCGAGTCGCGGCTTCGGGCTGCAGACGTCATCTTCTGTTACGGCGGCTCCAATCACTGGTTGGCGCACGCCTGGGTGACGAGTGGCCTCGCCCCGGTGCTGCGCGAGCTGCTCGACGAGAAGGTCTACGTGGGGCTCAGCGCCGGATCGATGATCTTCTCGAAGCTTCACGCCGCCGCAGTTGACGCCCTCGACGATCACGACGAGGTCGAGATACTGCAACTCGAATCGGTCGGTCCCGCCCTGCCGCTGTTCGACTGGTTCATCGTCCCCCACCTGGGCGCCTCGTTCTTTCCGCACTCGACCGACGAATGGGCGGCTGGGGTGGCCGCGAGGCTCGGCGGCGCGTCATGGTTCCTCGAGGACGGCTCCGCCCTGCTCGTGCGCGATCTCGCACAAGGTCCGGAAGTCATCTCGAACGGGCACTGGCTGCACTTCGACGCGGACGGTGTTCTCGTCGGATCGCACTAGGCCGACACCAGCCCGCCTACGTCGCGGCTGCGCCAGGAACGACCGCGACAATCTCCGCGAAGAGCGGACTCGAAGAGTCGAGTTCGGTCACTCTCGTCACCAGCTCCCCCGGGTCGAGCGTCGCGATCAACTCTCTCAACTCGACGCTCTGCGGATCATCGGGGACGTTGAAACGCATCGCAGCGCCCATCGCCCTAACAAGGGCCGCGGCGCCCAGATCTCGCGCGACCAGTTCGGCGGCCGGACCCACAAAACGCTCGTGCCTCGACAGCTTGCGCAGCGGCTGCCGACCCACGCGCTCGACCGTGTCGGTCAATGCGGCGTTGGCGAAGCGCTGAAGAGTGGTCTCGATGTACTCCTGCTGCACCTCGGGAGCGAAGCTGTGCTTGACAGTCAACAGTTCGCCCGTCTCTGCGAGAACCGCGCGAACCTCCGCCAGCACCGCCGGCATCCCGATCGCGTCCGCGATCGACGTCGCTCCCGCCAGGAAGCCGTGGTACGCAGTCGTCGCGTGCCCAGTGTTCACCGTGAAGAGCTTGCGCTCGATGTACGGAGCAAGGTCTTCGACAAAATGGGCTTGCGGAATGACCGGCACGGCGGCTCCGAACGGCTTGCTCTCGATCGCCCACTCGAAGAACGCTTCGACGGTGACATCGAGTCCCGCGCCCTCGCCCTGAGCGGGCACGATCCGATCGACCGCCGTATTCGCAAACACCGCGCTGGCCGCGTACGACGGATCATCGAGCCGCTCGATGACGAAGTCACGCAGGACATCCGTCGCGTTGATCGCGTTCTCGCACGCCATGACCGCCAATGGTTCGAGCGCCGCGTCACGCGTGCCGAGAGCCTCGGCGATGAGCGGGGCAACGAATCTGAGGATGTTGGGGCCGACCGCCGTGGTGACGATGTCAGCCGTCGCGATCTCGGCGATGACATCCGCCTCGTGGGTGGCACTGTTCAGCGCACGGTAGTTGTCGACCGTGCTGGTGATTGCGCCGACGCCCACCTCGCGCACGACGTAGCTCGCGCTCGCGGCGAGCGCGTCGATCAACGGTGCCGCGACGTCGGCGAACACCACCTCGTATCCCGCGTTGTGCAGAACGAGTCCGACAAAGCCCCTGCCGATGTTGCCCGCACCGAAGTGGACCGCCTTAGGCACGAGAGGCGTCGCTAGTCATTGACGTCGCCGAGAAGCTCGAGTACGGCCTCGGGGGTTTCAGCGACGAGGAGCTGGTTCACGAGCTCCTCGTCGCTGAAAATGAGCGCGATGCTGGACAGCACATCCATGTGCCCGCC
>DASYDE010000050.1:0-26690 GCA_036499725.1 Kofleriaceae bacterium
CGTCCAGTAGTGGGTCGAATCCCAGTTGGTGAACGCGTTCATGAACGACGCCATGTCGAGCAGCGTCTGGAAGATCGGCGGCGTGTTGGGGCCGTCGGGACGCGGCTGGAACATCAAGTGCTCGACGAGGTGGGCGAGGCCCGCCTTGCCCTGCGGATCTTCGCGCGAGCCGACGTCGTAGTGAACATCCACCTCGACGAGCTCCGTCGATGGGTCAGGCATGATCACGAAGCGCATCCCGTTGGACTTGAGAACGCCGCGGCGCTCGGCAGTCTTGAACGCGAAGCGAGGCGCTTCCGGGCTACACGATCCGAGCAGGACGCCGAGCAACGCCCCCACGGCCAACGAGGTCTTCCGCATGCGATGGAACCTCTCGCCAGTCGCGGCGGTTTGCAAGTGATCTTGGGCGGGTGAAAGGGTTGCCCTGACCCTATGGAAATTCCCGTCGCCGACTCGCGTGCACTAACGGCCTCGCCACCTCCGCACCGCATGCCTGTCCCAAGCGGTCGCAGGACAAAGAGCTTTGGGTGTGGGGCGTTTTGGACTAGGTTCCGCGGCCATGTCACGTGACCGCGACAAAGGGTTCTTCGGCCATCCCATCGGCCTGCGCACCCTGTTCTTTACCGAAATGTGGGAGCGGCTTAGCTACTACGGCGGCCGCGCGATGCTCTTCATCTACATGACGAAGGCCGTCGGACTCGGCGGACGCGGCATGTCAGAGGGAGCGGCCGGCACCGTGATGGCGCTGTACCTGTCCTCGGTCTACGTGCTCTCGCTGCCGGGCGGCTGGATCGCGGACCGCTTCCTCGGTCAGCGCAAGAGCGTCACCATCGGTGGCATCGGTATCGCGCTCGGTAACGCGATGCTCGCGGGCCCCGACGCACTGTTCTTCCCCGGCCTCGCGGTGATCGCGCTCGGTACGGGCTTCCTCAAGCCCAACGTCTCCACCATCGTGGGGCAGCTGTATGGCAAGGAAGACAAGCGTCGCGACGCCGGCTTCACCATCTACTACATGGGCATCAACATCGGTGCCGGTGCTGCTCCGCTCGTCGGAATGATCTTCGCGCAGAGCCAGTGGTTCCGCGGCGTGCTGCAGGGCCACGGAATCGATCCCAACCTCTGCTGGAAGTTCGCATTTGCGGTGCCGGCCATTGGCATGGTCGCCGGTGTCATCCAGTACCTCATCGGCTACAGCAACATGGGCGACGCGGGCCTCAAGCCCACGATCCCCGACGATCCGGTAAAAGCGCAGGCGGACGTCAAGACGGCGTGGGGGCTCGCCCTCGGCATCGTCGGCGTGATCGTCGGCGGTCTCCTCTTCGACAAGTACGTGCATCCGATCGGCGGCGACGCGCTGCAGAACGTGTTCGGAGTGGGCCTCGTGCTCGCGTCATTCGGCGTGTTCGCGATCTTCTTCAAGAGCGCGCGCGACGCGGACGAGACGAAGCGCATCATCGCGATGATCCCGCTGTTCATCGGTGGGATCGCCTTCTTCATGGTGTTCGAGCAGGCCTCGACAACGATGTCGGGATTCGCGGAGCACCTCGTTCGCCGCCAGTACCTCGGTTTGCACGTCACGTCGATCGCCTACCAGTTCGTGAACGCTGGCTGCATTCTGTTGCTCGCACCGATCTTCGCGTGGATCTGGACGCGGCTGTCCCGTCAGAACAAGGAGCCGTCGAGCGTGAACAAGTTCGGCATCGGCACCGTGTTCACGCTGCTGTCGATCGTGCTCCTGCTCCCGAGTCTCGCCACCATCTCGCACGTCGACGGCGTTGCTCCTTCGTTGACGTGGGCGCATCCGTTCCGCACGGTCTCGCCGAACTACCTGATGATCTTCTACGTCGTGTCGACGTGCTCCGAGCTGTGCATCTCGCCGGTTGGTCTGTCGAGCATGAGTAAGCTTGCGCCGGAGCGGCTCGCTGGCATGGTGATGGGCACCTGGTTCCTCGCCGCTGCGATCGGTAACTACCTCTCGGGCCGCGCCGCGCAGCTGAGTGCAGCCAACGGCTATGGCTTCTTGTTCTGGGTGCTGATCATTGCCTCGTTGCTCATCGCGATCGCGCTGTTTGCAGTTGCGCCGAAGATCAAGCGCATGCTCGGCGAGGATAAAGGCCCGCCAGACATGCCCGAGGCGCGCGTCGTCAAGGAAGACAAAGTTCTCGACGAGAAGGCGGTGGAACAGTGAAGCGTCTTGCAATCGTGCTCCTTGTCCTCGCCGCAGGCTGTGACGAAGACAAGCCGGATACGGCGGAGGTGGCCGCGGCCAAGTCGGAGTGCAAATCGATCCTCGAGCAGATCGTCAAGATCTCCCCACAAGGGACTGGACTCGATCCCAAGGCTGTCGTTGCGCAGCTGCCGATCGAGGACATTCAGGATTGCGTCGCGACCGATCCGTTGACCCGTCGATGCATCGCCGCTGCGAAGGATGTTGCCGCCATCAAGGCGTGCCCGGGCGAGTGCATCGGAACGCTCGGTGCGTATCGCGGCTACAAGCGCACGAAGGCGAAGCTCGCGGACGACAAGCCATCGACCGCGCTCGACGCCGGACTCTTCCCGATTGCCGACAAGTGCCTCGCCGGCGATAAGCACGCGGCTGATGACTACAAGCTGAACGACAAGGGCGAGCTCATCAAAGCCGACCCGCTGCCGTCGCTGTAGCGCGCGATATTCGCGCACCGTGCGTCACCGGGCGCACACGAGAGTTTCGTACGTCGCCGGCACGCGTGGTGCTTCTCCTTTGGTCAGGAGAAACGCTATGAAGCCGATCAAGTTTGTACTCATCGCTTCCGTGCTGCTCGCCACCACCGTGGCTGCGGCCGACCACGACACGACCACTGCGAAGCCGTGGTTCAAGCAGGACAGCCTGATGATGAGGACCGAGAACACTCTGCTCGGTCGTGACTCCGCGCCTGACAAGCAAGCCAAGCTCGGCACCACGCTCGAAGTTGTTCCGTTCGCCTTTGATTCTGCGCGCGTCGATTTTGATCTGACGAACGTCGCGGAGCAGCTGCGAAAGGATCCGACCAAGACAGTCGTACTCGATGGCTACGCCGATCCGACCGGTTCCTCGACGTACAACGTAGCGCTCTCGCTGCGCCGTGCAGAGGGTGTGCGAGATCGCCTCGTGCGCCTGGGCGTCGACGAGCACCGCATCGTGCTCGGTGTGTTCGGCGAGGACGGTCCGCGCGGTGCGAGTTACTCGGCGGATCGCAACGTGACGATTCGTACGAGCACGGCCTCGGTGAAGCAGATCGTCGATAACCGCCTCGATCCGGCGACGGCCGTGATCTTCGGCAAGGCGATCCCCGAGACCGCGTTCAACGAGACCACGAATGTGAACGGTCTGGAACGCATCTAGCATCCACACCAAGAGAGTTCCGTGCCTCGCATGTGATCTACAGCGATCAGGCAACGGCCGAGGGCCTTCGCCCTCCACCTGGGAGTCCGGTTCCGATCGGCTCCCAGGTTTTTTATATTGTCGGCCAGCGCACGGCGCGGTCGTGCTCGCTCGGTGGCAGGCGCGCGAGGATCTTCTCCCAGGTCTTCTCGGGGAGCAGCACGAAGCCATTCGGGTTCAGCGCGTGCAGCCCGACGGGAGGAGCGGGCTCGGTGCGCGCGGCGAGCAGCTGCTTGTCGAACGCGCTGCCGAGCTGGATGAAGCCGGCCGTGAGCGCGCGCCAGCGATGTTCTGGTGGCACCTCGGTCGGTGTCAGCCGCGCCGCGATGCGCGTGTACCACGGCACCATGAACATCACCTGCCGCTCCGGGACGATGACGGTGTCGCCAGCGGGGACGCGATTCGTGAGTGACAGCACGGCGCTGATCATCGCGGGGTGCGGCACGACGAGGCCCTCCGCGCGGCGCGTGGGCGTCGCGGTGAAGATGGCGACGGCGGCGATCGCGACGAGGACGCGACGGATGCTCGGCACGGCCTCCAGCGGAGTGTTGAGGGCACCGACGATGATCGAGGCGCAGAGAGCCATCGGGACGAACGCGATCGTGCGCAGACGCATCGCGAGCCCCTGCGGATCCTCGACGTCGAGGAACGGCACGCCGATCAGGATCGCGAGCAGCACGACCGCCCACGCGGCGCAGCGCTCGGGGCGCGTCAGCGATGCACCGCGCTTCGCGAGAAGTACGCCGGCTGCGACGAGCCCCAGCAGCAACGCGAACAGCGGCTCGTAGCCCATCTGCAAAACGACGACGTCGTTCGCGACGAGCGCGGGCGCCGACCACCACGCGTCGCGCTCCAGGACCCCGGTGATGAGGCCGAGCTGGCCGAGGGCGACGAGCGCCGCGACTGCGATCGCGATCAACGAGACAATCGCGATGAGGAGGCGCCGGCCGAACAGGATGCCGCGCTCGGAGCCCGTCGCGATCACGGCGGGCGCGGCGACGAGCAGCACGAGTGCACCGGCGAGCTTGTGCGTGAGCATCGCTGCGAGCACGGCAATGGCCGCCGCGATCATGCGCCCACGGGTCGGGGCCTCGCACGCGCGCAGGCCGAGCCAGATCGCGAACAGAGCGACCGTGATGCCGATGCCGTTCTTCACGAACTCCGTCGCGAGATAGCTGCCGCCCGCGCTCGTGCCGACGAGGACCGCAGCGAGAAGTCCCGCCATACGGCTGCGCCCGAGCCGGTAGGCGATCGCGTACGCGGGGAGGATCGCGAGTGCGCCGAGGATGGCGGACGCGAGCTTCGCGCCGACGATCGGATCGGTCAGCAGCGCGAACGGCGCCATCAGGTAGAACGCGAGTGGAAAGTCGCGGTAGGCGAGGGTGCCGTGCTCGAAGATCGAGCGCAGCTGCAGCGCGTAGTAGTAGCCATCCACCCCGGTCGGTGTGGGCGATTCAGCGAGCAGCGCGTACCGATGCTGCGCGCACAACGCCGTGAGCAGCGCGAGCACGACGAACGACGACGCTCGCTCGCTCCAAGGTCGCAGAGGCACGTGCTAAGCATCGCGCATGTCCGACGCTGTCGTCCTGCTCTCGGGAGGCCTGGATTCAACGACTGCACTCGCCGTCGCGAAGGATGCGGGCTTCGCTTGCCATGCGCTCACCGTTCGCTACGGGCAGCTTCACGACGTGGAGCTCGCTGCTGCCAAGCGCGTTGCCACTGCGATCGGCGCCACGGAGCATCGCGTCGTCGAGGTCGACCTCTCGCCGCTCGCATCCTCCGCCCTCACGACCAAGGGCGTCGCTGTCCCCAAGGACCGCTCGCTCGAGGAGATCGGCGCGCCGGGCGACGTGCCCTCGACGTACGTGCCGGCCCGCAATACGGTGCTCCTCTCGTTGGCGCTCGCCTGGGCCGAGTCGCTGCAAGCGCGCGACATCTACCTCGGCGTCAACGTCCTCGACGCGTCCGGATATCCGGACTGCCGCCCCGAGTTCGTGCGCGCGTTCGAGGCGCTCGCGCAGGTCGGTACCCGGAGCGGCGGTTTTCGCATTCACGCGCCCCTCATCGAGCTCACCAAGGCGGAGATCATCCGGCTCGGCACGCGCCTCGGCGTGGACTACGGGATGACGCACAGCTGCTACGACCCCAAGGGCGACCTCGCGTGCGGTCGCTGCGATGCCTGCGCGCTCCGCCGAAAAGGCTTCGCCGAGAGCGGCGTTGCAGATCCCACGCGCTACGCGTCGTAGCGTATTCTCGTGGCAATGAAGCTCGGCACGCTGCTGCTGCGCAATGCGGCGATCGGGCTCTCGCAGCTCGAAGGCGCGCTGCGCAACCAGGTGCTGTACGGCGGTCGCCTCGGTACCAACCTCGTCGAGCTCGGCTACATCGATCTCGAGGTGCTGTCGACGTACCTCGCCGAGCTGATGGGCATCCCGATCGCGTCGCCGAGCCAGCTCGACGGGGCGGACCCGGAGCTGCTCCACAAGATTGGCTCCGAGGACGCGCACCGCCTTCGCGCGATTCCGCTCGCGAACGAGCAGAACGAGTATGCGGTCGCGATGGTCGATCCGTCCGACAACGACGCGCGCACCGAGCTGGGGCTGCGCCTCGGCGGCCCGATCAAGCCGTACATCGTCCCCGAGCTGCGCGCGCTCTACTACCTCGAGAAGCTGTTCGGTCTGCCGCGTCGCGCGCGCTTCATCCGCAGCGGTCGCCCGCCCACCGACGCCGACGACGATCACAGCGAGCGCCGTCGTCAGCAGCCGCCGCAGGGCATGGTCATTCCGGGCTCGTTCACCGTCGAGCCCCGCCGCCGTCGCCAGTCATCGCAGATGCCGATGCGTAACCAGGTGGCGCACGCGATCACGTATGGCGCGGCCTGCGAGCGTATCGACACCGCGTCGCATCGCGAACAGATCGCCGACGCGCTCGCCGAGTACGCCAAAGGTCGCGTCGACGCGCTCGTGCTGTTCATCGTGCGAGATGGCAACGCGCTCGGATGGCGCGGCTACGTCGCTCCGCCGGCCGAGCCCAAAGTGCCGTTCGAAGAGATGTCGCTGCCGCTCGGCGGCGCCTCGTCGCTGCAGTCCGCGCACGACACGGGCGAGACCTATCTGGGCCCGCCGCCGTCCGAGGCCAAGCCCGTCGAAGCGCAGCTCTGGCAATCGCTCGGCGTCACGCAGGATCCTGTCGAAGCGCTCGTGGTGCCCGTGATGGTGAAGCAGCGCGCGGTCAATCTGATCTACGCGCACGTCATCGGCGCCCCGCCCCCGCAGCAGCTGATCACCGAGATCAGTGACCTGGCGGCGCGCACCCAGGCGTCGTACCTGCGCTTGATCAAACAAGCCCGCGGCTCATAGCCAATCGGGAGTCAACGCGGCCCGGGCCGCTTTTCGGCACGCTTCTTTCGCCCCATCCAAATGGGATCATTGACGAAGTTACGTGTGCGCGAAGCCAGCGTCGCTTACTTGCTTTCGCTCCGGACTCGGGCAAAAACCGCCTCGTGCAGCAACGAATGACCCTTTCGACGGCCCCCTGTCGGGTGAGCCTCGGAACGATCGCCGCCGCGCTCGCCGCGCTGTCGATCGCCGTCCTCGGCCATATTTTCTAAGCCGACTGTTCGGTCACCGCACCTCGGGTCAATCGTCCCCGCGAGGTGAGCGCCGCAGTCTGTGATCGGCGATCGGCTGGTTCCAGGACCCATCGCTGGTCGGCCGCGGTATGCGATCGGGATGATCGAAGTCGAGGTTCGTGGGGACACAAAGACGACCGCTTCCGCCCCCGAGGCGTTGGCCGAGCTGATCAACGCGACGCTGGTGGAGGCGACGTACGATCAAGGCTCCGCCGTCGCCGCGACGAGCCAGAGGGTGCGCGAGGAGCAGGTCCAAGCGCAGCTCGCGCGGCCGTCGTGGCAGGACATGCAGACCGTCCCGTTCGAGACCCTGGACGACGACGAGCAGGACTGGACCGAGGTCTAGACCTACTGCTGTTCGCGCCAGTAGCGAACCCAGTCACCGTCGCCGATGAGCGCGCCATGCGCGACCGTCGACGGATCTGCCAGCGTGTAGATCCACGTCCACACCGATTCGCCCGTCTCGAGCGTCACCAGCTTGATGATCCGCGCGAAGTCCGCGCCCTCATAAGCGTCGAGCAAACCGAACGTCGCCGGTAGCTCCGTCAACCACAGCACTTCGCCCATCACGCGGCCGAGATGGTTGGGATCCCCTGGATCCGTGTAGCCCGGGTAGCCCATCGGGAATGAATAGATGAAGCCCGTCGTCGAGGCCTTGGAGCTCTTGGTGATCTGGTTCGCGATCAACGAGCGCGCGGTCTGTCCTTTGCGCAGCGTTCCGTAGACGAACAGGCGATCGATGACCTCGTGCGAACCCGTCGAGCGTTCGGTGTCGAAGCTCCCGCGCGAGCGGCGCTGGTCATCAGCCACGAGTGAGTTGTACCTCGCGATTTACGATTGGGGCACTGCTGCTGCGTGACAGCTGCGTGAACCACGGTGAGCGTTCGGTTAGCTGAAATACCTGTGACCTTTCCAGTCACGCCCCTGAAGCGATCGCGGCGACCTGGTCGAGCATCGGCAACGCCATCGCAGCGCCGGTCCCTTCGCCATGGCCAAGGCCGACCTCGAAGACGGGTTGGATGCCGAGATGCGCGAGGAGGCGAGGCATCGTGAACGTGCCGTTGTGCGCGGCGACGAGGTACCCCTTCACGTCGGGGGCGAGGGCGATGGCGATGAGGGCCGCTGCTCCCGTCGCGTAGCCGTCGAGGATCACGGGGACATTCATCGACGCAGCCGCGAGGATCAGGCCCGCGAGCACGGCCGTATCGGGACCGCCGAACGCGGCGAGTAGCTCGAGTCCGTAGCTCTCGCTCGTTCGCTGCTTGTTGCGCGTGGGGGAGCGCATCGCTGCGAAGTCGGCGCCGCGAGCGGCCGCTGCTTCCGCGACCGGATCGCCGAGGCCCGTCACGGGCGCACCGAGCGCAGCGCCGAGCAACGCCGCCGACGCGACGTCGGAGCCCACGCCGATCGCACCGAGCGCGAGGACGTCCAGGCCTGGCTGCGTCGGCAGATCGCGCGGGCGATCGGGTCCCGGCTCCGACAACGAGATCGCGAGTGCGATGCCGGCCTCGATGCCGAGAACCGCATCTTCGAGTGTCATCGCATCGCGGCGTCCGCCAAGCTGCTCTATCGAGCGTGCACCGAGCTTCGCTGCACCCTTTGGTGACGAGCCGAGTTGCACCAGCTCCGCGCTCGCCGCGATGTTCGCGCTGGGCTTTCCAGCGAGCTCGATGGCCATCGCCGGGAGATGCGTCTTCTCCTGGACGCCCGCCGCGACGAGGACGATGGGGGCGCGCGACGCGCGAGCGATCTGCGAAAGGGCAGAGCTGCCGTCGGCGATCGCAGCGGCGGCGATGATCGTCGGATGCGACGCGCCGAGCGAGATGCCCGGATCGCCCGCACCGTGATCGCCCGCGACGACGACGATGGTGCGTTTGTCCGCGCGAGGCCGCGGCGTGTGCTGCGCGCCAGCGACGGTCATGCCGAGTCGCTCGAGCATCGGCGTGCCGGCCTTTGCGAGGTGCAACCGCGCGCCCTCTGCGTGCGCTGCCGACGCGGGCGTGATCGTGTCGAGCACGTAGCGCAGGACCTCGCTCATCCTCGCCCCCAGAGCGCGGCCTGGCGCTTCTGCCCGATGAGGATCGCGACGAAGAACGGCCCACCGAGCACGGCCGTGACTGCGCCCGTCGGCAACAGAGATGGTGCAACGATGGTGCGCGCGAGCGTGTCGCAAACCACGAGGAGGATCGCGCCACCAAAGACGGAGGCGGGAACGAGCAGGCGGTGATCGGGGCCGATGACGGCGCGCAGCGCGTGTGGAACGATGAGCCCGATGAAACCAATCGGTCCTGCGATCGCGATCGCGACGCCCACGAGCAGCGACGAGACCGCGAAGACGATGATCTCGGTGCGCTGGACAGCGACGCCGAGCGACGCCGCGACATCGGGACCCGCCGCGAGTGCGTTCAGGACGCGGGAATGCCCGACGAGGATGAGGATGCCGAGCACGATCGGAATCGCGGCGTAGCCGACCGGACCGAGCTGCACGGAGTCGAGGCCGCCCATCATCCAGCGCAGCATGCGGTTCATGTCGACGAAGTCGCTCGTCGTCTGGATCAGTGACGACGCGGCGCTGCAGAACATCGAGATGGTGACGCCGGCAAGCACGAGCGTCGCGGGAGGCATCGACCTACCGACGCGCGCCATGCGCGAGATCATGACGAGCATCGTGAACGCGCCGACGAGCGAGGCGCCGCCGACAGCCATCCCGCCGAAGTGCTCTTCGAGGCCGATGCGGATCGCGATCACCGCGAACAGCGACGCGCCGGACGAGATGCCGAGCGTGTACGGCTCGGCCAAGGGATTGCGGAGCAGCGCTTGAAGAACACAACCCGCCCCCGCGAGCGCCCCGCCGACGAGCAGCGCCGCGAGCGTACGCGGTATGCGCAAGAGGAGGATCGTGTGATCCATGGACGCCGGATCGAGCGCTGCCGTCCCGAGCAGCTGCAGGTGCCGCCCCGCCCGGTCCTGCTCGACACCGAGAAGCGGCGCGAGGATGGCCACGAACGCGGTCAGACCCGCGCAGATCAAGAGCACGCTGATCAATCGCGTCCACGTGAGCTGACGGCTCTTGCCGCTGACGAAGCCGCTCATGCGTTGTCCGGAGTGTCCGGCATGTCCGGCATGCACGACTTGCAGATCGCACGTGCGCGAGATCGCGCGGCTTTTAGCTCCTCAACCCCGGTGAGGGAGCCGGACAACGTCACGCCGGCACCGCGAATCGCTCGCCGCTCGGCAGCGTTCCCACGTGAACTTCCAGGCCGAACGCTTCGCGCGTCGCGACCTGCGCGAGCACGTCGGCGGGGGCTCCGCGTGCGGCGAGATGCCCACCCGCGACGAGCCACATGGTGCGGCCGTAGCGCAGCGCGAGATCCAGATCGTGCGTGACGACGATCGCCGCTTTGCCCTTGTCGCACTGCGCGCGCAGCATCGCGAACACGGCGCGCGCGTGCGCGGGATCGAGGCCCGCGGTCGGTTCATCGAGGAGCAAGCAGCGCGCGCCCTGGCAGAGTGCCTGCGCGATGATCACGCGGCGCGCCTCGCCACCCGACAGCTCGTCGAAGCGCCGGTCCGCGAGCCCGGTCACGTCGGTCGCGAGCATCGCCTCGTGCGCGGCGGCGAGATCCGCGTCGCTCGGAATTCCCATGCCCGCTTGCTGCGCGTAGCGACCGAGCAGCACGACCTCACGCACCGCGAACGGAAACGCGAGCTCGTACTGCTGTGGCAAATATGCGAGGTCGCGCGCGGTGAGTTTTCGCGCGGAGCGTGCGGGATCCGCACCCATCACCCGCACGGCACCGCGCACCGGCACGAGCCCGGCGAGCGCGCGCAAGAGCGTCGTCTTACCGGCGCCGTTGGGGCCGACCACGACCACGAAATCTCCCTCGGAGACTTCGGCGGAAACACCCCGCACCACGTCGCGGCTCCCGAGCGCCACGGTGACGTCTTGGAGCGAGAGCCACGCCATGCGCGGCTACCATACGTCACCCCTGGCAAGGACGTCGCCTTTGCGGTACCGATGTCCGCTCGTGCGCAGGAAGAACAACCGAGTCGCGATGAGCCTCCCGGTGGAGGTGCTGACGGGCGGAAAAAAGATCCGCGCCGTGACGCAGGATCTCTCGTCCTACGGAATGTTCATCCGCATGACGCCGCCGCTGCCGAAAGATACGGTGGTGCAGGTCGTCATCTCGCCCAACGGTCAGCGCTTGCTCACCACCGGCATCGTCACGCACTCGCTGAGCGAAGTCGAAGCGCGCACGCTCGGTCGCTATCCCGGCATCGGCGTGATGTTCCGCGAGCCTGTTCGCCCCGCCGACGAACAATTCGCATCGGGCGTGAAGCGCCTGCTCGATAGCCACTCGCAAAATCAGCCGAGTGCGGATCTCCGCATCCTCGTCGCGGATCCGCAGACGCGCTTGCTCGAGCGCCTCTCCACCGCGCTCGACGCCGCCGGCTTCTCCGTCGCCACGGCCACGAACGGCATGGAAGCGATCGGTGCGTGCCTCTCGCGCGCGCCTGACGTCGTGCTCGTCGAGCGCAACATGCCCGTCGTCGACGGCCTGCACGTTCTCCAGGAGATGGGCCGCCATCCCGAGCTCGCGAGCGTGCCCGTGATGATGATGTGCGAAGAGGCGACGGACCTGGTGCGTTTGCAGGCGCTTCAGCTCGGCGCGACCGACTTCATCCCCAAGCCGTTCACCGTGCTCGAGGTGATCATCCGCGCTCGTCGCTGGGCACGCGCTGCGCAGTACAACACCGCCAAGGTCGTGCTCCGCGGTGCGCTCGCCGAGCTCTCGTTGCCGTCGCTGCTCACGATGTTCGAGCAGGAAAAGAAGACCGGCCAGCTCAGCGTCACGCGCGATCAATCGGTCGCGTGGATCGACTTCGTCGAGGGCAAGGTGATCCGCGCCCGCTCCACCGAGATCGATAGCGACTCGCGCGCCGTGATGATGAACGTGCTCGATTGGGAAGCCGGTTACTTCGAGCTCTCTGCCGGCACGCCCGACGCGAAGCCGGAGATGGAGGGCTCGATCACGCACCTCCTCATCGAGCATGCGCGCCTCCGCGACGAGGCTGCGCGGTAGTCATGGCGTTCGACGATCTCGCGAAGCACATGGCCGCTCGCGACGGCAACAAGAAGGCGATGGTCTCGGGCGACGGCAATCAGATCGTCGCCGAGGCTGCGAAAGCAAACGCGCGCCTGAATCGCCAGCGCGATCTGATCCTCGGCCCGATCCTCCTCGTCGGTGGCCTTGTCTGCCTCGCGTTCGGTCTGTTCACCGTGATGGACGACTCGGCACAACTTCCCAGCGAAAACCTTCGCCTGGTCCTGAGTGTCATTAGCGGCGGAGCCGCGGGCGTCATCATCGGCGGGCGGAAGCTCAGCCGCGGTCTGCGTAACAAGTCCGTCGACGATACTGGTGAGGTCATCGACGTGATCAAGCGCCCTGGCCTCCGGTAGAGGTCAGAGCTGAACGGCGCCGGCGGTGCAGCCGGTCGCGGGGCGCGTGTTGCCGCGCTGATCGGTCGGCGGGCAGTTCACGCCGATGCCTGCTGCGGGTCCGCCCGCCATCGGCACGAGCGTCGGTGTCGCGCCGCCGTTATCGCCGAGCGCGCCGAGCATCGGGTCCGCGAACGTCGTCGTCGGCGTGCACTTCGCGTCGGCGCCGCCACCAACGACGTGGTTCATCGGCCACTGCACGTTGCCGTCGCCCGTGGCGCTCACCTGACACGTCATCGGTGCGCCGGGATTCTGCGCGGTCTGGTTCGCGAAGATGTCGCTCTCGAGCGTGAGCGTCGGATTGCCGCCGATCGCTGCACCGAAATACGGATCGCCACCGTCGGCGTGGTTCGCAAAAAACGTCGTGAACGCGATCTTGCCGCCGCCACCGAACAGATCGATCGCGCCGCCGAGGCCGAGCATCGCGGAGTTGTTCGCGAACGTGTCGTTGAGAAAATCGAAGTCGGTGCCGTCGGCCTGCACCGCGCCACTGCCGTGCGACGCCACGTTGTTGATGAACGACGTCGCCGTGATCACGAGCTTGCTGTTGTGGAAGTAGACGGCGCCCGCGGAGTAGCCCGTGTTGCCGTCAAACGTGCAGCGGTCGATGACCGTTGTCTGCTTCGCGCGGTCCGGCGTGCGACCGATCGCGCCGCCGAGCGCTTCCTCGCCACTCTTGTTGTGGTTGAAGTGCACGCCGCAGAACGTGTGCGTCAGGTCGTCGCCACCGTCGATGCCGATCGCACCCGCGTTGCCGCCGGACCCCACTTGGTGCTGCCCGGTGTCCGCGACCACCGAGCACATCGACGAATCGTCGGAGTTCGCGCCGTGGCCCTGCGCTTCGTTGCCCTCGAACGTCGTGTCGTAGACATCGAGCTCCGAGTTGAGCGCGTACATCGCGCCTCCGTTGGACGCCTTGTTGCCGCTGAACGTGGAGTCCGCGACGACGGCACCGAGCGAGCCCAGGATCGCGATCGCACCACCGCCGACGTCGGGCCCGAGTGATTCGCCGCGGTTCTCCTCGAACTGGCTATCGATCACGACGAGCTTGCCGTCGCGCATGTTGAGCGCACCACCGGCGCCGTCGTAGTAGCCCTGCGAGCACTTCGGCTGGTTGGACACGGGCGCGTACATCTTGGTGCCCTTGGCGCGACCGTGCGCGAGCTTGATGTGCTGCAGCGTCAGCGTGACCGTGTTCTTGCGATAGTCCTGATGATCGAACGACAGGATCCGCACGGCATCGCCTCCGTCGAGCGTGACCTTGCCGCCACCGTCGAGCACCGTGTCCACGTCGGTGCGCAGGTCCAAGGTCGCGGTGATCGCGATCGTGGCCGTGCCGCAGTTGAACGCGATCTTGCCGCCCATCGCGACGGCCGCCGCGACGGTCTCCTGTGTGCAGCTCGTCGCCGTTCCATCACCGATCACGTGATCAGGTGTCGTGGTGTCCACCGCGGTGACAGGTGCACCACATGTTTTCTCTGGGGGTGTAACGGGAGGTCCGTCTGTCGGCGGACCGTCATCGCCGTTGGTGCCGCCGCCGCACGCGGAAAGAACGCACGTGACGACCGCAGCGAGCTTCCCCATTCGCATCCGGATATCTTACCGCGCGATGCGTCGGCGTTTTCACCAACGTCCGAGTCGGTCCTGATAGATTTGTCACGTGAGAACCCGCGACGACGCGGCCCTCGGCGAAACGTCGGTCTCCGGCGCGGACGTCGGGTTGGACCGCACGAGGGCATCCGGCGGCGCGATGGGGTCGGGCGGCAGCTCCGGCGCGACGCAAACCGACGGACCGCCACCCGCGCAGCTGGAGGTGGGTGGGATGTTCCGCCGCCTCGAGATCCGCGGCCTGCTCGGCGAAGGCGCGATGGGGCAGGCATACCTCGCGAGTCACGTCTCGCTGCGGGTACCCGTCGTCATCAAGCTGTTCCGCAACTCGACCAAGGATCCGCTCGCCGAGGCGCATCTCGCTGCGCGCGTCGCATCACCGTGGGTCGTGCCGGTCCTCGACGCGGGTGTCGAGCACGGCTTGCCGTACGTGATCCAGCGCTACGTCGACGGCATCGACTTCTCGGAGCTGCTCGCGATCCACGACGCTGCCCAACGCGCGATTCCGGTCGCGGCGCTCGTGCGCTTCGCGGTGCAGTTGTTCTACGGCCTTGCCGCTGTCCACGTCGCGGGTGTCGTTCATCGCGACATCAAGCCGCCGAACCTGTTCCTCGCGGGAACGGGCGATGCGCTCGTCGGTGATCTCGGGATCGCCGTCGATCCCACGGGCGATCATCGCGCCGAGGTCGCGGGCACGCCGATGTTCATCGCGCCCGAGCTGTGGAATGGCGAGCGCGCGACGGCCCGCACGGATCTGTACTCCGCGGGCGCGACGCTGCATCTCCTCTGGCAGCGCCTCCCGCCGTTCCAGGGCAACACCGCGATGGAGCTCGCACGCATGCACTGCGATCAGCCGTACGAGCCAGTGCGCTCCAGCGATCCGGTCGGTGCGTACTTCGCGGCTGTCCTCGCGCGCTTGTTGAGCAAAGCGCCCAGCGATCGGCCCGAGTCCGCGCTCGGCACTGCTCGCATGCTCGAACGCATCGCGACACCTCCGCCCGAAGTGCGCGGTCAGCGCCCCGGTGCAGCGCAGATCGGCGACATCACCGTCGAGCTCGAGCAGCGCGACATCACCTCTGCCGTCACCGACGTGATCGTGTGCGCGGCGAACGAGGATGCGGAGATGTCGACGGGCGTCGCGGCCGCGGTCCGTCGCGCGGGCGGCGAATCGATCTACGAAGAGCTCCACGCGCGCGGCATCCAGACGATGGGCTCTGTCGTGTGGACCACGGCAGGCAACCTCGCGTGCAAGGACATCGCGCATGCCGTCGCAGCTGCGAAGGGCGCGATCTGTATCCAGCGCGCGGTGCTGCGCGTTCTGTTCGAGGCCGAGCGCCGCCAGCACATCTCGATCACGTTCCCCGCGCTCGGCACCGGTGTCGGCGGTGTTCCGCACGGGTTGGGCGCGCGCCTCATGCTCGAGTCGATCCGCACATTCGCTGCGTTCGCACCGCGCCACGTGCGCACGATTCGCATCGCGCTACCGACCGCAGAGACGCTCGCGACCTGGACGGCCGGCATGGTCGCGATGGATGCGACGCGGTCCACCGCGACCTGAAACTGGCCGCGTCGACACGACGCCTCGGCTTGCGTTGCCCCGGCGTTCAGCGGTAAGCCGGCGTTCGCCATGAAGAAGCTCGCCCTTCTCGCGTTCGCCCTCGCTGCGTGCGGTACCGAGTACCAGACGCCCGGTGGCCAAGGGAGCAGCACCCCCGCCCAAGCAGTCGAGAAGTACATGGAGAACTGCTCGTCGTGCCACGGCGAGTTTGGTGAGGGCACCACCGACGGTCCGCAGATCCAGAACCCCGTGCGCGGCTACGCGACGTGGGTGATCCGCAGTGGTCGTCGCGTCCAGATGACGGGCATGGGTTACACGGATCCGATGCCCGCGCATGACACGGAGGTCCTCAGCGACTCCGACATCAAGGGCATCCTCGACTACCTCTCGATGCCCGCACACCCGACGACCGGCCAGGGCCTCTACCTACGCTTCTGCGGGAACTGCCACGGCCCCGACGGCTCCGGCGGTCGCTCGCACCAGTCCATTGGTGGCGAGGCCGACGACGCGATGGAGAAGGTCCGCGGCGGCGAAGGCAGCACCAACTACGGCGCGCAGGAGAAGTACATGCCGGCGTGGGCTCCCACGCAAC
This sequence comes from Kofleriaceae bacterium, assembly GCA_036499725.1. GTDB lineage: Bacteria > Myxococcota_A > Polyangia > Haliangiales > Haliangiaceae > JABFXX01. Next base: position 16,290 of record DASYDE010000050.1, read on the forward strand.
TGTCGAACACCGAGGTCAACCTGATCGTGCAGTGGCTCGGCGGGCAGGTTGGTGGTGGTGGCGACTGCGTTGCGCCCGACGACGGCTGCGGCGACGACTAGTTACCGCGTCGGTCCGTTTGGATCGACGAGCAGCGCGAGCTTGGCCAGCGCCTCGATGACGCGCGGCGACGGCGCGACGAGAAAAGGATCGGCCACGCCGACGACGCGATGCGCTTTAACAGCGGGCACATCCATCGCGTCCCACTCGGCCGTGCTCGTGCGTGCCGGATACGACAGGTCGATGATCACGTCGGGCTTGCCGCGGAGCACTTCCTCGCGCGAGATCTTCGGGTAGCGAATTCCCGATGCTGCGAGCACGTTCTCGGCGCCGACGACCGCGAGCAGCTCGTCGATCCAGCTACCCGGACCCGCCGCGACCAGACCTCCCAGGCCGCCTGCTTCGCGGTCGATGATCGCGAGCACCTTGAGGCGCTTTGCGGGCTTCTTCGCGGCGGCCGCGTCGAGCGCAGCGTCGATCTCGTGGCTCACCTTCTCCGCCTCCGCTGTCTTGCCGATCCGTGCACCGACCGTCGTCAGCGCGCTCTTCACGTCGGGCAGCGCGTGCATCGCGCACTCCACCGTCGTCACGCCCGCATCCTTCAACGCGCCCGCCGTCGCTCCGTGGACGTCGTCGACGATCACCAACGTCGGCTTGAGCTTCACGATCGCTTCGAGGTTTGGCTGCATGAAGCTACCAACCTTCGGGAGCGACGTCACCTCGGGTGGGTAGGAGGAGTAGTCGTCCACGCCGACCAACAGCTTCGTCGCGCCGAGCGCTGCCATCACCTCCGTCGCAGACGGCGTGAGCGAAACGACCCGCTGCTCGGTCGGTGCCGCAACCGCGCTACCGGCCCCCTGCGCGCTGGCAGACCCCGCGGAACCCGTCCCCGAGGATGCGGAATTGTTTCCACAGGCCGCCACGAAGACGAGGCACATCACCAGCGCGCGCACGCTTGTGGGTATCACGGTATCGTCAGGCGTGGACTCGCCGGAGCTCGCAGGCACCATCCTCGATGGTCGCTACAAGGTCATCGAAGAAGTCGCGCGCGGTGCGATGGGTGTCGTCTATCGCGCGGAGCGAGTCGGCCTCGGCAAGATCGTCGCCGTGAAGGTCATGCACGACGAGCTCCCCGACGAGCTCTCGGCCCGCAAGCGCTTCGAGATCGAAGCCAGGGCGATGGCCAAGCTCGAACATCCCAACTGCGCGGCCGTCCTGGACGTCGGTGTGCACGAGGGCCGCGCGTTCGTCGTGATGGACTTCATCACGGGCTCTGATCTCAAGTCGCTCGTGGACCAAGGTCCGCTCCCACCGGCACGCGCGATCGCGATCATGCGCCAGGTGCTGTCGGGCATCGCCCACGCGCACGAGCTCGGCATCGTTCATCGCGACATCAAGCCCGCGAACATCATGATCAGCCACAAGGCGGGGCTCGGCGATCACGTCAAGATCCTCGACTTCGGTCTCGCGCGCCTCCAAGCCGAGCAGTCGGGCACCAAGCTCACGACGGGCATCGTCGTCGGTACGCCGGCGTACATGGCGCCCGAACAGATCCGCGGTCAGAGCATCGACGCGCGCTGCGATCTCTACTCGGCGGGCGTCGTGTTGTTCGAGCTGCTCACGGCGGACAAGGTGTTTCACTCCGAGAAGGACGATCCGATCGAGGTCGTCTCCATGCACCTCAAGCAGGCTCCCCCGACGCTGGCGCAGAAGCTGCCGAACGTGCGGTTCGGTCCTCTCGAGGACGTGGTCGCAAAGGCGCTGCAGAAGGCGCCGAACGATCGCTATCAGACCGCGACGGAGATGGTCGAAGCGCTCGACGCTGCAGCCAAGGCGCTCGATCGTTCCGCCGAGCCCGCTCGCGCCAGCGCGCCTGCGATCGAGTCGTCCGCCGTCGTCAGCGAGTCGATGATGATCCCGCAGGGTGGAACGCAGTTGGGCCTCGGAGCGCATCCCGGCGCGTCGCTCTCGATTCCCGTCGAGGGACCCGCGTCGCTGTCGATCCCCGTCGAAGGGCCGAAGGTCGCGACAGAGTCCGGTTGGGATGTCGCGCCGCGGATCGGCAGCTCGCCGCAGGTGGACAGCGCGCCGGTTGCCGTGCCGCAGATGAACAGCGCGCCGTATCCAGAGTTGCAGAGCGGTGTACCGAGTGCGCCGCTGCAGATCCCGATGACGCGCCCGACGCAGAGCGCACGGCCGGCCGAGCGAATTCTCGGCTTCACGCAAAGGCAGGCCGCGATGATCGGTGGCGGCCTCCTGCTTCTCATCGTGGTCATCGGCCTTGTCGCGCACGGCGGCGGCGAAAAGCCTGTGGTGGTCGCAAAGCCCGTCGCGAAGCCCGAGCCCACGGAGATCGAGATCGCCCCCGAGCCCGTCGACGGAGCGCAGAAGCTCCTGGATCGCGCGTCGGCGCTCGTGCAGGACAACAAACCCGACGCGGCCATCGACGTGCTCACCAAGTCGCGGAGCGCGTTCCCCGACAACGCGCAGATCCCGCTCCTCGCCGGTAAGCTCTACTTCACCAAGCTCTGGTGGAACGACGGCATCAAGATGTTCCGCGAGGCGATCGCGATCGATCCCGAGCTCAAGTCCGATCCTGATCTGATCAAGACGGTCCTGAGTGGCTTCATCACGACGCCGTCCTACAACGCGGACCTCGCAAAGTTCCTGCGCCAGGACATTGGCCAGCCGGCCCAGAGCTATCTTGCCGAGACTGCGAACGACCATCCCAACGCGCAGATCCGCAAGCGCGCTGCCGACGAGCTCAAGCGCTTCCAGCCCTGATCAGACTTTGAGCGGCAGGAGCTGCTTGAGGTGCCATGCGGTGATCTCGGTCTGGCGGAGCGCGTTCCTCCGCGAGGTCGCGAGCGCGGAGGCGAACAGCGCGATCACCACGATCGACGCGAGGTTCGTGCCGATCATGATCCCGAGTGTGTGCGGCCCCGCCATCGACATCACCTCGGACGAGAGGACGAGCCGGCCGTGGTCGAGCGCGAACGTCGACGGGATCACACCTGCGAGCTCGAGCACGACGGGCACGATCCATGACGCGAATAGGAGCGCGAGCACCGCCCACTTGCGATCGATGAGCAGCGGATACGACGTGAGCGAGACCGCCATGATGCACGTGATCGCCGGCGTGAGCATCAGAGAGCCATACGTGCGCGACAACAGCGCGGCGAGCGTCGTGTTCGCGGCGGCGAGCAGGAGCAATTGCCACGGTCGAGATCGCCGCTGCGTGACCCGGAAGACGTACGCCGCGAGCACGATCACGTAACCAGCGACACCGAGGACGTACCTCACGTTCGCAACGCCATTCGCCGCCCCGACAGCGAGGAAGATGAGGACGGCTGCGAACGAAAACATCGCGGCCTTGCCCTGCCGTCTCTGGACGGCGACCTCGCTCGCGACCAGCTCGGCGGCCAACGCGGGGGGCTGTTCCTTTGGCGGCGAGAACATGAGCGACTGCACGATCGCCACCGCATCGGCGGACTGCGGATCGAGCGCGAGCGCGTGCCCGGCGGCCTGCATCGCGTCGGCGCGATTGCCCGCGTCGAGCAGCGCGCGCGCTTTGGTGAGGGAGGTCGTGACGAGCACGTTGCGGCGTTCGATGTCCCGATCGCCATCGAGGTACTTCTGCACGCCGTCCACGAGCTCCTTTGCGGTCGGTCGTGACTTCGGCTTTAGCGAAAGCGCGGCGAGAGCGAGCGCGTCGAGCTCCGGAGGCACTCTGCGCGCTGGCTGTCGCGCCGCAGGACCGTCGGTGACTGCCGAGAGCGTTTCGATCAACGCGTTTCCCGGCGTATGGAGCCGCTCGCCAGCCAGGAGCTCGAACAAGATCGAGCCGAGTGCATAGACGTCGCTCGCCGTGCCGACCAGATTTGCCGCTTCGATTTGTTCGGGCGCCATGTAACCGGGTGTGCCGAGCAGCGCGCCCGTTTGCGTTTCGCCGTCGAGGCTCATGACGTCGCCTCCGATCGCCGTTGCATCGATCTCGTCGAGGATCCGGGCGAGACCCCAGTCGAGGACGTAGACTTCACCGAAGTCGCCGATCATCACGTTCTGCGGCTTCAAGTCGCGATGGACGACGCCGCGCGAGTGGGCGAACTCGACCGCGATACAGACGTCGACAAAGATCCGCAGCGCGCGCACGAGTGACGGCGAGCCCTCGAGAAAGCTTCCGAGCGTGACTCCCGAGATTCGTTTCATCGTGAAGAAGGGCAAGCCGTTGTCGTCGGTCCCCATCGCATGCACGGGCACGATCGAAGGGTGTTCGAGTCGCGCCTGGATCTTCGCCTCGCGAAGGAACCGCGAGATTGCATCCGGCGTTGGCTGTGCGGTGCGCAGTCGCTTCACCGCGATGTCGCGACCGATCGCCGGGTCGCGGCCGAGCAGAATGTCACCCATCCCGCCGCGACCGAGGAGCGCCCCGAGCTGGTACCCCGACAGCGATGGCGGTGACGAGAGCGAAGGAGTCGCCGTCCCTACGATCGCCGACGTGTGTGTCGGTACCGGCGTTTGTTGCAGCGTCTCGCCAAACTCGGTGCTCGTGGAAGCGGGATCCTGAGGCTTGTCGACCGGCATCTCATCGAGCGTACGTCGGCGAGCCGGTGAAGATACGTACGATGTTCTCCTTAGCGCGTCGGCGAGGCTCGTCCGGGTTCCAGGGGCGCGGTACGGTTCGGCTATGTCGATCCGCGAGCTGGGCCAGCGCTTCGAAGCGCGCGCGGTGAACGTCGCCGACCGCATCGACGTGAAGGGCCTCGATCCGCGCCTGTCGGTGCACTTGCCCGTCGCGGTTGCGGTCGGCGCGACAGGCTGCGCGATGTTGTTTCGCTCGGGCGCTGTGGTGTTCTTCGGCGTCGACACGCTCGCGCAAGAGGGCTTCATCCGCGATCTCGCGCCGCGCTTGTCAGGTCGCTATCCGACCACCGAGGTGGAGACGGCGATCATTCGCCTCGGCGAGTCCGATGCGGTCGAGCCCGATGCCCTGATCCTCAAGGAATCCTCCGTCGAGCGGCTGCAGGTCGTCGCCGAGATCCTCGCCAAGAGCGTCGTCCTCGCGCGTAACGAACAGCAGATCGGCGCCGCCTTCGACGCGATCGAGCCGCTCGCGCTGCAGATGCAGAAGTCGCCGCGTCGCTTGCCGTGGAAGCAGAGCGACCTCGTCCGGCAGATCGGCTCGGCGATGATGGCCGAGCATCAGCTCGTGGACCGCGCCGAGGTCCTCGAGAAGCCAGAGCTGCTGTGGGACCGCCAGGACCTCGACCGCCTCTACGCACGCCTCGAGGACGAGTACGAGATCCGCGAGCGCCACGCGGTCCTCGAGAGCAAGCTGTCGCTCGTCTCCGGCGCAGCGCGCACCATGCTCGAGCTCACGCAGGCCCGACGCTCCCTCGCCGTCGAATACTACGTGGTCGCGCTCATCATCTTCGAGATCATCATCGCGCTCGCCGAGAAAATCTGGCACTGACAGCGCCCCGGATCGGCGTATCGTCCCCGGCATGAGGAACGCCCTGTGGTGCATGCTCTGCGTCACTGTCATCGCCTGCGGACCGTCTGCGAGAAATGGCGGCGACGACGACGATGACGGCAGCGGCAGCAATCCCAACGGCCAAGGCTGTAGCTCCGATCTCCACAGCGTCACCGACGCCAACGGCAACGTCGTGCAGACCTGCGCTGACGACCAAGGCTGCGCGGCGGGTGTGTGCGTCGAGGCGTGCGCGGCGGCAGCAGCGAGCCAGGGCTCTGTCGGTTGCGATTTCGCCGTCTCGACACCGTCGTTCCTCGCGCAGATCAGTCCGCCGTGCTTCGCCGTGTTCCTCGCGAACAACTGGCCCAAGGAAGCAACCGTCACGATCTCTCGCGGTGCGCAGACCTACTCGGCGGCGACGATCGGTCGTGTCCCCGACGGAACGGCGAACGCAGCATCGTGGCCCGCGGTGCCCACGAACGGCATTGCGAGCTCCGACGTCGGCGTGCTGTTCCTGAGCCACGATCCCGCCGCATTCAACGGGGACTCGGCGATGACATGCCCGATCCCTCCGGCCGTCGCCGGCTCGGGCGGATCGTCGGTTTACAACGGCTCCGACAACGTCAGCGGCATCGGCACGGCGTTCCGCATCCACACGAGCGTGCCCGTCTCCGCATATGACATCGAGCCCTACGGTGGAGCGACGTCGTTCCTGCCGAGCGCAGAGCTCCTGCTGCCGACGAGCGCGTGGGGCACCAACTACGTCGCGGCCGGTCCTGCGAAGACGGGCAACGCGTTCACCAACGCCGCCGGCTGGGGACAGGTCGTCGCGGCGACGGACAACACGACGATCACCGTGTCGCCCAAGGTCGCGCTTCCCGGCGGTGGTGCGGGCGTTCCGGCGGCTCCCGCAGGCCAGGCGACGACGTACACGCTCAACGCGGGCCAGTACATCCAGTGGCAGGACACCGGCGACATGGCCGGCAGCGTGATCCAGTCGGATCATCCGGTCGCGTTCTCGACGGGCTCGACGTACCTCTGCGTCTCGTCCGCGACGTCGAGCGGCGGCGGTTGCGATTCCGGCCACCAGCTCGTCCCGCCCGTCTCCGCGCTCGGCTCCGAGTACGTGGCGCCGCCGTACGCGACCCGCCGCGCCGATCTGCAACCCGAGTCGATCAAGTATCGCTTCGTCGGTGCGGCCGACGGCACGACGCTCACCTACGACCCCGCCGTGGCCGGCGCCCCCACGTCGATCATGCTCGGTCAGGTCGTCGAGTTCGAAGCGACGGTCCCGTTCAAGGTGACGTCGCAGGACGCGATGCATCCGTACTACGTGGGCCAATACATGTCGGGTTGCTCCGTCACCGGTGGTACGCGGCCCGGCGATGACGCGAGCGGTAGCGGTGTCCCGTGCCTCGGCGACGAGGAGTACGTGAACATCCTGCCGCCCGCGCAATGGCTCTCGAGCTACGTGTTCTTCACCGATCCGACGTACTCCACAACGAACTTCGTCGTGACTCGCAAGAAGAGCGGCGCCGGCTTCGCGGATGTGTCGATCGATTGCCTCGGCACGCTGTCGGGCTGGCAGCCGGTCGGCTCGTCAGGCCAGTACGAGATCACCAACGTCGACATGCAGCGCCTGCAGTTCGTCGGTACGTGCACCAATGGTCGTCACACCGCGAAGAGCAGCGGCGCGTTCAACATCATGGTCTGGGGCCTCGCGAACTTCGCGTCGTACGCGTACCCGGCCGGCGGCAACGTCGGCAAGATCAACCCGGTCGTCATCATCGCGAAGCAGCACTAGCTGCCGAGCACGACCGAGCGCTAACGCCCACCCGCCGATGTGCTGAAACCGACATTCCGTCGTCGGGAAAACGGCCGGCTGTCCGGGTTTCCGGACCGTCCGAAGACCGGTCATTCGGTGCCGAAACCGCCCTCGAATCGAGTCGCTCGTGACACGCGAACCGGCGGCGACGTGGTGTCACCTGGGCGCCATTTGCCGCGCGTGACGCGCCGCGTTTCGGTGGCCGAAACCATCGGGTTTACGCACCGCGTCAGTGATCAGATCCCGCGCCGAAAAATCCCTCCCTTCGCACTACTCGGCACCCATGGGCCAATTTTTTTTCCGAGGGATCTCCCCGCAACACATCGCGTCATTTCGCGGTTTTCCACCGCTCCACAAGCTTCTCCACAGACCCGAAAAAATACTGAGAATCCCTCATGAATCGGGATCCCCTCCACCCTCCGTCCACCCTCAATCCACAGGTAACCCACCGGCATGTCACACTCGACCACACACTACTGGTAGGGAACGCTCCCGGGTGAGGCACCAAATCTAGTGCGCTTTTTCTTGCCCGGTCACTACGGCCTCAGTAAAAGGGTACTCCGTCGCGAACGAACCGATTGGATCACGCGCGCTGACGCGTCTCGTCACAGCAGTACAGACAAGCCGTCACACGCCAGTCCACGCAGGTCTCAAGAACGACGTTTCCGTAGCTAGTCAGTTTGGGGTTTTGAAGAGGGGGTCCGGGTAGCTCCGCGGAGCTGCCACTGGGTCTCGTACGGCCAAAATCGCGCCTCGCGATCGCCTCGTCACGTCTGCCGCACGCACCACCCAGTCCCAAGTCCGCGTCACGCCACCTGCTCCCGCCCAACGCCCCGAAATGATCAGACCTCGGATCAAGAATCTCATCCACGCCACCGCTTCACGCCACCGCACGTCGCTCGCAAGGAGGGTCAATGCTCGCTAAGTCCGCCACCATCGCTTCCGCTGTTCACTCCCAACCCAGGGAGAAGGTCCAGAGCCGAGTCATCAAGGACCCGCGCTCTGGTTTGAACGTGGAGCGTTACTTCACTCGTCAGGGCGTCGATCCGTTCGACACCGTCGAGTGGGAGAGCCGCGACGCAGTCATTAGCGGCGCTGATGGCAAGGTGTTCTTCGAGCAGCGAGGCGTGCAGTTCCCCAAGACGTGGTCGCAGACCGCCACCAACGTCGTCGTGCAGAAGTACTTCCGCGGCACGCTCGGTACGCCGGAGCGCGAGTCCTCTGTCCGCGCCATGATCGCGCGCGTCGCTGACTCCATCTACGGCTGGGGCAAGGCCGACGGTTACTTCAAGAGCGAGCAGGACGCGTGGGCGTTCCGCGACGAGCTCGTGCACCTCCTCCTGCACCAGAAGATGGCGTTCAACTCGCCGGTTTGGTTCAACGTCGGCGTCGAAGAGCACCCGCAGTGCTCCGCCTGCTTCATCAATGCGGTCGATGACTCGATGTCGTCGATCCTCACCCTCGCCAAGACCGAGGGCATGCTCTTCAAGTACGGCTCGGGCACGGGTTCCAACCTGTCCTCGCTCCGCTCCTCGCGCGAGCACCTCAATGGTGGCGGCACGGCCTCGGGCCCGGTCTCCTTCATGCGCGGCTTCGACGCGTTCGCCGGCGCCATCAAGTCGGGCGGCAAGACGCGCCGCGCGGCCAAGATGGTCATCCTCAATGTCGAGCACCCGGACGTCGTCGACTTCATCGATTGCAAGGCGATCGAGGAGAAGAAGGCGTGGGCGCTGATCGACGCGGGCTACGACGGCGGCTTCAATGTCGTCGGCGGCGCGTACGACTCGGTCAACTACCAGAACGCCAACCACTCGGTCCGCGTGAACGACGAGTTCATGAACGCCGTGCAGCGCGACGGTGAGTGGTCCACTCGCTCCGTCGTCGACGGTCGCAAGATCGAGACGTTCCGCGCTCGTGAAGTGATGCGCAAGATGGCCGACGCCGCGTGGATCTGCGGTGACCCGGGTATCCAGTACGACACCACGATCAATGACTGGCATCCGTGCATCAACACGTCGCGCATCAACGCGTCGAACCCGTGCTCGGAATACATGTTCCTCGACAACTCGGCGTGCAACCTCGCGTCGCTCAACCTCCGCCGCTTCCAGAAGCCGGACGGCGAGTTCGACATCGAGGCGTTCAAGCGCGGCTGCCAGATCACGCTGACCGCGATGGAGATCATCGTCGACTCGTCGGCCTACCCGACGCCCGCGATCGCTGACAACAGCCACAAGTTCCGTCCGCTCGGCCTGGGCTTCGCCAACCTCGGCGCGCTCCTCATGTCGCGCTCGCTGCCGTACGACTCCGAGCCCGGCCGCGCCTACGCCGCCGCCATCACCGCCATCATGTGCGGCGAGGCCTATCACACGTCCGCGCGCATCTCCGCCGACGCCACCGGCCCGTTCGTGGGCTACGCCGAGAACGAGACGCCGTTCCTCAAGGTCATGCGCAAGCACCGCGCGGCCGTCGATCGCATCGACTCCGCTCTCGTGCCCTACGACATGATGCAGGCCGCCCGCGACTCGTGGGACCACGCGATCGAAGTCGGCACCAAGTACGGCTTCCGCAACGGCCAGACCACCGTCCTCGCGCCGACCGGCACCATCGCGTTCCTCATGGATTGCGACACCACGGGTGTCGAGCCGGACATCGCGATCGTCAAGTACAAGCGCCTCGTCGGCGGCGGCCTCCTCAAGATCGTCAACCAGACGATCCCGGAGGCCCTCTCCAAGCTCGGCTACGACGCCAAGGAAGTCGAAGCCATCATCAGCTTCATCGACGCGAACGACACCATCGAGGGCGCGCCGCACATCAAGGACGAGCACCTCCCGGTGTTCGACTGCGCGTTCCGCTCCTCCAAGGGCACGCGCTCGATCCACTACATGGGTCACCTCCGCATGATGGGCGCGGTCCAGCCGTTCCTCTCGGGCGCGAGGAGGGTCAGCGGATCGACGTGCGCGGCCGCGGCGGCGATTGCCTCGAGCGGCGTCTGCGACGCGGTCTGCGAGCCGTTGGAGGTGGCCTGCTTGAGGTTCATCGAGAGCGGCTGCGTGCGCTTGCAACC
>DASYDE010000051.1:0-133856 GCA_036499725.1 Kofleriaceae bacterium
ATCGACCTTGAAGCGAGGCTTCGGGTCACGACGAACTCGACGGCGAATCGCGCGAGTGCTGACCGGGGAGACCAAAGACACATCTTTAGATCTCCCGATCTCGATCTCCCGTCAATCGTTGTTTTGATCGACCCTCTCAGCGACTGTCGTACCGGACGATGTTCCCTGCGGCGCGAGCGACGATGCGTTCGGCACGCTCGTCATCGCCAACCGCAAACGCGGCACGAACCTCATCGGCTCGTGATCCGCGGATGGTGCAGACCTTTCTGCCGTGATGCTCGACGCGAACGTCGCCATCGCGGCCAATCTGGATCTCGAACGGTTCACTAACTCGTGCGCCGCGGCGATCACTCGCGCGGCATCGTTGTCCGTGCTCGCTCATGGGCTACAGCCTAGCGCCGCTCGATCTGGATGCGAGCTGCGTGACGCGCTTCTCGCTGTCCCGGGGCCCTACGGAGGCGTGACGCTGCGTGTCGTATTGAGGGAGATCACGCACGACGACGTGGGATGACCACGCCGCGCTCGTCGGCCGTCCTGATCGCTTCGTCGTAGCCCGCGTCCGCATGGCGAATCACGCCCATCCCCGGATCGCTCGTCAACACACGGTCGAGACAGCGTGCAGCCCGCTCGGTGCCATCTGCCACGACGACCATGCCCGCGTGCAGCGAGTAGCCGATGCCAACGCCGCCGCCGTGATGGAACGAGACCCACGTCGCGCCACCGGCGGTGTTCACGAGCGCGTTCAGGATCGCCCAATCGGCGACCGCGTCCGTGCCGTCCTTCATGCCTTCCGTCTCGCGGTTTGGCGATGCGACGGATCCGCAATCGAGGTGATCGCGACCGATCACGAGCGGCGCCTTCACCTTGCCCGTACGAACGAGTTCGTTGAACCGGAGCCCCACGCGCTGACGCTGACCGTAGCCGAGCCAGCAGATGCGCGCCGGCAAGCCCTGGAACGCGATGCGTTCGCGCGCCAGCTTCATCCAGCGGTGCAGCATCGGATCGTCGGGAATCTCTTCGAGCACGGCCTCGTCGGTGACGCGGATATCCTCGGGGTCTCCCGAGAGTGCGGCCCAGCGGAACGGCCCCTTGCCCTCGCAGAACAGCGGCCGGATGTACGCGGGCACGAAGCCGGGGAACGCGAATGCCTCGTCGTGCGGCATGCCGCCGATCTCGGCCTGCGCGCGGATGTTGTTGCCGTAGTCGAACACGTGCGCGCCGCGCTTGCCCATCGCGACCATCGCCTCGACCTGCACGCGCATCGACGCGCGCGACTTGGCGACGTAGCCCTCGGGATCCTTCGCGCGCAGATCCGCCGCACTCTGCAGCGTGAAGCCCTGCGGGATGTATCCGACCAGCGGATCGTGCGCGGACGTCTGATCGGTCACGAGGTCCGGCGTCACGCCACGCTTCACGAGCTCCGCGTACACATCCGCCGCATTGCCGATCAGGCCGATCGAGCGCGCCGTCTTCGCTGCCTTGTACTTCTCGACGAGCGCGAGCGCGCTATCGAGGTCGGGTGCGATCTCGTCGAGATAGCGCGTCTCGATGCGGCGCTGCGCGCGTGTCGGATCGATCTCGATGCCGAGGAACACGCCGCCTGCCATCGTCGCCGCGAGCGGCTGCGCGCCACCCATGCCGCCGAGTCCGCCCGACAGGATGAACTTGCCGCCGAGATCCGCGTCCGGTCCGTAGTGCTTCTTCGCTGCCGCCGCGAACGTCTCGAACGTGCCCTGCACGATGCCCTGGCTACCGATGTAGATCCACGAACCGGCCGTCATCTGGCCGTACATCATCAGGCCCTTCTTCTCGAGCTCGCGGAAGTGCTCCCACGTCGCCCACTTGCCGACGAGGTTGCTGTTCGCGATCAGCACGCGCGGCGCTTCTTCCTGCGTGCGGAACACGCCGACCGGCCGGCCCGATTGCACGAGCAGCGTGTGGTCGTTCGGGAGGCGGCGCAGCTCGCGCACGATCGCGTGATAGTCGTCCCAGCTGCGCGCGGCCTTGCCAGTGCCGCCGTAGACAACGAGATCCTCCGGCCGCTCGGCGACGTCCGGATCGAGGTTGTTCATGAGCATCCGGAGGGCGGCTTCTTGCTGCCATCCCTGGCACGTCAGCGTTGAGCCATGGGGAGCGCGAATCACATCGGCCATGGGCGCGTGGTAGCACGCAGCTCCCCGTGGGTGGGACGCGTTGCCGTTCTGGCGCAGCGCCCGCGCACACCACTTGCCGCCGTGACGCAGTCCGGGATCGCGAGCAACGTCGGTTCGCGGGGTTATCGAAGCTTCGCACGCGGCGCGCCCATTGCTCAGCGTCTGCGCATGCCGACCGAACCCGACGAGACCGAGAAACTCGCTGCGTCAAACGCCGTCGCCACCGCGTTCAAGATCTGGGGCGCACTGCTCGCGTTGGTGATCATCGGAGCACTGCTCCTGCCGGGCGCAGGTCGCGAGCGTCACGCGATGGAGAATGTGCGCGCAGCATCCGTGGTGATCCGGTGAGCACGCCGCTCGGAACCAAGGTCGCGCTGTGGACGAGCTGGAGCGTCATCGCGATCGGGGCGCTCACCGCGATTCCGGTCGCGCGCGACTATCACTCGTGGCACGACGCGCATGACCGCCGCGTCGCGAGCTCCGTCGTGCATCGCTACGCGAACGAGTCGTTCGTCCGCTGGGGAATGGATCATCCGGTTCAGGACCGTCCTCTCTTCGTCGGCGAGCTCGCGGCGTACGTCGATGGCCTTGGCAGCTCGGGCCGCGACCCGTGGGGCGACGAGTACGTCGTCCGCGCCGCGCCGGTCGGCATCGTCGTGATGAGCGCAGGGCACGATCGCATTCTCTACACCGCGGACGACATTCGATCGGATGACGGTCTCGACGAGCCGATGCCGTGAACGGATACGCAAATCTCCTCGCCGAAGACGGCAGCCGAGCGCCGCTATCGAATGCTGCCCGGGCCAACCGAACAGGTGCTGTTGTTGCTGGGGAACGAAGACGGACATCGCAGAGGCGACCGTACGGAAGTTCGCGTACGAGGCGTTCCCGCAGTGGCAGGCCGCTCATCCGAACCAGCTCTGGCCCGGGTCCGTCGAGCAGCTCAACGAGTACATGAACGACAACAAGAGCGAGGACCCGTGGGGCACGCGCTACGTCTTGTGCATCCTTCGCGTCGAGGGGCGAAGGGACGTGTTCACGGTGATGAGCGCCGGGCCCGACGGCCATTTCTTCACGGCGGACGACATCGTTTCGAACAGATGAGCTGCCGCGGCTTTACGCCGTCTTGACGCCGATCTACGAGGACTTGCGCTGTCGAAAAATCGTCACCAATCTGCAAATGCGACCCAACGTCGCACAGTCGAGAAGCATCCAATCACTGAACCCGGAATAGGCCGGGTGCCGCACCGCCAAACTCGCGGTGTAACGAAATTGAGGGTGGGCGCTGTGCGCTCCCGAAGGAGGTCACCATGCAGATGTGCATTGGCCTGCGGATCCGGTTCGTGTTCGCCGCGATGTTGTTGCTTGCTGGCCTGACGGTCGGCGCCGGTCAACTAGTGGAGGCGATCGTTCGCTGACGACGCGTCGATGACGCGCCGAAAATGAAGAACGGGACGGCTGCAAACCGTCCCGTCGATCGTTTCGTCAGAGAGCTCCGAGAAGGATCAGTCGTCCTTCTCGTCCTTCTTGTCGGACTCGGCCTTCTTGTCGGCCTCGACCTTCTCCTTCACCTTCTCGGCGACTTCAGCGCCGGTGCCCGCGGCGGCCTTGTCGGCGGCTGCGCGCATCTCGGCGACGTCGGCGAGGGTCACTTCCTTACCGATGCGCATGCCGTAGAACGAGCGCCACGCGAACGCCATCGAGATGACGATCGAGAGGCCGGAGATCGCGTACTTGATGTAGTCGTACATCGGCTCGGGCGCCGAGACGCCGACGACGCCGGCTGCCTTGGACGAGAGCTGGAGCGCGAGGCCGACGGCGAGAACGCCGAACAGCGTCGTGAACTTGATGACCGGGTTCAGCGCGACGGACGACGTGTCCTTGAAGGGGTCGCCGACGGTGTCGCCGACGATGCTCGCGTTGTGGAGCTCGGTGTTCTTGGCGCGGAGCGTGGTCTCGACGACCTTCTTCGCGTTGTCCCAAGCGCCGCCGGCGTTCGCCATGAAGATCGCCTGGTAGAGGCCGAAGAGGGCCATCGAGATCAGGTAACCGATGAAGAAGTACGGATCGAGGCACGCGAAGCCGAGCGTCGAGAAGAAGACGACCATGAAGATGTTCTTCATGCCCTTCTGCGCGTAGAGCGTGCAGATCTCGACGACCTTGTTCGAATCCTCGACGGACGCCTTCACGACGGTGTCATCGAGCTTGATGTTCGCCTTGATGTACTCGACCGCGCGGTAGGCGCCGGTGGAGACGGCCTGCGTGGACGCGCCGGTGAACCAGTAGATGATCGCGCCGCCGATGATGAGACCGAGCAGGAACGGCGGGTGGATCATCGAGAGCTTGCCCACGTCGTCGGGCTGGAGGCCGCGCGTGACGAGCATGATGAGCGCGAAGATCATCGTGGCCGCGCCGACGACGGCGGTGCCGATGAGGACGGGCTTGGCGGTCGCCTTGAAGGTGTTACCCGCGCCGTCGTTCTCCTCGAGGAACTCCTTGGCCTTGTGGAAGTCGGGGGTGAAGCCGAAGTCCTTCTTGATCTCCTCTTCGATGCCGGGCTTGCCCTCGATGACCGAGAGCTCGAACACCGACTGCGCGTTGTCCGTCACCGGACCGTACGAGTCGACGGCGATGGTGACCGGGCCCATGCCGAGGAAGCCGAAGGCAACGAGGCCGAACGCGAACACCGTCGCGGCCGCGTGGCACGCGAACGGCGTCATGGCGTAGTCGCCACCGGCGAGCTTGTTCGTCGAGTAGATGATGTCGGACATGCCGACCTTGCTCGAGATGTAGTACGCGACGCCCATGAGCGCCGTGATGACGAGGCCCATCCAGTAGGCGGAGAAGTTACCCGCCGTGAGACCAGCGAGGATGTTGAGCGAGGCGCCGCCTTCCTTGGAGGCCGTGACGGTCTCCTTGACGTGGCCAGAGTTGACCGACGTGAAGACCTTCACGAGCTCGGGGATGATCGCGCCGGCGAGCGTGCCGCAGGAGATGATCGCGGAGAGCTTCCACCAGAGGCCGTACGGAAGTGCGGACTCGCCCTTGCCGATGAGGAGGTAGGAGACGACGAACGTGAGGGCGACGGAGACGATCGACGTGAGCCACACGAGGACGGTGAGCGGGTGCTCGAAGTCCATCTTGTTCGCGTTCGCGTACTTCGCCTTGGTGATGACCTCGTTGAGGAGGTAGCTGCCGACAGACGCGAGGATCATGACGATGCGCATGGCGAACAGCCAGACGAGGAGGACGGTCTGCGTCCACTCGCCCGGGTCGTTCGGGAGGTGCTGCGCGTTGTAGCCCGTGATGGTGTCGACGCCGGTGTGGACGTTGAGGCCGAGGTTCGGGAGGGCAACGAGGATGAACGTGATGAGCGCGACGCCCGTGACGCCGTAGGTCTCGAAGCCGTCCGCCGTGGGGCCGACCGAGTCACCGGCGTTGTCACCGGTGCAGTCCGCGATCACCCCGGGGTTACGAGCATCGTCTTCCTTGATGTTGAAGACGATCTTCATGAGGTCAGAGCCGATGTCGGCGATCTTCGTGAAGATGCCGCCGGCGATGCGGAGCGCTGCAGCGCCGAGCGACTCACCGACCGCGAAGCCGATGAAGCACGGACCCGCGTAGTGGCCCGGGAGGAACAGCATGATCATGAGCATCAGCAGGAGCTCGACAGAGATGAGCACCGTGCCGATCGACATGCCGGCCTCGATCGGAATCGCGTAGACCATGTAGGGCTTGCCGCGGAGCGCCGCGAACGCCGCACGGCTGTTCGCGAAGTTGTTCACGCGGATGCCGAAGAAGGCGACGAGCGAGCTACCGAGGATGCCGATGACGCTGAACGTCGCGATCGCAACGACCTTCAGGACTTCGACGTGCTCGAGTGCTGCGAAGTACACGACGATGACCGCCGCGATGAGCACCCACAGCATGGCGATGAACTTCGCCTGCGTCTTGAGGTACGTCTTACACGTCGAGTAGATCAGCTCGCTGATCTCGATCATCGCCGCGTGCGCGGGCAGGTTTCGCAGCTTCTGGTACTTGACCAGTCCGAACAGCAGACCGATCGCGCAGACCACGAGGCCCATCGCGAGGAGGTTCCAACCGCTCGTGCCCAGGAACTGCACGTTGTGGAAGTTGGGAAGTGCGAGCTGCGACTCGCTGTGAGGCCGGCCGCCGACAGCTTCGGCAGCGGCATTCATCAAGGGAAGTAGATTACTCATCGTGGTCCTCGGGGTCCGCTTTGGAGGGGGCGTTATACGGAGGAGCGGTTCCGGAGTGCAAGTCCCTGAGGCGTCGCATGCGGTGGGCCAAGTCCGCGTGGGGCTTAAATTTGTTCTGTTGTATTCAAGACCCAGCGTGGTATGGAACGTTGCCCGCGAAGGTCGCCACGTATGCGCCGCCCCGAGATCCTGGCTCCAGCCGGTGACCGCGACGCGCTCGCGGCCGCTCTCGCCGCTGGTGCGGACGCCGTCTATCTCGGTCTAGACGACGGCTTCAACGCTCGGGCGCGCGCTCACAACTTCCCGTCGGACGGCCTCGCCGCCGTCGCTGCGCTCGTCCACCGCGCCGGCGCTCGCATGTACGTCACGCTCAACACGCTCGTGTTCGAGCCCGAGCTGGCCGTGGTCGAGGAGCTGATCCGCCGGGTCGCGGCCGCCGGCGTCGACGCGATCATCGTTCAAGATCCCGCCGTCGCCCTGCTCGCCCGGGCGATCTGCCCGCAGCTCGAGGCGCACGGCTCGACCCAGATGACCGCGTCGTCCCCGCTCGCAGCGGAGCTACTCAAGCCGCTCGGCCTGACGCGCATCGTCGTGCCGCGCGAGCTGAACGTCGACGAGATCCGGGCGTACGCCGCCGGCACGTCGCTACCGCTCGAGGTATTCGTTCACGGCGCGCTGTGCGTCGCGTGGAGCGGCCAGTGCCTGTCGTCGGAGGCCTGGGGCGGCCGGTCGGCGAACCGCGGCCAGTGCGCGCAAGCGTGCCGCCTGCCCTACAAGCTCGTCGTCGACGGCACGGTGAAAGATCTCGGCGAGATCGAGTATCTGCTGTCACCCAAAGATCTCGTCGGCGATGCCCAAGTGCCTGCGCTCGCGGACATCGGTGTCGCGTCGCTCAAGATCGAGGGGCGCCTCAAACCGCCGCACTACGTCGCCACGACGGTCGCGCACTATAAGGCCGCGACGGCCGCTGCGGTGGGAGCGCCCGCGCCGACGTTCCCGACGGAGATCCCGCATGACGACGCGGCGGTGAATGTCGCGTACAGCCGCGGCATCTCGGCGGGCTTCCTCGGGGGCGCGGATCACCAGACGCTCGTCGAGGGGCGGTTCCCTCGGCACCGCGGATTACCGATCGGAAAGGTCGTCAAGGTCGAGCGGGATGCAGTGTTCGTCGTCGCCTCGCCGAATCAGCGGCCGGTGACGGGCGGTCTCGCGATCGACACCGAAGGCTCGGCGAAGAAGGCAGAGAACCGCGAAGACGCGAAGACGCAAAACGATCATGGAGCGGGTGGGCGCGAAGTGGAACTGATCCCGCGGGCAGGCATGGGCGTGGTGTTCGATGCGGGGCGGCCCGATGAGAACGAGCAAGGTGGGCCCATCTTCAGCGTCGATAAGGTCGCGGATGGGTACCGGCTGCGGTTTGGTAATCCGGGGCCCGATCTGTCGCGCGTCCGCGCAGGAGACTTCGTATGGGTCAGCTCAGATCCGAAGGTGACGCGCGCCGGCGAGAAAGCGGCGGAAGCGGCGTATCTGCCGCTCGGTCGCATCGGCCTAACATTGCAGATTGCGGGGACTGCCGGAGAGCCGCTGCACGTGACGGCGTATGCGAAGAAGCCGACGCGCGATCGCGAGAGCAACAGCACGAGCGCGACACCAACGTCCTCGGGCGGTTCGTCGCCTCCTGCTTCGTCGTCAACCGACCCAACTCTTCGCGTCTTCGCGTCTTCGCGGTTCTCTGCCTCTGCCGAGGCGCAAACCGCATCGCCCCTCGCAGCTGCTCAACGATCCGGACTCTCGCGCGAGACCCTCGTCGACAAGCTGGGCGCCTTCGGCGGCACGATCTTCCACCTCGCCGAGCTGAAGACTGACGGGCTCGCAGACGGCCTCCACATTCCGGTCAGCGAGCTCAAAGAGGTCCGCCGTCAGCTCGTCGCATCACTAGAAGCGCAGATCGTCGCTATCGATCGCGATGTCGCGACGGAGTCGGTGCTCGACCGCGTGAAGCACGAGACCGCCCTGCTCGCCCACGCCGCGGATGCGTCACAGCTCGGCGTTGCGCCGACGATCCTCGCGACGTCGGTGCCCGAGACGAAGCCGATCGTGGTCCCGCTGTGCCGCACCGACGAGCAGCTCGATGCGGTGATCGCGGCAGGCGCGAAAGAGGTCGAGCTGGACTGGATGGAGCTCGTCGGCCTCGCCAAGGCGGTCGCGCGCGCGAAGGCAGCGGGCGTTCGCGTCGGCATCGCTACCGTGCGGGTGCAGAAGCCGGGCGAAGAGAAGATCGACGCGCACATCGCGAAGCTCGAGCCGGATCACGTGCTCGTCCGCAGCTGGGGCTCGCTCGCTGCGTTCACGTCGATCGACACCGCAAACCGCCCTGCCCTCCACGGCGACTTCTCGCTCAACGTCACGAACTCGATCACCGCGAACTGGGTGTTGAGCCACGGCGTCGAGACCGTCACCGCTGCCCACGATCTCGATCGCGATCAGCTGCTCGCGCTGCTCGACGCGGCGCCGAAGGGTCGCGTCGCGGTCACCGTTCACCACCACATCCCGACATTCCACACCGAGCACTGCGTGTACGCGCACCTGCTGTCGACGGGCCGCGACTACAAGACGTGCGGACGACCGTGCGAGGATCATGCGGTCTCGCTGCGCGACCGCGTGGGTCTCGTGCATCCGGTCGTCGTCGACGTGGGCTGCCGCAACACCGTCTTCAACGCGCAGGCGCAGAGTGCAGCGAGCCTGGTGCCCGAGCTCCTCGCGCGCGGCGTTCTGCGGATGCGCGTCGAGCTCGTGCGCGAGACGGCGGCGGAAGCGACGCGACTGTATCTGGCCTATGCCGCGCTCGCGGCGGGCGAGCTCGCGCCCGAGGAAGTCGTGCGGCGCGCCGAGGTCCACGAGCAATTTGGTGTCACTCGCGGAACGATGCGCACGCTCACCGTGTTGCGTTAGAACGCGTAGCCGACGCGCAGGTAGCCGGTCGGAGTGAGCTGATCTTCCGTCGAGCTGGAGGACTCGCCGTCGTAGTTCTTCGCGTTCATGTCGCGCGCGAGACCGAATGCGTACGAGATGTTGAAGCCGCTGTCGAACATGCTCGTGTAACCGACGAGCACTTCGGGGCCCGTCTGCGTCGTCGACATCGAATCGCAGCCGTAGTCGTAGCAGTCGGTCGAGTTGTCGCTGCCGTGTCCGTGCGTCTCGCGCTGCATCACGCCCGCCTCGACGTACGGGCCCGAGTATGCGCGGCGCAGGTAGAGCAGCGCGGTCGCGTTGACCTCGTAGCCGTCGCTGCCGAAGAAGTCGTTGAAGATGTTCGCATCGCCCTTGAGGACGATGTTCTCGCTGACGGCGTAGCTCGCCGAGAGGCCGTACACACCTGCCATCCAGCCGATCGGGTTCGTCGAGATGTTCGTGCGCTTGAACTCGTTGAGGTAGTTGTTCTTGTCGCCGACGGGCACGACCGTGCCGTTGATGTGGCTCACATTGCTCCACGCGTTGGTCATCGGCGCCGGGTATTGCGCGACGGTCGCGACAGGCGCGGCGGGCGCGGGCTGCGGCGGCTGACCGCTCGGCGCGCCATCCTGGGCGAGCACGGGCGACGCGGAGGCGAGAACAAGCGCGAGGGTGACACGAGCAGCGGTCTTCATGGTCGAACCAATAAGCAGGGTCGGTGCCACGCGCCAAGTACTGGAAATCCCGAAACGAACGAAGCGCCAGCGGTTAAACGCTGACGCTTGGTTGGTAGCGGTCGGACGTCAGGTCGACGGCAGACGGTGGCGAACTGACGTATTAAGCAGCCGCGGACGCAGACGACGCCGGCTTGGCCGAGCGCGTCTCGGGCGGGAGCATCGGCTGGACCTTGGCTGCCCACAGCGTGCAGCAGTCGAGGCCTTCCATGCCCGGAAGCTGAGCCATGCGCTTCTCGATGTAGCTCATGACTTCGAAGATCTTCTCGCCCGGGAAGAGCGACGCCACGCAGCGCGCGGCTTCCTCGTCCGTCTTCACGCCGCCGCCGACGGGCGCGTAGAACGCCACGGCGATCTTGCGGACGACCTTCTGGATGATCGGGTGACCATCCAGCTTCTCGTGCGCGTTGTTGAAGTAGTAGGCGAAGTGACGGCGCTCCTGCTTCGCGATGCGCCGGCACAGCTCCTCGAGCACGGGGTTCTGCGTCTGGGTCGCGAGCTCTTCATAGGCCTGCATGGTCAGGCACTCCTGGAGTGCGCCCCAGAACATCCACAGCGCGATGAACGTCTTCGGGACGAGCATGGCGATGAGGCCCTGGCCGAAGTCTTCAAACTTCGCCTTGAAGCGCGCGTTGGCGCGGATGATCTCGGCGCGCTCGGCGGCCGTCTTCACCTTCACGCCGCACTCCTCCATCAGACGCGTGAGCGCGTGGCTGTGGAAGTACTCCTCGTAGTTCCACATCGTGAGGAACGTGAGCAGCTCCGGGTCGCGAGAGACTTTGAGCTTCGCTACTTCGAGGAAGTAGTGAATCGTCTGGCTCTCGATGTCTGCAAAGTAATGCAGGCTCGTGATTTCGGACTCGGTGAGCCCGTGTTTGCGAGCGAGCTCCCAGTCGAGGTCCTCGAACTGGATCTTGTGCGAGACGGCGATGTGCTGAGCGATGTCGGACACTGTTTCCCTCGTCCCGGCGAGTGCCGGCACCCTGATGTACGCGAGAGGTCCAGGACTGGATCACCCCCGAGTGTCGCCACCTTACTAGAAGGTCGGCCCGCCGTCACCCGGCCAAGGCACCAGCTCACGTGCGAGCGTTTCGGGGCTGGCTGCACCGAGATCCGACAGGGCGTCGCGGGCAGCTGCGGCCCGAGCCATGCCGGCCGGACCACCCTCGATCTGGGCCCGGTAGAGCCGCGCGATCTGGACGTAACCAACCATCGCCGCTGCGTCGAGCTCCGCTTCGGCCCCCTGGAGCTGAATGGTGGCCGCGGCAACATCCCCATCCCACGCGGCGCAGGCGGCGCCGAACAGTTGGCCTAGCGCGCGGGCCCATGCGACGTCTTCCGAGGCCAGGGCGCGAGAGAGATCACGGGCTTCGCGGGCGCGGCGCGGTGTATCGGCGAGTGCGAGCCGAGCGCGGAGCACGGCGAGCTCGATCCGCGGCTGCTGCATGCGGTCCACGCCGAGACGCTCGAACTTCTCGTGCGCGGAGCGCAGCCGAGCGTTCGCGGCGGCGATCTCACCGCGGGCGAGATCGACATTGGCAGCCGCCATCAGCGCGTGGAGGTGCGTGAGGTGGAAGTCGTCTGGCGCGAGCGACTTCTCGACAGCCACGAGGGCGGTGCGCGCGTCCTCCGTGCGGCCCGCGACGAGCCACGCGAGGTTGCAGCGGCCAGAGCGGAGCCAGAGCTGCGCGCTCGCGTCGTCGCGCTCCAATGCATCGCGCATGAGCATCGAGTGCTGCCGCGAGAGCTCGCGCCACTCGCCCAGGTAAAACAGCGTCGCGAGCCAATACGTGTCGCCGATATCGATCTCCCAGCGCACGCCCGCGCCGTGATCGCGCAGCGTGGCGAGGCCGGTCTCGAGTCGCGCGCGCGCCTCTGTCCACTGCCCTGCCGCATGCGCCGCGATGCCGATCGCCGTGTCGGCCAGGCCCGAGACGCGCGGATCGCCGAGCCTGCTCGCGAGCGCATCGAGCCGCACCGCGACGGCCGTGATCGCGTTGCGATTCCGACCGCCGGCCGCGGCGCCGTAGATCAGCTCCTGTGCGAGGGCGAGACCGACACGTCCCGGCTCGCCGGCATCGAGCGCACAGCGGAGCAGCTCTGTCTGCACGACGCGCCCGAGCGCGGGATCCGCGAACGCGAGGCCGCTCGCGACCGAATAGAGGATATCGACGGCGCGCAGCAGATCCGGCGGAACGTCGACGGCCGCGCGCTCGGTGAAGTCGAGACCGCGCAGCTTCATCTGCACCCATTGCGTCGCGAGCTTGGTGCGCGAACGCGTGGTCAGCGGCACGCGGAGGCCGACGCGCGCGAGCAACTGCTCCGCGGCGGGCAGAGCCTCGGGGAGGCGGCCGCAACGCAGGAGCGTTTCCACGCGGAGACGCTCCAGATCGATCGCCTCGGGGCCTGGCAGGAGCTGCGCGGCGAGCCCGTACTCCGTCGCCGCATCGGAGAGCTGGCCTGCTGCCGCGAGGGAAGCGGCCTTGCGCGCGATCAGATCGCGCTGGCCCTCGATGTCCCACGAGCCGAACGTGAGCGCGATCTGGTACAGCTCCGCCGCGCGCTTGAACGCGAGCGCTCCTTCCGCGTGGAGGGCAGCGGTCACCGCGTGGTGGGCAGCGTTCTGCGGATGCCCCGCGGCGAGCCAGTGTTCGACGACAGCGAGCGAGTCGAGCTTGTCGGGCCCTTGCACGACTTCGAACGCGCGCGCGATCGCCTCGTGAATGCTTGCCCGAGACTCCGGGCCGAGTGCGGCGAGCACGGCCGAACGTACGTAGTCGTGCGCGGGATGCAGCATCGCGACCCCGTCGGCGTGGCGCAGTGTCGCCAGGCGATCCGCGACGAGAGCGGCGGCTTCATCGAGGCCGCCTGTCGTATCGGCTGCGTACGCTGCGATCGCGACGGGTAGCGGTCGCGCGGCGACGCTCGACACGGCGAGGAGCGCTTGCGCATCGGGCGAGAGACGCAGCATGCGAACGCGCACGAGGTCATCCATCTTCGTGCCCGCAGGGAACTCGCCCGCGCGCGACATCTCGACGAGCGCGAGCGGATTGCCTTCCGCGGCGGCGACGATCGCCTCCGCGCTGCCGGGCGGGGCGAGCTGTGCGACGAGGGCGAGGGCATCGTCGGTCGCGAGCGGCACGACCTCGAGATCGCGAATGTCTCCACGGCGCATGCTCCCGCTCGGCGGGCGACGCAGCTGCGCCATCACGCCGCGATAGTCCTCGGGGCGGGTCACGAGGACGACGAGCACACCCGGATCGCCGCCGTGGATGAGCTCCGCGAGGAACGTGCAGCTATCAGCGTCGCCCCAGTGCGCGTCGTCGACGACGATCACGACGGGCTTGGTCCGGGCCATGCGCACGATCACGCCACGCAGCGCTGCGAAGCCGCGTTGACGCAGCTCGGCGGGATCCGCCGGCACCGTATGATCTGTGCTCGCGTCGGCGATCAGCGGCACGCGCCGCATGACAGGAAACAGGCGCGCGAGCGATCCGATTGTCTCCTTGCCGCGCCCTTCCAAGACGAGCGCTTGAAGTTGTTCGGGCGACAGCGAGACGAGCGCGGAGCTGAGCGCATCGACGACGCCGTCGAGCATCTTGAACGGAACCGCCTCGCGCTCGAAGCACCGACCTTCCAGGGCCGTGACTGCTTCGCCGAGGTCGCGCACGAACCGACGGACGAGCGTGCTCTTTCCGATGCCGCTGCGGCCGCGGACGATCAGCGTCATGCCGCGACGCCGAGCATCCGCGAGTGCACGTCGCATCTCGTCCACCTCACTGGTGCGGCCCACGAACACCACCGGCGGAACGCTGCGCGCGAGCTTGCGCGTCGTCTTGGACGGCGCCGCGCCGAGCTGCGTCAGGATCTGCTCGCCGCTCGGTCGATCCTTGGGGCCTGCTTTGAGCAGTGATGCGCAAAGCCGCGCCAGATCGGGCGGGGTGTTCGGCGCGATCTCCGTCGGGTACGTGGGCGTCTCGCGCTGCTTGCGCATCATGATGTCCGCCGCCTCGCCCTCGAACGGACGGCGACCGACGAGCGCCTCATACAACATGCAGCCCACGCTGTACCAATCACTTGCTTCGGCGAGTGGCTGATCCGCGGCTTGCTCGGGCGACATGTAGCCAGGCGTGCCGACGGCGAGGTGTTCCGGATCACCCTCGGAGACCTGCAACACGAGGCCAAAGTCGAGCAGCGCGGTGCGCCCGAGCGCGGTGACGAGCACGTTGGACGGCTTGAGATCGCGGTGCAGCTTGCCTGCGCGATGCAGTGCAACGAGTGCATCGACGAGCTGGATCAGCGAGCCGCGCAGTCGCGCGTAGTTCGGTGCGCCGCTCGTGATATCCGCGCGCGTTCGCTTCGCGCCCGTGTAGCCGACGCGAGAGGGTCTGACCCAGTCGATGAAGGCCTCGCCCTCGACGAGCTCCATCGTGAAGAACCAGTCGCCGTCGTTCGAGTGCAGCTCGTGAAGCGCGACGAGGTTGGGATGCTGGATGTCCGCGAGCGCCCGGAATTCGCGCTTGAATCGGATGAGATCGCGACCGCTCGCCGTGCGCAGCCACTTGAGGGCGACCTCCCGACCTAGCTCTCGATCGTGCGCCCGATAGACGACGCCTGCTCCACCAGAGCCGAGCTCTCCACGGATCTCGAAACGTCCACCGCCGAGCACCGGCGTGGGTAAATCCCCCGTTCCGTCACGATCCATCGAAGCTGTCGACACTACGCCGATTGCGCTCTCGATGGGAACCGTGGGCCTTCGCCATGACGGGCGATCTACGGGTCGTCGAGCCAGTTCTCGAGCTGCTTGATCGCCCACGTCCGGGGAACGCGGACCGTCGGCGGCCGCTTCGCGGGTGTCTTCGCGAGCGTGCGCAGCAAGAGGCGCGCGTCGGCCGCCTTGCGCGACGGCCTGCCCGTTCCGATCCACGCCGCGAGCGCGTTCGCTTTCTTCGTCGCGAGCCACGCCCTTCCATCCTCGACGAGCTGTTCCCATGTGCGATCGCGATAGAAGTGCTTCCGCGACGTGTCGACCAGTCGCTCGCGCTCGACCTTGGTCAGCATCGGTGCGGCGGCAATGGCAGCTCGCAGATCCACGAGCGCCACGCTGACGGCGGTGTAGCCGTGCTCGGCGGGGAGATGCGCCACGGCCACTTCGTCGTCGGCGGTGAGCGTCCCGCGCTCGAACGCTTTGTAGATCGCGCCCACGCCACGCATGCCGAACGGCGCGAGCTCGGCGGCGCGCAGCGCGCCCATGCTCGAGGCGCCCCACACGTCGATGCCGAGCTCCATCGCGCGCAGGATCTCCTTGTGCCAGACGGCCGCCATGCGCTCGAAGTACCCGTCGATGATCGCGATCCGCGCAGGTCGCTCGCGCGGCGGCCCCAGGACGATCTGCATGAGATCGCCGACGGCCACGGGGGGCTGCACGAGCGCGGATGGCAGGATCCTGGCGACCTCCGCGAGCGACAGCGTCGGTCCCACGTAGACGAGCGTGCGCTTCATCCCATTGCCTCCACGTCGATCGCGGCGCCCGGCACGATGACCTTCACGACGGGGACGCCGAGCGTCGGGTGCGTCAGATCGACAGCGATGATCTGATGCGCGCCGCTCGCGACGGTGATGTTCATCACCGCATCGAAGTCCTCGGCGAGCGAGTTGGTCTCGAGGCCGCCGAGGTCCTCGAACATCGCGGGCTCGTCGCACGGCGCGGCGAGCCGGTCCCAGATGTCGAGAAGCAGCTCGGGGTCCGTGGACCGCTCGTAGTCGAACGGGAAGAAGTCGTCGCGAGCGCCGACGATATATGTCAGTCGCGTCTGCGCCGCTTCGGTGAGCGCGCGCGCGATCGCGTACTCGGGGCGAACATGCGCACCGAAGCCTTGGTACATCCCGAGCGTGCGCCACGCCGGCTCGCGCGGATCTTCCATGATCGCGCAGCCGCACACGGGAATGACTCCGCCGAGGTCCCACAGAAACACCCGCGCGCCCGTCGCGGTGATCCGCGCGATCAGGTCGCGGCAGACCGGATCGACGATCGAATCGAGAACGAGGCGGCGATCGCTGCCCGCGCGACGCCACGCTGCTTCCGCGTCGCGCTCGAGCACCTCGCACAACCCGTGGACGATCGCCTCGTTCAGCGTATTTCCCGACGCGAGTCCGTTGCTGGAGATATCGAACACCGGTGGTTTCGTGAACGTCGTGTCGAGCGTCACCGCTTGCTCGGGCACCAGGACCTTCGTGTCAGTCACGAGGTCTGTGCCTTCGACCCATCGCCAGGTCGCGCCGCGATCGAGCCTGCCGCGTGGCCGCGCGAGCTGGCGAACGTCGACGGCGCGCGCACCGAGCTTCTTCGCGGATGCCTTGACGGTTGGCAGTGTGAGGTTCTCGGCCGTCCACGTCTCGAGGCTCTCCATGAGCGCGCTGACTCGCGCGTGGCCGGCGGTGACTCCCTTGCCTTGCTGCGTGGACAGCGAGCGGCCCATCGGCCGGATGGCCGTGAAGACGGGGATCCCGAGCGTGTCGAGTCCGGTCACGTCGGCGACGCGGGTGATGCCAGCCGCCTTCGCCAGCGGAGAAAACCTCCGCCAGGTCGCGTCGATGCTCGTACTACGGTGCGACATGCAGCCCGCCCATCATACGAGCTATGCTTGCCGTGTGCGTTGGACTCCGCTCGTGCTCGCGCTCTCGCTGATGTTCTCCGCGTGCAAGGCGGGCGGCGAGTACCAGAAGGGGCAGCGCAACGAGAGCGCAGTGGACCGCGGCGAGACGAACGGCCGCATGTTCGACTTCGTCTCCAACAAGCCCGACGGCGACGACTGGCAGATCCGCGTGCGCGGCAACTCGCTCTGGGCGTCCTACTCCGACGAGGAAAAGAGCGACGATCTAGGCACGAAGCGGCTCTCGTCGAGCGAGACGACCAAGCTCTGGGATCTCATCGACGCGATCGACATCGCGGGCCGCAAGAAGGGAAAGGCCGACGAGGACGAGGGGTATGTGCAGCTCCGACTCCGCGAGCCTGGCGAGGGCGACGATGGAGAAAGTCACAAGATCTTCCTCGTTTACGTCTCGCGCACGACCGAGGACGAGGACGTCATCGCGCTCGCCGAATACCTCCAAGAATTGATCTCCAAGTACACGAAAGAAAAACCGAACTTCTGACGTAAAAGGGACCATGGAAAGAGAACTTCGCCCCGAGCTCAAGAACGAGCAGCCCATCCAGCAGAAGCAGGATGTGCTCGAGGAGACGCGCAGCGGCCAACGCTTCGAAGGCGCGAGCGGCACGAACGTTCCTCCTGTCGAAGAGGATAAGAAGGCGGCGGCTCCCGCGCAGGAGGAGAACGTCAGCGACCTGAAGGAGAAGATCCAGATGGTGGTCGACTACCGCTTCGGTGGTTCCTACAAGACGGCGTTCCAGCACTACGGCATGTTCGACGACAAGATCGACAAGAACATGCTGAGCGCGCTGCTCACCGCTGCCGGCGTGAATCACGCCAAGGGCAAGTGGGTGAAGTCGATCATGGACAAGGTCGACACGATCGACGGCCGCATCCCGTTCGGCGACTTCGAGAAGCTCGTTACGTCCCGCTGGGCGTAACGGTCGTGATCTCGGGCGCGCTCACCGCGTCCGCCTCGCGCTCGAGGTGACCCGACCAGCGCAGGTAGAACAGCAAGTACGGGTCCGAGACGACGAGCACCTGATCGTGATCGTCCCACTCGATCGCGGGGCCCGAGGGTGCCGCGTAGGTCTGCGCAGCGATCTGGCCGAACGACATGCACGCGCGGACCAGGTTGCCGACATCTGGCGCCTTGGTCGGAGCCAGCTCCGCGAGACGGTGCTCCAGCTCCGCACGCGGGATGACGAGCTTGGGTGGATCCATCGCGATCGCGCGCAGCACGGTCAGGTAGACGTCGCCCTGACGGCCGTCGCGATGCGCGTACGCCTGGCGTTCGGCGCGCGCCCTGGGGCCAGCGACCAGCGCGCGAACGAGCGAGCGGAAGTCGACCACGCTCGACGTCATGAAGAAGATGCGGCGGCGCTCCTCGGGATCGAGGGTGACAGCGCGCGGAGCGTCGAGCGTCTCGAGCACACCGAGGTGATTGCACGCGAACAGGCAGATGGCCTGCATCAGCTGCGGTGAGCCGGCGGCCTCGGTCGCGAACGTCTGCAGCGCTGCGGCGTCGATCGAGAGATCGAGCAGCGGGAGACCGGCGGTGGGAATCGCGAGCAGATCGGCGCGGCTCCAGTATTCGAGATCGATCGCCATCACGCGCCCGCGCAACTCGGGCAGCGCACGCACGACGTTGTCAGCGCGATGCGGAACCGAGGCTACGCAGATCCGCACGCCGCGACTCGCCGCATCCTTGAGTTGTTGCGCGACGTCGCTCTGGATGGCGTGCGGGATGTAGTGGAAGTCGTCGACGAGGAGAGCGAGCTTGGTGTTCGCGAGTTGATCCACGACCTGCGGCAAGCCGCGGCGTGCGCTCGTCGCTTGCAACGTGTCGGTGCCGGCTGTCGCGTTGGAGCTCTGCCCCCTGACCGATGCTCCGACCCCGGCGATTCCGAGGGAGCCGCCCTTCTCGCGTGTCTTGGTCTCCGTCGTCGCGTCGGCGTGCGTCGCAGCGGTCGAGTGCGGCTCGCCGAGCCAGTCGAGCACGCGCTCCCAGAGCTGATCGGGCGCGCGCACGGACGCACCGCTGACGGATACGAGATTTCCCTCCCCTACCACGCGCTGCACGAGCACGGTCTTGCCCGCCTTGGACGGCCCGGAGACGGACGCGATCAGCGACGTCGATCGAACCCACTCGCGGAGCAGGCGCTCGTGATGCAGATCGTCGCGCGGCACGTACGTGTACCGAGGAAACGCGGTCGGCGTGAATACCTCGTTCGACGGGAGGCGCGCCTTCATGGCCGTCAGCCTATCAGGTGTACGCTGCGTTGATGACCGCGGAAGAACCACCGAAGAAGAGTCGGTGGGGCGCGATCTTCAACCTCGCGATGTTCCTCCTCGGAGGGACCGCGCTCGTGTGGATGCTGCGCACGACGACGTGGCTCGACTTCGTTCCGATGCTCAGCCGCGTCGGCAACTACGCCGGCATCATCCTCGGCCTCGATCTGATCTCGCTCTGCCTCGATGCAGCGGCGTGGCGCGCGTTCATGCGGCCCGAGGCCCGCATGGTGAGCTACCCGCGCGTCCTCGGCGCATGGGCGAGCGGCCGCGCCATCAACGTGCTCACACCGTTCGGCGCTCTCGGTGAACCCACCAAGGTGACGATGTTGATGGAGAAGGCCCCGAAGGCGCGCCTGCTCTCATCGCTCGTCCTGTTCAACGCGACAGTTCTCTACTTCTCCGTGACGGTCATGCTGATCGGCATTCCCATCACGCTGCTCACGCTCGACCTGCCGAGTGCCATCAAGGTCGCGTGCGGCGTCGGCGTCGCTGTCCTCGTTCCGTTGATGGTGGCGCTCGGTCTCGTGATCCATCGCGGTGCGGTCTCGACACTCGTCGGAACGCTGCGGCGCGTCCGCCTGATCAGCAACGAGCGCGCGCAGGACTGGAAGACGCGGCTCGGTGAGGTCGACAAGCACATTCGCGAGCTGCACAGGCATCGGACCGCGGGGACGTCGGCCGGCATCCTGTTCATCACCGGATCCAAGCTCGTGACGTACACGTCGACAATGCTGCTGATCCACGCGGTCGGCGTGCACCTCTCGTTCTCGCTGATCGTCGCCGTGCTGTCCGTGGGAGTGTTGATCCAGTGGGTCTCGTCGGTCGTGCCACTGGGACTCGGCGCCGCGGATGGCGGCAACGCAGCGCTCTACAGCCTGCTCGGCGCGACGAGTCAGCAGGGACTGTTCGTCACCATGCTCAACCGCATTCGCTCCGTCGCGATCGCGATCGTGGGCCTCATCTTCATGGCGGTCCTGTCGGCGTACTCGCGATGGCAGCAGGCGCGCATCAAGCAGAAGATCGTCGAGCTCAAAGAGCAGCGCGCGGAACAAGCGACCAGTTAAGGACGCTCGAGCAGCGCGGCTGTCGCCATGCCGCCCGCGGTGCAGACGCCGATGATCGCGCGCTTCTTGTTGCGGCGACGGAGCTCCATCAGCGCGGAGCCCGCGTAGCGAATGCCCGACATGCCGTACGGGTGACCGAGCGCGACGGCGCCGCCGTTCACGTTCGTCGTCTCCCACGGCGTCTCGAGCTGCGCCTGGTTATAGAGCGTCGTGACGGCGTACGCCTCGTGCAGCTCCCAGAGGTCCACGTCGTCCTTCTTCACGGCGTGGTGAGCCATGAGCTTCCTGATCGCAGGCGTGTACGCGATCGACATCTCTTCGGGGTGAACGGCCGCGAGTTGCATGCCGCGGAACAGCCCGAGGATCGGCAGGCCGCGCTTGGCGGCGAGATCCGCATCCATCATGACGAGTGCGGCCGCACCGTCGGAGAGCTGGGACGCGTTGCCCGCCGTGATCGTGCCACCGGGGTAGACGGCCGGCAGCTTCGCGAGGCCCTCGAGCGTGGTGTCCGGGCGCGGCCCCTCGTCCTTATCGAGCGTGACATCGTGCTCGCTCGTCGCCTTGGTCGCCTTGTCGACGACCTTCATCACCGCGTGGAACGGGACGATCTCTTCGGCGTAGACACCGCGCGCGGTCGCGTCCTTCACGCGCGCTTGGCTCTTCACGACATAGGCGTCCTGTTCCTCGCGGGTGATGCCGTACTTCTTGGCAACGAGGTCTGCCGTCTGGTTCATCGTCCACCACACGGCCGGCATGCGCTGCTGGAGCGGCGCGTAGAAGAAGCCGTCGAGGTGCAGACTGAACTGCACGAGGCTGATCGATTCGACGCCTCCGGCGATCGCGACCTGCGCTTCACCACACGCGATGCGGTTCGCGACGATCGACGCGGCTGACAAACCAGAACCGCAGTATCGATTCACGGTGATACCGGGAACGTCGATGCCGAACGCATCGATCGCAGCGTTGCGCGCGATGTTGTGGCCGGTCGCGCCTTCGGGTAGGCCGCAGCCGAGCACGACGTCCTCCACCTCGCGCGATTCGATGCCGGCACGCTCCACGGCATTGCGCAGGACATGCGCGGCCAGGGGGATGCCGTGCGTCTGGTTGAGTGCACCGCGCTGCGCACGAGCGATACCCGTACGGCAGTAGCTAACGATCGCGACGTCTTTCATGCGCGGAGCGTACTCCGCACCGAGCGCTAGTTGGCGGAGACGACCGTCGCGTGGTCCATCTTCCACGCACCGCCAGTCTTGCTCCATGCCTCTTCCTGGCGTGCGCCCGTCTTGAGGGTGGTGTAGACGACCGCGTGGTCGCCGGTGACCTTGCCCATGCTCGTCACCGAGCGGTCGGCGCTGGATGTCTTGATCGAGTCATCGATCTCGTGGCGAACGGCAGCCACGTTGACGGGGCGCGGGCCAGTGGTCGCGCAGGCAGAGAGGAGGACGAGAGAGAACAAAACGGTGCGCATGTCCTCAAGAGACACGAGATGGCCGAGCGGTGTACACGGTTTTCTCGACGAGGAATCGCTTTGTCGCACGTCACATGCGTCGCGCGACATCATGCGACGCGTATGCGTCAGGGCGCGACGCCGGTCGCCGTGAACAGGGCGTCCGCGCGATACAGAACTCCGCCGCGCAGCGTGTAGACCGTCTTGCGAAGGTCATCGATGTTCGCGAGCGGATCTCCCGCGATGACGACATCGATCGTGCGAGAGTCCGCGAATGCGCGATGTTGATGTGCTGATCGTCGGTGGAGGCCCCGCAGGGATCTCGACCGCGCTGCACTTGCAGGTCGCCGATCCACGTCTCTGTGTCGTCGTGCTCGAGAGAGAAACGTATCCTCGCGAAAAGATCTGCGCCGGCGGCGTCGGCGCTCGCGCGTTCAAGCTGCTCGCGAAGATCGGCGTCGAAGTCGACTGCCCCAAGGTCCCGCTGAACGCGCTCGCGGTGAAGCTGGCGCAGGACACGATCATCACGCCGATGCCGGATCTCGGCGCCGTCGTGCGCCGCGTCGAGTTCGATCACGCGCTCGCGAAGGTCGCCATCGGCCGCGGCATCGAGGTCAAGGACGGCACATCCGTCGAGCGCGTCACTGTCTCCGACGACGGCGTCCGGATCAGCGCGAGCACGGGCGAGGAGTATCGCGCGAAGATCCTCGTCGGCGCGGATGGCGTCTCCGGTGTGGTGCGCAAGCAGCTCGGCTTCGCGCGTCCTTCCCTCCGCGCGCAGGTCGTGGAGCTCGACACCGAGGACCTGCCTGACGATCAGCCGCGCGACACCGTCGTGTTCGACTTCGCGCGCCGCGACCTCCACGGCTACGCGTGGGACTTCCCGACGCAGGTCAACGGTCAGTCGCTCGTCTGCCGCGGAGCCTACGTGATCCGCACGCTCGGCCCCGATGCGGCGCGGGCTCGCTGCGCGCAGTACCTCGAGACCCGTGGGCTCGACATCAAGAACTACCGGATCAAGCAGTTTGCCGAGCAGGGCTTCACGCGCGGAGAAGCCATCGCGCAGCAGCGCGTGATCCTCGTCGGAGAAGCGGCCGGCATCGACATCGCGACTGGTGAAGGCATCGGTCAAGCGATCGAATACGGCGCGGTCGCCGGTCCCTACCTCGCACGAGCGCTCGAGCGCGATGATGTCCGCTTTGCGGACTGGGCCAAGGTGATCGACAAGCACCATCTCGGTTTTCAGATGAAGGTCCGCCACGCCGCCTATCGGTGGTTCTACGGACCCAAGCGCACGACGGTGGAGCGCGTGATGCCGAAGCTGCCGTCGATGTTCCGCGTTGCGATGCAGGACTTCGCGGGCGTTCCCATCGACAAGCTGTCGCTCATGCGCGGCGCGGGGCAACTGCTGCGCGCGTACACGAGCGAGAAGCTCCGCCGCGCCTAAGCGGGTTTGCGAATGCCGCGCACGCGGATCGGCAGACCCTCGTCATCGCCGATGAAGATCAGGCCGTAGGTCGCGTACGGAGCGGCCAGGATCTTCACCGCCTGGCCCTTCTCGAGGAGCTTCTGGTTTCCGAGCAAGCCGCCGTAGCCGTAGTACGTCGTGCCGTCGAGCGGAAACTCCCAGTTGTACGAGCGACCGCCCCACATCGGCATCCAGTTGACGATCGTGCCGTCGACGAGCTTCGCGTCACGCGCGACGAGCCGAGCCCCACCGCGCAGGCGACGGATGCGAACGTAGAACAGCAGCCACAGCGCGAGCTGTGTGACCGCGAGGCCGCCGTAGATGACGAGCGGCTCGACGCTGTCTCCCTGGTGCGTACCCACGGCACGAACCAGCGCGAGCAGGCCGTACATCACGATCAGCGCGCTGACCTGCCCGACGGTCAGGAACCAGAACGCACCGAGTCCCGCGATCTTGAGTGGGCTGATGATGCGGTTCGAGATCTTGTCCACGACGGCCTCCCCGCGCGGAGTTGCCTCGGTCTCGATCAGCGTGCGCAGACTCACGCGGCCAGCATAAGCCCGGGATTCCGCACGGTTGAAACTTTCTCCCCGCATTTTCGCTGCCGATGTCGATCGCGCTGCGGCTGAGTCGTCGCAGCGGTGATGGTGACAACAACAGACGAGCTAGACTGCCGCGGATGTCGGCGGACGTTCAGCGCACGATCGAGACCGTTTGGCGAATGGAGTCCGCACGGCTGATCGCGGGTCTTGCTCGCATCACGCGCGATGTCGGGCTCGCTGAGGAGCTCGCACAGGATGCGCTGGTCACCGCGCTCGAGCAGTGGCCGACGTCCGGTGTTCCGGACAATCCCGGCGCGTGGCTCATGCACGCAGGGAAGAACCGCGCGATCGACCGCGTCCGCCGCCGCAAGATGACCGACCGTAAACACGAACAGCTCGGCGCCGAGATCAACGCGCGGCCCGACCTCACCGTCGAGCAGATCCAAGCTGCCGTCGACGACGACGTCCGTGACGACATGCTGAAGCTCATCTTTACCTGCTGCCACCCCGTGCTCTCGCGGGAAGCTCGCGTCGCGTTGACGCTGCGAATGCTCGGTGGGTTGACGCCCGAGGAGATCGCTCGCGCGTTTCTCGTGACGGAGACGACGATCCAGCAGCGCATCGTCCGCGCCAAGAAGACGCTCGCCCAGGAGAACGTCGCGTACGAGGTTCCGCGCGGTGAGGATCTCGCACCGCGGCTCGCGTCCGTGCTCGAGGTCGTCTACCTCGTCTTCAACGAGGGCTACTCCGCGACGAGCGGCGATGACTGGACGCGCCCTGCCCTGATCGAAGATGCGCTTCGGCTCGCGCGCATCCTGGAAGGACTGTCGCCCGACGAGCCCGAGGTGCACGGCCTGGCCGGGCTGCTCGAGATCCAGGCCTCGCGCATGCACGCGCGGACCGGACCGAGCGGCGATCCGATCCTCTTGAACGATCAGGATCGCGGGCGCTGGGATCCGCTGCTGATCCGGCGCGGACTCGCCGCCCTCGCGATGGCGACGGAGCTGCACGCAAAGACAGCGACGCCGATGGGGCCGTACGTTCTCCAAGCGGAGATCGCCGCGTGTCACGCGCGTGCTGCGACCGTTGCTGACACGGACTGGGCGCGGATCGCCGTGCTGTACTCCGCGCTCGTCGAACTCACTGGTTCGCCGATCGTGGAGCTGAACCGCGCAGTTGCCGTCGCGATGGCGTCCGGGCCGGAGCACGGCCTCGCGATCACGGACACGCTCGTCGACGAGCCTGCCCTCGCGAACTACCACCTGCTGCCCAGCGTGCGCGGTGATCTCTTGCTGCGCATGGGCCGGCTCGCCGAGGCGCGAGCCGAGCTCGAGCGCGCGGCAGGAATGACGAAGAACGCGCGCGAGCAGGAGCTGCTGCGTGCCAAAGCGGCGAGCTGTGGTTCACCGAACGCTCAGTAGCCACGATATGGTTCACGCATGCTTCGCGTCGCACTGCTCTCGACGTTGATCTGCGGGTGCGGGCGCATCAGCTTCGATCCGGGCACCGGCGGCGGCAGCTCGGGCGACGACGGCTCCATCCCCAAGGACACGCCCGATCGCTCCGACAGCAACGGCGACGCACCACCGGCGGTCTGCGGTGACGACACGTGCAACGGCACCGAGACCTGCAAGTCGTGCGTTGGCGACTGCAGGACGGCGAGCAACGTCTGCGGCAACGGCGAGTGTGGCGCGGGCGAAGACTCCGCGAACTGTTTCTTGGATTGCGGTCCCACGCCTCGTCCGTGGGACGCCGACGAAGCGGATCTCTTGGCCCGGATCAACACGCTGCGCGCGACAGGCATCACGTGCCCGATGGGCACGGTCTATCCGGCGGAGGGCGGATTCACGCTCGACGCGGCCGCGAACAAGGCAGCTCGCGATTGGGCGTGGGAGCGCGCCCACTTGAGCACGACAGGATTCACGCCGTGCAATCTCGCGGACTGGAACACGATCGCCCAGATCAACGGCCCGACCGACAACACCGCCCGAATGACGAACATCACGACGAACGACGCGAACTGCAACCAGGTGATGAATCCTGCGAGCCAGACCATCGGTATCGGCATCGCCAGCGACGTGAAGGACACGTTGGTCCTCCTCTATAATTGACGCACAGAGGCGTGAACGCCGTGGTAGGACGCGCGCATGAAGCTCAGTGCTCTCCTGATCGGTGTCGCTCTCCTCTGTGCATGTGAAAAGAGCAGCGGCGGTAGTGCGGGCGCCGCGGTCGGATCCGACGAGAAAGCGTTCCTCCAGTACCTCCCGGCCGGCGAGAGCGCGCTCGTTGGCGGCAACTACCTCAAGTTCCAGGACTGGATGAATACATCCCCGCTCGGCAAGCTGGTGAGCAAGATGAGCCAGGCATCGCCCGGGCTGACCGAGTGGACGACCTGCTTCGCGCAGTTCAAGAGCGTGAAGATGCTGAGCGGCGTGAAGGTGGCGGGCGGCGCGTTCGACATGCGCCTGGTGATGAGCGGCGTCACCGTCGACGACATCAAGGGCTGCGCTGACAAGGCTAAGTACACTGCGGCCGTCGACGCCGACAAAAAGTGGGTCGCGATCACGATGCCGAACCCGGTCGGCGGGGCCCCGCTCCAGTCGGGCTACTTCGTCCTGCCCAACAACTTTCTCTACATGCGGCAGTCGTTGTCGCTCGCAGGCGGCGCCACCGTCATGCCGATGGACCGTAAGGCGCTCGAAGCCGACATCGCCGGCCTGTCGTCCGGTACGGCAGAGAAGGACACCGGGCTGCTCGACGCGATGAAGACGGTCGACCGCACGAAGCCGATCTGGGTGGTCGGCAACGCCACCGGGACGCCGCTCGCGGACAAGATCGGCGCGGTGAAGGGCTGGATCGACATCACGGGCGGCATCGCTTTGGATGCCAGCGTCGAGATCAAAGACAAAGCGATGGCGGACAAGATCATCCAGGGCGTTCCGCAGATGAAGCAGCAGGCAGGCGCTCTCGGCGGCGCGCTCGGCGATGTCGTGAAGTCGCTCGACGTGACCAAGGAAGGCAACGCGATCCGCTTCAAGATATCGATCTCGAACGATCAGCTGCAGAAGCTGATGGATCAGGTCGGCCCCATGATGGGCGGCATGCTCGGCGGTCACTGAGCTACGTGCGCGCCACTGTCCTCGAGCTGCCCGCGGCGTGGGGCGACCCCGCCCGCGTTCTCGAGAGTGTGAATCGCGCTATCGGTACGGGACCGGCGACGGATCTGGTTCTGCTCCCCGAGCAATCGCTCTCGGGATACGTGTCGCCCGAGGGCGAGTTCGATCTCGTGCAGTTCGCCGAGGAGCTGGACGGTCCGACCGCGCGCCGCTGCGCGCAGATCGCGGCCGCACACGGTATTCATTTCGTCGCGCCGCTCGTCCTGCGTGAAGGCGAGGCGACCTACAACGCGATGGTCTGCTACGCGCCGACCGGCCCGCTCTTCGTCTATCGCAAGCGACACCCGTGGATCCCGGAGACGTGGGCCACGCCCGGCGCGAGCCCGCTACCGATCGCAGGCATCGCAGGGAAGAAGGTCACGATCGCGATCTGCTACGACGTCCACTTCCTCGCCGAGGAATCGGCTGCCGAGCTGCTCCACTCCGACGTCCTGTTATTCCCGAGCGCGTGGGTCGAGCGGCCTGACAACCGACCTCGGCACCTGAGCGCGATCGCGAAGGAGTTCGACATCGCCGTCGTGAACGCGAACTGGGGGCCCGGTGATGTTGTCGTTCCCGGGCAGGGAAACTCCGTCGTCATCGCTCGCGACGGGAGCCGGCTCGGCACCGCGCCGCGCCTCGGCCGCCTCGATATCGAGCTCTAAAGTACGCGGCCCATCGCGTGGGCCTCGATCTCGCCCGCGCGCTT
Organism: Kofleriaceae bacterium; assembly: GCA_036499725.1. GTDB lineage: Bacteria > Myxococcota_A > Polyangia > Haliangiales > Haliangiaceae > JABFXX01. The sequence continues at coordinate 27,390 of DASYDE010000051.1, forward strand.
GAGGTGCTCGAACGCGATCGTCCGCTCTTCGCTCGCCGCGAGGAACGCTGCGCGCAGGACGGCGTTGCGGATGTGGCCGCCCGACATCTCGTGGCGATCTGCAAGCCACTTGAAGTCTGTGTCCGCGACATCGACGCAGGCGCGCGTCGGCAGATGCGTACGCCAGATGCGCTCGCGCTCCTTGGCCTCCGGCATCGGAAATTCGACGGTGAATGACATGCGCCGCTTGAACGCCGGATCGATGCTGGACGCGAGGTTTGTCGTCAGGATCGTGATGCCGGTGAAGCGCTCCAGCCGCTGCAGCAGGTAGTTCACCTCGAGGTTCGCATAGCGATCGACCGAGGACTTCACCTCGCCGCGCTGTGCGAACAACGAGTCCGCCTCGTCGAACAAGATGATCGCGTGACCGGACTCAGCCGCGTCGAACACTTGCGCGAGGTTCTTCTCGGTCTCGCCGATGAACTTGGAGACGATGCGCGACACGTCCACCTGATAGATATCGAGCGCGAGCTTGTCGGCAACGAGCGTCGCAGCCATCGTCTTGCCGGTGCCGGGCGGTCCCGTGAACAGAGCGGACAGACCGAGCCCCTTGGTGAACTTGTCGGCAAATCCCCACTCGTCGAACACGCGGCGGCGATGCTTGATGCGCGCGACGAGCTCTTGCAGGGCGTCCATCGTCTCTTTGGGGCCGATGAGGTCTTCCCACTTGGGTGCCTTGGTCACGCGCTGACCGAGCGACGAGACCGCCTCGTCCATCGCTCCGCGCAGGCCGATCTGCACGTCGGCCGGCGTCACACGACCATCGCGCGCGGCGGCGACGGTACGCGCCGAGCGACTCGCGTGGACGAGCATGCCCGGAGTGACTGCGTACCGCGCGGCGAGTTGAACCGTGTCGATGCTATCGCCGCCATGAGCACCGAGCTCGCGGCGCCAGAGCTCCGCGCGCGATGCTTCAGACATCGGCGGGACATCCACGACGATCGAGCCACGACCGAGCTTGATCGGCTGCGCCTGATGCGCGCGCGCGGTCGCAGCGAGCGGCTTGCGCCACGACACGAGCGCCGTCTCCAGCGCTCGCTCGCGGTTGCGATCGCCTGTCTCCGCGTCGACGAGTCGATCCACGTCGAGCAATACCGGCATCGCGTCGAGGAGAGTGGCCTCGCGCAAGACGGCGCGGATCGCGCTCTCGAAGGCGGCAGGGTCGCGCGGGAGATCCGGCGTGCGCACGCGTAGCAATCCTTTGCCGTGAGCGCGCGCGGCAGCGCCGAGCAATGTCCGCCGCCCTGCGCCGACCGGACCCGAGAGCACGACGATGGGCGTGGCGCCGAACAGCGACGTCTGTCCGAGGAGGCCCGTGAGCTCCTCTTTTCGCTCGTCATCGACGACGATCTCGTCGAAGCCGGTCGGTTCCGGAATGTGCTCGACGCTGCGCTCCAGCTCCGCGGCGAGACGTACGATGCCTGTCGCGAGCTCGATGACGCGCGGTGCAGCCCGCAGCGTCTGGAACATCATCGACTCCTCGCCGGGGATGGATTCGAGGAGCTTGCGCTCGAGCAGCATGCCCGTCGGCCCGACTTCTTCGACGAGGCGTGCGCGCCCTGCCCGGCCGTACACCAAGGCCTCGAGCCCGGTGCGATCGAGCACGCCGCGGCGGACGTCGTTCGCGAAGTAGCGCAGCAAGTTCCTCGTCGGCACCGACATCTCGGCCGCGATCGCGAACTGCAGCACTCGCTCCTCGCTCGGCGACAGCTCGAACGCATCGCGGAGGCGCACCAGCGGCAGCTCGGGCGACGTGCGATCGGCGAGCTCCGCTTCGATCGCCGCGAGCTGCGCATCGAGCTGACCGAGGCGCTCGGTGCCTGTGGGCGTCGGCATGAGGCCACGCGCGAACAGCATGTCGGTCGCGCTGCGCGTGTCGTTGATGTCGGGACGCAGCAGCCGGCCCGTCTCCCACGCGACGAGGATCTGACGCTCGACGATGGTCGCTACGAGCTCGAGAACCTTGTCGAGGTGCTCTAGAGGCGACGCAAACGTAGGCACGGGCTCATGCTAACAGGTATCGTCCGCTCATGAGCCCGACGCGATCCAGCGCAGAAATCGCTTCACGCGTCGGCATCGCCGGCGGAGCACTCGGCATCGTGGCCGAGGACCTGGTTCCCCACATCGCTGACGTCGCGCAGGAGCAGTTGCAGAACGTGCTCGTCTGGACGGATGCCGACACGACGCTGCTCGGGGTCTCGACGGCGCTCCCCAAGAACGACCCGGTGTTGGCGCGGCGTATGACCGTCCTCTCCGCGGGCATCGTCCCGACCTCGTCGATCCTGTCGCAGACCGCGCTCTGCCGTCCCGGATCCGTCTGGATCGAGCGGTGGTCCAACGACGTCGCGACGGTGAACGTCGGTGGCGACGCCACGGCTGACGAAGATGTCGCCGCGCTCGCGAGCGTCGTGATCGGCGAGACCGCTCCTCGTGCCCTCGCGGATCGACTCGCTCTCCTCGTGCCCGGCGATCGCCGCAACCGCGTTATTCGCACGTCGCTGCGCAAGAACAAGGTCGAGGTCTACGAGCTCGGCGTGGAAGCGCCGCCCGACGTCCTCGATGCGATCACCGCCAACGCAGCCGCGCTCGGCGTCCCCGACGTGCAGCTTCGCCTCCTCGGGAGCATCCACGACATCATGGCGCGCGGGAAGCCCGTGCTTCTTCGCGCGCGCATGCACGGCGGCGTGATTCAGCCCGGCATCACGATCGTGTACTCGTCGCAGACGCTCGATCACGCGTTCCGCGCGGTGAACGGTCTCGCGACGCGCGCGGACTCGATCGCCCGCCTTGGTACGCTGACGGGCTCGCTCGCCACCGAGGATGTGGCCGCGATCGAGCTGCAGCTCGGCGCGGGTGATCCCCTGCCGATGCGGCTCGCGTTTGCGCTCTGAGCCGCGACGGCCGGAGGGATGCCGCAACGACGCGACGACGCGACGCCCGGAGGAATTGGCCGCAACGACGCAACGACGCGACGCCCGGAGGAACTGGCCGCAACGACGCAACGACGCGACGGCCGGAGGAATTAGCCGCAACGACGCAACGACGCGACGGATTGATCAAATGGGGGAAGGCTGCTCGTGAATGCTCGCTGGTCGGGCTCGAGACTTCGACGGCTCCCCGCCAGGTGACGGCGAGCGACCGGCGATCGCTCGGCGAGCGTGTGCGACCGGCGAGCGTGTGCGACCGGCGAGCGCGAATAGCCCGCGCCGCTCGCCCGGCGAGGTTCGATCGTCTCTTCGTTGCGCCGTCGCGTCGTTGCGGCCAATCCCTCTTCGTTGCGCCGTCGCGTCGTTGCGGCCAATCCCTCTTCGTCGCGCCGTCGCGTCGTTGCGGCCAATCCCTCTTCGTCGCGCCGTCGCGTCGTTGCGGCCATCACCCTCTTCGTCGCGCCGTCGCGTCGTTGCGGCCAATCCCTCTTCGTCGCGGCGTTGCGGCCAACCAGCTCTACGTGGCGGCGTGCTGGTCCGCGAGGGCGCGCCACTGATCGATCTTGTCGTCGGGCGGATTCAGCCACAGGCGCGGACCGAACGCCTTCTCGAGCTCTTTGCCCGCGAGCGATGGCGTCACCTGGAAGAAGCCGTCGATATCCGAATACGCAGGCGTCGGGTTGTAGTCGCCCTCGTAGTACACGCGCACGAGATTCGCGAGGTGCGGGGACGCGGCGAGCGCCTCCATGCCTGCGCGGCCGACGGTCGTCTGCAGGAGGCCGAGCCAACGGAGGTTCGTGCTGCGCGCGCTCTTGGCGAGCTCGATCAGCTCGCGATCGCCGAAGTCCTTCTGCTTGCTGACGTCGACCGACACGATCTGCGCGAACCGCGGATGGGCCACGAGCTGCGGCCATCCGCCGAACGGACCGCGCACCTTGAGGTGCTGAATCGGCGCCTGCTTGCACAGCTCCTCGAAGATATCGACGAGCTTGTCGCACGCGATGGTCACCTCGGCGACGAGGCCACGGTGGAACTTGAACTCCTGCGTGTAGTCGGCAACCTTGCCCGACCAGTCCCAGTGATGCGCATCCGCGAGCGCGTTCGCTTCGCCGAGCGCCTTGTTGTAGGCCCGCGAGCCCATTCGGCCGGCGCGGTCCTCGTCCCACACGGCAAGCTGGGCGCGGATCAATGCAGCGCGTGGATCGCCGGCCTCCGCGAGCTGTCGACGTGCGGCGTTGGAAGCAGGATCCGCAAGGACCCGAGCGAGAGCATCCATCAGTTGGTCACTTGATCGCTCTCGGGGGGCTCGCTACCGCTCTCGACGCGCGGTGCGTCCACGCGAGGCGGAGGCGGAGGCGGTTCGCGGCGCTGCGCGCGAACGGAGTGCCCCACTGACTCGAGGGTGCGCGCATCGGGCGAGTCCGACGAGAGCAGGCCGCCGCTCACGGCACCCTGACGACGCTCGTGGATGGAGAGCTCTGTCGCATCCAGGCCAGAGCCGTCGAACGCCGCGGCGCCGTACACGGTGACTGCACCTGCATGCAGGCCTGCATTCTCGATGTTCGGCATTTCCGGCTGATGTTCGCTGACGACCTGCGGCTGCGGCTGCATGTCCATGCCTTGGATGATCGAACCGACACGGGTGTCGCCCGCTTGACCACTCGCCGACGGCGCTTCGCGGCGCTGCGCGGCACCATGTGCTCCGGCCGAGTCAAAGCCCTGCGTCATCAGGATCTGGTCGTAGCGAACTTCGTACTCGCGATGCTGGCCACCTTGCTCGTAGACGTAGGTGACGATCGCGCCGTTGCCCTCCTGGCGAATGTTAAGGATCTGATCCGTCGTGCGGTGGATGTTCTCCGCCGCCGCAGCGCTGAACGACTCCTGCGTACGATCGATGCCAGCTGCGCGACGCATGTCGCCCAGGTTGCCGGTGGAGCCGCGGGTGCCGCCCCAGTCCACCGATGCTCCGAGCTCGGCCGCGCGCATCGCTGCCCACGCGCCCGTCGGACCGAACGCGACGACGAGGACGCGCTTGCCGGTCATGCTGCCGGCGTCGGCGCGCATCATGCGCTCGCCACCCATGACGAGCGGTTGCTCGCCGTTGGGCCCGGTCGCCAACATCGTTGCGCGCGTCTGCGGATCCAGAATGCCTTCGTTGGGCATGCCGGTCTGGCCGAGACCCGTCGTGAGGTCCGAGTGTGCGGTGTAGATGATGACTTCCTGGTTGCCGATGGTGACGTGGAGGCGCACGGGGTGTTCGGCCGGGTTCACGCCCTCGGCCCATGTCGTCTCGTTCGCGCCGGCGACTTCGACGCGCGTGACGCGTGCTTCGATCGGCACGAGGCCCATGCGCTGACGTGCGAGCTCGACAGAGTCGTTGAGCTCGCCGACGTGCATGAACTCGCCCTGATCCTCGACGGTGCGGTTCATGATCTCACCGGTGAGCATCGGGTGATCGCTGCCCGTGAACGCACCAGCGCGCTGGCCCCAGTGCTCGGTCGGAACCCAGGTGCTGATCGGGTCTTCGCCGCCTAGCACCAGCATGCGCCGCGCTGCGGACGCGGCGTTGGCCTCGGGCGTCACGCCGAGCGCAGCTGCGCGCGACGTTCCTGCCATACCGCCACCGACGATGACTCGCTCGGTGACGAACGGTCGCGTGCTCGTGATCTGCGCGATGATCGCGTCCTGCGCGTCGCGGCGCACTTGGCGGTACTGCGCCGCTTGACTATGCGAATCGACAGCCTCGATCCGGCGCGTCACGCGCTCGTTGACCGCAGAGGCGATGTCACCCGCGCCCGGAAACACGGCCTGGAGATCTGCGAGGCGCTGGCTGATGAACTCGCGGTTCGTGCCGCCGATCTGGAGCTCCGACAGCAAAGCGCGCACGCGGTCCACGTGCTCGCGACGACGCAAGCTCTCGCCGAGCGCGGGACTCGCTGTACCGCTCGCCGATCCGCCCTGGTCGCGCGCTGCGAGACGCGTGTCCATCTCCCGGATTGCCTCGAGGTGCAAACGCAGCTCGGAGATGCGCGGGTAATCCTCGGCACTGAACGAACGAATCTCGCCCGTCGGAGGCGGCGGGAGCACGGACGACGCGTTCGCCCCGCCCGGTTGATTGGTGACCGCGAGATCCTGCGCCGTTGCTTGCGGTGCCTCGCGCCGGGTCTGCGCGGCGGCGGCCTCGGCGTTGAAGCCGACCGCGGCCTGGCTCTGCTCGACGATCAAAGCGCGGAGATCCGCGGGCAGCGTCGCGCGCGCGTTCTCGACGGCGGTCGCATCGGGACCGATGAGGCCCTGTTCGCGCATCATCTCCTGCAGCTCGGCGCTGATACGTCCAGTGCGCTCGCTGCGCCCCTGTTCCATTGCCTGCTCGTGGTTCTGTTCGGTCGTCGCCGCGGGTTGTTCACCGCGCGCTCGGGCCGCCGCGAGCTGCGCGAACATCGCGCGGAGCTGGCCTTCGCGAGCAGCCTGCGCAGGCGCGACGCGCGCGGCCTCGCTTCCCGGGTGCACCGAGGCACGCGCGATCACATCGCCGATGATGCCGCCGAGCGCACGACCGGCTTGTTGATCGAGAATGCGGTCCGAGCACCACACGTTCACGACGGTCGCGCCCTCGTGATAGTCGCTCTGGGCAACGGCGCCGCTGGTGTCGCGCGGCCGCACGATATTGATACGCAGCTCGTGGCCATTTGCGAGCGTCACGATGATGTCGCCACCACCGCCCTGCGCGCGTCGCGCGTTGGGGATGCCTCCGTTATCGACGAGCGACAAGCCCGCGGCGCGAGCGTGCTCGATCGACATGTTAGCCACGTTCGGCATGCGCGAGCCGTCGCCGAACTCGTTCACCGCGGCAGCGCCCTCGCCCTGCCCGCGCGTCGTGATCTCTGCGCCGTTGACGACACTCTCTGCGCTCGGCGTGACGTGACTGTCGCCCTGCTGGCGCTCGGAGTGCACCGGGTGACCGCTGACTTCACGCACCGAGCCGTTGCCGCCGCTGGAGCTGCGATCGTGCGCAGTGTCGGTCTGGAACTGGTGATGCGAGACCTCGATGCCGCGCTCGGACAGATAGCGAGCCCACGCCAATCGCGCGCTCGTTTCATCGCTGAATCTGGGGTTCGCCGGGTTCATGAGCTCGCGGTAGCGACGGTTCGCCTCGCGAATGATGTCCAGCTGATCCGCGGTGTAGTGGGCGGGCGGTTCGACGCCGGGCTCGAGGCCTCCACCGCTGCGGGCCGACGCGACAACGCCGCTCGCGCCGAGGCGCGCGTTCGTCAGCAGGCTGCGCACGGTCTGTGCGAGCTCCTGCGCACGCTGCAGCTCGGTGCGCAGCGACTCGAGGTTAGCCGCGCCACTCCGCTGCGCGGAGTCGAGGTTGAGCTGCGCGAGCGCGACGACCGCGTCGACGCGAGTCTCGAGGCGCCCGATCGTTTGAAGGTCGGTTTCGGCCTGCGCGCGCTGCTCGGTGATGGTGCCCGACAGATCGCTCGTGTGACGCGTCGCGAGCGCGTCCGCTTCGCTGCGGATCGCGGCGAGACGAACCGTCGGCGGCTCGGTTCCCGTCTCGGCCTGCATCGCCACGACCTCGCGCGGGTTGCGTGCCATGCGGATATGGAACTCCGCTTCGGTCGGCGCCTCGCGGACCCAGTGCAGGAACGTGCGTTGCTCCTCGGGAGCCATGCGCAGGAACTCGGGATTGCGCGCCGCGACCGAGGCAGCGAACGCATTGCGCGCCGTCGCGAACTCGATGGCGCTCGGCGGGTTGCCGTGGACGAACGAGTCCTCGACAGCGCGGCGATACATCGCCTTCTCGGCTTCGGTGTTGAACAGGTCCGGGTGCTCGCGGATCTCGTCGACCGCGAAGCCCTCCGCGCGACCGCGCATGACGCTGCCTTCTTGCAGCGTATTGCCCGCACCGCGTGCAGCGCCGGAGACTCCCTGCGCGCCGGCCATCAGGCCGCTCTGCGCATCGCGGATCTCGCCGGTGCCGATACCGATCGCGACGTCCGCGCCGGTCTGTAGCAGCGTCGACGGCATGTCAGAGCGGATCTGTCCCACCACGCGTCCCATGCCGAGCCGCTCGCCGGGGCGAACCGCTTCACCGACGTGGTCCGCTTGCCCGCCCCACGACCCGACCATCGCGGTGATCGTCTGGCGCAGGATCGACAGAGGCTGATTGCGGATCGACTCGCGGCCGCGCTGCTCGGCGCGGATCCAGCCCTCGTCCCAGCCGTGCGACCACACCGCCGGGGACAGCATGCTGCCCGCCGTGTCGGCGAGGCCCGTCATCGACGACTGCACGAGCGTGCGGCCGCCAGCGTCGAGCATCATCGCCCACCGGCCCGGCGTCGCACGGGTCATCGCCGTGATCGCCTGCCCCTGCGCGAGCGCCGTGCCCTGGTTCAGGATGCCGCTCATCAAGCGACCGGTATAGAACTGCGCTCCCGCCGCGACGAAGCCCGTCGCCGCCGCGCTCGCGATCTCGCGAACGCCGTCGCCACTCGCGTCGTACTCGCGACCTTGGATCGCCTCGCGCGTCAGCACTTCGCCCGTCGCTGCAGCGGCGGACGTGAGCGCGCCATACATACACATCGCGAGCGGAGTCGCCGCGCCAGCCGTGAGTGCCGTCGCGATCACCGCGAACACGGTGCCGACGACCATCGCGGCGACGTTTGCCGCCTGCTCGCGTGCAGCCTGGTACTCGCTGCCGCGCTCGCGGACGCTGTCGTCCATGTGAGAGAGCTCGCGGCGCTGGCGATCGCTGACGTCGCCATTCGCAGCCGCCTGATCCTCGGCACTCGTGAGCTCGCCACGATAGGCCCCGAACGCCTGATCGAGCTGGCGGCCTTCCTGACTGCCAAAGAACGTCTGCCCATCACCGCGGCGCTGTGCGTAGACCTCTTCCGTCGCCGAGAAATCGGTCAGGGCGCTCCGCAGCTGACTCGCGACCATCCGCGCGTCGTCGCCTGTCGCATTGATCGCGACGGCGACCTGCCCGGCGTCGAGCGCGCGAATGCGGTCGTTCATCGCCTGGCGGTACGCCGCGAACTCCGGGTTGTCGCGATCGAGCTGCTGGTGCGCGCGCGACGTTTGATCGCGATTCGCGAACATGCCGCCCGAGTGCGGCAGGATCTCCGTTTCCCAGATCATCGACGGCTCGACGACGTAGCGCGAGAACGCACGCTGCCAGCGCTGCATCTCGGCCGTCGCGGCGGCCGGGACCGGCGTGCCCCCCGGAGGCGCGTGAGCCGCCTCGCGCGCGCGCTTGAAGTTGTCGTAAACGGTCTGCAGCGACTCGCCGCCCGCGGAGTGCCACTTGTTGTTCTTCACGCTCGTCCAGCGCGTGATCAGTAGCTCCGGCGAGGCGCGGTTGATCGTGCTCAAGATCTCCTCGCGCTCGTTGCGGTACCAATGCATGTCCTCGCGGACCGCGTACACCGACGGATCGGCGCGCTTGAGCACCGCGTCCATGATGACTTCTTCGGCCCGGATGGAGGGCATCCGCTCGCCGTTGTCGCTCGTCAGGCTCGCGCTGTCGGCGGCGGTACGGACGACGGACACGATCTCGTGCCAGATCGCGGGGCGCAGAACCTCTGTTTCGTATCGACGCGCTTCGGCGTCGAGATCGACCGTCGGCGCCGGCGTTGCACCTGCCTGCGGAGGATCCGTCGTCGGAGCAGCTGCCGGAACGAGGTGTGGCTTGAGGTCAGCGCGGAACACCTCGACCGCCTCCGTGACGAGGCGCGTGAACGAGTTGCCGGCACCGAGACGCAGGCGCATGAGGCACTGCGCGCGGAGAGCACCGAGGCGATCGACCTCTGCCCGTTCGACGCGACCGTGCATCGGGAACGGCGCGTGGAGATCGAACGTCTCCGCCACGGTAGGAGCATCCGCTCCGGGCGCCTGGCTCTGCGGCGGCGTGCCCGACGTAACCGCTGTCGCGCCGAGCGACGCCGCAAACGTCGTCGTGTCCGTCGTCAGGAACGCGCGGAGCGCGGCCTGCTCGTCGCGATTCAGGTGTTCATTGATCGTGACGATCCAGTCCGGGTTGGAGCGCAGACGGCGCACCTCTGCCGGTGACAAGCGCGCGAGTTGCTCGCGGAACTCCGTGCTGCTGCCCGTCGAGCCGAGCTCGAGCATCCGGCCGATGTGGTCCTCGCCCGACGCCTCGTCGCTCTGCAGCGCGACCATGACGAGCAGACGGTTCTGCGTGTTCATCGAGCGGCTCCACAGCTGACGCATCAGCTCCGGATCCGCGCGGCGACGCTGACGCTCCTCGACGCTCATCGAGCGAACCTGCGTGACGATGTCGCTCGACCAGACAAAGCCATCCGAGCGCAGCGCGGCCGTGCCGTCCGCTTCGCCGCCATTCAGCAGCATGCCCTCGATCTCGGCGCCGCCCGCACTGACGTTGTGCACGCTCGCGCTGCCGGTCCACGCCGGGAACTCCTGATCGATCACGGAGCGCACCGCCGGGTTCTCGAACGCTGTCAGCAGATCCTGACGGACCGAGCTCTGGATCTCGGCGCGCACGTTCTCGTCGCCGCGCACGTCGCGCCCCTGGTCCTCGAAGCGGCGGGTATGGAACTCGCGGCGCCGCGACGCGTACTCGCGAATGTCCCGCTTCATGCCCTCGGTGTCCGTCGACGACACCCAGCGCCACACGCCGTTCACATCGCCTTCGGAGCGCGAGTACAGGCGCGTCGCCATGTCCGCCGTTCCAGACAGCACGGCGAACACGCGATCGTAGTCGACCGCGGTGAGCTGCGCGCGCAGCTGCCCCATCGTCGGTTCATCGCCGAGGATCTCGCGGCGGTCGGCCGGCGTCGCTTCGTCGGCGAGACGGAAGATCTCGTTGCGGTTGGAGTTCGCGAGCGCGTTGCGCACGCGCGTCTGCACGCTCACGCGACCACTCGTCACGACCTCGAGCGACTCGTTCCACGAAGCGGCGTCTGACGCGAGGACGCTATGCGCCTGATCGGTCGCGTTCGCGTCGTGCGCGCCCTCGAGACCGACGCCCATGCGCTCGCCGCCGCCGTTCGCGGAGGCAGCCATCTGGCGGACGAAGAACTGGATATCGACATCGCCGGAGAGATTGCGGAACGCGCGATTGATCAGCTCGCGCTCTTCGGGACGGCGCCCTTCGTAGTTCTGGCGAAGCGGAACGAAGTCCGTGCGCTGGAATCCCTGCCAGATGCGCGTCGCGATATCCGTCGCCTCGGATGCAGAGAAGCCCGACGCCGTCGAGGCAGGCATCTCGCCCGTCGGGGCGTGCGCCGCGCCACGCAGCAGATCCGCGTTGATGCCGAGCGCCTGCGCGACCGTGGCCGACGCTTGCTGCTCGCTGCTGTGCGCGACCGCAGCGCGACCGATCTCGATGACGTGGCGCTCGGGCTCGATGCCGTAGTGCGAGCGATACACGCCGTGGAACGAGTCGGGGGTTGGCGTCGCGCTCGCGACCGGCTGACCGGCGACGGGTGCGGGTGTCTGCGCATCGGGCTGCGCACCGAGCGCACGGACGCGGGCCCACACCACACCAGCGGCGCGGATCGCGTTCATGTCGGGCCTGCTGTCGTCGCCTTCGCCACTGCCACCGAGCAGATGCGAGGCCGCGAGCAACGTGTTCCAGAGCTCGGTCGCCGGCGCTTCGAACTGGCCGGGCGTCGGCGGCGCGGGACGGCGATTGCGCACGTCAATCGAGTGCGCGTCGAGGCCGAGCGACGACAGCGTGCGCGGCCGATCCGCCTCGGTCACGCGCTCGTTGATCTTCCCCGAGAGGTCGCCACCACCGGGCACCTCGTGGAAGTCATTCACGAGCAGCTCGATTGGATGGATCGTCCCGATGCCCGTCATGCGCTGCAGCTCTTGGATCACCGTGCGCGGCTCGGCAGCAGGTGCACCGGGTTCAGGCGCCGCGAGGACCGCGCGTCCGAGCAGTGCAAAGCGCAGCTCCTGGAAGATGTGGATGATGTCGTCCCCGGCGGCGCCGCCCCACAGGTGCCATTCGTTGAGCTTGTCCTTCATTCCCTCGGCGGCCGTGCGGACGCGGAGGCTCACGGTCGTTCCGCCACCCGCGACCTGCGTCGAGCGGAGCGCTTGCGCGAGCGGAATCGTCGCGGCGGCCTGCGCGGACGCTTGATCAGCGAGCTGGACCTGGCCGTCGATGCGACCGACCGTCGCGGCATCCACGCGAATGCCGAGCACGCGCTCGCACACCTGGCGCGCTTGCTCGCCGACGCGCCGGTGCATGCGGGCGCGCAGATCGCCGATCCGCGAGTCCGCGTTGCAGCGGCGCAACAGCTCGGCGCCCGGGTTCATGTGCATGCGCTCGAAGATCGAGCGGATGTGCGGGTTCGCGCAGCGAGTCTCGAATCCCGTCAGGTAGCGAATCATGTCCTCGTCGTCGACGAACCACTCGGTGAGCTCCGCCGCGATCTCGTTGATCGGCTGGGCGAACAGGCGATCGATCTCCTGGAGCTCGGCCGGCGACGGCGGCTGCACCGAGGCAGTCGGATCCACGGCGCCCGTCGGCAGGGCGCTCTCGGCGTCGGCGCCCACGTTCGGCGTGACGCCCCACAGGCGGAGGATGAAGTCGCGAGCGCTCGACGAAACACCGTCGATGTTGGCGCGCTGCGCGTTGGAGCCGAGGTCGAGTGAGTGGCGGAATAGTGCGTCGGTACGCAGGCCGGCGAGCTGCGGGCTCTGCGCGAGCTGGATCGCGGCGCGCAGCGACTCCTCGGCGCTCGGCCGCGGCGCGTCGGGGTTGGTACCTGCCGCGTCGTGGATGATGTCGATCGGCTGACGCGTCATCGAGCCACGAGCGACGAGGCGCGAGATCTGTTGCTGGTGCGCCCCCGAGAAGCCGTTGATCACCGTCATCAGCGCTGCGTCCTGCACGACGCGCGAGCGCAGACCGAGGTTCTGATCGCCGGGGCGCGCCTCGAGGTACGCCTTGATCGAGTTGAACTTCGCGTTCTCGTCGCCAACCTGGAACACCTGGCCGTAGAGCTGACGAACCGAGTCCGTCGCGTTGTCCATGTCGACGGCGTATTGGGCCGACGCGCCCTCGCCCGCCGATGGCTGCATGCGGATGGTCAGCGCCGCGATGCGCAGCGAGACTGTCGGATCCGCGCGGAGGCGATCGAGCACGCGACCGTCAGCGCTCCGAAGATCCGCGGCCAGCCGATCGCGCGACTGCTGATGCGCGGGATCCTCGTTGCCCGGATCCTCGGTCATCAGGCGCGTGCGCAGCGCGTTGTAGGCGGCATCGAGTGCGGGATTGCCCGTCGGTGCTTGTGGTCCCGTCGCGGCCGCCGTGGACTCGGGCGGATCGAGTGGAACGAGCGCCGAGTCACCGTGGAGCAAGTGCTTCACAGGCGTGTCGGCGAGGGAATTCACCTGCGCCAGATCGCGCACGTAATGGCGGCCCGCGAACGTCAGCCGCACGTACGCGGCGAGGGCTTGCGAGTGACCGTCTTGCACGGAGAACCCGCTCGCCATGAGCGCGCACACCGCCATCACCTGCGCCATCGGCTCGCGGTCGTGCTGCACGTTGTCGGCGAGCGGATCGGTGGCGCGCTTGTAAGGCAGGAACGACGGATCAGCGCCGAGATATGCGGCGAACGCTTCGTAGCCGGCCGTGCGATCGAACAGCAGGCGATACGTCAGCGACTTGATCTGCGCGATGATCGCCGCAGACGCCGGAGGAGCACCTGCCGCAGGAACGAGCTGGAGCGCGGGGGACCACTGCGGAGGAATATGACCGCGGAGCTCGCGGACTTGATCCGCGTGCTCGGTCGAGGCCGGCGGTTGAACCGTAGGCGCCGGCGCGACAGTGCGATCCGTGGTGTGCAGATGGTCCACCATATTGGTTCCTTCTACGGGAGATCACGGCGGATTCTCCCGTTGTGGCGACCGATCTTTCGGAGCGATCGGCCTCGCGTAACTCGTTAAGATCGTTGCTGGTTGGCGAGCGGGATCGAGTATCTCACGGCGTGTAGTGAATCACGCACACGCCGACCGCTCTGTTACCGGCCGATCCGCTCGACGCTCCCGGCCCACCGAGACGACTCGGCGGCTGCGGTACGCTCGACAGGTGGCGATCGTGGAGCCTGGAGTTTCAGAGGAGATCGTCAGCACGATCCGGCGTGCGTTGACGGAGCTCGGCTTCGATGCCGGTCAGGTGAACACGGCCCCCGTCGGGCTGGTCGTCCCCGGTAGCGCCGCCGACGAGCTCTTCGACCGCGCCGCTGCGTATCTGCTCGACGAGGCGCTCGCGCTTAGCCTCACGTCGCGAATTCCGATCGGTAGCCTCGGCGCTCTCGACTACGGCCTGTGCACGAGCTCGACGGTGCGCGAGGCGCTCCGCCTCGTCGTCCGGTACTACGGTGTCGTCAGCCAGCGCGCGCGCCTCGACTTCATCGAAGAAGGCGATCGCCCTCGCCTGCTGTTCGTTCGCTTTCCGAACCAGGGCTACAGCCGCCACTGGGTCGAGTTCCCGATCGCGATGATCGGGATGCGCATCCAGCAGGCAGCCGGTCTGAGCAGGCCACTGTTCACGAGCGTGTCGTTCACGCACCCGAGCCCCACATCGCGTGATGCGCACGACGAGTTCTTCGGCTGCAAGGTCGCGTTCGACGCCGCCGAAGATGTCGTCGAGATCCCACGCGACCTTCTCGATGCTCCGCTGCACACGGCGTCCAAAGCCCTCTCCGAGCTGCTCGAGCAGCGCATGAAGGCACTCGAGCCCGCGATGGCGACCACGGATCCGCTCGTCGATCGCGCGCGTCGCACGCTGATCTCGATGCTCGACGCGGGGCAAACTGATCTCGAGACGCTCGCCAGCAAGCTCGGCGAATCCAAGCGGACGTTGCAGCGGAACCTCAGCGAGCGCGGCACGTCGCACTCGCAATTACTCGACGAGCTTCGTCGCCAGCGCACCGCGGAGATGCTCGATCGCGGCCACAAGGTCGTCGATATCTCGAAGGCTCTCGGGTTCTCGGAGCCGAGCGCATTCTTTCGCGCGTATCGCCGGTGGACGGGCACGAGCTTCCGCAAGCGCGGCGAAGACCCGTCAGAGCTTGGCGACGGTGAGTCGGCTGCTCCCGGCGATCCGAACGACTAGCGCGGCGATCGCACGACGCGCGGTTCGCGCACACGGCTGACTCACCTGCCGCTGCGCGGTCGATTGACCCCGCGTGAATGGCGCGATGCGAATCGGTTGTTGGCGCCATCCGCAAGAACCGGCGCGCGGCGTCACGGCGATGGCGCCGCCGGCCTCGAACGATCGCGCGATCGCACGCTGGCACGCCGTTCGAACAGAGAAGGCTGCGATGCGATACGCACCTCTTCTCGCGACGCTGTTGTTCGGATGCAGCACATCCACCCCCGGAGACGACACCGGCTCTCCCGATGACCAGATGAGTGACGACGGTGGGGGCGGCAGCGACGTGACGCCGCCCCTCGCGTGCGACGCGGCGAAGATCACCTGGGACGCGCCGATCCAGAACACCGACGGCACGTGCCTCACCGACCTGGGCGGCTTCAAGCTCGAGTGGAGCCTGACGATGGGCGGCCCCTACGAGAACGTCATCGATATCGGTCTGCAGTCGTGCATGGACACGGGACCGGTCGAGTGCGCCGAGGACGGTTCGACAGCAGAGATGCGCGAATGCCAAGCGATCATCCCCGCGCTTCCGCAGGGCACCGTGTACTTCGTGATGACGAGCTACAACCTCGACGGCGTCGAGAGTGATCCGACGGGTGAGGTCAGCAAGACCGTCGACTGTCCGTAGGTCATGAAGCCTGTCGAAAGGCCGACAGCGGGCGTGCGATGCGCGCGTGCTAGAAATCGGTCGTGCGTCGCTTCTGGCCGCGGATCCTCATCGTCCTTTCGATCCTCGGCAGCTTCCACCTCTACATGTGGTGGAGACTGGTCGCTCCGCTGCCCGAGCCGTGGCGATGCGTCGGCACCGTCGTGTTGTGCCTGGGCATGCCGAGCTTCGTCGCGAGCATGCTCGTCTCGCGGAAGATGACTCGCGAGTCGCGCAAGGTGCTCCTGATGATCGGGTACATGTGGTTCGGCATCGCGACGTACCTGATGCTCGGCGCGATCATCAGCAACATCGCGGTCGTGTTTGGAGCGCCACCGACGACGATGGCCGCCCTCGGCGGAATCGGTGCGATCGGCGCTGTCATCTACGGCCTGGTGCACGTCACGCGCGGCGCACAGGTGAAGCGCGTAGACCTCGCCCTGCCCGGTCTCGGCGTCCAAGAGTACCGCGTGGTGCAGCTCACGGATGTGCACATCGGGACGATGCTCGGAGAGAAGTTCGCGCAGGACGTCGTGGACAAGGTGAATGCGCTGACGCCGGACTTGATCGTCATCACAGGTGACTTCGTCGATGGCAACCTGGACGAGCTCCGCGCCGACGTGGAACCGTTTCGCGACTTGCGCGCGAAGGATGGCGTGCTCTCGGTCACCGGCAATCACGAGTACTACTGGCAGACGGAGGCGTGGCTCGAGCACATCCGCTCGCTCGGCATTCGCGTGCTGCGCAACGAGCGCGTGACCATCGAAGGCGTGATGCAGGTCGCGGGGGTCGATGACTCGAGTCAGACCGAGGACGTGCCTCGCGCGGTCGAAGGGAGAGACCCTTCGCTTCCGCTGGTGTTGCTCGCGCACCACCCGAGCACGATCCGGCGCTCGCAGGACAAGGTCGACCTACAGCTCTCGGGGCACACGCACGGCGGGCAGCTGTTGCCGCTCGGCTGGCTCGCTCGCTTGTTCGAGCCGGCCGTCTCGGGCTTCGCCAAGTTCGGTCGGACGTGGCTCTACATCAGCGAGGGCACCGGGTACTGGGGCCCGCCCATGCGCGTCGGCACCACGCAAGAGATCACGCACCTGACGCTGCGTCCCGCGTAACGGGCGTAGGCTCGGCGCATGCGCCGGCTGATTCTCGTCTTGCTCGCGATCTCGCTTGCGGCGTGTCATCGCGCGCGAAAGACACGCGGCAACTTCACGAAGCCCGGGATCAGCGACGACGAGATCGTGGCAAAGGCGGTCGTGTATGTCTGCGACAGCGAAACAGAGCGCTGTCAGCCTGCACGGATCGTCGGTCCGCTCGACGCGACGCGCATCACGATCGCGAATAGCGACAACGACCCTGGGCGTCCGGTCCGTCGCGCGCGCGTGATTCCCGCATCTCATATCCAAGTGGGCGATGTGATCCAGTCGAGCGACACGTCGGACTGGTACGTCGTCAACTACGCCGATGACCGGACCGTCGGGGCCGAGGGCAACACGTTCACGCTCTCGCAGATCGAGCTTCCGACGGCGCGCGCGGAGGCACTCGATCGACACGACCGTTGGCTGATGTCGATCGCAGGCATCGTCGCGACCATCATGTCGGTCCTGTTCCTGCGCGGCGCGCGACGCCTGCAGCTCAAGGCACGGCACCACGCGTGGGTCACACAGCACGCCGACGAGGCCGGGCCGAAGAAGCCGGAACCGAAGCGCAAGGGCACGCGCGCGAACGATCCTCTGCCCGTCCGCGATCCGACGCAGCTCGCGGCGCTCACGTGCAAGAACTGCGGTGCAGCGGTGATGCTCGTCGGCAGCGAGAAGACGACCTGCACGTCGTGCAAGCAGAGCGTCGACATCCCCGCTGACTATGTCGCGCTCGTGACGAGCCGCGAAGAGATCGCGAAGAAGCTCCCTGCGGAGGCATCCGTGTTCCGCCGCGCGCGGATTCTTGGCCATCCGCTGTTCGCGCTCGCGATCATTCTGTCGTCGTACGGCACGTGGAAGCTGTACGGCCTCCTCGTGCGCGTCGCGATGGCGAGCGGTCTTTCATCCGCGGCCGGCACGACCGGGTTCATCGTCACGTTCCCGATGCTGTTCGCCCCTCTCGCCGTGTTCGTGAGCGGCGTGGGGCAGCTGCTCGGTGGCGTGAAGCTGCGCGGAACGGTTCCCGCGCTCGCTGCGGTCAAGGACGACAAGGGCTACGCGTGCCGCGGATGCGGTGCGGCGCTCGGCTCCACGACCGATGGCGTGGCGGAGCTGTGCCTCTACTGCGGAACGCAGAACCTGATCGCGGCGAACGTCGCGGCGAGCGCGTCCAAGGCATCCGCGACATCGCGCGCGCTCGACGTCAGCATTCGGAGCGCGTCGTCGGCGTTCTGGTCGCGCTTCGACGGGATCTGGGTGCCGGTGCTCTACACGCTGGGCTTTGTCGGGCTCGTGCTGAACCCGATCGTCGCGTGGGTCGGCCTGACAACCTAAGCAGCGCGCGTGAGCGCTTCGGAGCGCACGTAATCGCGCAGCATGGACTGCTCGCGGCGAGAGATCCCGTCGAGGCGTAGTCCAGCGCGGCACCAGAACCTCGGCTGTCCGTCGACGGTGCGACCGCCCATCGGGGTCAGCGACGCGAACGTCACCACGCCGCTCGCCCACACCACTTCGTCGAGGCCGGGCAGATCGATCTCGAGCTGTACGACCTTGCGGGCCGTTGCCGGATCGAATGGGCGCTCCAAGCGCAGCCCGTGCTCCGAGAGATCCTGCATGGTCGCGTGGCGCACGTCATGGTCGGAGACCACTCCGCAGAATCCGTCGACCAAGATCCGAGGAGAGCGCCGTCGGCGAAGATCGAAGTTGTGCACGAAAAAGATCGTAGGACGTGCGCGGCGGCGAACTCCATTTTTCCGCCCTGCGCACGAGAGAGTCCCGCTTACTGGCAGTAGCGGAGGTCGAGGTGGTCGCTGTCGGTCGAGCCGTCCGCGTTCGCCCAGGTCACGACGATGCGGTCGCGCCCCGTACCGCGATTGCCCGCGTGGTCGCAGTCGGCCTGGGTGACGACGAACGCCGTGCCGGAGGTGACCTCGGTGAGGCGCCAGTCACTGCCGTCCATGGTCACGGAGACGATCGACGCGGGCTGCGCGCCCTTCTCTGCAAATGCGTCGAAGATCGGGTTGGTCGTCGCACCGAGCCCCGGGCGCACGTCGTACGGGAGGTCCACGCCGCCGTGATCATCCTCGCCGGGATGCGTGTCGCAATCCTCGCCGTTCGGGATGCCATCACCGTCGTCGTCATCACCATTCGGATGCTCGTTATCGTCGCCCGAACCACTGCCATCATCCGAGCCGCCATGCCGCGCGACGGAGCCAGGCGCGGTGCCATCATCGGAAGGCTCGCCGTCGCCGTTGGTATCGACGTCCTGGCACTGGTTCGCGCCGCCGTGATCGTCGCCGGTCGCGGGCTCGCAACGCAGGACCACACCCGTGCTCGGATCCGTGTCGCACGTGATGAGCTGATCCTTGGTGGAGAGGTTGTCGCTACCGCTGCAGGCGGAGATGGCAGCGATGGGCGCGAGGAGGATGGCGAGGGAGAGGATGCGGTTCATGAACACGACCGTGCGTCTCCGCCGCTTGGATAACGAGTTTCGCCTGGTTTCCGCACCTTGACACACCTGGCGCGATTTTCTCATTCCCTCGTGATATCAGCCAGGTATTCGCGTCATCACGAAAGGAGTACAGTTGGGCCGAGTGACAGTTCTCCACGCCTACGTAGGGCGACAAGCGATCTTCGATCGCGACCTGAATGTGGTCGCGTACGAGCTGCTGTACAGAAACAGCGACGAAAACCGCGCGCGCTTCGACAACCCGGACCAGGCGTCGGCGGCGACGATGTTCAACGCGTACCTCGAGCTCGGTCTCGATCGTCTCGCGGGCGGGATGCCCGTCTACGTGAACCTGAGCAAGGCGTTCCTCCTCGGTGAATACGACATCCCGCTGCCTCCCGAGCGCACCGTGCTCGAGGTTCTCGAGGATGTTCCCGTCACGCCGCAGCTGATCACGCAGCTCCAGAAGTTCCGCGCGCAGGGTTTCCGGATCGCGCTCGACGACTTCGTGCTCACCGCCGAGACGCGCGCGCTCGTGCCGCTCGCCGACATCATCAAGATCGACGTCCTGAACGTTCCGCCCGACGAGGTGCGCCGGCAGTACGCGGAGCTTCGCCCGATCGCGCGCACGTTGCTCGCGGAGAAAATCTCCACGCACGACGAGATGGAGATGCTGCACGGCCTCGGCTTCGAGCTGTTTCAGGGGCACTTCTTGCAGCTGCCGATCATCTCTCGCACCGAGCGCATGCCGCATAACCGTGCGGCGCTGATGCAGCTCCTCGCCAAGCTCTACGATCCGCGCCACGACGTACGGCAGGTCGAGAAGCTGATCGCGGCCGAGATCGGGCTCGCAACGCGCCTGTTCAAGCTCGCGTCGTCGGCGGCGATGTCGCGCGGAGCACCGATCAGCACGGTGAAAGATGCGATCGCGCGCGTCGGCACGCAGCAAGTCGCCGCTCTCGCGATGCTCGCGATCGTCGCCAACTACGACGACAAGCCGATCGAGCTCGCGCGCGATGCGCTGGTTCGTGCTCGCATGTGCGAGGTGCTCGCGCGCTCGACCAACCAGCCGCCGGATCAGCTGTTCACGGCTGGCTTGCTCTCGCTGCTCGATGCTCTGCTCGACACCCCGCTCCAGCAGATCCTCGCAGAGCTTCCTGTCACCGCCGCGATTCACGAAGCGCTATCGACGACGCGCACCGCGGGCGGACGCATCATCGAAGCGGCCCGCGCGCAGGGCAACGCAGACTTCGATCGCGTCGACGGAACCGGCATCCCCGCGCAGCAGGTATTCATGGCCTGGTACGAGGCCGTGCGTTGGGCCGACGAGCTGATCTCGCTGCTGCGCTAAGGGCCGTAGCACGTGAACGCGCTCGGTGATTCGGTGCCGCAGGGTGCGCGATCTTGGCACTGGTAGACCGAGTCTCCGCAGTACGCGTGTTGGCACTCCGGCGAGCACGCGCCCGTCAGCGGACAATCGACGGTCTTCGCGACGCAATACGCCGATCCATCTCCGCAGGTGCCGTTGAACGTCTGGACGCACACCTCGTCGGCGCTGCATCCCGCGAGCACGCACGGATCAGCGGGCGGATCGCAGCTGACCTTCTGCCAGTGGTTCGTGGTCTCGTCGAAGTAGCAGGTCGTCGAGTCGCAGCAGTCCTGCCAGGAGCTCGGCGCAGAGTCGACGACGCAGACGCCCTCGCACTCCGCAGAGACCGGCGGACGCGCGCCGCTCCCATCGTCACCGGCAGAACTACCGTCGTCACCAGAGCAGGCGGCGACCAAGAGAAGCGACACCAAGGCGAAGCGCATGCGGTGCGCGTGTTCACGCCATGTGCCACGTCCTCGTCCCTCTCCAAAGCGTTCGCAGCGCCGGTTCAAGGCCGCGGCGCTGTGCATGGGCAGGACAAAGCATGACCGCGATGTCACGTCGCGCCGCGCGCCTTTGCGCATCAGCGCGTGACCTCACCCGTGTTAGCGCGCGTCAGGTGGGTCCCGGTCGCACCGGGATCCCGTGTTCACCGACACGGCACCGTCGACTACCCGACAGTTTGGGGACCTTGGCCGAACTACCGTTGGTGGCCGTTCCGTCCGCGGAGTTGGAGCAGACGCTGGAGCGCCTCGCGTACGAGCGTGCGCGAGCCGTCGCCCCTGTAGTGCTCGCCGGGATCGTGATCGCGCTCGTCGCGAGCGTGCCGCTCGGCGTGCCCGTGCCCGCGCCCGTCTTCGCCTGGAATCTGTTCATCATTCCAACGCTCGCGGCACTTGCGATCCTACTTGCCCGGGGCCGCATCCCCATGCGCCGGGGGCATGCGGCGCTTGCCGCCGTCTGGATCAGCCCCGTCATAGGAACGCTGATGTCGATCGCCTTCACGCCGGATCCGGTCATGACGTATTTGTTCACGATCGAGCTCGCCGCTGGCGCGCTGCTCTTGCGGAAGCGCGATCTCGTCGCGACCTTCGTCGTGGCCGACATCGTCTGGTACGAGACGGCGGCGCTCGGGACACACCGCTCGCTGTTCGCCGTGTTCGTGATCGCAAGCGAGGTGATCGGCCTCTTGTTCAACCATGTCTTCCGCACGCAGATCGTGACCGCCGAGACGCATCGGCAATTTCAGAAGCAGACCGCGGAACAGCTCACGAATCAGCTGGAGGAGCTGCAGCGCGGCGAGATTCAGCGGGCGGAGCTCCAAGCCCAACTCGTCCACGCCCAACGCATGGATGCGGTCGGAACGCTCTCGGCCGGACTCGCCCATGACATGAACAACATCCTCGGATCGATCGTGTCGTTCGCGGAGCTCGCACGAGAGCACCCGCAACTCGCCCCGACAGTGCGCGAGGATATCGATTGCATCGTGACGCAGGCCCAGCGCGGCTCGGACCTCACGCGCAGCCTCCTCGCTTTTAGTCGCCGCGGGCAGTATCGCCGAGCGCCGGTCGACGTGAATCGCTTGATCGAAGGTGTCATCGCTGTTCTCGGCCGCACGCTGCCCAAGACTGTCGAGATTTCTTCCGTCGTCGCGGACCGCACGGTCTACGTCGAGGGCGATAGCGCGCAGCTCGGTCAGGTCCTGATCAACCTGGGGATGAACGCGAGCGACGCCATGTGCGGGACGGGCGAGCTTCGGATCACGATGTCGGTCACGGACGAGGTACGGATCGTCGTCAGCGACACCGGCGCCGGCATGGATATGGCAACGCAGCTGCGCGCCTTCGAACCGTTCTTCACGACCAAGCCGCTCGGCAAAGGAACGGGGCTCGGCCTCGCAACTGCCTGGGGCATCGTCACGGGGCACGACGGCCGCATCGAGCTGACGTCCATCGTGGGGACAGGGACGATCTTCTCGATCACGCTTCCGCGATGCGGGGCGCCAGTCGCGGCCGTCGAACCGCCGCGTCGGGAGGAACCGTCGCCGCCGAACCGCCAGACCGTCCTCGTCGTCGATGACGAACCACCCGTGCGCACCGGCACGCGCCGGATCCTCGAGCGCGCCGGCTATAAGGTCATCGAGGCGTCCAACGGCGCCGACGCGCTTTCGATCTTCGATGCGCATTGCACGGCGATCGGTCTTGTCGTCCTCGACATGTCGATGCCGGTGATGGGCGGGGCCGAGTGCTTCATGCGGCTGCGCGAGAAGACGGACGTGCCTGTCCTCGTCACGACGGGTCACACCACCGACGAAGCCGCGCAGCACATGATGGCGCGAGGAGCCGCATTCCTGGAGAAGCCGTTCCGAGCGAAACAGTTATCTCACGAGGCAAAGCGGCTGCTCGACGACGATCGCTAGAGACCTCGCACCGATCCGCGCGTCAGTTCGCGGGCTGGATCGTCAGGCCCTGCTGCTTGGCGTCCCACAGGATGCGGTCGTGCATGCCGGAGGCGATCTTCCGAAGCCCGGCGGGCGGGTGCGCCTTGAGAACTTCGTCGCACGATGCGAGTCCCTCGCTGAACTTGCCCTCGGCGTAGAGCGAGAGGCACAGGTTCAGGTAGTAGACGGCGTTTGGCGACCGGGCGACCGCATCGCGGAACTGCTCGCTCGCCTCGCTCGCGTTGCTCTCCTCCATCGACATGATGCCGTCCTCGTTCTCCTTGACCGCGATCGCGATCTGGCTGTCTGGATCTGTTCCCGCGGGAACGGCCGTGCGCACGAACAGCGACACCTTGTAGACGAACGAGGGCTCGCGCATTGGCGTGACGACAGGCTCGCGGCTCGCTTGCACCGGAGTCAGCGGCGGCGGCTTGGTCGCGGTTTGCGGCGCTGGTTGCTCCATGTCCAGGTCGTGCGGGACCTTGTTCGAGCCACATGCGGCGAGCGTGAGGACGAGAGCGAGCGACAGACGCATCTCGGCCATCGTGACACAGTCGCATCATGTCGAGCGTCGCCGAGATCGCCATCGATGCGTATGCGGCTGCGTTTCAGGAGCCCGACGAAGCACGGCGCGCAACGCTGCTCGAGAAGTGCTGGGCAGTTGAGGGACGGCTCGTCACGGGCGGGCGCGTCATTCAAGGACGAGCGGCGCTGAGCGTCGAGATGGCGCGGTTCGCGAATGATCCACGCGGCCCGAAGATCGTGTTGCGTGCCCCGCCCGACGTTCAGGGAAACCTGTTCCGCCTCACCGCGCACGCGGTCTACTCGGACGGAACACTGTCACCGGTGTCGTTCGATGCTGGCGAGCTGGATGCGGATGGTCGGATCAAGACCATCCTGACATTCCGCGGTCCCTAGTTCGCCTTGATCGAGTCCGCTGCGGTAACGCCCATGAGCGCATCGTCGCCATGGATGGGTACGGCGCCGCCGACGTCGAGCGAGATGCCGTCGCTGTCGCTTGGATGAAACAGCGCGCCGCCATCGATCACGAAGTACAGGACGGAGGGCATGGAGGTGCTAGCGCGCCCGGCGTCGCCGTACTCCATGCCTGCAAGGATCGGAAGCGATGCGGCGAGGGAGAGTTGCAAGAGCGGCTCTGCGTGCTCGTTCGGCACTCCGAAGAGTCCGCCGCCGTGAAGCTGCGCGACGAACGCGCCGGAACCCATGATCGCGAGGCCAGCACCGTACGTGTAGTTCGCGTAGCGCGAGCCACCGATCTGCGAACGGCCGTAGCCGCGCACCCCGAGGAGCCACTGGCGGAAGTACTCCTCGTGCGCGTTCTTGATCCTGTCATCGCCACGTCCGCCGGTGAGCTCGACGCCGAGCGTGGTCGCGTCCGTGTACTGATGCTCGACACGGAGTGCACCGCCGAACCCTCCGCCCCCGAGAGGTGTGCCCGCCCACCCGACGACGATCAGTGCGGTGGTCGCGCCCTCGCCTGGGCCTTCGGTGCTCGCGTGAACGGGGAGCGTGGGCACGGGCGGCAACGGCCTGCACGCAGCGAGGAGGAGTGCCGTCGAGGCCACCGACTTCATGTGCCGTGCAGGTCGTTTCCGAACGCCATGCGAAGGCGGAGCTCGAGCTCGCGATGGAGCCGCTCCTCCCACTTGCCGCCGTGGACCTTGGTGCGAGCATCCGAGAGCAGGTCATTGATGTCGTTCGTGACGTCAAAGCTGCCAACACACACGATCTTGCCGGCTGCGAAGTCGAAGACGTACGCCGTACCCTTCGCGTGACCGAGTTGCGGGCCGTCCGGCTGCACGACCTCGTCGAAGACCACCAGGTTCGCGGTCTGCGCGATGCTGGCGAGAAGTTTCACGTCGCTCGGGCCAGCGGTCTTGGATGCGAGGTCTCGTTCGACCTCCTTCAGCATCCGGTCTGCCTTGAGGGCCGCCGCATCGTCGATCGGGGCATCCTTACTGTACGCGTAGAAGTCGGTCGGAGAGAACGCAGCGTCGTCCACGGTCCCCTTTGCGATGAGCTCGACGGCGGCTGCCTGCGAAGGCGGCGTCACGCGAACCGTGCACATCTTTTCCGTCGGCACCGCCGCCTTGATGGAATCGGCCTTGGGCCACCCCAGAAGTGCCCTGTCGACGTTTTGCCGCACGACCTTGGCCCGAGCGGCGAGCCCATCGACCTCCGCAGGCGACAGCGTGACCGGCGCCTGCGCCGCCATGCTCTGTTCGCGCCAGCTGTCGCGCTTCACGCGATCGAGGTGGTGCAGGTACTGAACGATCAGGAACGGCGCGATGACGACCGCGGCGAGGAGCGAGAACTGAATGATCCGCTTGTTCCGCGTTCCGCGTGTGAACTCTGCGACAGCCGGATCGGCCGCCTCCGCGGCGATGATCGAGTGCCAGTCGATCTGAGGTGTGACCGACACGAGCACGGTGATCGCCTGTCGCGCGCGGGCCAGACCCGCGACGTTGAAGTCAGCTGTCTTCGTGTACTCGTCGTATCCGTAGCGCCCCGCGCCGTACGACGCCGACGCCGTCTCCACCTTCGCGCCCATCCCCGCCCCCTCGTCCTTGCGCAAGCCATCGTAGCCAGAGACATCCGTGCCTCTCGTTGCGAACGCGGTGCGCGCATCGTCGAGGTGACGCCAGATCTCCGGATATAGCTGCTGCGCTTCGCCGAGCCGCAGCGATAATCCGGTCTCGTCGCCGGTCACGCCGATCAGCGAGCGCCGTGCCTTGGTAGCGCGGACCTGCGTCGGGCCACGCATCAGTTCCTCGAAGCGGTCACACAGGGCCGCCGCGATGCGAACCGAACGCACCGCGGGATCGATGGGAGCCGTGGGGTCGGTCACCTGCCGAGACTACCGTGGCATCCTCGGCGCATGCCACTCGACCACTACGTGACTCTCGGGCGTTCCGGCTTGCGCGTGTCTCCGCTGTGCCTTGGCGCGATGACGTTCGGCGAGGACTGGGGTTGGGGCGCAACCGTGAAGGACTCCGAGGCGATCATCGATCGCTTCCTCGCGCGCGGCGGGAACTTCATCGACACGGCGAACGGCTACACCAAGGGCCACTCCGAGAAGATCCTCGGCGATCACCTGTGTAAGGACCGCGCCAAGCGCGACCGCGTGGTGCTCGCGACCAAGTTTGTCAGCAACATGTACAACGGCGATCCCAACGGAGGAGGCGCTGGCCGCAAGGCGATCGTGCAGCAGTGCGAGCAGTCGTTGCGCCGGCTGCAGACCGACTACATCGATCTGTACTGGATGCACGCGTGGGACGTGCAGACGCCCATCGAGGAGACCATGCGCGCTCTCGACGACCTCGTGAGCGCGGGCAAGGTCCGCTTCATAGGCTTCTCCGACGCGCCGGCCTGGAAGTGCACGCAAGCGCAGCTGATCGCGCAGTTCCGCGGCTGGGCGCCGCTCATCGCGTTGCAGATCGAGTACTCGCTGCTCGAGCGTACGGTCGAAGCAGAGCTCTTCCCCATGGCGATCGAGCTGGGGATGGGCGTCACGCCGTGGTCGCCGCTCGGCGGAGGCGCGCTGACCGGCAAGTTCAAGCGGGCGGATCACGGCAAGCACCAGCCCAATCGCGGCGCGCGCGTGAACAATCGCCTCACGCCCAAGGCGTACGACGCGATCGAAGCGATGGAGGAGATGGCGACAGAGCTGGGCACGACCGTCGCGCGCGTCGCCCTCGCGTGGGTCGCCAGCAAGCGCGGCGTGTCATCCATCATCATCGGCGCGCGGACGATGGAGCAGCTCGACGACAACCTGTCATCAGCAGACGTCGTGCTCACGCCCGCGATGGTGACGCGACTCGACACGCTGACCGCGCCTGCCCTGCCGTTCCCGATGAACATGATCAACATCGCGCCGTCGTTCATCAACGGCGGGACGCACGTCAACGGCGTTCAGATTCCGGCCTGGCCGGCCTCGCCGCAGACCGACAAAGAGCGCTGGTAGCTCGGCAGCGTGACGCTCGGCATTCTCCTCTGCGTCTTGTGCGTCGTCGCGGCGAATGCTGCCTCGCGACGTCTCCAGATGGCAGCGCCGCTCTTGCTCGTCGTCATCGGCGTCGCCATGAGCCTGCAGCCGTGGATCGCGATCGGCACGTTCGAGGTCGAGCCCGACCACATCCTCGCCGGCGTGCTCCCGCTCCTTCTCTTTGCGTCGGCGGTGTCGATGCCGTCGACGAGCTTCCGCCGCAACTTCGAGGTCATCTCGGGCCTGTCGGTCACGCTCGTCGTGCTCACGTCGTTGACGCTGGGCCTCCTGTTCTCGCGCGTGCTCCCCGGCCTTGGTTGGGCGGGCGGCATCGCGATCGGCGCGGTCATCTCGCCGACGGATGCGGTCGCGACATCGATCGTCAAGAAGCTCGGCGCGGCTCCGCGCGTGGTGGCAGTGCTCGATGGCGAGGCGATGCTGAACGACGCGTCCGCGCTTGTCATCCTGCGCACGGCGGTTGCCTCGATGGGTGTTGCGAGCGTGAGCATCGGCGGTGCGATCGGGTGGTTCTTGCTCTCTCTTCTCATCGCAGCTGCGATCGGGATCTTCGTCGGCTACGCGACACTGTTCGTTCGTCGCCGCATCGAACAACCAACGGTGAACACGCTGCTCTCGTTCGCGGTGCCGTTCATCGCGTATCAGCCTGCGGAGCATGCAGGCGCGTCGGGACTCGTCGCCGTGGTCGCAGCGGGCCTCGTGATCGGCATGGGCGCACCGCGCTTCATCGCGCCCGTTCATCGGATCAACGAGCGCCTCAACTGGCGCACGATCGAGATGCTGCTCGAGGGCGGCCTGTTTCTCTTGATGGGACTCCAGCTCGTGTCGCTCCTCGAGGTCGCGCGCAAGAACCTGGGGCTCGCCGTCGGGCTCTCGGCCGCTGCGCTCGGCATCACGCTCGCGGCGCGTACGGTGTACGTCGTCCCGATGCTGATCGGCGCGGCCCGCCGGCGGCGGAAGTACCAAGCGGCCCGCCCCAAGCTCGAAGCGCTGCGACACACGCCCACCGACGCGGCGAAGCAGTCCATGGCGGAGCGCGACAACCGCATCGTCGCCCGCGTTCAGGCCCGTGTTCGACGGGTGCTCGCGGACGCGGACTACGTGCTGACGTCCCCGCTGGGTGCGCGCGAGGCCGGCTTGCTCATCTGGGCCGGCATGCGCGGCGCCATCACCCTCGCCGCCGCGGAGACGTTGCCCGCGACGTTTCCCCATCGCTCGCTCGTCGTGCTCGTCGCGTTCATGGTCGCGAGTGCGTCGTTGATCCTACAAGGTGGCTCGCTCGCGTGGGTCGTGCGCATGCTGCGCTTCCCGCCGCGCGATGAAGAGGCCGAGACGCGCGAGCGCGAGGTCTTGAGCGCGGAGCTCGAGGCGGTCGCGCATCACGTACTCGACGATCCAGAGACGATGGCAACCATGGAGCCGGCGATGGTCGAGATGGTCCGCTCGCGGCTCGTCATCCTCGAGCAGATGACAAACAGCGCGGAAGAGCTGCAGCGCTCCACGGTCGCCGATCAGATCTTCGACGCGCAGCGCAACCACATCCTGCACGCGCGCCTCGAGGGCTCGCACTCGACGGAGTCGCTCGCGGAGGCCCTCGCCCGCGTGGATGCACGTCAGATCGGCCTGCAGCTGACGCGGCGTGGGCGCATCGGGCCGGACGGCGACTAGTCAGCGCGGCGGCGGCGTCAGCGCGAATACGCCGACATTCCGCGCAGGCGGCGTGAGGGCGATCGTCCACTTATCGATCTGCAGCTTCCACCCGTCGGTCTGGAGCCGCTCGAAGAAGCGGATGCTCGCCGGACGGAACGGATCCGCGATCACGATCGAGCCGCCGGGCGCGAGGTTCGCGGCGAAGATCTTCTCGAGATGCGTGTGCAGCGGCTCCGCGTAGAGGATGTCGGAGCCGATGATCAGATCGAAGACCTCGGTCTCGGTCCACTCGGTCCAGTCAGCGATGCGCTGATCCAGCGCCACCTTGTTGCGGGCCGCGTTCAGCTTGCTCACGTGCAGTGCGACGTTCTGCCGATCCGTCTGCACGACGTGCGCACCGAGCGATGCCGCGATGATGCCCGGCAAGCCCGTCCCCGCCCCCAGCTCGAGGATCCGCTTGCCGCGTAGATCGCGCGTTGCGAGCTCGTGAGCGAGCGCGATGGCGGAGGGCCACAGCACGATGCCGTACGGGCGCTTCGCCTGCTTGTCGCCGACGAGGAACTCGAGCTCCTGTCCCGCGGTGATCAACGCACCGTTGTGCAGGATCGACCACTCGCGCTCGCCGACAGCGAGCTGGACCTCTTCGAGCGGCAGATCGCCGATCGACGTCGAGAGCACCTCGGACATCAGCTCTGCTTACGCTTGGCCATCACGTCGGCGAGCATGCCAAGCGTCCACTGCCAGCCGGCGTCCTGTGCGCGGCCCTCTTCGTCGTCGGGGATGCCGGTCTGCTTGATCGTCACGAACGTGCCACCGTCCTTGGCCTCGAAGCTCGTCGTCACGACGCTCTCGCGGCCCTTGGTCGCCTCGCAGACCCACGTGTGCTCGACGAGCGCACCGGGCTCCAGCTGCGTGAAGCGGCCGTAGTGGGCCCAGCTCGCATCGCCGCGCGTGACGCAGTGATAGAACAGGCCGTCGACCTTCTTGTCGAAGATGATCTTGCTGGTCATCCCGTTGCCGTTCGGGCTGAACCACGGGCCGCCGGGATGGTGCGGATCGGTCCACACGTCCCACACGTCGTGGGGATCAGCGGAAATCTGGCGCTTGCACTCGATGCTCGTGAGCTTCATTTGGGCTTCCTGGTGGCGAAGAAGGACTCGAGGCGATCGAGCCGCTCGTTCCAATAGTGTTCGAAGCGCTCGGCGTACTTGGCGACTTCGCGCAACGGCGCGGCATCGAGCTCGAGCGTGTGCTCGCGTCCCTGGCGCGTGCGTCTCACGAGGCCCGCTTTCTCCAGCACCTTGACGTGCTTGGACACGGACGCGAGGGACGTGTTGAACGGCGCCGCGATATCCGTAATGCGCGCAGGTCCCCGCATCAGGCGATCGACGATGGCGCGCCGAGTCGGGTCTGAAATCGCTGCGAGCGTCGTGGAGAGGGATTCCACCCACTTTGTTTAACCAGATGGTTGACTGTTGTCAAGCGCGGCGAGAAAACCGATCGCCATGGAGAAGACGCCCTCGCAACACATCGATGACCACGTCGCGAAGCTCACGGACTGGCGCGGCTCGTTGTTCGCCAAGCTCCGCGCGATCGTTCACCAGGCAATCCCCGCGGTGGAGGAGACGTGGAAGTGGCGCGGCGTTCCCGTGTGGGAGAGCTCCGGCATCATCACGACCGGCGAGACGTATCCGAAGTATCTGAAGATGACGTTCGCCAAGGGCGCCTCGCTGAAGGATCCAGCGAAGCTGTTCAACGCGAGCCTCGAGGGCAACATGCGCCGCGCGATCGACTTTCACGAGGGTGTGAAGATCAACGAGAAAGCGCTCGTCCAGTTGCTCCGCGATGCCGTCGCGCTCAACGAGAGCAAACCAGCGAAGAAGCCGGCCGCGGCGAAGGCACCCGCACCGACGGCAAAGAAGCTGCCTGCGAAGAAGCCGGCGGCCAAGAAGCCCGCGGCGAAGAAGCGTTAGCCGCGTGGGCTCCAGCCCTGGAGCCTGCTCGCCTGCTTCACCCACGCGGAGAGGAGCCGTTCGTCGATGTCGTCCGACTCGTAGATGTCGAGGTAGCGCGTGTGCTGCCCCTTGCTCTCGCCCGGCGGAATCGGCTCGAGTGACTGGCCGCGGAAGAACGCGAGCTTCGCGTACTTGGCCATCACGTGCAGGCCGAGGAAGTAGTCGTCGGTACCGGGCGCGCCGTAGAACGGGGAGTTCCACTTCACCGCACGCCTCACGCCGGGGACCGCGGCGCTGATCAACGCGTCGATCCGCTTCACGAGCCCCTGCTTCCAGTCGGCGAGCTTGGAGATGAGCTCGGCGACCGGCGCATCGCCCTCGCCCTTCGCCACCTGCGGGTTGCCACCCGCGAGCAACACGGCTGCTGGCATCTTCGCCGGCTTGTGAGCGACCACAGGCTTGGAGGTCGTCACGGGCTTGGCCTTCGTCGCAGCTCGGGAGGTGGACTTCGGCGCCGGCTTCGCTTTCACGGCAGGCTTGGCCTTCACCGCGCGCTTGGCCTTCACGGCCGGTTTCGACTTCGACGCGGGTTTTGACTTCGTCGTGGTCTTGCGGGCCTTCATCTACCCAGATGTACCGCGAGTCAGGGTGCGATGCGACCGCGGAGCGCGAGGCCGTTCGCGACCCGATCACCTTCCGACGCGGTCTGGTGGATCTCGTCGGCGTGTCGTAGTTTCGCGCCATGAAAGCATTGGCGGCAGGACTGGTGATCGCAGCGGCATTGGCGGGCTGCAACAAGGGCGGCGGGACCACAGGAAGTACGTCGGGTGCGTCGTCGAGTGCGCCGAGCACGACGAGCCCGGCGATCGACACGCTGCTCGCGGGAGTCCCCGGCAACGCGTTCGCGCTCGGCTTCGTCGATATGGAGACTCCGCCGTGGAGCATGGTCACCGGCGGCTACGGGATGTTCCCGCTTACCGACGCGACGCGTAAGACGCTCGATGCAGAGCTCCACGCATACATGGACAAGTACATCGGCGTCGACGTGTCGAAGCTTCAATATGCGGTCGGCTTCGTGTCGGGACCGCCGCCCGGAGGCGCGCTGCTCGTCAAGGCGCTCAGCGGAACGCCGAAGCTGCCCGGCTCCAGCGACTACGAAGGCGCCAAGGTCTGGCAGGTCGATCAGGACAAGCACATCGTCGTCGCGCTCAAGGGCGACATCGCGATGCTCGGCACCGAGGCCGCTGTCCACGACGCGATCGATACGCTCGCGCAAAAGAAGAAGAGCGTCATCACCGAGAACAAGGAGCTCGTCGAGTGGCTCCACAAGGAGACCAAGGGTGCAGCGATCGGTTTCGCTGCGTTCCCGCCGAAGGGCCTGCCTCTCCCGCCGCAGGTCGCCGGACTTCAGCGCGTCGCTGCATCTGTCGGACGCACGGGTGTCCGCGCAGCGATCGAAGGCGACGAAGCAGCGATCAGCCGGCTCGAGACGATCGAGAACGCAGCCTTCGCGAAGATGCTCGAAGAAGTCGACCGCGCTCACGCGGCAGCGATCGCAGGAGACATCCCGCCGCCCAACGGCATGATGGCGATCATCGGCGCTGCGTACGCGAAGGACTACGCCGCGAAGCTGAAGCCGAAGCGCGAGGGCAACCGCCTCTCCAGCGCACTCGTATTCGAGCCGACCGCCGGTTCCGACGTGATGATGATGACGTCCGTCGTCGGCATTCTGGCCGCCGTCGCCGTGCCCGCGTTCATGGACTACATGAAGAAGTCCAAGAAGACCGAGTCGTCGCTCGAGCTCAACAGGATCGCCAAGAACCTGAAGGTCTACTACGTCACCAACGCCGCGTTCCCCGAGGGCGACACGACGCTCTCGCCAGCGGAGAGTTGCTGCGCGGGGCCCAACCACAAGTGCTTCGATCCATCCACGTGGCAGCAGAAGGCGTGGCAGGACCTCGACTTCCAGATCGACGAGCCGCACCTGTTCCAGTATCGCTATCACTCGGACGGCAAGACCGCCGTGGCAGAAGCGGTCGGCGACCTCGATTGCGACGGCGTCTCGATCACCTACCGCCTCGACGCGACGGCGGATGCGGGCAACCCGACGATCACCATCACCGAGCCGCCGCCGAACAGCGACTAGCCGACCGGATCGGGAGGAGCTCGCGAGAACGGTCGGCACCAGGTCGACGCCGACCGCGTCGTTCACACGCGCCTTGACAGGCAAGCAATCGCTTGCTAATCAATAGGCAAGTCAGCTCTTGCCTATGACCGAAGCCCGCGACGCAGACTTGCTGTTCAAAGCCCTGGCAGATTCCAGCCGCCGCAAGCTGCTGGACCTACTGAACGTGCACGACGGGCGCACGCTCAACGACCTCTGCGAGCACCTCGACATGACTCGCCAGGGCGTGACGCAGCACCTCGCCGTTCTCGAGGAGGCAAACCTCATCGGGACGGTGCGGCGTGGCCGCGAAAAACTGCACTTCCTCAACCCCGTGCCGCTGCAGGAGATCTACGAGCGCTGGATCTCCAAGTTCGAAAAGCCGCGGCTCAAAGCCCTTGCAGACCTCAAACGACGACTGGAGAAAGATCATGGCTAAATCGACCTACGTTTACGTGAGCTACATCCGCACCACACCCGAGAAGCTGTGGGCCGCGCTCACCATCGACACCGAATTTCAAAAGCAGTACTGGTTCGGCAACACCTGCCTCAGCGGCTGGACGGCCGGCTCGACGTGGAAGATGGAAGGTCCCGACGGTACGCTGATGGACGCGGGCGAGATCGTGGAGTCCGATCCGCCAAAGCGCCTCGTGATCCGCTGGACGCACCAGTGGAAGCCCGAGCTCAAGGAAGAAGGTCCGTCGCTGTGCACGATGCTGCTCGAGCAGGAAGGCAGCGCGGTGAAGCTGTCGATCACGCACACGATCGAGCGCGAGAATTCGAAGCTGATCACGGCCGTCTCCGGCGGCTGGCCCAAGGTGATCTCGAACCTCAAGTCGCTCATCGAGACGGGCTCGATCGCCGTCGACGTGAACAAGAAGTAGTTAGCCGCGCTTGCGGCGATAGACGTGCGCGACGCAGCCCTTGGGGAACGCCGTCGCCTCCACGAGCTCCAGATCGAGGAGTGACTTCGCTTTCGTGAACAACGGTAGCCCGGCGCCGAGGATCACGGGGTGAACGACCAAGCGGTACTCGTCGATGAGATCGTGCTCGACGAGACTCTGCGCGAAGGACGCGCCGCCGTGCGCGAGAAGATCCTTGCCCGGCTCCGCCTTGAGCGCAGCGATCTCCGTCGCGAGGTCGCCGCGTGCCCAGCGAGGGTGCGTCCAGCCGCGGACCACGTCCGCGTTCGCTATCGTCGTCGCGGGTGCCTGCGCACGCGCATCCTCGAGTCCGCGCGTCGTGAATTCATCCGTCGCGCCACCGCGCGTGAAGACCACCTTGGGCACACTGTTCATCGGTGCCGCGAACGGCTCCGTCGACGTCGGCCAGTACGCGGCCATGTCGCGATACGACTTGCGACCCATCAGGTGGAGTCCGACGTTCGAGACGGCTGCGACGGTCCATGCCTTTGACTGCTCGTCGCCCGTGCGAAACAGCCAGTCGAACTCGCCGCGCGGGCCGGCCACGAATCCATCCACCGTCATCGACATCTTCAAGATCAGCTTTCGCATCGGTGTCTCCTTACTCGTGCGACGAACGGGGCCCCGTCAGATCGACACGCATCATGCCTCGGCATACCTTTTCTGTGCGTCTGTGCCCAAGCAGTTGGATCGCGTACTCATTCTCGGCGGCCTGCTCGTCTGGGTGGTCGCGAGCATTCTCGTCGTCGTCTCGGGCCAGGCGCTCGCGCATGACGAAGCCGCGTTCGCCATTGGCGCGAAGCGGATCCTGGCCGGCGCGCCCGCTGTCATGCTCCAGCGCTCCGTCGGTACCGAGCTCCTCGCCGTTCCCGGCACGCTTCTCGGGGGGAGCGAGATCGCACTACGGTCGCTGTTCGCGGTTGTCAGCGTGAGTGTCCCGCTCGGCGCGTGCGCGCTCGCCCGGGCGGCGTTCCCCTCGCGCAACGCGGGCGGTCTCGCGGTCGCGATCCTCGCGTGCAGTCACCCGATGCTGCTCCAGGCGGGCCAGGTCATGAGTGATCTTCCTGCCACAGGCGCGTTGTTGTTCGCCCTCGCGATCCTGAGCCGCGAGCTCTCGCGTGAGGACGGTCCCCGCTGGACGATCGTCGGGGCGGCCCCGCTGCTCGTCGCCGCGTTCTATCTGCGCTACGGCAGCGCGCCCGCCATCGCATCGGTCGTTGTCGCGGTGCTCGTCTGCTACGCGCGCCAGCTCGTGCGTTCGTCCGTGCGCGCCCTCGTGCTCGGCGGCGTCGGCCTCGCGCTCATCGCTCCCCACCTGATCTACGCGCTGCATGCGACGGGCTCACCGCTAGGTGTTGTCCGCGCGAGCGCAGAGTCGACGCTGTATCTCGGTCCTGGCCGGGGTCTCCTCACGTACATCTCGACGAACCCGTTCCTCTACTACGGCTCGCTCGTTGTCCCCGTGATGCTGGTTGGCCTCGTCTCGGCGTGGCGCTCGCGCGAAGGCCGCTGCATCGCGATCGCAGCGCTCGGCACACTGATCGTGCTCGGCATTCGCAGCCACGCGCAGCCGCGCTACGCATTTCCGTGGGTCGCGATGCTCGTCGTTCTCGGCGCGGGATGGCTCGCGAGCGCCGCGAAGGATCGCGCGAAGGTCGTCACTGTCGTCGCCATCGCCGCGTGGTTCGGAACGTTGATCTACGTCGGGTTCGTGGTGCGCCATCAGCGATCCACGCGCGAGCCGCTCGTCCAGCTCGCACGGGACATCGCGCAGGACGCCGCGGGCCGCCCCTGCACGCTGACGGCCGCGCGGATCCCCGTTCTCGCGTTCTACTCCGGCTGCTTGGCGGTGGACTGGCCCGAAGCAGATCAGACGGCACGCGACTATCTCGTCGCACCGACACCGGAGAACGCGTCGCTCGCTCCGCCCGACGTTCCCGATCGCCACGTGACGCGCATGGCGACACACCCGGGCGTCTTCATCATCGATTAGCAGCTACACCATCATACCGCCGGACGCCTCGATCCGCTGCCCGTTGATCCAGGCGGCAGAGGGCTCGACGAGCGCAGCGATCGCGCCCCCGATGTCATCAGCGACCGCGGTGCGGCCGAGCGGCGTCATCGACGAGATCATCTGCTGCAGCTTGGGATCGTTGCGGAGATGGCCACCGCCAAAGTCGGTCTCGACTGCACCCGGCGCGAAGGTATTCGCCGTGATCTTCCGGGCGCCCATCTCGCGCGCGAGGTAGCGCGTGAAGACCTCGAGGCCGCCCTTCATGATCGCGTAGGCGGAGCTGCCGGGCGACGAGAACCGCGTCAGACCAGACGAGATATTCACGACCGTGCCGCCATCCGCAATCAGTGGCAGCAACCGCTGCGTGAGGAAGTACGGACCCTTCAAGTGGACGCGGAACAGCTCTTCGAAGCGCTCCTCCGTGGTCTCCATGATCGGCGTGTAGTTGCCATCGCCCGCGTTGTTCACGAGCACGTCGAACGAGGTGCGCTTCCAGACGCGGGTGAGCTCCGCTTTTACCTTGTCGGCAAACGCCGCGAACGTCGCGCTCTCGCCCACGTCGAGGGGAATCGCGAGGGCCTTGCGCCCCTTCTTCTCCACCTCGGCGACCAGCGACTGCGCGTGGTCTGCGGCGGCCTTGTACGTGATGATGACGTCGGTGCCGCGATCGGCGAGGTGCAGGGCCGTGCTGCGCCCGAGTCCGCGGCTGCCACCAGTGATGAGTGCGATGCGTTGGGTCATGCCTCATCGATAGCGCCGGGCCAGGTGTGGACCAAGGCCGCAGCTCTCGACAGGTTGTTTCCTTTTACGAAACAATCGCCCCATGGACCTCGAAGCCGTCCGCACGTTCATCAAAGTCGCCGAGTTGCGCAGCTTCACCCGAGCGGCAGAGCACATCGGGTTATCGAAGTCCCGCGTCGCATTGCGCGTGAAGGCGCTCGAGGAAGAGCTTGGCGTGCGGCTCCTGCAGCGGACGACGCGGTCCGTGCACGCCACCCCCGACGGGGAACAGTTTCTCCTCCGTGCCCAACGTCTTATCGAGGACGCGGACGAGCTGGGAACGATGTTCCTCCCCCAGCGCTCCCTGCGTGGTCAGGTCCGCATCGACATGGCGATCGGCATGGCGCGCGATGTCGTGATCCCGCGGATCCCGGAGCTCCAGGCGCAGTACCCGAACATCGAGCTGCAGATCGGCTCCACGGACCGGCTCATCGATCTGGTCCGCGATGGCTTCGACTTCGTCCTGCGCGCCGGCACCGTCCGCGAGCCGGGCCTCGTCGCGAAGCGCCTCGGCGTGATGCCGATGACAAACGTCGCGAGCGTGGACTACATCCGCACGTATGGCACACCGCGCACGCTCGAGGATCTCGACCGCCACCTCGTCGTTCACTACACGGGGACGTTCGGCACCGACGCACCGACGTTCGAGTATCGCGACGGCGCGAAGACCGTCGACAAACCAATGCGCGCGACGGTCACCGTGAACAACGTCGCTGCCTACCACGCGGCGTGCCGAGCGGGCCTGGGCATCATTCAGGTCCCGCGCAGCGGCGTGCTCGACGACCTGGCGGACCGACATCTCGTCGAGGTTCTCCCCGAGCACGTGTGCGCGCCCCTGCCCGTCTCGCTCGTCTACGCGGAGGGCCGCCCGCTCTCGCGTCGCGTGCGCGTCGTGATGGCGTGGCTGTCCCAGCTCGTCAGTCCGCGCCTCGCGTAGAGCCGTACGTGTGGCGACGCAGCCACAGTGCCCGTAGTAATCGCAAACACGCGCGCAACGAAGCGTTACGATCGGCGCCCCACGCTCATCTCATGCGCACGATTCTCCTCGCGTTCCTCGTCACGGTCGCCGGCTGCTACGAGTCGGTCCACTCCACCAGCTTGAACGTCATCCCGCGCGAACAGTCCGGCGCGGTGCTCGCCAAACCGCCCATCGACGCAGCGCGGGACGTGGCGAATGTCCTGCAAACGCGCGGCTACGTGCTCGCCGAGCAAGGCAAGGCGGCGGGCGGCGTACAGATGAAGTTCGTCGCCGGCGTCGCCGTCATTCGCGACTATGGCCACACGCACTCCACGGTCGGCAGCGTGATGTACGCACTCGTGCTTCCCGCGCCCGGCGGCTCGACGGTGTCGTTCGTGGGCAAGCCGACGCTGGATGGCGAGGAAGCGTGCGGCGTCACGGACACGGAGTGCACGTCGGTATCGGCGCCCGTCGGACCTGCTGACGGCTACATGACCGGCGAGACCGAGGCGGCCGTGATTCACAGCGCGCTCGCCCAGCTGCAACTCGACGGCCTCTACGTCGCGCCACTTCCTGCGAACGCACCGCTGTACGTCGCGCCCGAGAGATCGCGCGATCCGATCTGCCTCGCGAACCGCAAGCAAGTGCTCGACGAGGCGAGCCGCACGCAGAACCTCGACGAGCGTGGCAAGCTCGTTCGCTCTGCGCCGAACTGCCCCGCGACGGTGGATCCCGTGGGAACGATCTAGAGCGTCGGCGAGATACCGAAGCGCGCAGGGTCGATACCCATGAACGAATGGAACGACGCGACGAACTCGCCATCGGTCTCGACCTGCGTGAGCGAGACGAACTGACCATCGCAGTAGACGATGAAGCCCGGCGCATCGTTGATCGCGAACGGCACGAGCCGGAACTGACCGCGCGGCAGCACGTACTTCGCCATGAACGCGGCGATCGTCTCGCGCCCCGTGAGCCACAGCGTCGACGGCGGCATCGTCGTGAACGCGTCGGTGCGCAAGAGCGCGATCAGCTCGCCCGTGTCCCCGCCCTCCCACGCCCGCACGTAGCGCGCGAGCAGGTCGCGCAACCGCGCTGGATCCGCGGCGGGCTTCTTGTGCGCGGGCGCCTCGATCGTCTCCCGCGCGCGTTGCAGCAAGCTGTTCGCCGTCGCGACCGTCACGTCGAGCGCGACGGCGGCTTCCTCGGCGCTCAATGCGACCACGTCGCGCAGGATCAGCATCGCGCGTTGCCGCGGTGAGAGACGCTGCAGCGCGACCACGAACGCGAGCCGCGTCGCCTCGCGCCGGCTGTACATCGCATCGGGGCGCATCTCAGGATCGTCCTCGATCATCGCATCGGGAAACGGCTCCAACCACGGCGCGTCCAGGTCCGGCGCCACCGGTTCATCGACGGTCCCGGCCGCGCGCAGCTGATCGGGCAACACACGCGCGCGTCGATCCGTCAGGTGATCGAGGCACGCGTTCGTCGCGATGCGATACAGCCACGCGCGCACCGACGAGCGGCCCTCGAACGCGCCGTAGCCGCGCCACGCGCGCACGAACGTCTCCTGCAACGCGTCCTCCGCATCGCTGAGCGCGCCCGTCATCCGGTAGCAGTGCGCGAGCAGCTCGCGGCGATGGGCACCGATGTGTGCCTCGAGGTCCGTCGCCATTTCCCGTTCAGCTTAGCCCGGTTACGCGGGTGCAGATCGACCGATGAGTTTTGGCGGTCCGGGCAGTCATCACTACATGCCCCATTCGTACGCTCGCGTGGCTCTCCTGGCCGCAACGCTCGCCGTCGGCTCGATCGCTCATGCGGACGACGCACCCTGGCGGGTCTCCATCGATACCGATCCGACCACGTTCCCTCTGGGCGGCTTCTCCGGTTGGGCAATGGTCAAGCCCGCGGGCATGCAGCACCTCCGCGTCGGTGCGGGCGGCTTTGGCCTCGACTTTCCATCGTTTCTCGTCCCGACGCTCAACGGCAACGACGAGGACGGCTGGAACCTCGGCGTGCGCGCGGTCATGGCGTTCGCTGGTTACCAGTTCGGCGAGCGGCGCGGTCTCTATGTGGGCGCGTACTCGGGCTATCTCCAATCGCGTCACACGCGCGACGACATGCCGGGAACCGCCGTGCGCGACAACATCACCGTGCTGCCCACCGTCGGCTACCAGTGGTTCCCCGTTCACCACGGCGCGCTCACCGGTCTCTACCTCCAGCCGTGGGCGGGCGCGACGATCTGGTTCCCCGTCGGCGGCACGACCAAGCTCGGCACGCACGAGTTCAAGGATCCACACGTGATCCCGATCGCCGCGCTGCACGTCGGCTACGAGTTCTGATGTGTCGACTGGGTAGCGACTCGTAAGTGAGGCGCGAGCTCACGCGCGCTCCAACCCCGCCGATCGAGTACCGTCCCGCGGGATGCGTTTTGTCGTGGTCGCCGTGCTCCTGTGTGGCTGTATCGACTCGCGCCCCGTCGATTGTGGGGATTTCGTTTGCGCGTCTGGGCGCGTATGCGCGCGGCTCACGGACCCTGCCGAGAACACCTGCGTCGCACCGGACCAGCAGGTGGCTTGCGATGGAGTCGCTGACCACCACCGCTGTACGGCGGGGAGTATCGACAATGGCCGGTGCGCGAACGGTTTCTGTCTCCCGGTGAGCTGCGGCAACGGTCGTGTCGACGCCGTCGATCCTGCGGACCCCGAGGACACGACCGGCGAGCGCTGTGATGACGGCAACACGCTGGGCGGTGACGGATGCTCTGCCGACTGTCTATCCGACGAGACGTGCGGCAACGGGACGACCGATCTGCTCGAGCACGAACAGTGCGATGACGCGAATCATCGCAGTCACGACGGATGCTCGAGCCTGTGTCAGGTCGAGCGGCCGACGTGGATCCCGGTGCGAATCGCGCAACCGACGACGTTCGGGCGGACCGCAGGCTCCTACGATCTCGCCCGACGGCAATTGGTCCTGTTCGCAGGCGAGTTCGGAACGAACGTCGGGAACGACACGCGCCTGTTCGACGGCGAATCATGGTTGTTCCTCGAGCTCGAGACATCGCCCCCCGAGCGCATTCATCACGCGATGGCGTACGACGCCGCGCGCCAGCGGACCGTCGTGTTCGGCGGCGGAGAGTTTGCTGGCTCTTCGCTCGCCGACACCTGGGAATGGGACGGCAGGAGCTGGACGCACGTGCCTGCGATCTCGCCGCCGTCCCCGCGCGTGGGACACGCGATGGCGTACGACCCGGCGCGCCAAATCGTCGTCCTGTTCGGCGGGCGGTCGCTCGAGCAACCGAGCGCTGCGAACGTGGACTACGGCGAGACGTGGACCTACAACGGTAAGACATGGACGATGCTTCCGCTCGCGGCGGGTCCCCATCCGCGCAGCGAAGCAGCGATGACGTACGATCCGGTGCGCGGGAAGATCGTCCTGTTCGGCGGACGCGAGCACACCGCGAGCGGCACGGCCGTCGTCGACAATGACCTGTGGGAGCTCGACGGCACGGGGTGGACCCAGCGCACGGTCGCGGGCAGCCAACCACCGGCGCGTGGCAACGCGGGGCTCGCATGGGACATCGCCACGCAGCGCCTTCTGCTCGTCGACGGCGAAGATCTAACCGGCGTGGTCACGAACGACGCGTGGGCGCTCGGCGCGAACGGTTGGACCGCGGTGCCCGCGCCGCCGAGCGCGTCGACGTTTGGATTTGCGGTGACGGATCCCGATCGCGGCGAGGTGATCTTCTTTGGCGGCACTAGCGGATCATCGGCGATCACGGCCGCCTGGAACGGCAGCTCGTGGGCTCAGCGCACCACGCTAGCCGTGCCGCAGCAGCGCCTCGCTGGTGCGTACGATCCGATACGCGCGCATGCCGTCGTGATCGACGATGCGGGCGAGACCTGGACGGTGCGAGACACGACCTGGAAACCCGGCCCGGCGAGCCCGTTTCCCTTCACCGCGGCGACGCCACCCGCCATCGCGTACGATCCCACGGCCGCCGTCTGTGTCGCCACGGACCTCGATCTCGCCGGCACCAGCAGCACGATCACGGCGCGCTTTGGTGACGCGACCTGGTCGAGCTCGATCGAGTCGGCGCCCGTGGAGGGTGTCGCGCTCTCCACGGATGGGCACGGTCACATGATCGCGTTTGGAGGCATCGACGAAGGCGGCGCGCTGCTCGATACGACGTGGTCCGTGGACGCGACGGGCTGGACGCCGCTCTCGCCATTGCATAAGCCGACGCCGCGATCGGCGGTCGCGATGACGTACGACCCGGTCGCGGATCGAGTCGTGCTCGTCGGGGGCGAGACGGCCACGGGGCCCTCGTCGGAGACGTGGAGCTGGAACGGAGCCGATTGGACCGCGATCTCGGCGGTCGGTCCTTATCCTCGCGCGGAGGCGAGCCTCGTCTGGGAGTCTGCGCGACAGCGAGTGTTGCTGGTCGGAGGAAGAGGGATGGCCGGCGAAATCCTCGACGATGTGTGGGAGCTCGACGGAAGTGCCTGGTCAGTCTTGATCCCGGATGTGGGTATCGACGGCGCCCCGGACGGGCGGCGCCAGGCGCTGCTGATCGCCGAGCCCGATCGCGCGCAAACGCTCGTCGCGTCGGGCCGCGGAGAGACCGGGAACACCATGAGCGACCTGTGGCACCTGGCCTGGACTGCCGACGAGGCCGACGAGAATTGCGCGCTGGCGCTCGACCTCGACGGAGACGGCCTCGCGGGTTGTAGCGACCCCGACTGCGCGTACGCCTGCGCGCCACGATGCCCGCCAGGTCCGACCTACGCCATGTGCGCCGCCGCGGGACCGCGTTGTGGTGACGGCGTCTGCAACAATGCGCTCGAGACGTGTCACCTGTGTCCCGGCGACTGCGGCCCGTGTACCGCTGCGTGTGGAGACAACGTGTGCGACCCACCGGAGACGATCGCGAGCTGTCCCGGCGACTGCTCGTAGAGTGTTCGCACGACTCCCATGGTCGTCGGGCTCGAGATTGCAACCGCTCTGCGCCAGATAAGACCGCGCGCGATTTCACGCACTCCACCTGCGTCGTGCTCTTCGATGGATCGACTACCATCGGCGCGTGACGAGTGGTGAGTTTCTCTCGCTGGTCCCGCTGCTGCTGGCTGCGTTCGTGCCCGCGAGCGTGCTCGTGGCCTCGTTCTTCATTCCACGGCGCGTGGGCTTCCCGATTATCGCGGTGCGCGTCACGGCGCTCGCCGCGGCATGCGCCTACCTCGCGGTGATCATGCACGCCGTCCTGACGATCCTCGGCTTCGACGCCAAGGAGAAGTTCACGGGCTCGGTGATGAATGACGTCGTCCAGCTGGGACTCGTCTCGAGCTGCATGTTCCTGCTGGTGTGCACGGTCGCGCTCGTTGTCGTTCGCTACGCGCGCACCTACCTCGCCGGCCAGAAGGAGCTAGATCGGTTCGCGCGCGCGATGCTGCTGACGGTCGCGTCGGCCACGATCCTGACGACGTCCAACCACCTCGCGGTGCTGGTGCTCGCGTGGTTCGCGACGGACATCGGCCTCCATCAGCTGCTCACGTTCTTCCGGAATCGGCGCCAGGCGATCATCGTCGCGCACAAGAAGTTCCTCCTCAGTCGCGTCGCGGACGCGTGTTTCGTCGGCGCGATCGTGCTTATCGGCGGCGAGATGGGAACGCTCCGCATCGACGAGATCAACAAGATCGCGCTCTCGATGGGCTCGCTCTCCCCGACCGGCCACGCGGCGACGATCCTGCTCGTCATCGGCGTGCTGTTGAAGTCCGCCCAGATTCCGTTTCACGGCTGGATGCAAGCCGTGATGGAAGCGCCCACGCCGGTCTCCGCGCTGCTCCACGCGGGCGTCGTGAACATCGGCGGCTTCGTCATGATCCGCCTCGCGCCGCTGATGATGCACGCGTACATCGCGCAGAGCATCCTCATCGGCGTCGGCCTGTTCACGACGATCGTGGCCGCACTCGTGATGACCACGCGTACCGCGATCAAGGGCGCGCTCGCGTGGTCCACGATC
Source organism: Kofleriaceae bacterium (assembly GCA_036499725.1). Lineage (GTDB taxonomy): Bacteria > Myxococcota_A > Polyangia > Haliangiales > Haliangiaceae > JABFXX01. The sequence goes on from DASYDE010000051.1 coordinate 71,046, forward strand.
GGGCAGATGGGCTTCATGCTCGTGCAGTGCGGCCTCGGTGCGTGGCACCTGGCGCTCATGCACTTGCTCGCCCACTCGCTCTACAAGGCGCACACGTTCCTCAGCTCGGGCTCGATCGTCCAGCAGTGGCGCGCGAACCACATTATTCATCACCACCGGCTGCGCTACTGGCACTTCCTCGGGGGCCTGATCCTCGTCTGCATCGCGGTCGGGCCCTTCTACATGGGCACCAAGATCCCCCAGCTCCATCTGGATCCGATTGTCGTCGGACCGCTGACCCTCATGCTCGCGCTGAGCTTCGCGCCGATGGTCAGTCGTGCTCTCGCGGCGGGCATGCGCGCGCTGATGATCGCGATGCTGTTCACGGTCGGAGCGACGGCCGCGTACTTCGCGTGGCACATCGGGTTCGAGCTCCTCTCGCCGCAGTTGAACAACGGCTTCGAGCCGTCAGCGTTCCAGTGGCAGATCGTGATCGGCGGTCTCCTGCTCCTGTTCTTGCTCCAGACGATCCTGCAGACGAGCCCGACCGGTTGGTTCGCGAACCGCATCCAGCCCCACCTCGTCAGTGGTCTCTACATCGATGACTGGGTTACCCGCGTGACGTTCCGCCTCTGGCCGCCGAGCATCAAATGACCGACTTCGGACCACTCAACGAGGCTGTCGAGCGTGCGTGCGCGAGTATCGCGCCGACGTGGCCGCTCGATCGGTTCATCGCCGTGAACCCGTTCTGGCCGCGCATCGGCAAGCCGCTGCCCGAAGTGGCCGGCGACCTCGCCGCGCTGTCGGGCGCCCACTTATTGATGCCGCGCGCCTGGTACGCAGAAGAGTGGCGCAAGGGCCGCTTCAACGCGGACCACCTGCACGAGGCGATCACCGAGAGCGGCTTCGATGTCACCGAGGACGACATCATCGCGAGCTTCTGGATCCGCGAGCCCATCTCGACGCGGCGCCCGCTCGTCGTGGACGTGCTGCAGACGCTGCGCAAGCAGGAGCACGAGCACTCGTGGCGCGAGTTCGTGACCGAGCGGATCAGCCGCTTCTGCGCCTCGTACTTCGACGACGGCCAGGCCCAGGTGATCGGTGCACGCGAAGGCGGTCTCTACGCGAGCTGGCGCGAACAAGCGCAGGCCGATCCGATGCCGGGCCTGTTCATGGAGCTCGGCGGCTATCGGACCGCGCTCGGTGCATTGCCGGCCCGCGCGGATCAGATGTTCATCCAGGGCTGCGGCGACCTCGGCGTCCCCGACAACGAACGCGAGAACTACTTCTCCGCGCTGTTGCTCGATATCAACGGCTGGGCCTCGTGGAGCGCGTATCTGCGGTTCCAGAAGGCTCTCGTCGGCGAGGTCGATCATCACATCCGCGATCTGCTCGCGATCCGCCTCGCGTGGGAGTGGATCCTCCTGCGCGCGTCGGGTGACGAGATCGCTGCCGAGTGGAAGTTCGCGATGCAGAGCTGGGCCGCCATCGGACGCGCCGCGCATCTCGCTCGCGCCGAGGACTGGATCCTCCAGCGCGCCGTCGAGATCGCGCTGCTCTCGCAGGTGCGCCCGATGCTGCCCAAGGGTTTCGGTGCCGAACCGCCCGCTGCGCCGAAGCTGCAGGCCGCGTTCTGCATCGACGTGCGCTCGGAGCTCATCCGCCGCGCGCTCGAGACGCAGAGTCCGGATATCCAGACGTTCGGCGCGGCCGGGTTCTTCGGGATCCCGATCGAGTACGAGCAGCTCTCCGCCGACGAGGGGCGTCCTCAGCTCCCGGGCCTGCTGGCCCCCAAGTACCGGGTCACCGATACGAACGTGCCCAAGGGTCTCGAGGAGAAGCGACGCGCGCGCCTGGAAGCAAAGAACGCGTGGAAGGCGTTCAAGTCGAGCTCGCTGTCGAGCTTCGCGTTCGTCGACGCGATGGGGCTGTTCTTCGCGAAGAACATCTATCAGGACGCGTTCACGGAGCACCATGATCCGCTCGATCATCACGACCGCGCCGGGCTCACGCTCGCCGAGGACGCGACCCGACTCCCCCGCGTGACGATGCACGTCGACGGTACCAACGTCACCGGCGACGACAAGATCGCGATGGCCGAAGGATTCCTCCGCGCGATCGGCCTCACCACCGTGTTCGCGCGCGTCGTCCTCCTGATCGGACACGGCAGCGAGTCGCGCAACAACGCTCATGCAGCGGGCCTGGATTGCGGCGCGTGCTGCGGCCAACCCGGCGACGTCAACTCGCGGGCCGCGGCGGCGTTGTTCAACGAGGAAGCAGTGCGTGTCGGTCTCGCCGCGAAGGGGATCCAGATCCCCGCGACGACCGTGTTCATCCCGGGCCTCCACAACACGACGACAGACGACGTGACGCTGTTCCTCGAGGGTGTGAACGTGGCAGATCATCAGAACGATCTCGTCGACGTGCGCGCCATCCTCGCCCGCGCGAGCGTCACGACGCGCAGGGAACGCGCTCCGCGCCTCGGGCTCGACAGCCTGAACGACGCGAAACTCTACGCGGCGGTCAAGAAGCGCGCGAGCAACTGGGCCGAGGTGCGCCCCGAATGGGGACTGTCGGGCAACGCGATGTTCATCGTCGCTCCGCGCGAGCGCACGCGGCACATGAACTTCGAGGGCCGCGCGTTCCTCCACGACTATCGCTTCGACGAGGATCCGACCTACGGGATTCTAGAAGCGATCGTCGCGGGCCCCGTTGTCGTCGGTCACTGGATCAACTTCCAGTACTACGCCTCGACGGTCGACAACGCGCGCTACGGCTCCGGCGACAAAACACTTCACAACATTGTCGGCGGGCACCTCGGCGTGCTCGAAGGTAACGGCGGCGATCTGCGCATCGGCCTGGGCATGCAATCCCTCCACGACGGCGAGAAGTGGCAGCACGCGCCGTTGCGCCTCGCGGTGATGATCGAGGCCTCGCGCCCGGCGATCAATTCGATCCTCGACAAGCATCAGCGGGTCAAAGCGCTCGTCGTGAACGAGTGGATTCACCTGTTCCAGATCGACACCGAAGAGCGAACCGTCTACGTGTGTCGAAATAACGGTTGGACCGAAGCGTGAGATTCGCGAGAGACGCATGTAGTCATTCCGACAGCTGCAGTGTCGACGGCAATTTGCTACACGGTTCCTAGCCATGACGACACGCGCCATGACGTTGCTGTTAGTCGGGCTACTGGCCTGCAAGAGCGCCAAGCCTGAACAGCAGCAAGCGCCGCAGGGCGAGATGCCGCCCGCCGACGTCGGGGTCGTCACGGTCAAGCTCGAGCAAGTAACGCTGCAGGCACAGCTCGCGGGTCGCACCACTGCCGCACTTGTCGCAGATCTGCGGCCCCAGGTCAGTGGCATCGTCAAAGCGCGCCTGTTCGAGGAGGGCACGCTCGTGAAGGCGGGCCAGGTGCTCTACCAGATCGATGCATCGATGTATCGCGCGCAGCTCGCGCAGGCGAACGCCGATCTCTCGAGTGCGAGCGCGCAGCTCGGCGCCGCCAAGACCAAGAACGATCGCTACGTCTCGCTCGCCAAGATCGAAGGCGTCAGCAAGCAGGAAGCCGATGACGCGCGGGCAGCGGTCGAGGTCGCGACGTCAGCGGTCGCGCAGCGTCAAGCTGCTCTCCAAGCAGCACGGATCAACCTGAACTACTCGACGATCACCGCGCCCATCACGGGCCGCATCGGAACGTCGAGCGTGACCGTTGGTGCGCTCGTGACGGCCGGTCAACCGCAGCCGCTCGCGACGATCCGCTCCCTCGATCCTATCTATGTAGACGTGAACGAGTCCGCGGAGGACCGGTTGCGTCTGCGCGCGCAGGTCGATGCCGGCACGCTCGCCAAGGGTAACGCCAAGGTGAAGCTGCAGCTCGCGGACGGCACCATGTATGCCAAGGAGGGCGTGCTCGAGTTCGCCGAGGTCGCGGTCGATGCAGCGACGGGCATGGTCACGCTGCGCGCGAAGTTCCCCAATCCCGATGAGACGCTGTTGCCCGGCATGTACGTGCGCGCGGTCCTCGATCAGGCGATCAACCAGTCCGCGATGCTCGTGCCCCAACAAGGCGTCACGCGCGATGCCAAGGGCGACGCGGTCGCGATGGTCGTCGGCAAGGACGGCAAGGCGGAGATGCGGACCATCACGACGGACCGCGCGATCGGCGACAAGTGGCTCGTTTCGTCGGGCCTGGTGGCCGGCGACAAGGTCATCGTCGAAGGCCTCAACAAGATCGGCCCCGGGATGCCGGTGAAGCCGACCGAGGTCACGCTCGGTGCGCCGGGCGCGCCGCCTGCGATGGGATCGGGTGCTCCGCCCGCCGCGGGCAGCGGGTCTGGCAGCGGCTCGGCGGCGGGGTCCAACGCAGAGGCGGCGAAGTGAACCGATGCTCGCAAACTTCTTCGCACATCGCCCCGTCTTCGCGTGGGTCATCTCGATCGCCATCATGCTGGCGGGCATCGCATCGATCCGCGCGTTGCCGATCGCGCAGTATCCCGACGTCGCTCCTCCGAGCGTAGAGATCAGCGCAAACTACACGGGCGCCTCCGCGGAGACCGTCGAGAACAGCGTCACGCAGGTGCTCGAGCAGCAGCTCACCGGCATCGACGGCCTGCTGTACTTCTCCAGCTCGTCGAGCTCTTCGGGGCAAGCGAGCATCAACGTCACGTTCCGCCAGGGGACCAACCCGGACACGGCGCAGGTCCAGGTGCAGAACAAGGTGCAGCAGGCCGTGCCGCGGCTGCCGCCGTCCGTGCAGCAACAGGGAATTGTCGTCTCCAAGTCGCAGACGAACTTCCTCACCGTCGTCGCGGTCTACGACGCCACCGATCGCGTGAACGAGCACGATATCGCTGACTACCTCTCGAGCACGCTGCAGGATCCCATCGCACGCGTGAACGGCGTTGGAGCGATCCAGGTCTTCGGCTCGGGATACGCGATGCGTGTGTGGCTCGACCCCGCCAAGCTGCAATCGTTCCAGCTCATGCCGTCCGATGTCGAAGCGGCGATCGCAGCCCAGAACGTGCAGGTCTCGGCGGGAAAGATCGGCGGCATGCCCTCCCCGCCCGGTCAGCAGCTCAACGCGACCGTGACGGCGCAGAGCAAGCTGCACACGGCCGACGAGTTCAAAGCGATCATCGTCAAGCACGACGCAGCAGGACGCAAAGTGCTGCTCTCCGAGGTGGCGGATGTCGAGCTCGGCAGCGAGTCGTACGACGTCAGCACACGCTTGAACGGTCACCCCGCCTCCGGTCTCGCGATCATGCTGGCGCCCAACGCGAACGCGCTGGAAGTCGCCGACAACGTCAAAGCGACGGTCGCGCGGCTACAGAGCACGATGCCGGCCGGCTGGGCCGTCGCGTATCCGTTCGACAGCACCACGTTCATCCGCATTTCGATCGAGGAAGTCGTGAAGACGCTCATCGAGGCGATCTTCCTCGTTATCGTCGTGATGTTCGTGTTCCTGCAGAGCTGGCGCGCGACGCTCATTCCCGTCATCGCCGTCCCCGTCGTCATCCTCGGCACGTTCAGCGTGCTCAAGGTGCTCGGCTACTCGATCAACACGCTGACGATGTTCGCGCTCGTGCTCTCGATCGGTCTGCTCGTCGATGACGCGATCGTCGTCGTCGAAAACGTCGAGCGTCTGATGCGCGACGAACAGCTCTCCCCGCTCGACGCGACCGTCAAGTCCATGAAGGAGATCACGGGCGCGCTGATCGGCGTCGCGACGGTGCTCGCGGCAGTGTTCCTCCCGATGGCGTTCTTCACGGGCGCGACCGGCATCATCTATCGCCAGTTCTCCGTGACGATCGTCGCGTCTATGTTGCTCTCCGTATTCGTCGCTTTGACGATCACGCCTGCGCTGACCGCGACCATGCTCAAAGCGCATCACGGCCCCCGCCGGGGAGCGTTCGGTCTGTTCAACCGCGGCTTCGACAGCCTGACCCACGGCTATCAGGGCGTCGTCGGTCGCATGCTGCGGTGGGCATTCAGCTGGCTCCTGCCCTATGGCGCGATCGTCGCCGCGATGTACGCGCTCGTGATCCGCCTCCCGCAGGGCTTCTTGCCCGACGAGGATCAGGGCATCGGCATGGTCATCTGGACGCTGCCGTCGGGCGCATCCATGGCGCGCACGGAGGCCGTCGGCGAGAAGGTCCAGAACCACTTCCTGAACGTCGAGAAGAAGGCCGTGAAGTCGATCTTCACGATCGCAGGCTTCTCGTTCATCGGTGTTGGCCAGAACGCGGGCATGGCGTTCATCGAGTTCAAGGATTGGGACGAGCGTCCCGGCAAGGACAACACGACGCAGAAAGTGACGCAGCGCGCGACCGGCATGCTGTGGGGCGTACGCGAGGCGCAGATCTTTGCGCTGACGCCGCCCGCGATCCAGGGACTCGGCCAGACGGGCGGCTTCGACTTCCAGCTCCAGGCCGCACCAGGGACCGATCGCGCCGGGCTCGCGCAAGCTCGCGATCAGCTCCTCGCGATGGCGGCGCAGAACAAGTTGCTCGCCGGGGTTCGCCGCGGCGATCTCGCCGAGACGCCGCAGCTCAAGCTCGACATCGACCAGGAGCAAGCGGCCGCACTCTCCCTGCAGTCGAGCGACATCTCGTACACACTCGCTGCGGCGTGGGGTGGCATCTACGTCAACGACTTCATCGATCGCGGTCGTGTAAAGCGCGTGTTCATGCAGGGAAAGGCGGATTCGCGTTCGCGGCCCGAGGATCTGTCGCAGTGGTACGTGCGCGGTGCGACTGGCCAGATGACGCCGTTCAACACGTTCACCAAGTCGCGCTGGACGTATGGGTCCGAAGCGCTGGCTCGCTACAACGGTCTCGCGGCGGCGAGCATCCAGGGCGCGGCTGCACCGGGGGTTAGCTCCGGCACCGCGATGGACGCGCTCGCGCGCCTCTCGAGCACCCTCAAGGGCACGACGTACGCATGGAGCGGCTTGTCGTACGAAGAGCAGCTCGCGAGCGGCCAGACGCTCACGCTGTACGCGATCGCGATCCTGCTCATCTTCCTCGCGCTCGCCGCGCTCTACGAGAGCTGGTCCGTGCCGTTCTCCGTGTTGCTCGTGATTCCCCTCGGCATCGTCGGCGCGGTCCTCGCAGCCAAGCTGCGCGGCCTCGAGAACGACGTGTACTTCCGCGTCGCGCTCGTGACAACGATCGGCCTCTCGTCGAAGAACGCGATTCTCATCATCGAGTTCGCGGAGGAGGCATACATCAAGGGGGCGACCGCACTCGAGGCGGCATTGACCGGCGCGCGGCTGAGATTGCGCCCCATCGTCATGACGTCGCTCGCGTTCATCGCCGGTGTCGCTCCGCTCGCACTGTCGAAGGGTGCCGGCGCGAACAGCCGCGTCTCCATCGGCACGGGCATCATCGGCGGCACGCTGACCGGAACGATCCTCGCCGTGTTCTTCGTGCCCGTGTTCTTCGTCGTCGTGCGCCGGGTCGTGCGCGGAAAACGGACGATGCCCACGTGAAGCGCGCCCTGTTCATGTTCGCGCTCGCGGGGTGCACCTCCATGGCTCCGAGCTACGAGCGCCCCGTCGCACCGATCCGCAACGATCTTCCAGGCGGCGCGGGCAAGGACGCCCTGCCCTCGCTCGAGGCCTTCGTCCACAACGGGCAGCTGCGTCAGCTCGTCGCGCAGGCGCTGACCGCCAATCGCGATCTGCGGCGCGCCGCCGAGGACATCACGTCCGCGCGTGCGCTCTATCGCGTGCAACGCGCGGCCGCATTGCCGACCGTCGACGCCGTAGCGAGCACCAACAGCGCGCGCCAGCTCACGGGCCTGCCCGGCAACGCCACCGCGACAGGAACGAGCGCGCAGGTCCTCGGCATGGCGTCGTGGGAGATCGATGTCTTTGGCCGGATCAAGTCGCTCAGCAACGCCAAGGAGCAGCAGGTCCTCGCCGCGGTCGAGCTCGCGCGGGCCGCACGCGTTTCGCTGATCGGCGAGCTGTGCACCGCATATGTCACGATCGCCGCCGACAAGAAGCGCCTCGCGATCGCGAACGAGACGATGGACAACGGCAAGCGCGTCATGGACCTCTCCGACAAGCTCGTCGGCGGCGGCACCACCAATCGCAGCGACTACTACCAGGCCGCGACGGTCTACCAGCAGGCGCGCGCGGACGTCGCGTTACTCACGGCCACGATCGAGCAGGACAAGAATGCGATCGAGCTGCTCGCGGGCGGCCCCGTTCCCGACGGTCTGCTTCCCGATGCGCTCCCCGACACGCCCGACTGGTTCACGGAGATCCCCGTCGGCGTGTCGTCCGCCGTGCTCCTCGACCGCCCCGACGTGCGCGCCGCCGAGCACGACCTGATGGCGGCGAATGCGAACATCGGCGCTGCTCGCGCGCAGTTCTTCCCGTCGCTGTCCCTGACTGCGAGCGGCGGTCTCGCCAGCACGACACTCGGTGCGCTGTTCAGCGGACCCGCGTTCGTCTTTTCGTTCATTCCCAACCTCGCTGCACCGCTGTTCCGTGGCGGCGCCAACCGCGCGAACCTCGCGTACAGCGAATCGCAGAAGCAGGAGCTGGTGTACGCCTACGAGGCATCCATCCAGCGCGCATTCCGCGATGTCGCTGATGCGCTCGCGGTCCGCGCGACCATCGTCGAGCAGCTCGAGGCACAACACGCGCTCGTAGATGCGGCGACGAAGAGCCTCGAGATCTCGCAAGCCCGTTATCAGGCAGGCGTGGATCCATTCCTGTCCACGCTCGTCTCGCAGCGCGCTCTCTACGCCGCGCAGAACTCGCTCGTCTCCACACAACTCTCCGCGATGGCAAATCGGATCTCGCTCTACCGTGCCCTCGGCGGCGGCGTGACGTACTAACCTCGGTCTCGACCGACATGGCGACCGAGGTTCTGTTCATTCAAGGTGGCGGTGCCCATGTTCACGATGCGTGGGATCACGCGCTCGTCGAGAGTCTCTCGTCCGCGCTCGGCTCCGCATACCACGTCACCTATCCGCGCATGCCCGGCGAGGCGGATCCGCACTACACGGCGTGGAGCTCGGCGCTGCGCGAGGAGCTCGCGAGGCTCTCCGACGGCGCCATCCTCGTCGGTCACTCCATCGGCGGTACGATGTTGATCCACACGCTCGCCGAGCATCCGCCCGCGTTCACTCCTGGCGCGCTCGTACTGATCGCTGCACCGTTTATCGGCCCTCACGGATGGCCGAGCGAGGAGCTGCCCGCGCGTAAGGACTTTGGCGCGCCGTTTCGCTTCCCCGTGATCATCGTGCACGGAACGAACGACGAGACGGCTCCGCCGAAGCACGCGCGCCAGTACGGCGAGACGCTACCGAACGCGTCGCTGCGCATCCTCGACGGTCGCGATCATCAGCTGAACAACGACATGCGCGAGGTCGCCGCCGCGATCACGGCGCTGCGCGCTTAGAGCGAGACGAAGCCAACGAACGAGGGGTTCGTGAACGCGATCGGATCGCCCATCGGTGCGGGCAGGCCGGTGGTCTGATCGATCTTGTACGTCGTCACGGTGTCGCTGCCTTGGTTGGCAACGAGCATCCACGCACCGGTCGGATCGAGCGTGAACGCGCGAGGCGTCATTCCCACGGACACGTGGCCTACGAGCGTCACTTTACCGTCGGAGCCGATCGAGAATGCCGAGACGTTATCGTCGCCACGATTGGACGCGTAGACGAACTTCCCGTTCGGGTGCACGACGACTTCCGCGCCCGTGTTGCCCGCCGCGGTCGCGCCCGGAGCACGATTGGAGACGGTCTGCAGCTCCGTGAGGCGACCGGTCGTCGCGTCGTACCCGAACACCATCAGCGTGGCCAGGTTCTCGTCGATGACGTACGCGAACGCACCGTTCGGAGCGAACGCGAGGTGCCGCGGACCCGCGCCTGCCGCTGTCATCACCGTGGCCGGCGAATTGGCAGTTAGCGCGCCCGTCGTCGCGTTGAACTGATACTGCGCGATGTAGTCGGATCCCTTGCACGGGACGAACACGAACTTGTTCGCCGCGTCCGTGAGGATCATGTGCGCGTTCACGCCGGCCATCCGGGTATCGACGGCCGTACTGACACCGCCATCGCTGCGGATGGGCAACACGGCGATCATGCCGTTCGTGTAGTTCGCGGCGAGAACAAACGTGCCGGTGCGATCCACGGAGAGATGCGCAGGGCCATCGCCACCGGAGGATTGATCGTTGATGTACGAGAGAGCACCGGTCGTCTGCTCGATCGAATACGCACCGACGCGGTCGCCACCCTCGGCAACGCCGTAGAGGTGCGTCTTGGTCATCGCGAGAAACGACGGATTCGCCGCCCACGCGGCCGCCTGCCCTGCACTGGTCAACGAGCCCGTCGCGAGGTCGAAGTCGTACCAGGCGATCTCGGGTGCGTTGCCGCTGATGTACGCGACGAGGTGCGACGGCACTACCGCATCGGCGGTGTCGGAATCGAGCGGAGTCATGGAGTCGATCGGGGTCGAGGAGCCACCGCCACAGGCAGCGAGCAGGACCAGCGCCGCGATTCGCATCCTACTCGCCGTCCAGCGAACGGTTGTCCGCGGGCGGCAGCTCGAGCGTGATCCGGCCCAGCGCGCCATCGCGAAACTCGTGAACCAGCAGCTCCGCTGCGACGTGCATGTCGATGACGCCACCCTTGCGCAACGCTCCACGCCGACGACCGACTTCCTCGAGCAACGCATGCGGCGACGCGGGTACGGCAGCGAGCTTGTAGCGCGCGACGATGAGCTGCGGATACATCGCGAGGAAGAGCTCGCCCGCAAACATGCCGATCGTCAGGTAGTCGATCGCCGTGTCGGGAATCGATCCCGCGAGCGCCAGCCGAAACGCGCGCGGCTCGTGCTCGATCTTGGGCCACATCAGACCAGGCGTGTCCGTGATCTTCATCCCGTCCTTGAGCGTGACGGCCTGCTGCTCTTTGGTCACGGCGGGCTTGTCGCCCGTCTTGGCGACCTGCTTGTTCATCAGTGTATTGAGGAACGTCGACTTCCCCACGTTGGGGCAGCCCGCGATCAGCGCGCGGACGTCTTTGTCAGGCCCGCGATGCTGCGCCATGTTGCGCGCGAGCGAGTGCAGCGTCTTGCGGGCCGCAGTGGGCTCCTTTGTCGTCGACGCGAACGCACGAACGCTCGGCTCGCCTTCGAGCCAGGTGATCCACGCCTTGGTCGCAACGGGATCCGCGAGGTCGGCCTTGGTCAGCACCTTGATGACGGGCTTGTCGCCGCGGATCTCCGCGATCATCGGGTTGGAGCTGCCCCGCGGAAGGCGCGCATCCAGGACCTCGATCACGACGTCCTGCGAGGGCATCAGCGCGACCATCTCGCGCCTCGCCTTGGTCATGTGACCCGGGTACCACTGCAGCGACATTGGCCGTCACCTTCGCACGGGCGCCTGCGCTACGCGACTAGCGTGTCGCGAAACGCCGTCGGGGCGCGACCGAGGATCCCCGCCAGCGTCGGATCTCGACCGCCGCGATGCCGCGTGCGAACAGCTGGTGCGCGGAGGTCGCGTAGAAGCCGTTGCGCAGCGATGTGAACGGAACGCCGCACGCGCGGGAACGGGGACACCGGTTTGCTGCCCATCTGGCTCTTGTAGACTCGATCAGCGGATGGCGGCAACCGTCACGCCGAGGCGGTCTGCGTAGAGGCGCAACGTCTTCTCCCACGCGGGGCGCGCGATGCAGCGCTCGTAGAGCCGCTTGACGTTCGGATGCGAGTCCATCAAGTCCGTCTTGCGCATCTCGCGGAGCACGCCCGCCATCATCAGATCCGCGACCGTGAACTCGTCCGTCGCAATCCACTGTCGACCGTCGAGGCGGCGCTCCAGGCCCGCGAGGAAGCGATACGCGAGCGACTTCACCTGGCCAGCGAGCGCGTGGTTCTCCGGATCGAAGATCCCGACAACATCGAGCGCCTGGTTGATCGGCGCGATCGTGCTCACGGCCACGAAGCACCACTGTGTCACGCGCATACGCCCCTGCGCGTCCGGAGGGATCAGCTTGCCCGCTTTCTCCGCGACGTAGAGCGCGATCGCCGCCGACTCGGTGATCACGAAGCCGTCGTCGTCGATCACGGGAACCTGGCGGAACGGATTGAGCTGCGTGTAAGCGTCCGTCTCGGTCTCGCCGCCCACGTGGTCGACGCCGTGGACCTTGTACGGAAGGCCGCACTCCTCGAGCACCCACTGCGCGCGCAGATCCTTCGTCTCGCCGATCCCCTCGGGGAAGATCGTCTTGAAGCCGTAGAGCGTTATCACGCGAGCTCTCCCGGCTCGACGATGCGGCGCAGCTCGACCTCGGTCTCGTCGTTCACGTGACACTCCGTCCCGAGCGGGATGCGCCTCACCCACTCGAGCGCCTCCTCCTTGGAGCGCACCTGGATGATCCAGAACCCGCCGATCAGCTCTTTGGTCTCGCTGAACGGACCATCCGTCACGGCGCGCGACGAGCCCGCGAACTTCACCCGCGTGACGTCCTTATCGAGGCCCGCCATCTCGAGGAGCACGCCCGCGCGACGGAGCTCGTCGGTGTAGCGACCCATTGCCTGGAGGTCTTTCTTCTCCGGCTTCACCGCGTATGCACCCGGTGGCGGCTTGACGATCATCATGAAACGCATCGTTGTCTCCTTGGTCTACACAGAGGCGACGAACAAGGGCCTCGCCGATCGACACACTCACGCTAGAATCTTTTTCGCCGTCCGAACGAGTAGTTAGCGCCCGGTCTTCGCGGCGAGCTGCCAGATCGGGACGTGCGCACCGCTGCCGAGCGACTCGTCATGGCGAAATCCCACGACATCCATCGCGTAGCGCGGCGCGAGCTCGTAGATGTGGTCGACCTCCGCTTTGGGACCGCCCGCCTTGGCTTGCTCCTTCTCGAGCTGCGCGTGCAGGACCCTCACCGCCCAGGGCACCTCGCCCTCGAACATCGGATCCGTGACGCCGTCCTTGCCGTCGTAGGCGACGGTCCACTGCTGCTTGCCGTCGCGGAACTTCGCCAGCTCGAACGCCATCGTCGTATCGTCGGTGGACAGATAGATCACGTCGCCGCCGTTCGAGAGCGCCGCTGCCTCCGCGCGCTTCACTGCCGCCATGTGATCGAAGCCGTCTCCGATGACCACGAGCCAGTCATCGACCTCGAGCGCGTACAGGCCCGTGTCGTAGACCTCTTCCACGAGCTCGTCGACGACCTTGAACCGCAAGCGACCGAGCACGTCGTCGCGGTCACGTCCGCGCGTCGCGAGCCATCGGCAGTGAAACCCCACCAACCGAGCGTACCGTTTGTTCGCACGAGATGTGCGAGCCTTGGCGCCCGTGAAGATCAAGCAGAAGTTGAAGCCGCAGGGGCCCGCCACCGCGATCGTGCTCACCGACGCACAAGTCGACGAGCTCGGCGGTGGCAAGCGCGCGGCAGTTTCCGTCACGATCGGCAAAGCGACAGCGCGCCTTCGTCTCGCCGTCACGGGCGGCCAGAACCTGATCGGTCTCTCCAAGGCCAACCGCGAAGCGCTCGGCATCGACATCGGCGACACCGTCGAAGCAACGATCGCGCTCGACAGCGCCGACCGCACGGTCGACGTCCCCGACGATGCCGCGAAGGCGCTCGCCAAGGCCAAGCTGCGCGCGAAGTTCGACGCGCTCGCGTTCACGCATCAGAAGGAGCACATCCGCGCGATCACCGAGGCGAAGAAGCCCGAGACGCGCACCAAGCGGATCGACGCAATGCTGGAGAAGCTCCGCGCCTAACCACTCACGATTCCTCGCAGAACATTTCTGCCCGCGGTTGGCGATCCGACCGGGCGCCGACCGTCGTCGTGGATCGAGATCCGGCCGCTGTTCGATCCGTCGATGTTCGACCCGCCCGCCCGAGCTACGAATGCCGCGCTGTTAGACTGCGCGCGGGTTGCAGTTCAACAGCTACATATTCGCCGCGTTCTTCATCGTGGTGCTGGCTGTCTATAACCTGCCCGTCCTGACCTGGCGCGGCCAGAAGGTGTGGCTGCTCCTCGCGAGCTACGCGTTCTACGCCGCGTGGGACCCGGTGTTCATCGTTCTCGTCTGGCTCTCGACGTTGATCGACTGGGGCGCCGCCAAGCTGATCATCCGCTCGGCGACGCAGCACAAGAAGCGCGCGCTGCTGATCGTGAGCGTCGTCGTGAACCTCGGCGTGCTCGGGTACTTCAAGTACGGCAACTTCATTCGCGCGAACGTCGTGGCGATCCTCCATGCCGTCGGCGTCGAATACCACCCCGCCCCGTTCGACATCGTCCTGCCGATCGGCATCTCGTTCTATACGTTTCACACGCTCTCGTACACGCTCGACGTGTATCTGGGACGCACGAAGCCGTGGGACAGCTTTCTCGACTTCGCGCTGTACGTGACGTTCTTCCCCGCGCTCGTCGCCGGTCCCATCCTGCGCGGATCGCAGTTCCTTCCGCAGTGCGTGGAGCGTCGTCGCACGACGGGGCGTCAGCTCGCGTGGGGGCTCGCTCTCATGACGCTCGGCCTGTTCGAAAAGACCTGCCTCGCTGACACGATCTTCGCGCCGACGGCCGACGACGTCTTTGCTGTGACGGGGCATCTCGCGACGCTCGACGGCTGGACAGGAACGCTCGCGTTTGCGGGGCAGATCGCCTGCGACTTCGCTGGGTACTCGACATGCGCGATCGGCGCCGCGCTGTGCTTTGGCTTCTCGTTGCCCGACAACTTTCGGTTCCCCTACAGTGCGGTCGGCTTCTCGGACTTTTGGGAACGCTGGCACATCTCGCTCTCCACGTGGCTGCGCGACTACCTGTACATCCCTCTCGGCGGCAACCGCCTCGGGCCGGCGCGCACGTACATCAACTTGATGCTGACGATGCTCATCGGCGGGTTGTGGCATGGAGCGTCCTGGACGTTCGTCGTCTGGGGCGGCCTCCACGGCACGTACTTGATCGGCGAGCGCGTGATCCGACGCGTCGTGCCGTGGACGGGCCCCATCGCGCGCACCGTCGGCGTGATCGTCACCTTCGTTCTCGTCTGCATCGCCTGGGTGTTCTTCCGCGCGAGCTCGTTCGATCAGGCGTTCTCCGTGTTGCGCAGCATGTTCGGCATCGAGCACGCCGGAGCGTTGTTCAGGGGGCCAACGTACGGGGTCATCGGCGTGACGATGCTCGCGGTTCTCGCGGTGCATTGGGTCATGCACGCTCGCAAGCTCGAGGACGTCGTCGAGCGAACGCCGTGGCCCGTGCGCTCTTTCGCGCTCGCCGCGATGCTGGTCACCATCATCCTCATGCAGGGCCAAGACCGTGCCTTCATCTACTTCCAATTTTGAACGACATATCCCGGCTGGTCGGTGGGGAGCCACGTTCGCGCTCGCCATCGCGCTTGCCGTCCTCGGCGTATGGGGTATGGAGGTCGTCACTCGTGCGAGCGGACAGCGCCCGAACGTCATCGACGATCCGTTTCTGTGGAGCCTCTCTCGCCGCCACGTCGACAACGATCCGCACCAGGTCGTACTGATGGGCGCATCGCGCATGGCGATCGCGTACTCGCCGACGGCATTCCACGAGGTCGCCCCACGCACGCGCGTTGTCCAGCTCGCGATCAGCGATCACCTGCCGCTCGCAGTGCTCGGCGATCTAGCTGCGGATCCCACGTTCCGCGGTATCGCCGTCGTCGACCTCATCGAGAGCGAGATGGCCATGCCGCTCCTCACGACGCAGTCCAAGGAGTACGTCGATCGATTCCACGCGCTGTGGCGCGCGCCGGGCGCGCTGGCGAACCGCTACCTCGCCTCGTATGCGCAGTCGGAGCTCGCGCAGCTCGCGTTCGGCGGTCGGCGTCTCATCATGTTTCTCATTGGCAAGCGCTCGCTCCCTGGCCCCGGCTTGGTCGCGCTCGATCGCGATCGCACGTCCCATCCCGACTACGACCTCGCACCACCAGGCACGCTGCGCATCAAGGCTGACAAGCGGCTCGACAATCTCGCGCCTGCGCCACCCCCGTCGGAGTGGCTCGCCAAGCTCGACACGGAGCTCGAGCCGATGGTGCGCGCGATCGAAGCCCGCGGCGGACACGTCGTCGTCATCCGCCTCCCGATCTCCGGGAAACTCTCCACCGCCATCGACGAGCGCTATCCGCGCGCGCAGTACTGGGACGCCTTTGCGGCGCGCACGCATGCGATCGTGATCAACGCGAAGGACATCCCTGCGATGGCGACGCTGGAGTGCCCCGACGAGATGCACCTCGGCGCGCCTGGCCAGGCGGCGTTCAGTCGCGACCTCGCTACCGCGCTGCGCGAGCGCAAGCTGATCGACTGACTGGTACGATGTGCGAGTGCGGCTCGCGTGCGCCTTCGTCCTCCTCGACGCTCGGCAACACGCAGAACGGTGCGTATACCGAGGCCACAGCTCGCATCGTGTTCGGGGCCGGCGCCGTCAACGCTCCTGTATCCAATGGCGGAACCGCCCAGTTCGAGCGGATCGCGATCGGTCACGACTAGCGGAGCAGCGCTTCGAGCTTCACGCCACCGCGGCGAAACAGCGACCCCATCAGCACCTTCATCGGCGGCCACGCAATCCGTCCCAGGAGATTCGGCGTCGCCGCCATGATCCAATCGACCCGCGTCCCCATTCCGTCGGGCGATAGCCGATAGTCCTCGGCGAGCTGCGTGACCAGCGGGGACGACGTTTCGAACATCGTGAACGAGTACCGAGCGCCCGGCTCCCAGGCGATGAAGCGCTCGCGGAACGTTCCGAGGCCTGCGCCCATCCTCACCTCGCGCTCGGATCCGATGCCGCCGGTGCGGCTGAGCCACGCCGCGCTCTTCATCAGCGGGAACCACTTCGGCCAGTCGTCGGGATCGGCGAACGAGGCGAACACGCGATCCGGAGACGCCGACAGGCGCACGCGACCGACGACGCGGTAGGGAGACGTCCTGAAGAACGCGAGATCAGACGGCGCGAGACTCCGCATCGACGCAGCTTACCTCGCGGCTAGAACGAATCGCTCGACCCGCCGCCCCCGGAGGCGCCGCCGCCACCGCTGTAGCCCGAGCCGCCACTGCTGCCCCCGCCGAATCCGCCACCGCCGCCAAACCCACCGCCGCCGCCAAAGCCACCTCCCCACCACGGACCGCGTCCGCCGCCGATTCCGTTCCGTCCGCGCGTCAGGCCAAACAGGAGAAACACCACGATGACGCCGACGATGAATATCCAGTTCGTCGACGAGGTTCCGTCCGTCGTGCCCTGCGGCTTCGTCTCTGTCCGCTTCCACGAGTCGTCGGCGCGCAACGCTTGGGCGATCGCGACCGCGCCATCCTCGATCGCCGTCTTCACCTGCCCGTCGCGCAGATGCGGCGCGATCGATTGCCGGATGATGTCGTTGGTCTTGAGATCAGGCAGCGCGCCACCAACGCCCTTCCCTGTCTCGATCCTGATCCGGCGCTCCTTCGGCGCGATCACGAGCAGGACGCCGTTGTCCTTGCCTTTCTCGCCGACGCCCCACGTGTTGAACGCGGTGTAGGCGACGTCCTCGATTGTCTCGCCGCCCAGATCCGTGATCAACGCGACGAGCGCGAACCCGCCCGCGTTTCCCATCGAGTCGAGGGTGAGATCCAGATCGTGCACGTCGGCAGCGGTCAACGTGCCGGTCTGATCGACGACGTGACCACGCAGCGGCGGTGGCGTGTACGCGCCTGCGAGCACCAGCGCGATCGCGACGACCGCCGCGCGCATCAGAACGAGACCTTTGGCGCCTCGTGGGCCGCTACCGACGCGCTCCAGTACACGCGCGGCTTGAATGGGTGACCGGTGACCTTGTTCACCACCTGACCGCCGACCTTCGCGAGCTCGGCGTTGTACGCCTTGACCGCATCGTTGTACTCCTGCCGCGAACGAGCGATCCGGTTCTCCGTCCCCTCGAGCTCGACGGTCAGATCGTGAAACTGCGCGTTCGCTTTCAGATCCGGGTACGCCTCCTGCGTCACGAGCAGACGACCGAGCGCCCCGGTCAGCGCGCTCTGCGCTTGCGTGAACGCCGCCATCTTCGCCGGATCGCTGAGATCATCGGCGCTCAACTTGACCTGCGATGCAGAGGCCCGCGCCGTCGTGACCTCCTCGAGCACCTTCTCTTCGTGCGCGGCCGATGCCTTCACCGTGGCGACCAGATTGGGGATCAGGTCGTAGCGGCGCTGCAGCTCGGTCTCGATGTCAGCCCACTTCTGGTCGCACACGGCGTTCGCTTCGACCAGCGCGTCGTACTTCTTCACCCCGCCACAGCTCGTGAGAAACGCGATCAAGAAAACGAAATAGGCCTTCATTGTCGAAGGCTAGCGTCGAGGTCGCGCGGGACCATAACCGCACACTGTGCACGGTCGTGAGGTCTCGGTGAAACTCACAGCGAAGCCGACGTAGTATCGCCTGCATGGTCAGCTACGCAGATGTGTCGGACGCGCACGAGCGCATCCGCAGCGCAGCCGTTCGCACGCCCGTCCTGACCTCGCGCACGGCCGACGAGCTCGCGGGCGCGACGCTGTTCTTCAAGTGCGAGAGCTTCCAGCGGATGGGCGCGTTCAAGTTCCGCGGCGCCTACAACGCGCTCGCGAGGTTCCCCCCCGAGCAACGCACCCGCGGCGTCATCGCGTTCTCGTCAGGGAACCACGCGCAGGGCATCGCGCTCGCGGCGCGGCTCCTCGGCATGCCCGCGACGATCGTGATGCCGAGCGATGCGCCGGCCGTGAAGGTCGAAGCGACGCGCGGCTATGACGCGGAGGTGGTCAGCTACGACCGCTACACGGAGGATCGCGTCGCGATCGGCGAGCGACTCGCGCGCGAACGTTCCCTCACGCTGATCCCACCGTACGATCACGCCGACATCATCGCGGGTCAGGGCACGGCGGCGAAGGAGCTGTTCGAGGACGTCGGCCCGCTCGACGCGCTCCTCGCTCCGCTCGGGGGCGGCGGCTTGTTGTCGGGGTGCGCGATCACCGCCCGTGCGCTGGCGCCGGCGTGCGAGGTATTCGGTGTCGAGCCCGCTGCCGGCAACGACGGTCAGCGCAGCTTCCGCTCGGGCACGATCGTTCGCATCGAGACGCCAGCGACGATCGCCGACGGAGCGCAGACCCAGTACCTGGGCGAGCTCACGTTTCCAATCATCCGCGAGCTCGTCACCGACATCGAGACGGTCGAGGACACCGAGCTCGTGGAGGCGATGAAGTTCTTCGCGAGCCGCATGAAGATCGTGGTCGAGCCGACAGGCTGCCTCGCGGCGGCCTACGCACTGCGGGGCGTGGATCGTCTGCGCGGCAAGCGCGTCGGTGTGATCCTCACCGGTGGCAATATCGACCTCGCGCGGTTCGCGCAGCTTGTTGGAGGACCGCGATGACCGAGATCATGGCTGACACACTTCCCCGCCCTGCGGGCCACTACAGCCACGCCGTACGCGCGGGTGGGCTCGTGTTCATCTGCGGGTTGCTGCCTGTCGCAGCGGACGGTCGCGCACTCGGCGATGAACCATTCGACGCGCAGGTCACACAGGTACTCGCGAATCTCGACGCCGTACTCGCAGCAGCGGGAACCTCCCGCGCCGCGCTCGCGCAGGTCCGCGTGTACATCACGGACATCGCGCGCTGGGCCCGCTTCAACGAGCTCTACGCGGCGTGGATCGGCGAGCGCCGCCCTGCTCGGTGCGTCGTGCCGGTCCCGGTGCTCCACCACGGCGTCGCGCTGGAGATCGAAGCGGTCGCCGAGGCGTAGCGCAACCGCTCGACTTTGCAGCGAATGTTTCTTTGCGGCGTTAGTCGATCGCCGCTCGGGACGTTCGTCGACCTCCTGAAAGGACACTCATGCGCAACCTCATCTCGCTCGCTCACATCTCCCTCGATGGCTTCATGGCCGGCCCCAATGGAGAGATGAACTTCCTGACGTTCGACAAGGAGCTCCAGGATCACGTCTACCCGCTGATGGCGTCGGTCGACACCGCCGTCTACGGCCGCATCACGTATCAGATGATGGACAGCTACTGGCCCGGCGAGGTCGACGCGAAGGATGACCACGCGCGCAACCACGCTCGGTGGTATCGCGATGTCGCGAAGATCGTGGCGTCGCGCACGCTCACGGAGTCCAAGCCGAACGTGCGGGTATTCGGCAACGACATCGTCGATGCCGTGCGCGCCGAGAAGGAGAAGGCCGGCGGTGACATCATGATCTTCGCGAGCCCGACGCTCACACACGCGCTGGCGGATCTCGTCGACGAGTATCGCATCACCATCCACCCCGTCATTATCGGCGGAACGCTCCCGCTGTTCGCGCACAAGGGACAGCGCGCCAAGCTCGAGCTGCGGTCGTCCAAGACGTTCGGCTCGGGCGTCATCGCCGCTCGCTACATGGCCAAGCGCTAGAGGATTCCCATGCAGCTCATGATGACTCTCCACGGCGATGCACCTGTCGACGCCATCTCGGCGTATCTCGCGGCGCACGGCGTGAACGTACTGGGCACCGAGGAGCTCGCCGACGAAGGCGCGACGATCGTCGAGATCGGCGATGCACCCGCGGTCGTCGCGAACGAACGATCGGCGCTACGCGCGGTGTGGATCCTCGATGTGGTCTCGCGCGAGGCGGCGATCGAGCTCGCGAAGAACGCACCCGGTGATGCAGCCACGCTCGAGATTCGCGAGTCCTATACGCCGCAGGACTTCGGGGCACCGCCGAATCCCGAGCCACCGGCGCCCGCGCCACCACCCATGCGCAAGCCCGGCACGCATCGGTTCATCGCGCTGATCCGCAGCCACGACGAGGAGCGGAACAACTTTCCGACGCCCGAGTCGATGGTGCGTATGGACGAGTACTGCGGACCGCTCGCGGAGAGCAACACGATGATCGGCGGCCAGGGCTTGAAGCCGAGCAAGAAAGGCACGCGCGTGAGGCGTGCGGGTGCGCAGCGCTTCATGGTCGATGGGCCGTTCGCGGAGTCCAAGGAGCTCATCGGTGGCTACATCATCGTGCAGGTCGCGACTCTCGCCGACGCGGTCGAGGCGATCCGACCGTGGGTGCGGATCCATCGCGAAGGTCAGCGCGTGAGCAAGTGCACGATCGAGGTGCGCCGATTGGTGTGAACCGCCGCGCCCGTCGTTCGTTCTGGTGGGCATGAAGACAGATGCGCCGCCGGCCACGATTCTCATCCGCATGATGACCGGAGGAGTGTTCCTCTCCGAAGGTCTCCTGAAGTTCGTGTATGCGAATCAGGGTGTCGGTCGGTTCACCAAGCTCGGGTTCCCGTTCCCGCACCTCACGGCGGACCTTGTCGCGGGCTTCGAGATCATCGGCGGCATCCTCCTGCTGCTCGGCCTGTTCACGCGGCCGGTCGCGATCACGTTTGCTCTCGAGATGATCGTCGCCATCTTCGCGACCAAGGTGTCGCTGTTCCTCGGCACGTCGCCGCTCCCGCTGCCCCCGTCGCCGCCGACGATCGGGTTCTGGGCCGTCGCTCACGAGATCCGGTCGGACTACGCGCAGCTCATGACGTCGATATTCCTCGCCATTGTGGGGGCCGGCCCGCGTTCGTTGGATGCGCGCCGTCGCGTATGATTGGCGCGAACCGAACGCCGCTTCGTTCGTTTTCCTGACCAATGGCCCTGTTTTCGCGACGTCTCGCCGTCGTTCCCGACGCGCCCGATACGGCGCCGTTGGCGGAGCGCGCGCTCGAGCACGTCGATGCGCTCTACAGCCTTGCCGTGCACCTCACCGGCAACGCGAGCGATGCGGAGGACCTGGTGCAGTCGACGTACGCGCGTGCGCTCGCGGGCAGCGCGCAGTACGAGGACGGGACAAACCTCCGCGCGTGGTTGTTCCGGATCCTCCGCAACGGTTTCATCGATCTCGCACGCCGCAGGAAGATCGTTCTCGAGATTCCCGATGACACGCTCGACGCGCGCACCGACATGGGCGCCACTGACGAGCAACTGCGCTACGTCACGGCCGGAGAAGTCCAGCGCGCGATCGCGACGCTTCCGGTCGAGCTACGCTTGGTCGTGTTGCTCGAGATCGAGGGCTTCTCGGAAGCGGAGATGGCAAACATCGCGCACTGCCCGGCCGGCACCGTGAAGTCTCGCCTCTCGCGGGCAAAGGCACGGCTCCGCGTGGCCCTGAAGGAGACGACATGAGCGACGATCTTCTCCTGACCGCGCTCCGCGATCACGCGCGTGTTCCCGCGCCGGCGAGCCTGCACCGTTCGCTCGCGCGCAAGCATCTCGCCCGCCCTCGGCGCTGGATGTTGCCCACGCTCACGGGCCTCGGAGGTGCGCTCGCCGCTGCGGTGATCGTGTTGCTCCTCGTACCGACGCGCAGCGCTCACACGACGATCGCGGACGAAGCAGCCGGCGACCATCTGCGCCTGCTCGTCGGCCGCGACCTCGGTGTCGTTGCCAGCGACATGCATCAGGTCAAGCCGTGGTTCGCCGGCAAGCTCGAGTTTGTTCCGCCGATCACGTTCCTCGGCGACGAGGACTTCCCTCTCGCAGGCGGCGACGTCGCGATCTTCATGGGCAAGAAGTCCGCGGAGGTCGTCTATCACCGCCGCCTGCACGTTATCTCGCTGTTTGTCTTCCAAGCGGACGACGTGCCGACGTCGGAGCAAACCATCCGCGGCTTTCACGTCATGACCTGGGGCCGCGATGGATTTGGCTTCGCGCTCGTCTCCGATGCGAGCTTCGACGAGCTGCACTCGCTTCACTCGCGAGTTCAATAGTCATCCGCGGCTGGCTGTGGCGTGCGCGAGCGCCGCGAGCTGCATCTCGCCGACGACAGCCGTCGGTGCACCATCACGAACGAGGAGCGTGACGGGGCTGATCCGCTCGGCGACAAGCGCCGTGTCATGCTCGCGACGCACGCGCCCGACGAACGCGCGCATGCCATCGACGCCCGCCCCGATTCCGCCGACGAGGAGCCGGCCGTGGCGCGGAGCTCCTGCGAGATAGATCTTCCCGCCGAAGATCCTGTGGAGCTCCTCGAGGTGATCGGCGTCGAGGAGCAACTCCGCTGCGTAGGTGCCATTCGTCGCGACGCTGATGCCCGGAAGATCTTCGAGCGCCTCGTTCGAGAGCTCGCCGTCGAGCATCGTGATGAGCGCGTAGCCGCGCATCGCGTCACGCTCCTCGTGCTCGGCGGCCGGAACGTGAACGAACACGCCGTCGCTCTCCACCATCCACGCGACCTCGGGAATCTGCGCGTGCTCGCCGAGCGGGCTCGCGGTCGGATTCGCGATCAGCGGCTCGACGAACGCATCCTTCGGCGCTGTTCCAGGAGCAATCAATCTAGGCGCGTAGCGCATGGGCTCCGAGGCGAGCAGCGTACCATCGCTGCATGTCGTTCCGCGCTCTGATCCTGGGTGGCACTGGACAAGTCGGCGCTGCGGTCGTGCGCGCCCTGCTCGCAGAACCGACCTGCGCCGAGGTCGTGATGATCACTCGCAAGGCCGTCGAGGTCCCTGCCCGCGTGCGGCAGGTGACGATGGACACCGCCGCCGCCGGCTTCACCGACGACGTGACCCGGCTCGCGCAGAGCATCGTCGCGCAGGGGGCGACCTACGGCGCGTGTTGCGTCGGCGTCGGCAAGGGCAGCAACAAGTGGAGCGAAGAGGACCTCAAGGCGCTCGAGGTCGGCGTCGCCGGGAACTTCGCGCGCGGCTGTCGCGCAGGTGGCATCGAGAACTTCGGCCTCCTCACGGCGGTCGGGAGCACGTCCAAGAGCATGTTCCGCTACGTGCGCGTCATGGGCCTCAAGGAGGAGACGGTGCAGGCCGTCGGCTTCGCGAGCCTCGCGATCTTTCGCCCCGGCATCATCGGCGGCAACGCGCACACGCCGGGCATCGCTGCCGCGCTCGGCAAGCTCGTCCCCGGCGGCTTCGGCACGATCGATCAGGACGACATCGGCCGCGCGTTCGTCGCCACCGCATTGAAGCCGACGGCGGGCGTCACGGTTCTCGAGAATGGCGCGATGAAACAACGATCTCGGTCTTTACCGAATTCGCGATGAAGCACTCGTGGTGTGCGCGCTCGTGCAGTTCGGCGAGCTCGGCATCGGTGGGGCTGGTGCCGGCGTACTCGATCTGCGGATCGAGCGTGATCTTGCTGATCCACGGCACGCCGTTCGCGCCCTTCGTCATCACGCCCGCCGCGCGGTCGCGATAGCTCGTGACCACGAAGCCGCGCTTCATCGCGACATAGAGAAACGAGAGCATGTGGCAGCTCGCCGCCGACGCGACGAACGCCTCCTCGGGATCCACGGCCGCGGCGCTGGACCACGGCAGCGGCACGACGGATGGCGACGACGACCCGGCGACCGTGGCGCCGCCGTCGAACGACCACGTATGCTCGCGCGAGTAGCGGCCCTTCGCGAAGTCAGCGGCGGGCACCGCGTTCGTCCACACGATTGTCGCGATGTGCTCGGCCATTCTACGGATGGTCTCAGCTCTCGCCGAGGGCGGCAATGGCTCCTGATCAGGGGGACGTCGTCGTCGGCTTTGCTGGCGTCAAGAGCCACGAGAAGAAGGTCGCACCGAGCGCCGCGCCGATCGCCTGTGCGGCGATGAAGCCGACGATGTCCACGGGCCGGATGCCTGCGAAGCTGTCGCTGAACGCCCGGCCGATCGTGACGGCCGGGTTGGCGAACGAGGTCGAGGCGGTGAACCAATACGCGGCAACGATGTACGCAGCAACGGCGAGCGGCGCGATCGCGGGTCGCGCGCGGCCGACACTCAGCACGACGCCGACGAGGCCAAACGTAGCCACGACTTCACTGAGCCATTTCGCCGAGCCAGTTCGGACCGTCGCCGACCACGCGACGAGTGGGAGATCGAACATCGCGTTCGCGAGGATCGCACCGGCAATCGCGCCGAGGATTTGCGCGACGACGTACGCGATCGCGAGCCGCGGCGCGATCTGTTTCATCACGGCGAGGCTGAGCGTGACCGCCGGGTTGAGGTGCGCGCCGGAGATGGGACCGAACACGAGCAGGATCGCGACGAGCGCCGCGCCAGTTGCGATCGTATTGGCGAGCAAGGCGACCGCCGGATCCGTCGCCAATCGTTGCGCCATGATCCCCGAACCGATGACGGCGGCAACCAGGAGAGCCGTCCCCACTGCCTCGGCCGCGATGCGTCGCGACGAGCTCGCTACGTACACGAGGGGCCGCAGGACTTGCGGAGTTTGACGTGGTCCGCGCGCAGTGCGCGCTCTGCACCGAACGCCTTCGTCAGCACCTCGAGCGCGTTCGCGACCGTCTCGTGGTCCTGCGTCGTGAGCCGGTAGTAGACCCACGTCCCATCACGACGGCTATCGACGACGCCGGACGACTTGAGGATGCCGAGTTGACGCGATGCCGTGGACTGGTTCAGGTCGAGTGCCGACTCGATGTGACACACGCACAGCTCGCCGTGAGAGAGCAACGCGACCATGCGAAGGCGCGTTTCATCGCCGAGCGCGCGAAACAGACGCGTGAGTGGCCGGACTTCGAGATCCGAGGTGCTCGACAACACGACACCCTTATATCACGATATCCGCATGTCATCGAGCGTGCTGTTCCTTTGCGTCGCCAACTCTGCGCGTTCGCAGATGGCCGAAGGACTGGCACGGGCACTGTTCGGCAGCAGCCTGTCGGTCCAGAGCGCCGGCAGCCAGCCAAGCCGCGTCAACCCGAACGCGATCACCGTGACGCGCGAGGCCGGCATCGACATCAGCGGCCACGCGAGCAAGTCGACCGACGCGATCGATCCGGCGCGCATCGGCACCGTGATCACGCTGTGTGCCGAGGAGGTCTGCCCTTTCTGGCCAGGCAACATCGAACGGCTCCACTGGCCCCTCCCCGATCCGGCGACGAGCGATCCGAGTGTTACACCGGACGAGATGCTCGCTCGCTTCCGGTCGACGCGAGACGAGTTACGCCGCCGCCTCATCGCGTTTGCCGCGAAGCGACCGCCAGCCGGCATCACGCTTGGCGTGCCCACCGCCGATGACCTGCCGGCGATCGAAGCGCTCGTGAGTCAGAGCGAGCTCCCGACCGCCGTGGTGCGCGAAGCGTTCCCGTCGGCGTACGTGGTCGCGCGCCGCGATGGCGCGGTCGTGGGAGTAGCCGCCCTCGAAGTGCACGCGAGCGTGGGCCTGCTCCGCTCCGTCGCCGTGGCGAAGACCGAGCGCCACCACGGGATCGGGATTGCACTGGTCTCCGATCGGCTCACCGTCGCTCGCGCCGCATCGCTGTCCGCGGTCTACCTCCTGACGACCACTGCAGCTCCGTTCTTTCGCCGCTTCGGGTTTGCCGACGCCGTGCGCTCTACCGTGCCAGCTGCTCTGCAGGCGCACCCCGAGCTCGCCACGCTGTGCCCGTCCTCGGCGACCTGCATGGCTGTCGCTCCGTGACGGAAAGCTTGCATCCTTTTCGGTCGATGCCCGGCTTCATGACAGGAGGTTCAAATGAGTGAAGCTACTGCCGATGAGACCCGCACGAACGTTCGGGAACACTACGCCAAGGTGTCGAAGGGCAACGCGAGCTGCGCGCCGGGATGCTGCGGAGCGATGCCTGTCGATCAATCCCGCATGCTCGGCTACAGCGCCGACGATCTAGCTGCCGTCCCGGAGGGCGCCGATATGGGGCTCGGATGCGGCAATCCCCGCGCGATCGCATCGCTCCGCCTCGGGGAAACGGTGCTGGATCTCGGATCTGGCGGCGGCTTTGACGCCTTCCTCGCGGCGCGCGCCGTAGGACCGACGGGGCGCGTGATCGGCGTCGACATGACACCGGAGATGGTCGTGCTCGCTCGAGCGAACGCGCGCAAGGTGAACGCGACGAACGTGGAGTTCCGGCTCGGGGAGATCGAGGCACTTCCCGTCGCGGATGGCACGGTCGACGCGATCCTGTCGAACTGCGTGATCAACCTGTCCCCCGACAAGGCGGCGGTCTTCCGCGAAGCGTTTCGCGTGCTCCGGATCGGTGGCCGGCTCGCGATCAGCGATGTCGTCGCGATCGCGCCGATTCCCCCCGAGCTTCAGACCCAGGCGGCGGCCATCGCTGGATGCATCGGTGGCGCGGCGCCCATCGACGACGTTCGCCAGATGCTGACCGCGGCGGGCTTCGAGATGATCAAGGTCACGGTCGCGCCGCGAAGTGCGGAGATCGTGAGCTCGTGGATGGCGGGCGCTGATCAGTTCATCGCGTCGGTGACCATCGAGGCGCGTCGCATCGAAGTCAAAGCGGCTTGTTGTCCGCCTGGCTGCTGCCCGTGAACGAGCCCGCGGTTCCGTGGCGCGACGTCGCCGCGCGGCTGCAGCCGTTCATCGCTCGTCGTGTACCTGCGCCCGACGTAGATGACGTGCTCCAAGACGTGTTCCTGCGCATGCATCGCGGACTCACGACGCTTCGCGATGATGACCGCATGACCGCGTGGATGTTCCAGATCGCGCGCGTCGCCATCGCGGACCGGGGGCGCGATCGCGGCAGGCATCCGCTCGCCGACCAGCCGTCGGGTCTGGAGCCCGCTGCCGAGACCAACGACGACGACCGCCCCGCCGAGCAAGCGCTGGCGTCGTGCCTCACGATCTTCGTCGCGCGCCTCGAGTCGCCGTACCGCGAGGCCGTCACGCTCGTGGAGCTCGAGGGGATAACGATCCGTGCCGCAGCGGAGATGGTCGGCGCGTCTCTCTCGGCGATGAAGTCGCGTGTTCAGCGCGGACGTGCGCAGCTCCGCTGCATGCTCGAAGACTGCTGTCATATCGCCATCGATGCGCGGGGCGCTGTGACCGACGTCGAGCCGCGTGCGACGGCTGGTTGTTCTTGTCAGCCACGAACCTAGAAACCGAGTCTGGAGCAGCCGATGACGACACCCGTCGAGACGATCGAGAACGACCTCCCCGCGCACGACCCGCGTTCGACCTTTGACACGTTCGCGAAGGTGCCGAGCTCCCATCCGCCGAAGATCTTGATCCTGTATGGCTCGCTGCGGACCAAGAGCTTCAGCCGCTACCTCGCCGAGGAGTGCGAGCGCGTTCTCACCGCGTTCGGGGCCGACGTTCGCGTCTATCGCCCGAACGATCTACCGGTGTTCGATCGTACCTCGTTCGATCTGCCGAAGGTCCAGGAGCTGCGCAACCTGAGCCAGTGGTCGGAAGCGCACGTCTGGGTCTCTCCCGAACAGCACGGCGCGATGACCGCCGCCTTCAAGAATCAGATCGATTGGCTGCCGCTAAACGACGGCGCGGTGCGCCCCACACAGGGCAGAACGCTCGCGGTGCTCCAGGTCTCGGGCGGGAGCCAGTCGTTCAACGCCGTCAATCAGCTGCGCGTGCTCGGGCGCTGGATGCGCATGTTCACGATCCCGAATCAGTCCTCCGTTCCGAAAGCATTTGACGAGTTCGACACGAACGGCCGCATGCGTCCATCGAGCTACCGCGATCGAGTCGTGGACGTGATGGAGGAGCTGTTCCGCTTCACGCTCCTGTTGCGGGACAACGCTGCCGTTCTGAACACTCGCTACAGCGAGGAGAAGGAGCGTCGGCAGCTCGGCGCGCTCAAACCGGCGCTCGGCGTGGCCGCGAAGGAGTAGCGACGAGCGGGCGGTGAACGCCTCACTCCTGGCGTACGCGCATCACTAGGTAGGCAGCGATCGCGACATTGACGACGAGCGTCACGACCTTCATTGCGGAGACTTCGTGGGCCAGCTCGTAGAGCTCGAACGGGATGAACGACAGCGTGATGACGATGGTCAGATACTCGGCCCAGCGCTTGCCGCTCAAGAGGCCAGCGCCTTCGACGGCAAAGAGCGCCGCATAGACGATCGCGCCCGCGCTCAGGGCCTCCATCTTGCCGATGCTGTAGCCATCGAGCTTGCCTAGCATCGCGCTCAACGAACCATTTCGAGGATCGAGACCAAGGTCGGCGAGCCAGGCACGCACCGTCCCGCTGGCGTCTTTGCCCGCGAGCTTGAACAACCCGACTGCCGCGGCGATCAGCAGTGCGCATTTGATCAGCTTGAACACCCCGATCGCGACCAGCATGCCGCGCGACTTCTTCGCCATCGTGCGGACTAGACGACGCGCGACTGCGGAAGCGGTGCGGCAAGGCTGGCCTTGATCGCGGCCTCGGCGGCGAGGCGCGTGACGCTGTGATGCAGATATGCGGTGATGGCGATCCCGACCGCAGCTCCGACAATTCCCGACTGCCCAGCTCCACCGAACACCGCTGTCACGATCGCGCCGTCGAGGAGCAGCGCGGCGCCAGAGATCACGAGCATCGTCTTGATCCAGCCCGCCCCCGTCAGCAACGCAGAGGGGAGCTTGACGCCAGCAACGACGAACGCCGCGCCGAGGAGGAGACGTGTAACGATCGGGATGTAGAGCGCCGCCATCTGGCCCGTCGTGAGAACGCCGCCGTAGGACTTGAGAGAGTCGATATCCCGCATCGCGGTGAGCGCCGCAATGACGCCGGCGAGCAGGAGGTACCAGCGGAGCGAGCGTTCCGTCTCTTTCATGGAGGAGTTGTACTCGCAAGCCGCGACGTGCGGGGAGCTATGTCGAGGGCGCGTGCCGGCTTCGACCTCGGTTTCTTCATCGCCGTGCAAGAGGTTTTGCCGCTTCGCGAGAGGGCGCACTGCGCCGATTGCCGAGCGGATCGCGCCATTCGAATGTTCATGGTTGACCGGACGCCGCACTGGCGCACAGATGTTCTGCATGAGGGGATGCATCGCGCTGATCGCATTTGTCGTCGCCTGCGGCGGCACTGACTCCGGCGACGACGGCGGCAACACCGGCACGCCAACGCTGTTCGACGCCTGTGGTGGCCAGATCGTCCGCGCGAACGGCTCGATCGATACCGCCGAATACGCGCGGGTCGCGAGCGCCTGGGATCGAGCTGCGATCGACTGCCGGCTCGGTCCGACGTTCGTCTACTACCACCCCGACGACCTCGACGCGGCGCGCGCCACTGCGCCGGAGATGCCGACGTCGCCGCACACCGGTAGTCTGTGCCCCAACGGGGTGAACCACACCGACGAGGGACCGGCCACGTACGGATCGACGTCGGGTCAGGTCGCGTACGCGCCGGATGATCCGACCGACGCAGGACTCGATCGCGTCCAGACCGCCGGTTGGGAGCCGGGCGGGCAATGCTGGAAACCGCTCGTCAACAACCAACTCAAGAAGACACATCCCGACCAAGCCATCGTCGACTGGCAAGCGCGGTCGATCACGGTGGGAACGCCGATCGCGAAGGCGCGCACGGAGTACGCGGAGACCGGCGATGGGATCATGATCTTCTCGTCGGGGCTCGTCGCATCAGACGGCACGCAGACCAGCGGCAGCACGCACCCTACATTGCAACTGCCACCGAACAAGAAGCCGATGGCCGTCGCGATCTCGAACTACAACGAGTTTGCCGTCGTCGCCGTCTGGGACACCGACGCGAACAAGGGACAGCTCGCCGTGCTCGTTCTGCGCGCGCCCGCCCCGTCCGCTCACAGCGTGAATGCGTTCGCCGCTCCGAACGAAGGTGGCTTCGACCAGATCCAGCTCCTCGGCTACGTGGATCTCCCGTTCGCCACCCCGACGGCGGTCTCCTTTGCTGGCAACAACCAAGGCCACAACGGGCCGTGGATCCAGGGCGGCGGCTGCGATCACGCGTATCAGGGCGTGGGCACGCTGTTCGCGGATCTGACGTACGACGGCATGCTGAGCAACTGCGGCAACTCGGTGTGGACGAGCGATCCGACGATGGAGCCGGGCTTCTTCGCGAACGCAGGCGCCGTGATGGTCGCCTCGCAGTGGGAGAACAAGGTCGCGTTCATCGACATGACCCCGTTGTTCCAGTTCGTTCGCTCCGTCTACGTCGAGC
The DNA here is from genome assembly GCA_036499725.1 of Kofleriaceae bacterium. Classification (GTDB taxonomy): domain Bacteria; phylum Myxococcota_A; class Polyangia; order Haliangiales; family Haliangiaceae; genus JABFXX01. The sequence continues at coordinate 101,884 of DASYDE010000051.1, forward strand.
CGATCCAGAACCAAGACAATCGCGATCTGTACACGCAGGCCATCACGTCGACGCCGTGGCCGTTCGACTTCTCGACGAATCCCGAGATGATTCCGCAGCTCGTCACAACCATCGACGTCGATCAACCGCGCCTCGTTCGCTACGGCGTCAAGGCAAACAAGAACGGCAAGGGATTGCAGAAGTCGTTGCTCGCGTACGTCGCCAGCCTCGACGGAAAACTCACCGCCTACGACGTCACGACGCTCGACGCGAGCATCCATGAGGTCGCCTCGGCAATGGTCGATCCCAATCCGACCTCGCTCCATCTCCTGAACGCGAACGATCAGCTCTCGCTCTCGAGCCGCGGCAACCGAAGCGTGCAGTGGCTTCAGGTCAACGAAGCGTCCATCGACACCACGGAGACGTTCCGGGACGCGCGCGTGAACGATCCCGTGTCGACCGATAAAAACCAGCGCATGCCCATCATCACCATCGGCGATTTCTCGTCGGGCCAGGTGTTCGGCTTCGAGCGCGCGACCGATGGGACGTACCTCTACGAAGGCTCCATGCAGTATCCCGGCGCCGTGTATCTCGTCGACACGGCGAACGTGAACTGAGCGTCCTCGTCAGCTAACCGCATGGAATGACAGCACTCCATAAACTGGACACCTGCGCAGTTACTGATAGCATGTGCAGCCCTGGAGGCTGCCGATGGAACTCGATCTCTCCCGCTTTCCTGGTCGCGTGATCGCTACGCGCTCGATCGCACCGCGCCCCGCCACCTTCGCTTCGCTACCGCCAGGGCTCCATCCCGCTCTCCGCGAGGGGCTCCGTGGTCGCGGCATCGACCAGCTCTATTGCCATCAGGCAGAGGCATTCACCGCCGCGCAGTCCGGCGAGAGCGTGGTGGTCACGACAGGAACGGCGAGCGGTAAGTCCCTCGCCTATCTGCTTCCGGTCCTTCAGACGTCGCTCGAGGATCCATCAGCGCGCACGCTGATGCTGTTCCCCACCAAGGCGCTCGCGCAGGATCAGCTGCGCGGCGTGCTCGAGCTCGTCGATCACATCACGACTCGCAGCGATCGCAATGCACCGCAGTTGATCGCAGGCGTCTACGACGGTGACACAGCGCCTGACGAGCGCACCAAGATTCGCGACCGGGCCAATCTGGTCCTCACGAACCCCGACATGTTGCACAGCGCGTTGTTGCCCAATCACGGGCGCCGAGGGTTCGCGCACCTCTTTCGCAACGTGCGCTACATCGTGATCGACGAGCTGCACTCGTACCGCGGAGCGTTTGGCGCGCACGTGGCGAATCTGATGCGGCGACTCCTCCGGGTCTGCGCTCACCACGGCAGTCGCCCGCAGTTCTTGTGCAGCTCCGCGACGATCGCTAACGCGCGCACTCACGCGGAGACGCTGTGTCATCGGCCATTCCGTCTCGTCGAACGCGATGGCTCGCCGTCCGCGGGCAAGACCGTCCACTTCTGGCAACCACCGCTCGTCGCACGCGGCATGCGGCGGCCGGTGACCGCAGAGCTCGCGGAGCTCCTCCCGCATCTCGTCGTTGCCGGGCATCGCACCATCGCGTTCTGCCGGAGCCGCAAGGAGACGGAGATCGTGCTCAAGGAATCGCGCGATCGGCTGCGCGACGTGGCGGGCCACGATGAGACCCATCTCATCGCGGGATACCGCGGTGGCTATCTTCCCGAGGAGCGGCGCGCCGTCGAGCGATCGCTCGTCGACGGGAGTCTGCGGGCGGTCGTGTCGACCAACGCGCTCGAGCTCGGCATCGACATCGGGCAGCTCGAGGTCGTCGTGCAGGGCGGATTTCCGGGAACCCGCGCGAGCTTCTGGCAGCAACTCGGGCGCGCGGGACGGCGCGAGCACATCGCTCACGGCATCGTCGTGCTCGCCGTCTCGGCCACGGATCAGTTCATCGGCGCCAATCCTGACTGGCTCGTGGGTCAGCCGAGCGAACGCGCCGTGGTCGATCGCGACAACCTCGCAATCCAGCTCGCCCATGTGCGCGCGGCCGCTGCCGAGCTTCCGCTCACTCTCGACGATGCGATCGTGTTCCCGGATCTCGGCGAGATTACGGCCGTGCTCGCGCGCGCCGGGGAGCTGCGGGACGTCGTTGGCAGCTGGCATTGGACGGGTAGCGCGTTCCCCGCCGGCGAGCTCAGCTTGCGCACCATTCACAACGATCGGTTCAAGGTCGTCGACCGCGGGACCAGCACGACCATCACCGAGATGAGCCGCCCGCAGGTCTATCGCGAGGCTCATCCGCGCGCGATCTACCTGCACGACGGCGTTCAGTACCAGATCGAGTCTCTCGATCTCGTGCAGCACGTCGCGACTGTCGTCGAGGTCGAGCAGAACTTCTATACGCAGCCCGACGTGCGCAGCTCGATCGACGTCCTGCTCACGCAGCACGCCCGCGCGATCGGCGAGACCCGCGCACGCTTCGGTGACGTCCGTGTCGACGATGTCGTCGTCGGCTACAAGATGCTCGAGTTTCACAATCACCAGAACCTCGGCTACGAAGCGCTGCACGAGCACCTCCGCCTCTCGCTCGACACCGAGGCCGCCTGGGTCGTGGTCCCCGAGCCGGTCCTCGCCGCGCTCGGCAGCGCACGCGAAGATGCGCTCGCGGGCATGGTGCACGCGCTCGGTGCATCCGCACGACTCGCGACCATGGCCGAGCGAACGGACTTGCTCGGCTCGAGCTTCCACTTCACCGACGAGGAAACGGGTAAGAGCTCGACCGCACTCGTCCTCTACGATAGCTACCCGCAGGGCCTCGGGTTCGCCGCGATGGCGTACGACGAGCTCGAGGAGATCCTCGCCCGCGCGATCGATCTCGTCGCGGGTTGTCGGTGTGACGACGGATGTCCCGCGTGCGTCGGAAGCTGGACGCGCGACAAGGCGCTCACGCACTGGGCGTTGCGACGGCTCCGCGAGCTCATCCCTCCTCTCGGTGCCGTCGTCAGCTCCGCGCCCACCGCTCCCGGGCCGCCGCGAATCCCGTGGACCGATATCGCGACGCGCTGGGGCGAGGTCGCGGAGGCTCTGCTGAGCCGACGGATCCCCGGCGCCGAGATGCTCGCGCGCTGCGTCCCCGAGCGCCGCGGTGAGCGCCTGATCATTCCGGTCGCGAGTCCAGGCATGGCGGCGTGGCTCGGTGCGGACGCGGCGCAGCGCCAGCTCTGGCAAGCGATCGCGTTCGCCGTCGACGTTCCACCGGGCGGCGCGATCGCGATCGAAGTCGCGCCGGGAGATCGCGATCGCGCGCACCGCGTTGCGGGGACGCTGCGACGCCGCCACGATGATCTTGTCGCGGGACGTTCCACGAGCGAGACACACGCGAACGCGAAGCTCGCGAGCGGCTACGTGTTGCCCGACGCCGGCCCTGCTCCCAAAGAGCCGCTTCCGTGATCGATGCGATGGCAGCAACGCGCGCGGCGAGCTCGACTCTTCACGCCGCGTTGCTCGCGCTCGATCCAGATCAGCGCGCCGCTGTGCTCACGAGCGATCGGTCGACGCTCATCCGTGCCCAGGTCGGCAGCGGCAAGACGACCGTCCTCGTGCATCGCGCGGCGTACCTCCACCTCGTGTGCGGTGTCCCGATCGACCAGCTCGCGATCCTGACGTTCACCACCCGCGCCGCCGCCGAGATCCGCCGTCGCCTCGACGCCGTCGTCGGTCGCGCCACCACCGATCGCGAGTGCTGGCTCGTCGGAACATTTCACGCGGTGGCGAGCGCCCTGCTCCGCCGCTCGCTGCCGGTCGACCGCATCGGGCACACGCGGCGGTTCACGATCCTGGACGACGAAGCGGCGATCGAGCTCGCCGTCGCCATCGCGAAGAAGCTGCGCACAAAACCAGGTCGGCGAGCGAGCCTGCGAGAGCGCTTGCGCACGCATCCCGCGCTGGCATCACTCGCCGCGGCCATCGTTACCGAGCGACGCGCGCGCGACGCAATGGACTTCGATGATCTGATCGAGCACGCGACAACGCTGCTCGAGGAGAGTCCCGCGTCGCACGTCCTCGTCGACGAGCTGCAAGATTGCGAGCCGCGCGAGCTCGCGTTCGTGCGTGCGCTCGTGGGACCGAGCACGCAGTTCTTTGCCGTCGGCGATCCGATGCAGTCGATCTACGGCTGGCGCGGATCAGCGCCGACGCTGTTCGCGAGCGCTGCCGCGGACCTCTGCTGCCAGGTTCGCGCACTACCGAACAGCTACCGCAGCACGCAGACGTTGCTCGTCGGTGCGCGAGCGATCCTCGGGGAGCAACCGGCGGCGAGCGCCGAGCTGGTCCCCGTGCGCGGCCCTGGTCCGAAGATCGCGATCGTTCGGCATCACGATCCAACGGCGGAGGCTGCCTATCTCGCATCGCGCCTGATCGAGCTCCGTACCTCCGGCCTGCCGTGGGACGAGGTCGCAGTGTTGTGTCGCTTACGCGCGCAGGTCGCGGATCTCGCTGCTGCACTCGCGAAGTACAACGTGCCGTGCGTCGTGGATCTCGACGAGCATCTCGAGCAACCGGTGAACGCGACGAGCGGAGTGCGTCTCCTCACGATCCATGCTGCAAAGGGCCTCGAGTTCACGCGGGTGTTCCTCTCGGGGGCGAACGTCGGGGTGATGCCGCTCTTGTCGCGGGATCCTGATGGCCCCGGCGATCGCTCGGATCCCGCCGAGGAGCGCCGCTTGCTGTTTGTCGCTCTCACGCGCGCCCGTGAGGCGGTCGAGATTTCGTATCAGGCTCGCCCACACATTCATGGAGCCTTCGGCGTTGCCAGTCCGCTCCTGCTGTTGCTGCCAGCGCACGTCGTGACGCGCGATGACTCCTCCTCCGTCGGTTCGGCGCCCGAACCGGCGCCCGCGCCGTCGGCTGTTCCGGGAGACTGGCAGATCGGCCAGCACGTTCGTCACGTTCGGTACGGCCGCGGCACCGTCGTTACGATTAGTGGAGACACCATCGATTGCGACTTCGGCAAGCTCGGTCCGCGCGCGTTCCCTCGCGCCCTGTGTCCGCTGACGGTCGAGAGCAGCCACGCGTCGATAGGCCTGGGAACGACGACGAGATGACGCGCCGAGGAGCGCGAGCTTCTCGGAGTTGTTTTTATCCGGGTAATCGACCTGCGCGTTGGTAAGGCCGCTCGCGTTGATCGGCGCGCGAGTGCGCCTACGCCGTGGAAATTGCGCGCTCGGAAATCTCCTCTGAACCGCATCTCGGCACAACTGCGCCGATCGACCTACAGTGACAGGTCCGTGCCCGACTCCTACAACGTGCGGCATGGCTCGCATGTACCTCGTTGCCCTCCTGTTCGCGTCGGCCTGCACCGGCGGCTCCTCTCCATCAGGACCCGACTCGGACGGCGCGAACGGCGACGACGGCACGACTGCGACCGGCGGCAACGGTGGCGACAGCGGCGGTGACACGGGCACCGGTGGGAGTGGCGACACGGGGACTGGCGGCGACGGCGCGACGGGACCGGACGGCGGAGGTGGGGCTGCTGCCGGTGTGGGTCCGTACTTCTCGCAGCCGATGTTCTTCAACCGCGATGTCACGGGGGCTCCAAAGGCGGCGAACAGCGCATCGATCATCTCGACGCTGTCCAGCTCCGGCGGCTGGGGCACGGGACACATGCAGATCGACTTCGCAATCGACGTGCTGACAGCTGACGCGTCGGCGCCCATGCGCACGTTCACCACCACCGAGGACTTCTATTCGCCCGATTGCGATCACCTGGCGATGCCGGTACCGGTGGGCGGAAACGTCGAGGATGAGAGCGGCTACGCTTGCTCCGGCGGCGGCGACTGTCACTTGATCGTCAACGATCCGGCCTCGCACACGCTCTACGAGATGTGGCGCGCAGATATCACGTCGACGTTCCAGGGCGGCTGCCTCGCGGTCTGGCACACGGCCCAGGCCTACAGCGACACGTTGCGCGGTCAGCAGTGCACCAGCGCGGACGCCGCCGGCTTCCCGATCGCGCCGCTCTTGTTCTCGGCCGACGAGGTCGCCGCCGGGCACATCGATCACGCGATCCGCTTCATCCTGCCGAACAACCGCGTCAAGCGCGCCTTCGTGAAGCCTGCCACGCACGGCACGTTCACGAGCGGCGGCGTGAACGCTCCACCCTACGGCGTCCACCTACGTCTCCGCGCAGACTATCCGATCGATTCACTGCCGAGCGAGGGCGCGAAGGTCGTCGCGCGCGCGATGCAGAAGTACGGCATGTATCACGCCGACGGTGGCAACATCGCGCTCACCGCGCAGAGCGACCGCCACACCACGCACAAGTGGGCCGGCCTGTTGGGCGCGCAGGATCTCTCCGGTCTCCAGGTCAGCGACTTCGAGGTGATCGATCACGGCGGCGAGACCGCGATCGGCGACTGCAGCCGATAGACGCTCGCGAGCGTGCGAGCCCATGGCATCGTAGCCCGATGCGACACCTGCCGCTCGCTCTCCTCTTGATCGCGACGCTCGCTCACGCCAGCAAGCCCAGCGAAACAGAACGGACGCGAGAGACGATCATGACCACCGTCGCAGGGCAGAAGATCGCGCTTCAGGCGTGCCACACGGCCGCGCTGAAGAAAGCGCCGACGCTGCAAGGCCAGTTCACGTACTCGATCAGCGTCGCCGCTACCGGCAAGGTCACGAAGGTTGTCGCGAGGGGGGCGACAAAACAGTCTGCCGAGCTCGATGCATGCATGATCAAGCGTCTGAGCGCGCTGTCGTTCGGACCCGGCACCGAGCAGACGATCAACTACCCGTTCATCTTCCGCGCCACCGACGATCCGCCCCCCGTAGCCAAGGAACCCACCAAGGAAGCCCCGGTGGACCCGCTCCTCGTGAAGATGTTTGACGACGCGTCCGACAAGGGACGCACCGGGAAGCACGCCGACGCACTCGCGGCGTATCACGCGATCCAAGCAACGGAGCGCAAGAAGAAGTTGGTCGTTCCGCCGGGCTTCACGGCCACGCTGCTTCTCCACATCAGCTACGAAGAGATAGATCTCAAAAAGCTCGATGACGCGCAGAAGACGCTGGAGTCGATCGACGTGAGCGCGCTCGGCAAGGCGACGCAGTACGACTACTACTTCACGCTCGGCAACGTTCACGGCGGCCGCGGGAACCTCGGGCCGATGTCCGCCGATATGAGCAAGGCGATCGCGATCTCCGAGGAGCTCGGGGACAAGACGTCACGTCCAGCGACCTGCTGGTCACAGATGATCAAGTTCTCGTTGAGGGCGAAGGATTGGGTGTTCGTGAAGGACGTGAGCGCGAAGGCCCTCGAGGTCGCGAAGGAGCTGAAGCTCGAGGACCTCGAGAAGGAGGCCTTCGTCGCGCAGAGCGAAGCCGAGACGGAGCTCAAGAAGTAAGAACACGAAGCCGGCGCAGTGGCCTGACGTGAGACGCTCGACGCCATGAAGCTTCGATGCCTGTTGACGGTGACGCTGATGGCCGCGAGCGCATCGATCGCGAGCGCCGACAACCCGAAGCTCGCGGGCAATGTCCTCGTGTGGGTCGACGCACCGCTGTACCTCGACGCGAGCACGGACGCCCCGAGCATCCGTCTCGCGAAGCTCGACAACGGCCGCACCAAGGACGTCGGCCAGGTCATCCCCATGCACGTGCTCGGCACGACGGGAGAGCTCGTCGAGGTCGAACCGGCGGCGGAGATCGAGTGCGGGTGGTGGCGCATGGTGCGCCCGGATGCGCTCGCGAGCCTGCGGCTCTATGTTCAGCGCGCTGACCTCGCGCCGGTCGTGACCAAGGCGTTCTCCGCGACGTTCAAGAACGGCACCAGGATCTCGCTTCAGCCGGGCGTCGCTGTCGTCGCGAACACCGTCGCGTTCCACGACGGGATAGCGCCGGTAACCGTTCCCGATGCAAACCTCGGCCTCGCCTACCGGGCGCACGCGATCACGCCCATCGTCAAACCGGTCAAGAAGACCGCCATGCTCGACGAGAAGACCGACGTCATGCTCGGCGACGCGACCTTCACGCTGGGCCCGTGGGTCTCGGGGTCTGCCGAGCGGCGTGGCGACCGCATGCTCTTCCCGATCGCCGCGCGTTGCATGACAGCAACCGTGTCGGCGCCAACGGAGCACGTCCACCTCAACGTTTCGGTCGGTGTTGGTATCGACGGTGGCGCCGGAGGCACGGCTGGGAGCAAGGGGGGCGGCAGTGAACGCCGCTACCTCAAGGTCGGCACCAAGCTCACCTCGGAGACGGGTGATCACGTCGTCGCGACGTTGGCGAAGGAGCTCGAGGTAGCGACGTCGACGGGCGCGCGCGTTTGTAGTGACTTCGTGGTCACACGCGAGGAAGTGGTGATCGAAGGACCACACCTGCCCGACGCCGCCATCCCTGCTCGTCGGCTGCACCTCTGCGCACCGACCGCTGACGTCGTCGTCGAGCACCACGGTCCCCTACCCTGAGATCATCGCCATGCAGCGCTGGCTGATTCTTCTCTCGTTCGCGGCAGGCTGTATGCATCCCTCCGTGCGAGCGCCCGTCTCGCGCAGTCGCGTGGAGTACGTCGTTCATCACTCCACGGTCCTCGGCGTCGACAAGGCATTCCTCGTCTACATCCCCGCCGGGTACGACGCCGTGCCCGACGTCCGCTGGCCCGTCTTCTACTACCTCCACGGCATCACCAGCCCCGAGACCGAATGGGTCCGCCTCGGCAAGCTCGACCAGGCCGCGGACCGCCTCGCCCTTCGCGCGATCGTCGTGATGCCCGATGCCGACGACAGTTTCTACATCGATTCGCGCATGCCCATCGACTTCGACGCGTGTCTGAAGAGCGGCGACGGCCTACTCGATCCAAGCGCCGACCGCGACGCGACCTGCGTCCATGCGCGCGCGTACGAGAGCTACGTCACACAGGAGCTCGTCGCCGATGTCGACGCTCGCTATCGAACCAACACGGCCCGCGACGGCCGCGCTATCGCCGGCGTGTCGATGGGCGGTTACGGAGCCCTCTCGATCGCGCTCCGCCACCCCGACCAATACGCCGCCGCCGCGAGTCACTCTGGCGTCGCGACGCTGCTCTACGATGGGCCACATCCGTTCGCGCCTGGACAGGTCCGCGTCGCGACCTCGCTCGATCGCGCAACTGGCGCCGACAGGCTGCGCCCGTGGATGCGTCTCGTCTTCGGCGACGATCTCTCCACGTGGACTGCGCACGATCCGGCCGCGCTCATCGAGAACCTCCCGCCCGGCATGCGCCTCCCGGCGCTGTACCTCGACGTCGGAACCGAAGACTTCATCGTCGATCTCACTCGATTTCTCGACGAGCTCCTCACTCGCCACAACATCCCCCACACGATCTTCTACGGACCCGGCGAACACTCGTACGACTTTTGGACCGCGCGCTTGCCCGCGAGCCTGACGTTCTTGAGCGAGCACACGACAGTCGCGCGCTGACTACAACACGTGCCGCTCGGTCTGGCGTTACCAACCCAGCGCGCCGTTCGCGTCAAAGAACGTACCGGTTGGGCCGTTCGCCTCGAGCGTCGCTGCTCGCACCACGATCTTCGCGGCCTCCGCCGGATGCTGCGTGCCGGTGTTGTGGTTGATATCCGTCGCGGTGTAGCCCGGGCACACCGAGTTGATCTTGATCGGCGTGTCCTTTAGCTCGACCGCGAGCCATCCGGTCAGTGCGTTGAGAGCGGTCTTCGACGACGCATACGCGAACGCCGGGAACGACAGGAGGAAGCTCTCCGGAGCGACGAGCGATGTGAGCGAGCCCCAGATGCTGGCGACGTTGACGATGCGCCCCGCGTTCGACTTTTGGAGAAGCGGCAAGAACGCCTGGGTCACGCGTAGCGCGCCGTAGAAGTTCACCTCGAAGGTGCGCTGGACTGCTTCGAGTGGAGTCGTGCTCGGGAATCCGTCGCCTTCGCCGCCGGCCACGCCCGCGTTGTTGACGAGAACGTCCAGGGAGCTCGTCTCTCGCTCGATTCGCTCGGCAGCTGCCCGCACGCTACCGATGTCAGTGACATCGAGGCGGACGAAGCGCACGTCGCCATCCGTCGCGAGGTCCGCAGCTGCGGCGACACCGCGCTCCTCGTCACGACATCCCAGCCAGACGCGGAAGCCGCGACGCGCGAGTTGGCGCGCCGTCTCGAAGCCGATGCCCTTGTTCGCGCCGGTAACGAGCGCCGTCAGGATGATTCTGGTCATGCATTCGGTAGTAGTCCGCGCGGGCGATACGATCCATCATGGATCGTCCACACTCCATTACGCATCGTCCAACATGCCGTCCGACCCGAATGACCCGATCGCAGACGTGATCGGTCTGTTGCGCCCCCGCACCGTGTTCGCGGGGAGCCTCCGGGCAGCAGGCCCGTGGGCGATTCGCTACGAGCGATTCCCGCACGTGAAGTTGGGCACGATCGCACGGGGGGAGTGCTGGCTCGCGATCGAAGGGCGGAAGCCGGTGCTGCTGCGAGAGGGTGACTTCTACTTGCTGGGAAACCCGCCGCGCTACGTGATGGCGAGCGCGCTCTCCGTCAAGCCACGCGCAGCGAAGCCTCTCTGGGAGAGCTCGGCGAATGGATTCCTCCGCGTCGGCAGAGAGACCGACGAGGACACGTACGTTTGTGGTGGGCTGTTCTCGTTTGACGATCCAAACGCCCCGCTGCTGCTCGATGTGCTCCCAACCCTGGTCCATGTCCGCGCGGGCGATCCGCGCGGCAAGCTGCTCGGGCACTTACGAGAGTTGCTCGTCAGCGAAGTCGAGACGAGCTCCGTCGGCGGTTCGCTTGTTGTCGATCACCTCGCCCAGGTCCTGTTCGTTCACATGCTGCGCGCGCATGCAGATCACTCGGCGCGACCCGCGGGGTGGCTCGGTGCGCTCGGCGATCCACAGATCGGAGTCACGCTTCGCGCCATGCATGCGGACGTGTCGCATCGGTGGACCCTCGATGAGCTCGCCGGGCTGGCCGGGATGTCGCGCTCGTCGTTCGCCGCATCGTTCAAGCGGCGCGTGGGCGTCGCGCCGCTCGAGTACTTGATCCAGTGGCGAATGAGCCTCGCCCGCGACGCATTGCGCCGGAGCTCCAAGTCGATCTCGGACCTGGCGTTCGCGACGGGCTACGAGTCTGAGAGCGCGTTCAGCACCGCCTTCCGTCGCGTCGTTGGTTCGTCGCCAAAGAAGTTTCGCGATCTCTCGCGCCTGGCTGCCGCGGACGTGTCGGCATAGAGACGCACGCGCAACGGGTGGTGGCGAGTCGGCATCAAACCCTCGCCACCCCTCTCCGGAGTTGAAATGCCGCTCGCCCCCCTGCCCTCCATCCTCATCGAGCCAATCGTCCGCGCAGCGCTGCTCGAGGATCTTGGCCGCGCCGGCGACCTCACCACAGACGCGATCGTACCGAGCGACGCGCGCGCCAAGGTTTCGCTCGCCGTGCGCCAGGCGGGCGTCGTCGCCGGCCTCGACGTGGCGCTCATGGCGTTCCGCCTCATCGACCCGGGAATCGTCACCGCGATCATCCGAGCGGACGGTTCGCATGTGGCGCCAGGCGATGTGATCGCGACGCTCGAGGGTCCCGCGCGCGGTCTTCTCACGGCCGAGCGCGTCGCGCTCAACTTTCTGTGTCACCTGAGCGGCATCGCCACGGCCACGGCCGAGGTCGTCGAGACCGTGCGCGGGACGAAAGCGCGTGTCATCGATATCCGCAAGACGCTTCCCGGCCTGCGCGCGATCCAGAAGTACGCTGTCCGCGCCGGCGGCGGGGCGAACCATCGCTTCGGCCTCGACGACGGCATTCTCATCAAGGACAACCACATCGCAGTCGCGGGCGGAATCCGGCCCGCACTCGAGCGCGCACGGGCGGCGGCGGGTCACATGGTCAAGATCGAGATCGAAGTCGACACGCTGGATCAACTGGCCGAGGTGCTCACGTTCGAGGTCGACGCTGTTCTCCTCGACAACATGGGCATCGAGGAGCTCCGCCGAGCGGTCGGTCTTGTCGACGGCCGCGCCATCATCGAAGCCTCCGGCGGCATCACGCCTGGGAACGCGGGCGCCATCGCGGCCACCGGCGTCGATCTCGTATCGATGGGTTGGCTGACGCAGAGCGTACGGGCGCTCGACATCGGGCTCGATTACATCTCGTAAGGCTACCGGCCGGACAGACGTGGTCACGCAAGAAAGCCTGGAGCGCGGTACCATCGAGACTCCGTGATCGTCACTCTCGAACTGCAGGTCTCCGCGCGCTGCCACGCCTGTTCGGTGTTGACGCCAATGGTCGGCATCCGCAACAGGCTTTCGTGCCGCGGTTGCGCCGCCGCAATCGACTTCGAGGCGAAAGTCAAAGACTCGCGCGATGGCGGCGTCACCTATCCGTTTGGTGGCTACTACGACGTGCTTGCGGAGGCATCTACCGTCCTCGCAGACGGCGAGAAGTGTCAGGACGCCAGCGACAGCAGCGGCTCACCGACTGCGCTCAAGCGCGTCGGCGGCCCGGCGTGCCCTACGTGCTCCGCTGGCGTCGACGTCCCCGTACGCGGCGCCGAGTCGCTGAGCTGCCGCGGCTGCGGCGACGTCGTCGGCGTGCGCTGGCCCGACGACGAGACGCGCACGTGGGACCCGCGCATCTACTGCATCGTTGGCGACGGGCTCGCACCAAAGCAGGCCGCTCGGGAGGCGCGCACGCAGGGCACGTTGATCTCCTGCGGTCAGTGTGGGGCGCCACTCACCGGGGACCAGACTGACCGCAGGCGTGCTCGCACGTGCGCGCACTGCAGCGCAGTCAACTACCTCGGCGACGCTGCGATCCTCGCCCTGTTCCCGCAGCCCGAGTGGCACCGCTCGTACCTCGTCTACGACGTCGACGACAAACTGCACCTCGCGCTGTGCCAACGGATGCTGCGCGAGGAGGAAAATCACTACTTCCTGGAGGACGATCAGGTCGCCGCTGTCCAGCGCACGCGCGCCAAGCTCCTGTCGACGATCATCGGCGACCCGGCGTCGCTCTCCGAGGCCGCCGCAAAGCAATACGATGACGAGCTCGACGACACCGGTCGCGACCTCCTACTCGACAAGGCCGGCGCATCTCTCGTGAAGCGCTGGGCCCGATCGAAGTCGGACACGCTGCGCAAGCAAGTCGCGAGACACCAGGCGTGCCCCGCCGACGCGCTGGTCGGCCTCGCCGCCGACCCCAACTCCGAAATCCGCGCGATCGCAGCGGCGCGCCCGGAGTTACCTCCGGAGGTCATTGCGAAGCTACGCAAGGATTCCGACGAGGACGTCGCGAAGGCTGCGAAGAGCAACCTGAGCTACAAGCCCGGCTTCTTCGAGAAACTCTTCGGATAGGTTCCGGAACGTCCGCCCGAGCAGCAGAGCGGTGTTCTTTCGTCGCAGGGGGAAGGAGTTGAACCGGCGACCGTCGGGTTATCCCCCGGAGCGAGCGATCAGTTCCTGCGCCTCGCGAATGAGCGTGTCGATGACATCGAATCCATAGGTCTTCGCGACGCGGCGGATCTCCTCGAAGTCTGCACGAGGGTTATGTACGAGCAACTCGACGACATCGGCTGCATCTCGTCTGCCTCCCGAATACAGTTTCAGTGCGACGAGGTCTTCCAGCTGAGGGTAGCGAAGCGCGGGTCGCTCATCGAGTGGCTCCGCATTCCGGATCGCCCTTGTCGCGGGCGTTAGACGAGGTCGGTAAGGGTTCGCGAAATTGACAACCTCGAGGGGGCTCACCGGATCACCGTCCGCATCCGTCTCGCGCCAAGCGACGAGGACTCCTCCGAGCGAATCCTCGTCGTCGGGCGTTCTTAGCGTGGTCTTGAAGCCGTCGTCCTCGATGGCACGCTGCAGGCGCACGAGATCCGCAAGGCTGACATCGGTCGCCAGGTCGATGTCCTTGGTCCCGCGAACATAACGATGCGCGGCCAGCGCGTAAGCACCGATCAGCGCTGTCTGAATGCCTAGACCCGCCGCAATCGTCGCGATTCGATCAGCGGTCTGAAGTGGAGATAGCGCGGCCATTGTTCGCCAACCGCATGACTTCGCGACCGAGCTCGCTGAGCTTCTCGACCTGGAGCATGCGCTCGTAGGGAGTCTTCGCGATCGAAACCCGAGACGCGGACGCACTCACGCTGTGCTTGCGGAGCTGCAGGGTTGCCGGGTCCATCGTTCAGAGGGTAGCGCGACAGGGCTCCTGAGGAGCCGAAAATGCGAAGCCCATCCGAGCAGGAGGTGGGTTTCGACGTCGCAGCGGGGGCCCGATCAAGGAGCAATCCACCGAGACATTCCGACCCGTTATCCGGTGCGAGTCGCGACTCGGGTGAGAGCTGGAATGTATTTCACTTGAGCTGCGCGATGATCTCTGCCGCCGCGCGTTTGCCCTCGGAGGCGCCGCCTTCCATGAAGCCCTGGAAGTCGAGCGAGCAGTGCTCGCCCGCGAAGAAGATGTTGCCCTGACGAACACGCTCGTACCCCGCGATCGTCGACACCTGGCCGACCTTCCAGAACGAGTACGAGCAGCCGAAGTTCGGATCGAGGTGGGGCAACGAGCTCGTCGCCTTGGTGTTCCACCGACTCGTCAGACCCGGGAACACCTTCTCGACCTTGGTGAGGAAGTTGGTGGCGTCGGTCTTGACGCTCCCGGTGCTCACGGTCGCGTACGCAACCTTGGTCTGCATCGCGAGCGTCGTGCCGCCACCGGTGTAGTTGACGAGGATGCCGCTCGCGCCCGGTTGCGCGCGACTGACCTCCCACGTCGTCTGGTAACCGACGTCGCTGTAGCTCGTTCCACTGCCGAGGCCCCAGGGACCCTGCGTGTTCCACAGGCGAGATGTGTACTGGAGCTGGAGCTTGCCGTTGCGACCGCGTCCGAGGTTCGCGATCGCGGAATCCTTGAGGGTGTCGAACCCAGCCTTGGTGGTGTCGATGCCGCTCATCACGGCGAACGGCACGGTGAGCACGACGAGATCCGCGGTCACCGTCTTGGTCGTGTTGCCGCTGCGGAACGTGAGTGTGTAGCTGCCGTCGCTCGCCTTCGCGATCGCGATCAGCCGCATGTTGAGCTGGATGGGAGTGTTCAGCGCGCCGGCCACCGCGAGCGGGAGGAGCTGGTTACCGCCGCGGATGTGATAGCGCTCGTTGGACCTGCCGAACGTCTCGAGCGATGACGAGTTGGGCTGGTACCCGAGCAGGTAGACGAGGTTGAGCGAGCTCTGCTCCCTGGTCGACGCGCCGTACTCGATTTCGTAGGCAGTATCGAGGAGCTTGCCGAGCTGAGAAGTGTGGCCGCCGGGGACCCGCGATTCGATCCAGTCGTAGATGCTCATCTTGTCGAGCGCGACGCCCGCGGCGGTGCTCGAGTTGTAGGTCGTCGGATAGTTGGCGGCGTTCCGATCACTCCTGAGCTTGGCGTAGACAGGCTTGAAGTCGGCGTCGGCCTGATCCTTGGGATAGTACTGACCGGTGTAGTAGTAGGTCTCGGTCGCTCCGCTCGGCGTGCTCGAGAAACCATCGTCGAGTGGCAAGTTGAACCGCTTCGCCAGCGCTTGGATCGTGACGTGCGCGGTGTCGATCAGCTCGCCGCACCACTCGCTGACCTGGTTGTCGGTCCAGTAGCCCGCGTTGTTCGAGAACATCCGGCCGCCGATCCGCGCGGACGACTCGTAGACCGTCGATGCGTAGCCGGCGTCCTGCAAGGTCAACGCGGCTGTCGTTCCGGAGATCCCGGCACCGATGACGGCGATGCGAGGCGCCGGTGCGGCACGCGCCCGCCGGGGAAGCGCAAGCATCGCCGCGCCGGCGACGGCCCCCATCAGGATCTGGCGACGCCCCACACCCGTCCGCTGCTGCTCTGCTACCTGCTCCTGCTCCTCGCGGATCGCCTCGATCGGCAGGTTGCGGCGGTCGGCCTCCGCGTGGGCGCCGACCAGAGACTTCAGAAAACCCATCAACGCGCTGCGAGCCATGCTCTGCCCCCCTCGGAATGCCGTGACTGTCCACGGTAAAGGAGGTGAGAACCAGTGACCAGGGCCGTTGCCGCCAATCCGGGTGTCCACCTCGACCACGCGCTAACCGGTGGATTTCGTGGGCGCCGCAGGCGGCATCCGGCGTGCTCTGACAGGGGGCGTGAAGCGGATCGCTCTCCTCCTTGCGCTTGTGGTCGCGGGTTGCTCGACGGCGACTCCCGAGCCCAAGGCAGAGGCCAAGGCTTCCAGGAAGCCGGTGCCCGTCACGATCGCGGTGACTACCCACGCGCCGCTGCCAGTCGAGGATCGCGAGGACAGCGCGGACGCGATCGACGAGCAGATCTCCGCGGGCACTATGTTCTGCGTCGAGACCCGGGAGACCGATTGCCCGGGAGGCTTCTCGTGCGTCGATGGTGAGTGCGTGGCGGCGACGGCTACCGACTGATCCTAGAGCGCGCGTACCGACCTCAGCGCCGGAATCGGTGATCCCGAAAAGGCGAAGACCGCCGGAGCAACTCGGCGGTCTTCTTTCGTAGCGGGGGCCCGATCAGGGAGCAAGGCACCGAGGCATTCCGGTCAGTTATCCCATGCGAGTGGCGACTCGCGTGAGTACTACACTGCTCCTCGTGGCTGCCGCCAACATGCTCGAGGAGATCCTCCGCCTCCCCGTTGAGGACCGAGCAAAGCTCGCTTTCGAGCTACTTCGCAGCCTCGACGGTGAACCCGATCCCGGCGCGGCCGAGGCCTGGCACACGGAGATCGAGCGCCGGGGCGCCGAAGTCGACGCAGGAACGGCGGACACGATGACGCTCGACGAGTACCGCGCGCAGGTCCGCCAGCGTCGCGCTGCACGCGCCGCTCGATGAACCTACGCGTTCACCGCCTCGCGATCGCCTGAATCGATCACGAGGTCGACTACTACGAGGCGCGTCAGACAGGCCTTGGCGCCGAGCTCGAAGACGAGCTCGATGCGGTGTTCGCAACGATCCTGCGATTCCCGGAAGCCGCGCCCCAGTGGAAAGAGCGCGCCGATCGGCGCGTCGTCGTGCTCGACCGCTTCCCGTTCACGGTGCCGTATCAGATCAAGGATGGTGAGATCGTGATCCTCGCCCTCGCCCACACCAGCCGCCGACCTGGATACTGGTCACAGCGACGCGAACGTTGATGCCCGAAAATGCGAAAGCCGCCCGAGCAGGAGGCGGCTTTCGACTTCGTAGCGGGGGCGCGACCGCCCAGCCCGCGGGTCGCCAAGATCCCCATCAAGTTCACCATTTGGCGGCACGCCGCGTAGGCACACTCTGGCAGCCATGGCGTAGGGCTCGCTTGGAAGCGATGCACGGGCCACGGCACGACGACCGCGGCCTGAACAGCCTCGTGGGCTCGTTCAGGAGACCGCCCGCGTGGCGTGCGATACGAGGGGGATCGTGTCGCGGCGAGTGAAGCAATACGGGCGCTGGCGCATCCGCTGGATCGACCACGAAGGCAAACGGCAGACCGAGGTCTACGGTAAGTACCGCGACGCCGAGCTGGCGCTGCAACAGCGACTTGGCGCGTGCGGCCCACACTCGCCGTTCCCATGCGCCCTCCGGCATGACGAGCGGACGCTCGCCGAGCCGAGATCGCGCAATGGATCGCGTTGTGCCGCGGGTTCTCGCCGCAACCGTCAGTTCGGACCGCGTGCGTCTGAGCGAATCTGCCGCGTCCTGATGTTCATGCCGCACCGGATCGGCCGTCATGTCATAGGGTCTCGGTAGCTTACGGCGGTGGACTGGACGGTCGTCGTAGAACTGGTGAAGGCGCTCGCTTGGCCGGTGGTCGTCGTGTTCCTCGGCCTCACAGCGAAGCCACTGATCAAGGGCATCGCCGACCGCGTGAAGGTGATCAAGGCGGGCGGGAACGAGATCCAGCTCGATGACGTTCCGAAGCCGAAGCAACTTGAAGCACCGAAGGAAGAGGTCAAGTTGCTGGCGGCGCCGAAGGAGCCGCAGCTCGAACTGCCGCCCGCACCCGTCGCCGAGCCTGATCTCGTAAGCTACGCACCGGCTGGCGCCGTCATCAATGCATGGTCGCGCGTCGAAGATGTGTTGCGCCGCGAGGCGATCAGGCTCGGTCTCCTCACACCCAACGAGGCGAGCATGTCTGTCGCCCCTCTAGTCGCTCGGTTCAAGGCAGCAAACCTGATCAACGTGGACACCGAGATTGCTGTACTCCAGCTTCGGCTGCTTCGGAATCAGGTTGCACACAGTCAGGCTAAAGTCAGCCAAGCGGCAGCGGAGCAGTTCGTCGATACCGCCGAATACGCCATCAAAGCGATCGAAGCGTATGCGGATATCAACCAGCTTCGCCGGATCTTCGGGAAACTTGGCGTCGATGACACCGACCCGGAGCAGGTAAAGAAGATCCTGGTTGGACGTCTCTCGAATTTTGGGATCAAACCGGCCGACGAGCGCACTCGTGCACTGTGGGGCGCGAAATTGAGCGACGTACTCGCTGTAGTGACGGAGCGCGATGCAGCACTGCTTCTCGCGCGAGGTGCAGAACTGGGCGGCGACCCGGCGGCGGACTGGCCGCAAAAGTAGGTAGTGTCGGCGCCTTCTTCGGCACCGACCTGGACGCGATCCTGCGGGCCAATTGCTAGGCCGCGCGCCCGAAGCGAAACGGAATGAGGTCGCCACCTTCGACGGTCGTCGCAAAACTCCTTCACCGGCCTCCCCCCGCTACTAGCTCCGCGGAGTTGGACTACATTCCCGGATCCGAGAATCTCGTTGACGGACACTAAGCTCACGCTTAGTGTTTAGCTTATGCGTTGGCTCACTCCGTACTGGGACCGGCTCCGAGCTGGCGAGAAGATCGAGTTCACCTTCACGGTCCACCCGCAGACGTTCGGCTTCTGCCGGATCACTCTCGCCGAGCAGGTCGGACAAGCCGAGGACTGGGCGTTGTCCATGACTGATGGGAGCCGGCTGCATCTCTGGTTAATGCCCGATGGCCGCTGGGTCATGCATCGTGACGCTGTCGATCCGGCACGAGGTCCGATCGAGGCGGTCGTGCATGCCGTGACGGAGAGCAAGGCGGGCAAGTTCTTCTTGTTCGCTGCGCTCGTTGTTGGGATTGGCGCCCTGGCTCGCAGTGCCCGCGCGTGACACCAACTGAGATCGTCGCGGTCCGCAACTCGCTGAACATGACGCAGGGCCAACTGGCCCAGCTCCTCGGCGTCCACAGTCTCACCGTATCGAAGTGGGAACGCGGGTTGCTGCGGCCAACACCGCACCAAGAAGCGCTGCTTCGTGCTGCCGGCGGTGCGGCTCAGCGCGCCCCTGACGTCGGCGCTATTGTTGTTGGAGCCCTCGTCGGTGCTGGCGTCGGCTTGGCCCTGTTCCATTTGCTCAGCGCGGCGTTTGAACCGGCGGCTCCACAGCCTCAAGCGAGCACCGCCCGACGTGCTCCGCGCCGCAGATGACGCATGTGACGCGACTTTGAACAGGCCACGTTCGGGCAACACGGTCTTAGTTCTCGTCGAAGCGGAGAAGATCGCGATCGCAGCACCGCTTGTTCTCGCACGCCCTACGAGGAGACCATGACCGACGGACAACAGAAGCCAAACCGAGGAGGACGAAGGCTGGGTGGTCTTCCGCCAGCGGTTCGCGCCTGGCCGCTTCGGTTCAGTCATGTGCAGCGCATCGACCAGGCGGAGTCAGCTCAACCGTCCGCGCCACGAGGAGTATTGGCGCCATCACCTGCCGGGCATTGGAGACCTCTGAAGCCAGGCAACTTCGGCTGGCTGGGGTCGATCAGCGACGCGATTCTTCGACGTGAAATCACCTCGACGGATCACTTTCCATACCTTGGTGGCGCCCAGACGCTGCTGGTTGCATCCGACTACGCGGGTACCAGGTCGAGCCCCTACAGGGTCTACGCATTCCTCACGACGGTAGTCGAGAGCTTGGCACCTTGGCGCGCTTCTATCGCGCAGCTTCGAGCGTCGCAGCTTCCAGAACGACGCCGTATGTCGTTCAAGCGACTGGGCGACGGGCACCGTGCAGAAGCGCTCGTCCCGTTTCTCGACGCCGCCAATCGAATCCCGGGTGTTCTCCTCCTGGTGGCGTTCAGCAAGAGCGTTGGAGACCTTCTCGATGAGCCCAGCGATCGCTATCTCTTCTCGAAGATCTCTCACTGGAAGCCCGCCGTTCGAGAGGAACTCTTTCGTGTTCTCTGCCTTGTTTCGTTGCTTGTCGCCGGACTGTCCCGGCCAGGACACGACGTGCTCTGGCTCAGCGACGAGGATGCGATCGTCTCAAACAGCGCTCGCATGCAGGAGATGGCCCCTGCATTCATGCAGATCGCGTCCAGCGTCGTCCCCCACCAGATGGGCAACCTACGTTTCGCGACGACTGGCCAGGATAGTGGCGACTTAGACCGTGAAGATCTCGCCGCAATCCCTGACCTCGCTGCTGGAGCCCTACTCAACTTCCTCCAACACGAGCATGCCCTCACTTCGGACACCCTCGCTCTCGATGAACGCGCGGGTCCAATCATGTGGTGGCTCGCGAATGGAACGCGGCCACCAGCTTGCGTTCTCTTGCTTGATCGCGACAAGAACCACAAGTTGAACATCCGCACGATCGGGTTCAGAGCTGAGCAGCGGTAGTGCCTGCGAAATGTGCGGGCGCCCGTTAGCCTCCACGCCGTCACCTAGCGGCTGCGAGGCAATGCGCGCCGCAGCTCACTGGCCCGAGTAGCTGTGGACTGCGTTCCAGATCGTTCCGCTTCCGTCCCAAAATGCACGAATCGCGTTGGCTGTCCTTCGGCCCCGCCCCCCCCCGCCGCGGTTCCGGGCAAGCGCTCGTGCCAGCAGAGTTCTTGGGAGTTGATTCGATCTTCGCGCCACCCGACGATCACCTTGATGACCGGCTTGAATCTGGACGAGGTCGTGAACGCCGAGCGCGCGAGGCGAGCGGCAGGACGGCGGACGGTTGTTGCGCGCTATCCGTCTGACCCGGTCTACATCGAGCTGATCGAAAGCGAGTTCGCCGCGGCGCGAGAGCGGTCGGCCAACGTCCGCAGGGCAAGCGACGTCGCGATCATCACGTTGGCTCGCGAGGGGCGCGCGAACATGGAGCCGCTGATGTCCGCACTCATGGGCGAGCCCGGTTGGTTGGCGAACTTCAACGACGACGTTGATCGGCGGTTTCAAGCGAAGCGAAGGCAACGTTCTGCTCAGAGCCACGGCGAGAAGATTCGAGCGGCGTGGAAGGAAGCGACCGGGGCGCGCTTCGCCGTGGTCGGCCGCGTCCTTGCCCGATGGGCCGCAGAACCCGCTCGCCCGCAGCCCACCAACGTGTGGCCCCACCCGTCCCCCGTTGCGTGAGGTGACTTTGATGCGGCAGTTCGACATCTCGCTGTCGCACTACCAGAAGATCGAACGCGGGGCTCTCGACGTCCGCCTGTCCACGGCGAAGAAGCTCGCCGACTGTTTCGGCGTGACGCTCTCGGAACTGATGCGTGGGGTGTAGCCGAGGGTGCTGATTCGGGCCGCCCAGAGCTTGTCAGCTCTACCCGGACTGGCCAAAGATCGGCTCTGAGGGCCTCAAGTTGACCACGCTTCGCATCGCATGGTGGAACACGCGCCTTGCAACCAAGCCGGGAAACGGTGCTCGTGCCGAGCGCACTGATCTTGATGCTGAAACCTGGGAAATCGCTCTCCAGGTCGTCCACGACCTCGCAAGCGAAGGTGTCGAGATCATCCTTCTTGGAGAGGTCGTCCCCTCGACCGTTGCGCGCTTGCGCACGGCGACGACGTACGAGCGTGTCGTCGATGATGCCATCGACGTGGACACAGGCATCGGAGCCCTCTTCGACGCGACCAAGTGTTCCGTCAGGTTCGATGCGAACGTAGTAGGAGAGCTGCGCAGCCGAGACACCACTCGTGCGTTGCGGTTCTCGATCGATACTGCCGATGCACCGCAGATCGCCCTGATTGCGGTCCATTGGCCGTCACGGTCAACGACCGAAGGTGAGGTCCACCGCGCGCCACTGGCATCGGGTCTACAGACCCACATCAACAACCTTGTCGATCAAGGTCCAGGGTTCGTGATCATCGGCGGCGACTTCAACGAGGATCCTTTCGACGATTCGCTCACGCTGAATCTCTTCGGAACTCGCGACCGGAGACTCGCCGCGAAGCAACGGCGTGCTCTATACAATCCGTTCTGGCGGCTATTGGGTGAGCGGAAGACACACGAGACAGCTCCGCCGCACCACGGCGCGGGCACGTGCTTCTGGAAAGGAAGTACGGAGACGAAGTGGACGACCTTCGATCAATTCATGTTCAGCTCGGCGTTCTTGCAGGGCGGCGCTTGGACTCTTGTCGAAGGAGCGACGGAGGTGTGGGATCGTCCCCCCCTCGCAGTCGATGACGGCAAGTTGCGACCTGGATTCGATCATTACCCAGTGCTTGTTGGGATCAGACGAGTCGTAGGAGGAGCCGTATTGTGACGAACTTCAAAGACGCATTCCTGCGCGGCATCACCTCCTCCGACGACGCCGATCGCCTCCGCTCCGAGGCTCTTGCCGTGTTCAAGGACTTCATAGAGCAGATCGTCGAAGCGAGCGACGGCAAGCTCACGCTGTATCTGAGGGAGCCGTTCCTGCAATCGGCTGGCAAGTCGATGGCCGCGATGGCCGCCGCGCTCACTGGCGAAGCCGCAATGGGCACTGGAGCAGGTACTCAAGCGATCTACGTTGAAGTGAGGGTTGGTAACGTGAGCGGGGGCGCCGACTCCATCGGTCGCGTGACGTTTGCGCCGTCCACGTATCCCATCGAGTTGGACTGGGAAAGGGACGTTCGGATGTGTCACGATCGCGATGAACTCGCACGCGGACTTCAGCAACTCGCAGAGGACCCTCGAACGGGCAAGAAGTTCCGCGTCAAGCTCGACAGCTACGCATCGGTCGCTAGCCTAGCTGCAAAGGCGGCGCGACCA
The DNA here is from genome assembly GCA_036499725.1 of Kofleriaceae bacterium. Classification (GTDB taxonomy): domain Bacteria; phylum Myxococcota_A; class Polyangia; order Haliangiales; family Haliangiaceae; genus JABFXX01. Next base: position 124,806 of record DASYDE010000051.1, read on the forward strand.
GCCTTAGACGTACCGTCGAGTGAGTCCGGCGGATCGGAAGAGTAGCGCGCGGTCAGGTCAGTACGTTCAGTTGAACTCGGGCCACGATCGATCGGACCGGGAACGGCGAGCTTCCTGCGACTTGGAGGCTCTGTTCATTATCTCGCTCCCGAGGCCCTTCGCGATCAGACCTACGATCTAAGGTGCTTCTAGATCATGGTGGGCGGGAAAGACGTGAGAACCAACGGAGTGGAGCGCAGGCACCTGGGGCAGGATCAATCTGCGGGAGCGGTGCTGTGCCTGTGAAGTACAACGACATCGCCAAGTTCTCGAACGGGGCGCAGTTCTATACGGCTGACCTGCACATCCACACCTTCGGTGGCTCGCACGACGTTAAGGACCAAGGCATGACGCCGGAGGCCGTGATCGACGAGGGCATCAAGCTCGGGGTCGGGGTCCTCGCGATCACGGACCACAACACGAGCAAGAACACCGAACGCAGCCTCGAACATGCGCAGAAGTATGCGGGGCAGCTCCTCGTGCTTGCAGGCGTCGAGGTAACGACTGCGAACGGTCACCTTTTGGTGTACTTCGCTCCGACTGCGAGCCATCAGCTTAACTCCTTCATCGGCAAGATTGGGATCGTGAAAGCGGGCACCGCGGAGAGCCACACGACGATGTCGATGTCGGACGTTGCAACGGAGGCGATGCGCCTCGGAGGTGTCTGCATCGCCGCTCACATCGACCGTGACAAGAACGGCTTCGAGATGCTGGCGAAGGGGTATCCGAACTGGAAGAAGGACATCATCACCAACCCGGGCATCCTTGGCGTGGAGGTGGATGATCCAGCCAACCTCGCCTGGTACTCGGCCGACGACTTGGTTACGCCAGAGGGAGCCGAGCGTCGGAAGCTGATCGAGCTGCGAGCGAAGACCCCCGGCGTCGGTGGAAGAGCAACGCTGGCGCACCTCCAGAACTCGGACGCCCACAACCTAAAGGGTCTCGTGGACGCGTTCCAGAAGCGCGCCTTAACTCGTCTCAAGATGGAGAGCCTGACGTTCGATGGCTTCCGCACGGCGCTTCTCGATTCCGATGCGCGCGTCCGCGCGACGGCGACCGTTCCACCGATGGTGCCGCGCGTGCTTGGGATGCATGTGGATGGTGGGTTCTTGCACGCAGGCACCTACCGCCTCAGCGACAACCTGACGTGCTTCATCGGTGGTCGAGGGACGGGCAAGTCGTCGGCCTTGAAGTGTCTCGCGTATGGGCTCGGAACGAACTCGCAGATCACGGACTACGACAACTGCCCCGACACCGTGGTCGTTTACTGCCGCGACGCGCATGGCATAACGTATCGGTACGAGCGAATGCGCGGTTCTGAGGAGCCGTCCGTCCAGGCGCATGAGAAAGGCGGCGCCGCGGTTGATGTCCCAGCGGATGTCTTCAGGGTCGAGTTCTATGGACAGGGCGATCTCGCGCGCGTGGCCGAGGACCCACTTGCTCGCGCGGACCTATTCCAGGGGTTTCTTGATCGACACGCTCACCTAGCAGACCTAGACGAGCGCGAGGCAGAGCTGATCGAGAAGCTGGAGCATAACGGTTCGCAGCTTCGACCGCTGGAAGCTCAGGAGGGCGGTCGCGCCAAAAAGACCGCAGAGTTCGACGAGTGCAAGAAGAAGCTCGACCTCGCGGAGGAGGGGCAGCTCAAGGCTATCGCTGCGAGCCAGGCCGCCATCGGAGCCGAGAAGGGGCTAACAACAACCCTCGACGGATTTCGTGCGTTCTACCAACGTGGGATCTCGCTCAACGACTTTCGTCGGAACTACGAAACTACAGCGGCGGGCGCGGGGAAGACCACGGACGATCCGGAGTCCACACAGCGGCTCGCAGCGATCAAGACCATCATCGACGAGACCAACGCATCGCTTGCGATGCACGAGACGCAGCTTCTCGGCCTACTTCGCGACGCCGCCAAGAAGCTCGATGTCGAACTGAAGGCGCTCGCGGCGAATCACAAGAAGTTGGAGTTGGCCAACTCCCAACAGGTTGCCGATTTTCAGAAGGCGGGCCTCTCGGCATCCGTCGCCGATCACCAGAAGGTGGTTGCCCGACGAGGAGTGCTCGCGCAGAGCGTCGCTCAGCTCGATCAAAAGCTCGCAGAGCTGAAACGATTGCGCGCCGAGCGGCAAGACCTCCGAAAGGACCTCGACGCGGTTCGCGCCGAAAGGACCAGCCGACGCAAGGACCAGGTCAAGAAGATCAACAAGCACCTCGCCACGGTGATCGACGACTACACCGTCGCCGTCTACTACGACGATGCCGGGCTGGCCGGTGCGTTCGTTAAGTTCATCTCGGACGCGATGCGGGGCACCTATTTCCAGGACGACGTTGCCCGTCGGCTCTGTGCGATCACCACGCCGCAGGAGCTGGCCCACCTCGTCGCGAGTGGAAATGCTGCCGAACTCTCGAAACTGGCCGGGCTCGGGGACGACTGGGCCAAGCGGCTTCTTGAGCGCCTTTCGCCCCTGGAGACACTGCACGAGTTGGAGATCACCGCCAAGCCGGGCAAGCCGGTGATCAAGGTGATGACCAAGGGCAGCCCGCCGAAACAGATACCCGTCAACCAACTCTCCGACGGCCAGAAGCATACGATCTTGCTGACCATCGCTATGCTCGCCGACTCCGAGGTGCCGCTCCTGATCGATCAGCCCGAGGACGACCTCGACAACGCCTTCATCTTCACCAGCGTCGTCAAGATGCTCCGCGAGGTGAAGGAGCGGAGGCAGGTGATTGTGGTCACCCACAACGCCAACATCGCCGTGCTCGGGGACGCCGAACTGCTGTTTCCGATGCGGCGCAGCGGGGATCTCGGCTCCAGCTTCGACTCGGGCTCGATCGACAAGGGCGAGACGAAGCGCGCTGTGCAGAGCATCTTGGAAGGCGGCGAGATTGCGTTCCTACGGCGGAAGGAGATCTACGGTCACTGACCTCTCTGTCGCGCTTTGCTTCCACTTCCACTTCCACTTCGCTGTCGAGCAGGCGGGTGGCCGGCACCGACTGGGCTCACTGGAGATGACGTCTCCCCTTCTTCCGACGATGTGTTCTCGACGATCCCGAAAAACGATTCGAGCCATCGGAATGACATCGTCCTCGCCGATCCGCTGGAGGCTGAGCTTCGGAAGGAGATCCGGCAAGCGGCGCTCAAGCAGGCGCGAGAGAACGATCAAGTTGCGCGTCCACTGCTTTCAACAGCACTCGCTGAACGGGACCGGACTCTCGGTCTCGGTCACGGTATGCGAGAACAGAGAGCCTGCCGACCCAGATGCTCGGCACATGGAGCCACGACTTATCGTCAAGGTGGCGCTCGAATGCGCGCGCGGCTTCGTCCACCGGGAGGTCGAGCGCTTGAAGAAGGTCCGCTTCAGTCTCGAGGGCAGAATCGACGCTCACTTCCTCGATCCTTATCATCGTGAGCGAAACTGGTTTGAGACTTTCTCGCGTGCCGTCGCGGGCGCTTCCCGGTCGACAGAAACGCGTCCTCCTGCGCGCTCGCCCTATCTTCGTCGCCGCTGCTTCGGCGGACGCCCAGTTGGCGGTGGCTCTGCTGTCGCCTCTGCAAGCGGGACGGAGCCGCGAGGTGCGGGTTCGACATCGATCAACTCGCTCGCGCGTCGGTTCAGCGCATGCGCGAGGTGATAGAGCGTTTCGAGCCTCGGGTTTACCTTCCCTGCCTCCAGCCGCCGGTAGTAGCGGTAGTCGAGGTCTGCCTTTTCTGCGGCGGTCAGCTGAGACCAGCCAAGCAGCCAGCGGGCCTTCTGGATCCGCTTGCCTAGCTCGACCTGGTACTGCCGAAACGTCACGACCGGACGTTCCGTCACCCCCTCTAAGTAAGGGAGGGAACCATGATACCCGGGGTTTTATAGTACCCTCAATTAAGGAGGATATCGCCATGGCCAAGGTCACTGCGTTGGGTGCGATAGCAGTCGCGTTCGTTGTGAGTACTGGGTGCACCCTCGAAGACGTCGACCCCGTCGGCATGTGGGGCTTCACTGGCAAGTACGGAGCTGGCACGTGCTTCCCGGTTGGCGGTATGGGCTTCGGCTCGATCACAGTCAGCGATGGGCCTCAGGGCTACCAATTCCAGAGCCCATTCCCCGGTGTTACAACGACCGGGAGCGTTGCCTGCAATGCGAAGGGATGCTCGATGTCCGCCATGCAGGTCGTCAGCGATTCAGGAACCACCAACGTGTGGAACCTGACGCTGACGTCAGACGACGCGATCACGGGAAGTGGCAGCACGACGGGTTCAAACCCGTCCTGCTCACAAGCAATCGTCGACATCACAGGCTCGCGGACGTAGTCCAAGGTGTCGTCCGGCGTCGGCGCCGTGCCATCGAAGCACACGGTCTGACGACCAGTGGCGCGGCGCCACGCGCTATGAGAGCAGTCGACCACTCGTCTGGCTTGACGTCGCATCATTTGTCGGACATATGAAGCACGAGGGAGAGATGGCGGTCGCAGAGACAGGGCCCCGCCCTCCCTCGATCACACCGACAACAAGGAGTTCGACATGACCGACAAGTCCCAGCCTGACACCGCTCGCGTCTGCATCATCACCGACGATGGCCACGAGGTCTGCGGCACTCTGATCCCTCCGAAGGCGCACCTCGCGTCACCTCCTGCCCCGCTGGGCGCCCCTCCCCCAGGATCCCCGACGACGCTCACCTCCTCGGAGCCTTCCTCAGCGAGCACGTCTGGTGGTCCATTGGTGGATACGCAAGCAGTGCCCACACCAAAGTAGCGGGCGCGAGCTCGAGGCGCTGAGCCCTCGGCGATAAACACAGCGAGTTGCATAGCGTCGCCGCGTCTACGCCATGATCAAAAGGCCGCGCGCGTTCTACCGCGGCCGGAGGTTGGAGCCGCGGCCAGATACGCGAGGCCGTCGCTCACCAGATGTTGCATCGTGGGCACACCCAGCGCCCCGGTGGCCACCACACTGGCGGTTGGTGACAGTTCGGGCAAGGCGGCACCGCCGGCGTCGCTGCCCATGGATGCGCCTCCGCGGGGGATGCAGCGACGCGCTGCGATTGGCCCACGTGCTGCGCCACCGTCACGCGATTGATCTCCGTCATCACCTGCGCACGTGCGCGGTCGAGACAATCGAGCAGATAGCTCAACGCCGCGAGGTCGGGCTCGCTGCTCTCTCGTGCGAACCCTCGGCCGAAGCCGCGCCCGCGTAGCTCGATCACTTCGAGCCGGTGCGTACCTGCGAGGTCGAGCACCTTTTGAGGCCGCCCCTGACCACACGTTGGACACCTGAAGTGCATAGTTAGGCTAGCGTAGAAGGCTAGCCTAACGGAGGCAATCATTAGGAGTTCGCGCGGATGAGCGAACGGCCCAAAGCCGGCGTGGCGACGGGGGTTCTCGCGCGATGCCTCTGATGCCTCTGAAAGTGGGGTTTGACCCACTGCATGATGTGTCGGACACTTCATGCATGCCCAAGAACAACCGGGTGATGCAGCAGGATGCAAGGCTGACGATCCGACTGCCCGGCAAACTCCGCGAGGCGCTGGGGCTGCTGGCTCGAGCCGAGCAGCGGTCAGTGAGCGCGCAGGTGCTCAAGATCCTCGACGACGCGGTTACGAGCGACGCCGCACGCATCTCCATCGAGGCGTACCGAAAGCGCGCGGCTACGTTCGAGGAGGCGATGTTCGGCGATCCTCCGCCGACACAGCGTCACAAACGGAGGACCAAGCGATGAATGCGACGACGGTCTCCTTCCCCTACTTCGACCTGGTGATGACAAACGGCGCAACGGTCGTCCGAGCTTCCGGGACGAACGTCCTCCCGTTGCCGGCGCTGCATCCACGGGTCCGCGACGAGGTCGTGTTGCTGCCGAGCGAGGTCGTTGGACTATCGAGCGGGCCGGATCCATCGAGCTCGCGTCTGCACAACCGCGAGCGCTGTCTGCGTTGGTTCTATGACTGCACGGAACCGACCGAAAGCGAGCGGACGTTCCTCGATCGACTCATCGAGCTGGCGGTGAAGTCATGCGTCTAGACGTAGAAGCCAGCCGCGTACTGATCCTCGCGCGGTTCAGCTCGGACAATCAAAGGGACACGAGCATCGACGATCAGGTAAAGCTGTGTCGCGAGTTCCTGAAGCGTAACGGAGTCGATCCGACGCCTGCGGCGATCATCGCGGACTACGCGGTCAGCGGCGCGACCAACCAACGCGGCACATACCAGCAGTCCTCGGCGGGCATCCAGCGGGGCCAGTGGGACCTCGTCATCGCAGAGAGCTGGAGTCGCGTGTCGCGCGACAAGGAAGACCAGGAAAGCTTCTACAAGAAGCTCCGCTACCACGAGGTCCAGTTCATCGGAGTCTCGGACGGGCTCGACAGTTTCGCGCCAAACGCCGACCTCGCGTTCGGCGTGAAGGGCCTCATGGACGCGGGGTATCTCGACAACCTCCGCAAGGCGACGCAGCGTGGCCTTGATGGTGCGTTCGATCGCAAGCGCTCGACAGGCGGCACGCCCTACGGCTACCGGACGATCCCGATTGGCGATGCGCGCGATCCGGATGGCTATGACCTCCTGATCTTCGCCGAGCAGGCGGCCGTGGTTCGGACGATCTTCGGCAAGTACCGCGAAGGTTGGTCACCCGCCGCGATCGCCGGTTGGCTCACCGAGAACAACATTCCGTCACCGCGTGCCGGCAAGAAGCACCGATACACCGGCTGGGGCGACTCGACTGTCCGCAACTTCCTCCGAAACGAGAAGTACGTCGGTGAGTGGACGTACAACGAGACAGAGTGGCGCCTTCACCCGGTCACCAGGAAGCGCGTTCCACGCAAGCGCAAGCCGAACGAGGTCGAGCACGACCATCGTGAAGAGCTGCGCATCATCGACGACGAGGTGTGGACCGCGGTGCAATCTCGGATGCAAGCCGTCAGCGCGTCGTGGCGTGACACTCAAGAGCACGGCGACGTGCGACGGAACCGTGCTGCGAAGCGCCGCGACTATCCGTTGAGCGGGCTCGTCGTGTGCGCGCTTTGCGCGAAACCGATGACGTTGCAGGCCGGGACATCAGCGACCTACTACAAGTGCAATTCGTACAAGCGCTCGCACGGCAAGGCATGCTCGAACGGCCGCAGCGTGCGAGAAGCGCATGTCCGAGAGGGCCTGCTCGAGTTGATCCGCGACAAGCTCGCGACCCCGGCGGCGCTCGACTACGTGCGCGAGCAAGTCGCGAAGCGACTCAACGCGATCGCGGCCACCGGAGATGGCGAACTAGCCACGGCCGAACGCGAGTTCGCCGCGATCGAAGACAAGATCGCGCGCTTGATCACTTCGATCGAGAACGGGATCGACTCGGAATACGTGGTCGCACGGCACGACCAGCTTGTAGCCGAGGCGAAGCGCAAGCGCGCACTGGTCGCAGCGCTTCGGAAGCAACGACAGGAGCCGGCCGTCCTCCCAGATGCGAACGAGATCCTCGCCCGCGTCTTCGAACTCGAAGACCGGCTCGACCAAGATCCACTCGCGGGACGCGAGGCCCTCCGCGGCCTGCTGGACGGCGGGGTGATCCAGCTGGAACCGTTGCCTGAGCGCGGCTACCTCGCCCCGGTGCGGGCTGTTGCCACTGGTACTGCTCCAAAAGACAACGCCCCAGGACGTGAGTCCTGGGGCGGTGCCTTCTGTTAGTAGCGGGGGCACGCTCTTACCGGTCGCTGCCCTTCCCCTACTCATCGCGTTCACGGCCTAACTTCACAGACTTACAGTTCAGACACCGCAGCCTACGACGAGAAATTTGACGAAAACTTGCACATAAGGAGAATGGACCCATCTCACGGGCCGAGCGCGGTCCTCGGATTATCCCTCCGACCGCGAAAGAAGCCATCGAATGAATCACTCGCCCCGTCGTCTCCTCCCCTCCGTCGCCGGCACCCTAGTCAGGGTGTCCCCACCACAAACCAAACCGTTTGGTCGTTGGGCGTCGCCACAGCGCGCTTCTGCCTCGCCGCCGTCGGGCTTAGGCGAAGAGAGCGCAACGGTGGAAGTCGGACCGCTCAAGGTGACCGGCCGCGGTACGCGAACCGCCCCGCTCGTCGCGATCGGCGGTCTCCTCTTAGCGGGCTGGGGCCTCGGCGCGCTACTCGCGAAGTAGATCCGGCACCGCATTACGCCGTGTCACCGTTTTGACTCGGCCACGGCGTTCCATCGGCTGCCCCCCCGTTACCGGGTCGGTCCGACAAAGCGCGCTCTACGTATGCGCGGTGCCTTCTTCGTTTTGAGCGGGACACTCCGAGGCACCCCAACTATTTTCGTTCCGGACGCGCGCGGCTCAGATCGCCAAGTCGTGGCGATGGCTGAATGAAACGACGCGCGCGGCGCACGTTCTCGCGCGGCTCGCCGAAAAGATCGGGGACTAGCCCCGATTTTCGGATCTCGATGGTTAGCTTGGTGACCATGCGTAAAAGCACTTTCACTAAGACCAGCGACCTCGATACGGCTCCAACGACGTTCGACCAGTCCTCTTACCCGTTGGAGTTTGCGATGCCCGCGTGAAGCCCACGATCTGGCACTACACAACACGCGATCTTTGGCCCTCGATCCGGCACGACGGTTACATCCGGGTGGCCACCGCGAACCTAGGCCGCAAAGAGACACCGCTCGCCTGGTTCTCCGAAGACCAGCTGTGGGAGCGGACCGCCGCGAAGGGTTTGAAGGTGAGTGGAGTCGTCCTCCCTCGAACGCTCACGTACGACGAGATGATCGACCACGGTCTCGTGAGAATCGCGGTAACGCAGGAAGCCGCGCCGTACGATTGGACGGCGATCAAGAAGTGGTTCATGCCGCCTTTGGTCGCTCGGGGCCTTAGCGTGTCCGGTCGCGAACGAGGCGCCAATCCTAACGAATGGCGAGCGTCACTGGGCTTGCCCGCGTTTTGTGGACACAGTTTATCGAGCTGCACGCTCGAATTCCATCGGGCTCATGTAGCCCAGATACGAGTGTAGTCGAATCGGATTGTAGAAGCCGAGGATGTACTCGGTGACCTCGCGCCGAGCAG
>DASYDE010000052.1:0-2382 GCA_036499725.1 Kofleriaceae bacterium
TTGCGGGCATCCTGCTCCGTCCAACGAACGCGCTCGACGGACGAACTCGGGGCTTTCGGCTGCATGGGCGACGGATCTCCTCGACCCTTCGGGTGTCACGGCCGTCGACACCCCTCCAGACGCCACTGGTGAACGGCTTACGATACGACGACCGCCGCATCGTTCGCGATCGTGCAGACGAAGACCTCCTCGCCTTCCCGCTTCTCACGGTAGTGAACATGAATCTGGCTGCCGTGCGCCGTAAGCCGCTCGCGAAGGGCGTCTGGAGAGTCTCGGCGGTTCGTGACACGCGTGGGGTCGAGGAGAACGGCCCCCAATGCTCACGAAGCGCCCGTCATCGCCCTTCAATCGCCCGCGGTGGACGGAGGAAGACGCCCGGGCGGCCCTCGCTGCGCTGGAGCGATCGGGCAGGCCGGTCGGCGTCTTCGCGGCGGAGCACGGGCTTGATCCCCAGCGGCTCCACGCGTGGCGTCGCCGGCTCGCCGGAGGCGAGCCTACCACGTTCCGGGAGCTGATCGTTCGGAGTCCGCCGGCCGCTGCCTCCTTCGAAGTCGTCCTCGCCTCGGGCGTGGTGGTGCGCGTGCCGTCGTCCTTCGACGGCGATGCGCTCGCGCGTCTGCTCGATGTCCTGGCTCGCGCGTGCTGAGCCTCCCGCCGAGCGTGCGGCTGTTCGTCGCGACGCAGCCGGTCGACGGGCGCAAAGGGCCCGACAGCTTGATGGCCCTCGTTCGCGACGTGTTCCGGCACGACCCGCTCAGCGGTCACCTGTTCATCTTCTTCTCCAAGCGCTGCGACCGCGTGCGCATCGTGTACTGGGATCGCAACGGATACGCGATGTGGACCAAACGCCTCGAGAAGGGGCGCTTTCACCCGGCGTTCTCGAAGGACCGCCGCTTGTCTTCCATGGCTATCGAGGCTGCGGAGCTGGCGCTGATCGTCGAAGGCATCGAGCTGGCCGGCGCGCGACGGAGGCCGCGATGGCAACCCGCTGCGCTTTCCGCGTAGAAAAAGACCGGCGCGGGAATTAACCGATCCGCGGGCTCGTTGAAGCCACAGACGATGGCTTCGCGCGATCACGTCACCTCCGCTTTCGCGCCGGACCTCGAGGAGGTTCGCGAGTGGCTCGGCAAGATGATCGCCGCGCTGCGCTTCGTCGAGCTCGTCGCCGCGATCCTCGCGCTCGTGACACGTATGCGCGACATCAACACCGAGCTGGTCGCGCAGCTCGCGCACCTGCGCCGCGCACGTCCACGTTCCGAGTCGCTGCGCCGGCTCGAGCATCAACTCGTGCTACCGATCGACGGCCTCATCGTGCAGAGCGCCCCCAAGCCCAACGACGACGCCGCCTCGACCGAGGACAAGAAGACTCGTCGAGGCAAACATCCTGGCCGCGCGGCGCCGCCGGCGCACCTGCAGCGCGTGCCCGTCTTCAATCGTGTCCCGCCCGAGCTGCGCGTCTGCCCGCAGTGCGGCGCGATGATGACCACCGTCAGCCATTCGAGCTGCTTCATCCTCAACGTCGTCCCGGCCCGCGTCTTCGTCGAAGAGCGCCTCGACGAGACGGTCGCCTGCCCCAACGACGACACGATCGTCTCGGCGTCGCCGCCCTCGCAGATCGTCGAGCGCGGCAAGCTCGCCGACTCGCTCATCGTCGAAGCGGTCTGCGACAAGTTCATCGAGCACCTGCCTATCGAGCGCCAGTGCGCACGCTTTGCGCGCGCCGGCGTCGACGTTGCCCCGCCGACGCTCGGGCGCAGCGTCTCGGCCGCGATCGACCTGCTCGCACCGGTGGCGCGCTTGATCCAGGAGCAGACGCGCGGCCCCGGCTTGCTCGGCACCGATGCCACCGGCATTCCCGTGCTCGACCCCGCCGCGTCCGAAGGGATTCGCCACGGTACCATCTGGGCTTGGACCAACGCGCGTTGGGTCGCGTTCTTCTATTCGCCCACGGGCGACGCCGAGAGCGTCAAACGTTTTCTCGGCCCCGACCTCGCTCGCACCGTGCAGTGCGACGGCACCAGCATTACCAACTTTCTCGAGCGCGCCGGCGGCAAGCGTCCAGGATGCTGGGCCCATTATCCCGCACCGATTGTTATCCAGAGCGCACAGGCAGATCGGCCTTGTTTGCACGGAGGAGGCGGTGGTCCGACGCGGGATAAAGGCGAGGTCATATGGACGAGAGGAACTGAAGCAGGCTCGCGGTGGGCCGCCAGCGGCGTTCCGGGCTTCTGGTGATGCCTGAGCGGCGCCAGAATGCTTCGAGGGCGTCCCGCTTCATCTGAACGTTGGTGCTGATGTAGCGACTCGTCGTGGCGATGCTCGCGTGCCCGAGATAGTCGCGGATGATCGTCACGTCGACGCCGGCCTGCAAGAGCGCGACGG
>DASYDE010000053.1:0-24641 GCA_036499725.1 Kofleriaceae bacterium
CTTGTCGCTGCCTCGGACCAGCTTGACCGCCTCCCGCTTGAACTCCTTGCTGAAAACACGCCGTCGTCGTTTCACCATCTCTCACCCCATTCTGGCAGCTGGCTGCCTTAAAGAGGTGTCCACAAACGGCGGGCAAGCCCAAACGCGTTAAGGAGCGCTCTAAGGCGAGCAACACGGCCGACCTGGGAAAGCAGCTCGCAGCCGCTCAGCGTCGCGTGACCAACGCGACAAAGCTTCTGATCGAAGATCCAGACGATCGGGACGTCCGAGAGCAACGGGACACCGACAAAGCGGAGGTGCGTCGCCTGACGGCCGAGATCGCCTCCCAGGCGACCACGGGCCCCAAAGCGGTCCCAACCCGTAAGGCGCTCGCCACGGCGATCGGGACGTTCCTAGACACGGTGGCCACGAAAGCACCGGCCGAAGGTCGCGCGGTCTTAGCGCGCTGTATGTCGCCACTGACCGTAAGCCGAAAAATCGAAGGTCCCGGACGTTTTCACGTTACCGGGACCTTAGACCTCAGTGCCGTTGCAGCTACGGCAGCGAGTGAAAGTAGCGGGGGCAGGATTTGAACCTGCGACCTTCGGGTTATGAGCCCGACGAGCTACCAGGCTGCTCCACCCCGCATCAACCAATTGTCATGTCCGGCGATCCGAACGAAGGGCGTTTTGCCATGCTGGGATCAGGGCGTCAAGCACGGATGGCAGAGATGGGCTGATGGTTTGCGCGGTTGGTGCGCGCCGTGCGGCCAAGGGTTTCCGTAGGATGCGGCGCGGTGGCGGAGAAAACACGCAACGTTCCCTTGCTGACGGCGATCGCCGCGACGGTGATCGCGGTGGTTTTGGCGAGCGTGAACGCGTGGGGGCCGACGATCCCCGGTGTGGCGGCGCTGGAGGGGTTCACCATCGACGCGCGGTTCAAGCTGCGTGGGCCGCGGGCCCCGGCGAGCGACCGCGTGGTGATCGTGGGGATGGATGACCAGCTGCGGCGCGAGGCGTGGGACGTCCTGCAGACGCGGCGCGGATACGCGCGGTTCATCGATGCGCTGAGCGCGTACAACCCGAAGATCATCGCGCTCGACTTCTTCTTCTCGGCGCCCGAGGTGGTGCTGCCGGATGATCTGGCGGCCAGCGTGCGCGCGCTGGAGAAGCAATGGCCCGACCTGCCGGATACGGACGCGCGCGGGCAAGAAACGGGGCGCGTGCTGCGCGCGATCGTGCGCGAGTTGCAGGGCGACGAGGTGCTCGCGGAGAGCATCAAGAAGAGCGGTCGCGTGTTCTTGGGGGCGGCGTTTCAGCTCGGGACGGCGGGCCCCGACGAGAAGGAACCGCGCGCGATCAAGAGTGCGCGCCACGGCGAGATCGTGGACGCAGGTGGCGGTGGAGTGCGGCGGCCAAAGAGCGCGGCACGTGTCGACGCGACGATGGACTGGATGGCAGCGGGCGCGACGGGCGCCGGTGCCGTGAACGCGTTTCCCGACGAGGACGGCGTGACGCGCCGCTTGCCGCTCGCGATCGCGTACCTCGGGCACCACTACGAACCGCTCGGGTTGGCGGTGGCGCTGGCGGATCTGGGGAAGACCGGGGACACGCGCTACGTCGTCGGCGAACCGACGATGGCGGCGGGCGGACGCGCCCTGCCCGTCGCGCAATCTGCGTCGTTGATGTTGGACGTGATGGGACACAACCAGATCCCGCGCGTGTCGGCGGCGGACGTGCTCAGCGGCAAAGCAGATCGCAAGCTGCTCGACGGGAAGCTCGTGTTCGTCGGCTTGACGTATGCCGCGTTGGACAAGGTGACGACGCCGCTCGATCGGGTGGCGGATGGCGTGGAGCTGCACGCGACGCTCGCGGAGAACGTGCTGTCGGGGCGATTGCTCGGCGCGGCGGGACCGTGGGCGGCGGTCGCGGCGACGCTCGTGCTGTGCGCGATCGCGTGCGCGGCGCAGATGCGGCGCGTCCGGCGGCGCCCGTGGATTCCGCCGGTCCTCGCGCTCGCGGCGATGTTCGCGTACGCGCTGCTCGCGCTCGTGATGTTCGGCCGCGGGACTGTGTTGGCCGTCGCGGTGCCGATGGTGCTCGCGGTGGTGGTGTTGCTGGCTGCGATGATCGGTGGCCTCGCGACCGAGGGACGCGAGAAGGCGAAGCTGCGTGCGGTGTTCTCGCAGTACGTCGCGGGCCCCGTCGTCGATCGCATCCTGCAGGATCCGGCGCGCATGCGGCTCGGTGGAGAGCGCAAGGAGCTGACGGTGTTGTTCAGCGACATCCGCGGGTTCTCGCTGTTCAGCGAGGGCATGCCTCCCGTCGAGCTGGCCGCGTTCCTGGGGGAATACCTCACGCCGATGACCGAGCTCGTGCTCGCGTCGGGGGGGACGCTCGACAAGTACATCGGCGATGCGGTGATGGCGATCTGGGGCGCGCCGATCGACGAAGTGGATCACGCCGCGCGCGCGTGCGAGGTCGCGTTGAAGATGCAGGAGGCGCTGGTCGCGCTGAACAAGCGCTGGTCCAAGGAAGGCAAGCCGGCCGTCGCGATCGGCATTGGCCTCAATACGGGCGCGATGGCGGTGGGCAACATGGGCTCGGCCGCGCGGTTCGATTACACGGTGCTCGGCGATCAGGTGAACCTCGGAGCCCGCCTCGAGGCGCTCACGAAGGAGTACGGGATCGACATTCTCGCTGGCGAGACGACGGCGAAGGCGGCGGGGAATGGGTTCGTGTTCCGCGAGATCGATCTCGTGCGCGTGAAGGGGCGCCACGGCGCGGTGCCGGTGTTCGAGCTGGTGGGACGCTCGAACGACAAGGGAGTCTCCGTGGACATGAAGTTTGCCGAGGCGCTCGCGCTGTATCGCAAACACGAGTTCGCCGCGGCGCGCGAGATGTTCGCCGCCCTGCCCGACGACTCTGTCGCGACAACGATGGCTGCGCGCTGTGCCGTTCTCGTGGCGTCGCCACCCGACGAGGATTGGGACGGCGTCTACGACCAGAAAGGCAAGTGATGGTAGGTTCGCCGCAGATGTCGACAGTGCTCGTACTGGACTTCGACGGCACGATGACGGATGCCGAGGCCGAGGGTCGTCCGTTTCGCGACGGCTACCTCGAGGATCTCGCGGCCCTCGTGGGACGACCGATCGGCGATGCCGAGGTCCTCGCGATCGCGGACGCGGTGGAAGCGCAGCTCGCGGCGGAGCCGGATGCGCATCCGTTCATGTGGAAAGGCCGCGCGGTCGCGCCAGCCACCGTGGATCCGTATCTGCGCATGGTGCCGATCGCGAATCGCATCCTCGACACGTTTGGCGTGATGACCGGGCCGACGGCGCAAGCCGATCGCGGGAACCTGCTCGGCAACGTTCTCTACAAGTACAACTACGCCAAGACGCTCGGCCACCCGGTGTTTCGCCCGGGGGCTGGTTCGGTGCTGAGCGCGCTCGCGGGCAAGAACACGTGGATCGTGACCAACTCCGACACGCACGCCGTGGCGGGCAAGGTCGCCGCGCTCGATCGCGAGGTGGCCGGTGTCGCGTGGCTCACGTCGCGCGTGCGCGGTCACGCCAAGAAGTTCGACGTTGATGACACGTGGGCCGATATCGCGCCCGAGCTCGCGGTCACGGGCCTCGAGCGGCGCGTGCTGCTGAGGCGGCGCGCGTACTACTCGATCATCAAGGAGATCCTCGACGAGGCGAAGGCGTCGTTTGCGGATCTCGTCGTCGTGGGTGACATCTTCGAGCTGGATCTCGCGATGCCGCTGGCGCTGGGAGCGCGCGTCGGGCTCGTCGTCTCCGAGCGCACGCCGGCGTATGAAAAGGACTTTGTCACCGCCCATCCGCGCGCCGCGCTGATCGAGGATCTCTCGCAGATCCCATCCTTCGCGTTCGGCTGACGGTGTAGCCTCCGGGCGTGGCCACCGACGACAAAGTGATCCTGTCCTGCGCGCTCACTGGCGCTGTCACGACCAAGAAGCACTGTCCGGCGATTCCGTACACGCCGGTCGAGATCGCGGAGGAAGCGCGCCGTGCCTACGAAGCGGGTGCGGCGATCGTGCACATCCACGCGCGCAACGACGACGGCACGCCGACGTGGAGCAAGGACGTCTTTGCCGCGATCATGGCGGAGACCAAGAAGCGCAGCCCCGTGTTGATCAACTGGTCGACGGGCGGCCCCGGTCCCATGAGCGAGCGCATCAGCCACCTCGCGCTCAAGCCACAGATCGCGGCGCTGAACATGGGATCGATGAACTACGCGAAGTGGAGCGAGAGCAAGAAGCAGTTCGCGTTCAACTTCGTGTTCACCAATCACTTCGACGACATCATCGCGTTCGCGAAGGCGATGAAGGACTGCGGTGCGAAGCCCGAGATGGAGTGCTTCGACGTCGGTCACACCAACTCGCACCGCGTGCTCGCCGACATGGGTCTGCTCGCGGCGCCGTTTCACTTCTCGTTCATCATGGGCGTGCTCGGCGGCATTCCCGCGTCGGCGCGGCACCTCGCGTTCCAGGCGGAGCAGGTTCCCGCGGGCTCGCGGTGGAAGGTCATCGGCATCAGCCGCGAGCAGTGGCCTCTCGCGATGGCGGCGCTCTCGCTCGGTGGTGATGTGCGCGTCGGCCTCGAGGACAACTTCTATCTGCCGAACGGCGAGATGGCGACGAGCAACGGCGACCTCGTCGCGGAAGCGGCCAAGATGGTGAAGTTGTCGGGCCGCAGCGTCGCTTCGCTCGACGAGGCCAAGGCGCTGTTGTGGCCGAACGGCGGAATGAATTGAGCGATTACGGTCGCGAGCTGGCCGTCGCGCGCGAGCTGGCAGTGCGCGCGGGCAAGGAAGTCGTGCGCATCCGCGGTGGCGGCGACCTCGGTATCGAGATGAAGCCGGGCGACGAGCCCGTGACGCTGGCCGACCGCACCGCGAGCGAGCTGATCGTGAAGGGGCTGAACGCGGCGTTCCCGGACGATCCGGTGATCTCCGAGGAGGTTCCATCGACGCCTGCCGAGCTCGGTGTGCGGCGCGTGTGGCTCGTCGATCCGATCGATGGCACCAAGGACTTCATTCGCGGCGGAGACGGGTTCTCCGTGATGATCGGGCTCCTCGTCGACGCGGTTCCAGTGCTCGGCGTCGTGCATCAGCCGACGATCGATCGCACGTTCTACGCGACGCCCGCTGGCTCGTTTGTCGTCACGCCCGGCGTCGCACCGCAGGCGCTCCAGGTCTCCACCATCGCGAACGCCGCCGAAGCGCGCTTGGTCGCGTCCGCGTCGCATCGCAGCGCCGACATCGATCGCGTGAAGAGCACGCTCGGCATCGAGAACGAGATGAACGTGGGATCGGTCGGCGTGAAGCTGTGCCTGATCTCGATGGGCGTGCGCGACCTCTATGTGAATCCTGCCGCGAAGACGAAGGCGTGGGACACGTGCGGGCCCGAAGCCATCCTGCGCGGCGCCGGCGGCACGCTGACGGATCTGTTCGGAGCGCCGATCGAGTACCGCACCGAGCTCGCCCACAAGCGCGGCCTCGTCGGCTCCAACGGGCACGTCCACGCCGAGGTGGTCAGCAAGCTCTCCTCGCTGTTCACGCACATGCGCGGCTAGCGGAACCCGCCCAAGCGCGTCGAGGCGCGTGATATCCTCGGTTAGATGCTGGGCCGTTCACGTGCTGTCGCCGCAGGTGTGGCGGCGGTGCTCGTCGCGAGCCCGGTGTTCGCGCAGCCGACGCAACCGACGCAGGCGCAGCAGAATCAGGCGCGGCCTATCGTCGTGCAGGCGATGGCCAAGGCCAAGGCCGGTCAGCACGAGGACGCGATCGCGCTCTACGTGAAGGCGTACGGCATCGCGTCGCTCTCGCTCCTCCTGACGAACATCGCCAACGAGTACAAGGAGCTCGACCGCAAGGAAGACGCACTGAAGTACTTCTGCATGTACCTGGAGAAGGACCCGACCGGAAACAACGCGCAGTTCGCGCGCGACTCGGCCAAGGCGATGTGGTCCTCGCTCTCAAATGGCAAGGCGCCGCTCGACAGCGAGGTCTGCACGGTCTCTCCGCTTCCGAAACCTCCGCCGCCACCGGTCGTTGTCACGCCACCGGTGCAACCGCCTCCGCCGCCTCCGGTCGCGACAGAGAGTCATCCCGGGAAGGGACTCAGGATCAGCGGCCTCGTGATGGCCGGTATCGGCGTCGTCGGTCTCGGTCTCGGCGGGTACTACGGCTTCAAGGGCAGCGACGTCGCTGATCAGATCAACAACCACAAGGGCGGATGGACCGACGGCGCGGGCGGGATCAAGGATCTCCAGGACCGCGGCCACCACGACAACGTGCTGCAGGCGACGTTCATGGTCGGCGGCGGTGTTCTGCTCGTCGGTGGCGTCGTGATCTACATGGTCGGCCGCAGCAAGGCGAGCTCGACGGAGCATGTCGCGGTCGCGCCGGTCGTCACCAACGACAGCGCGGGTCTCGTTCTCGGCGGATCGTTCTAGAGAACGGTATCGAGGACGATCTTCACGTTGTCGGCAGGCAGCGTGACCTTTGCCGATCCGGTGATGTCGCCAGGCTGCTTCGAGATCGCGTCGGCGTCGTGATCGATGCGCGCCGTGACGACGACCTGCCCGGTGAGCTCGGTGCCCGCGACCATCGCCTTCTCTTCGCTCAGCTCGAACGTGACGACGTTGCTCTTGCCGTCCCAAGCGAGCTTGTCGACGGCGAGCGGTGAGCCGGTTGCTGCGCCACTCGCGTCGACGCGACGCACGGACAGGAACAGCGGGTTCGCATCCTTTGCCTTGTCGACGAGCTTGGGATCGATCGTGATGGAGCCCTTCACGAAGCGGCCTGGATCGATCGCGCGGTTCGGATCCGGCGACGGAAGCCCCATCTTGCTCACGTCGACACCGCCGCCTTCGTGCGGATTGCCGGAGTGGGGACTCGCGCCTTGGGCGCGCGGAAGACCCGCGTGTGGATCCGTGCCGTCGGCATTCATCGCCGTGCCTGGCGGCGGCAGCTCGTTCGAATCGATATCCATCCCCGCGTGAGGGTCGTTGCCAACTTCACCTGCCTGCGGCGCCATGTTGCCCATCGAGGGAGGTGGATTGTTCTCCGCACCATTGGCGGACTCCGCCCAGTCCTGTGCAGGGGGCAAACCGTTGGCCTTCTTGTCGGCCTTGTCGCGCGAGCACGCGAGAAGAGCAACCGAGGCGAGAACGAGGGCGAAGGACGAGCGCGACACCAAGCGCATGGCCGGACTCTACAGCCTCGGGCCTCGTCGGGACAGTGCCCAAACGTTGCGCACCGACGGGACTTCGTGGAGCTATGGACCATAGCTGCTATGCTGGCCTGGAGATGCGCTGGGTTCCGTTCCTGCCCGCCGTGGCCGCGTTTATCGCGGTCGCAGCCGTCGGTGACGCCGCGCCGCGCAACAAGGGCCGCGTGGTCCGCATCGAGCGCCAGCGCGCCGCCACCGAGATCCCGCGGATCTGCGAGGTCCGCGACTCCGGTGAGGGGGCGTGCTTTGGCCCCGAGCCCCGGATGGGCGACGTGATCACGGTCGTCGGCGAGCAGTCTGTCCTGGCCGAAGCGCGCGTCACGCACACCGAGGTCTACGGCAAGGGCGCCCAGGCGTGCGCCGGCCTGTGGAGCATCCAGGTCGACGTGGTGAAGGGCGACCTCGATAACTCGATGCACGCGATCGGTGTCGTCGCCGGAGATGTCCACCCGCACAACGCTCGCGTCGTCGCGCGCGACCGGATGCCTCGCTCGCTGCCGGGCGTGGATACGGACTCGGTGCAGGTCGCGATCGATCGCGACGGCGATGGCAACGTCGATCTGTTCCTGTCGCAGAGTAGCTGCGATGCCAACCATCCCGATACGTCGAGCTGCCTCGACGAGTGGGCAATGCAGCGCGGTCGGTTCGAGCGCGTATTCCAGACCAACTTCGCCGCCTGCGGTCTCTGATGGATCGCCGTACGCTTCTCGCCGCCGAGCGCGGCACGCTCTACAAGGAAGCCGAGCTGCGCGTCGCGCTCATGTACCCTAGCCCGTATCGCGCTGCGATGTCATCGCTGGGCTACCAGCAGATCTATCGCGTGCTGCACGACATGCCGGGCGTCGCCGCCGACCGCGCGATGCTGCCCGACAAGGATGATCCGCCCACGCGCGGCTTGGTGACGCTCGAGACCGGCGCCCCCGTCGGCGGCTATCCGATCCTCGCCTACTCCGTCGCCTACGAGCTCGAGATCGCCGGCGTCGTCGAGACGCTCGAGCGCGCGAACATCCCGGTGCTCGCCGCCGATCGCGACATCCGCCACCCGCTCGTCGTCGCCGGCGGCCCACTCACGTTTTCCAACCCTGCCCCGCTCGCGCCGTTCTTCGACGTGATCCTCGTCGGTGAAGGCGAGGAGATCATTCGCGAGCTGATCGAAGTGGGTCGCGAGTCTGGCTTCAATCGCGAGCGCGTGTGGGATGCGCTGAAGGGGCGCCCCGGCTTCTACCTGCCCCACCGCTCCGACGGCACGACCGACGAGCACGTCCCTCCCGTCGCGCAGGCGCATGACGAGCTACTGCCCGCGCGCAGCGTGATCATCACGCCGAACACCGAGCTCTCCGACATGTTCATGACCGAGGCGGCGCGCGGGTGCTCGCGCGGCTGTACGTACTGCGTGATGCGCCGCTCCACGAACGGTGGCATGCGCGTGGTGCCGCGCGCCGAGATCATCCGCGGCATTCCCGAGCACGCGACGCGCGTCGGCCTCGTCGGTGCGGCCGTCACGGACCATCCCGATATCCGCGGCATCGTGCGCGACGTCGTCGAGGGCGGTCGCGAGGTCGGCATCTCGTCGCTCCGCGCGGACAAGCTCGATAGCGAGCTCGTCGGTCTGCTCGCGCGCGGTGGCTATCGGACGCTGACCGTCGCGGCAGATGGCGCGAGCGAGCGCATGCGCCGCGTCGTGGAGCGGTCCACGCAGACGAAGCATCTGATTCACTCGGCAGAGCTGGCTGCCGAGCACCGCCTGCACACGCTCAAGGTCTACATGATGCTCGGCGTTCCGCAGGAGACCGATGCCGATGTCGACGAGCTCATCCTGCTCTCCAAGGAGCTCGCGGCGATCCATTCCCGCATCGCCTACGGCCTCGCGCCGTTCGTCGCCAAGCGCAACACGCCGCTCGACGGTGCGGCGTTCGCGGGCATCGCCCTCGTCGACGATCGGCTGCAGCGCCTGCGGCGCGGGCTGCAGAAGGCGGGCCTCGCGGCCAAGGTCGAGGTGCGCGCCACCTCGGCGCGGTGGGCGTGGGTCGAGTACATGATCGCGCAGGCCGAATCGCGCGCGGGTCTCGCCATCATGGATGCGCATCGCGCAGGCGGCAGCTTCGCCGCGTACAAGAAGGCGTTCATCGAGCGCGGTGTGGAGCCGACCGGTCCGCGCGCTCGGGTGCTGTCGAGCAACGAGATGAAGGCCCAGCACCGTTCGCGCCTGGCCGTGCTCCAATAACGGGGACGGTCCCCTTTTCTGCGATACTTGGGCTGGATGCGGTTGGTCGTGCTGTCGATGCTGTTGTGTGCCTGTGGGCGCATCGGCTTTGACGCTTCCAGTGACGGCGGCGTGATGACGCCCGACGCACGACCGCTCCCCGCTGGCATCGTGGCGTGGTTGCCGTTCGACGACGATCCGAGCGACGGCGCGGACGTCTTTGGCCCTGACTACGGGCCTGGGGCGACGGCGGCCTGCGTGGGACCGTGCCCGGTGGCCGCGCCGGGGATCGTCGCCGGCGCCGCGACGTTCGCCGGGGGCCCGGTCTCGCTCCCCGACAGCGCAGCCCTGCGGCTCGGCAACGGATCGATCACGGCGTGGATCAACCCGACGACGCTACCCGCGGGAAGCGGGTCGGAATCCATCGTGGGCAGGCCGTACGGCGGCATGGTCTCCGATAGCTACGAGCTGCTGATCGGGAGCGCGCCTTCACTACAGGCAGGTGGCGACTCCGACACCGGCGGGCCGTACGTCTTCGGGAACTACCCGGCAGCGCCCGGTACGTGGATCCACGTCGCGTTCACCTGGGACGACAGCGCCGAACGGCTCTACGCGAACGGCGTCGAGGTCGTCAACGACGTGCCGTTCACCAAGCTCTACGACGCGCATGACGTCTACGTCGGCGGCGACATCGACGACGGAACGATGGCCGCGTTCTTCGACGGTTCTCTCGACGACGTTCGCATCTACAACCGCGCCCTCACGGCCGCCGAAGTGCTCGCGCTCGCGACGCGCTAGCTGCCGCACCTCGTGATCGTCGTACCGCAGGAGTGACATACTGGCCGCATGCGGGGTGTGCGGAGCGTCTGCGCGGTACTTCTGACGTGCGCGGCCTGCGGACGTATCGGCTTCGATGCTTCTGGGGATGGTGGCGCCCTCGACATCGCGATGACCGACGCGCGAGATATGCCCAGTGATCTCGTGGTCTGGCTGCCGTTCGACGACGACCTCGCCGACGGTGGCGCCGACGTGTTCGGTCTTGGTTACGCTACAGGAGCGCAGGCGATGTGCGACCAGGAGTGCCCGACCACGACGGCGGGCATTCACGGCACGGCCGCGCTGTTCGGCGACGGACTGTTCTATCGCCTGCCCGATACGACGAACCTGCGTCTCGACACCGGCACCATCGCCGTCTGGATCCAACCCGTCGAAGCGCCCGTCGTCCCCGCAAACTTTCAGATCGTCGGCAAGCCGTACGGCCCCACGACGAACGACAGTTACGAGCTATTCCTCGAGTCAGGGATCCGGACGTTTATCGGCGGCGATTCGGACACGGGCGGTCCATACACCGGCGGCACGTACACGCCCGCGCTGAATACGTGGGCCCATCTCGCCGCGACCTGGGACACCACGACCGCGCGTGTCTACGTGAACGGTATCGAGATCGCGAACGACTTCGCATTCACCAAGCTCTACGACACGCATGACGTCTTGATCGGTGCGGACGCCGACGGCGGTCCGGCATTCAACTTTGTCCACGGCGCTATCGATGATCTCCGCATCTACAATCGCGCGTTGTCTGCCGCCGAGATCACGGCCCTCGCTACGCCCTAGCGACTCCACCCAAATCGGTCGAGAGCCTCGCGGAGTCCGGGCGTCTGCAGCGACACCGGCTCGAGCCACGGCTGCTCGTTATCGCGCGTCCACCACGCGTCGGCCGAGAGTGGCTGCAGGTGATAGACGAACCGGCGGATCCGCACCCACGTGGGCGCCGCGCCGTCGAATGGATCCGTTGCGAGCTGCGTGCGGATCAGCGCATCGCCCGTGAGGAGCTTCCACACGAAGTGGATCACCCACGGATCGCGCGGCTGGTCGCTCATCGCCGCGAACCAGATCAACCAGTCGAGCCGCCGGTGGTACGGCCCGAGCACACACGGCCGGCGCGCGAGGTCCCCCGGTTTGCACGGCAGCTCGTACGCGCGCCACGTCGCCGTCGCCGGATCCGCATCGCGCGTGCCTTCGATGACGAGCTCCTCGCGAACCTCCCCGACGGAGCCGAACGCACCGTACGTGTTCACGAGCGCGAGGCGATCGTAGCTGTGGTTCATCGCCTGGTGCTTCGATGCGAGGTTCTCGATGACGGGAATGCTCGCGATCGCGACGACGAGGCAGATCGCGGCGAGGATCCACGGGCGTACGCGTGAAACACGCTGCGGCGGCGCGGCTGGCAGCCGAGCGAGCAGACGCTTCGGGATCAGCCAGCGCAGAAAGTCGTCATCGAAGCAGGCGACGACTGGAATGATCGTGAGCCAGTTCAGGAACGCGAGATTGCCGCTGAGGATCAGCACGATCTGGAAGCTGGCCATCAGACAGCCCGCGATCAGGCGGATGCGGCGCGGCCCGAACACGAACCACGGCAGGCCGATCTCGACGATGTGGTTCAACATCACGCCGACGGCGAGCACCGCGTGCGGCAGGTGATGAAACACGGTCGAGAGCGGATTCGGAATCGGCTGCGTCTCGAAGTGGTAGTCGAGGCACGTGAGGTGCGTCCAGCACGCGTCGCCGCGCAACTTGATGAGGCCCGCGCCGAGGTAGATGCGGAACACCATCCAGCGCAGCAGCACGATCGCGACGGGCGATGGCGCAGGGGCAGCGAGCGGCCGCGGATCCCACGGATGCGCGAGGACGGCGGCGAGCAGCGTCGTCTCCAGGATCTGGATCTCCCACCCAAACGCGAACCAGATCTGACCGACGCGCACGAACGAGCCGTAGATCACCCACAGCAGCACGAGGCTGATGCTGTTCGCATAGCCGAGCACGAGCGCGCTCGAGAGCACCAGGCCGATCCAGCTCCACGCAGCGAGCGCACCGTCGGAGCTGCTCCACCACAGCACGCTCGGGATGTCCCAGAAGCCCTGCCCACTCGCGTGCAGTTGATCGAGATACGAGTGCACCGGGGTGAGGCCGTCGGACCCGACCAGCGCGGGGCCTTGCTTGATCAGGCCGAGGAACGCGAACACGTAGACGACACCCAGGAGCCGCAGCAGCAGCCAGCGAGTGAGCTGATACGGACGTGGGGGACCGAGCCACGTGGCCACGCGATCGAGCGGCGTCGGCGCACGAACATCGGGGACCTCGTCGCTCACGCTCTGCAAGCTCGTGGTCGCTACTTCACGCCAAGCTGCGACAGGATGAACGCATCGACGAGCGCTTCTTCCTCGATCTGCTCGCTGCGCCCTGTTCCGAAGCCGTGCCCCGACGTCGACGACGTCTTCAGCAGGATCGGCGCGGTGCCCGTTTGCGCGGCCTGCAGGGCGGCGGCAAACTTGCGGGAGTTGTACGGCGCGACGCGCCCATCGTTGTCGCCCGCGACGAGCAGCGTGGCCGGCAGCGCCTTCGGCGTGACGTTATGGACCGGCGAGTACGCGCGCAGTGCACGGTATTGCTCGGGATCCTTCACGCTGCCGTACTCGTTCGTGTTCGTCGCGCCGTTCGGCGTGAGCTCGTAGCGCAGGCTGTCGTAGATGCCGACGTACGAGATGACCGCCTTCACGAGCTCGGGATGCTGCGTGAGCACGGATCCCATCAGCAGGCCTCCGTTGGAGCCTCCGACCGCCGCGATCCGATCGGCCGACGTATACTTCTTGGCCACGACGTCCGCGAGGACGGCCGCAAAGTCGTCGAAGACGTTCTGCTTGTGCGTCAGCATTCCGGCCTGGTGCCACGGCTCGCCAAACTCGCCACCGCCGCGCAGGTTCGAGATCACCAAGCAGACGCCACGCGAGAGCAACGGCGTGCGGCTCTCGAGGAAGTACGGCGACAACGAGATATCGAAGCCGCCGTAGCCATTCACGAGGCACGGCATGGTGCCGTCGTGCGGCGCGCCTTTCTTCTGCACGAGCGTGTACGGAACCTTCGTGCCGTCCTTGCTCGTCGCGAAGTCGCGGCTCACGTCGTAGGCGGACATGTCCACGGTCGCGGTCAGGCTGATCGGAAGCGTCTCGGCGGCGCCCTTCGCGGAGATCCAGTAGTACGTCTGCGGCTGCGTGTACGTCGAGGCAGCCATGAGCATCCCGCCCTTCCATGCACGCGGCAGAACGATCGTCGCCACGTCGGGCAGCGGCAAAGCAGGCAGCGCTTTGCCCGCTCGCGAGAAGCCGCGGACCTTCTCGGGGCCTCCCGCCTCGTACTGGACGTAGACCGCGTTGTTCACCTCGACCAGGCCATCCGACGCGTAGAAGTCGGTCTCGATCGCTTCGTCGCTCGCCGGCACCGCGACCGTCGCCTTGGCGAGCGGCTGACCGAGCGCGAGGTGCAGGACCTTGCCCATCGGCGCGTCCTTGCGCGACACCAGCCACAGATCGTTCTTGCTGCCGAGCTTGGCGAGCGCGACCTGATCCTTGGCATCCGCGAAGAGCGTGAACGCCCCCTTCCCGCCGACGCGCACGTAGTGGCGGATCGGGCCGCTGTCGCCGTTCTGCACGCTCGCGATCGCGTTGCCCTTTGCGTCGACCTCGGCCGTGATCTGTTCGCTCTGGCCCACCTCCTTGGCGAGCATCGGCTTGTCGTCGGTCTTGCCGAGGGCGTGGAACCACAGCTGTTGCCAGTTGTCGGGCTCCGCGAAGTGCGGCTCGCCCTGGCGCGGATAGCGCGTGTAGTAGAGGCCCGAGCCATCGGGGAGCCACGCCACGTCACCACCCGACGTCGGCCGCTGGACATTCGCGACGGGCGCATCGATCTCTTTGCCCTTCGTGTCGAAGATGTGGAGGTCACCCGACTCGCTACCGTTCGCCGAGATCGAGATCGCGACGCGGTCTCCCTTGGGCGACGCCATGTAGAAGTCGATCGACTCGTGCTTCGCCGTGTCGGGCTTGAAGATCACGACGGCCGTCTCCGGCTTCTTGGGATCGGCGAGCGCGACGAGCGACGGCGCGTCCTCGTCGGGCAGCTGGCGCTGCGCGAACACGAGCGTCTGCGACGGGATGACCTGCACCCACTTCGTGTGCGGCGCGCGCGCGAGCTTGGCGACGTCCTCGCGGATCGCATCGAGATTGGGCAGCGCGAGGAGGAATGCGGCCGTGTACTCGTTCTGGCCCTTCAGCCACGTCTTCACGTCGTCGCCGCTGCCCTCGAGCCAGCGGTACGGATCCGCCACCTTCTCGCCGAAGTACGTGTCGACCGTCCCGTCCTTGCGCGCGACGAGCGCTCGCGACGTCAGCGGCTGCGTGGCGATCGGCGTGTTTGTTGGCACCACCATCGGAGGCGGCGCAGAGGCAACCGGCTCGACGGGCGCAGGTTTCGACGAACCACCACATGCCGCCGCAGCGACGGCCAAGCAGACCACTTTGCGCATGACGAGGTGTAACGCATTTGGCCCGGGCGGAGGTGACTTCTACGCGCGCGCTCGCCGGCCCGCGTAGACGCGCGGAGCGTTCGCGGCAAGCGCCTCACCGATGATGCGCGCGGCTTCGGTCGACTCCGGCCGGTAGGCGATGCGCCACGGTCGATAGAGCGGTCCCGACGCGAGCCGCTTGATGACGAGGTCCGTGCCCACGTGGGCGCTCGCGATCCACTCCGACATCGCCGCGATCCCCACGCCCGCGCGCGTGACGTCGAGAATGGCCTCCGTGATCGGCAACTGGATGACCTGGAGCCGCGGCACCTTGCGCCCGAACGCGGCGGCCAAGAACTGCTTCTTCTCGGCCGGTGGCGTCGCCGTCGAAGTCACGAGCGGGTGGGCGATCAGATCCGCGCGCGTGATGTGCGGCCGCGACGCGAGCGGGTGATGCGCGGACATCACGAACACGAGCTCGTCATCCATGAGCGCTCGCTCGAGTAGCGGATGTTTGATCGCGGCCGTCGTCAGCAGCGCGATATCCAGCTCGCCCCGCCGCAGCGCCGCCACCGGGTCCAGCGCTCGCTCGAGCTGGAGCTCCACCTCGATCCCTGGCAAGCGCTCGCGCAGGCTCGCAACGACGGACGGCAGCCACCGATAGGCCGTGTAGCACTCGGCCGCGAGCCGCACGTGCAGAGGCGGATGGTCCGTCCTCGCAATCGACTCCAGCTCTGCGAGCTGCGCGAGCACGGCCCCTGCGCCCGCCACCAGCCGTCGCCCGGCCGCAGAGGGCACCAGACCGCGCGGCGTTCGCTCGAACAGCGCCACTCCGAGCTTGCCCTCCGCGAGGGCGAGCGCACGACTGACCGCCGACTGCGTGAGCGCCAGCCCCTTCGCAGCCGACGACGTCGACCCTGCCGACGCGATCGCGATGACAACCTGGAGGTCTCGAATATCGAGGCGCGGCGCGTTAGTTATGCGTTCCACGCATCGAGTGTACGCGTTCGATGCGTTCTCCCGCTATGCGTCTTGTGCATACGGCCGATGCAAACGATGCGTTGGACGGATCACGCGCGGATCGCCATCGTGGATGTCATGAAGCTCTACACCCGCCAAGCCGCTTGCTCGCTCTCGTGCCACATTGCCGTCCTCGAGCTCGGACTCCCCATCGACGTTCACTCCGTCGCCAAGCCCAGCAACCTCGCGTCCGACGGCACCGACTTCGCGCAGGTCAATCCCCTCGGCTACGTCCCTGCCCTCGCGTCCGAAGATAGCACCGTGATCCTCGAGGCCGCCGTGATCCTGCAGCACCTCGCGGATCAGAAGCCCGGCTCGCTCCTCCCCACCGGCGCCCGCGAGCGGCTTGCCGCGCAGTCGATGCTGAACTTCATCGCGACAGAGCTGCACAAGCACCTCGCACTCGTCTTCAAGCCCGAGTTCCGCGCCGTGCGCGACGAGCTGCTCGCGAAGGTCTCCGCCCGCCTCGATTGGCTCGAAGGCCGCCTCGCTCCCTACGCGCTCGGCGCCACGTTTTCCGTCGCCGATGCGTACCTGCTCGCTGTCCTCAACTGGACGCAGTTTACGGGCCCCGATCTGCGCCGCTGGCCCAAGCTCATGAACCTCATGGAGCTCGTTCGCGCTCGTCCCGCCGTGCAGGCCGCGCTCGCCGCCGAAGATCTCGTTCTGCGTGGCACGGCGTTCTTCGTCCCGCGTGTGATGCCCGAAGAGCTGCGCACGCCGCTGCCCCCCGTCGGGCAGAACGCCCCGCAATAGTTCGTAACCCTTTTTGCCTCGCTGCTCCTCACGTATTGCTCCCGCCGCATCGCTAGCAACGCACGCCACTCAGTGCGACCGTCGGTGCATGGTCGCGAGCGCCTCCGCTGCACCGCCGCCGGATCACGGCGACTCGCCCGAGCTCTACGAGCGTTTGGCTCCCTACTACGACCTGATGTCGCGCGGCTTGCTCGCGCCATTCGGTGGCGACACGTACTTCCGCAAGACCGTCGTCAACGCCTGGAGCATCCGGCCCGGTGATCGCGTCCTCGAGCTGGGATGCGGCACGGGCCTCATGACGCGCATCCTCCTCGATCGCGGAGCCGTCGTGACCTCCGTCGACCGCTCGGCACCCATGCTCGCTCGCGCTCGTCGCCGCGCGCCCGAGGCGACATTCATCGAGCACGACGTCACGACGTTCACCCCGACCGATCGCTACGAGCGCGTCGTCCTCTCGTACGTCCTTCACGAGCTCGCACAGCCGCAGCGCGCTGCCGTCCTCGCGACCGCCCGCGCCGCGCTCGCGCCGTTTGGCTCCGTCTGCGTCGTCGACTTCGACACCGGAGATACGCGCCAACCGATCCGCGCGCTGCTCGACGCGTATCTCCGCTTCGCCGAGCCGCCGTCCGCACGCGGGTGGGCGCGCGACGGATTCATTCACGAGGTCGGCGCCGCACGCTTCGCGACGCTCGCGACCAAGCCCGTCGGCTGGGGCACCGCGCGTCTCGCTGTCCTTGTCCCGCGCTAGACGTGACGATACCGAGAGTACGCGCGTCTAGAGGCGGCCAATCCCGATCGTGAACGCGATCGAGAGCTCGGTATCTGTCCCGACGGCGATCACACGCACGCCGGCTTCCACGCCAAGCACGTCGGCCGCGACGCGCAGTCCCAGGCCCGCCGTTGGGTCCTGATCTACGCGCACCACGGGCCCGACGCTCAGGATGCCTCCCGCGATGCCGGTATCCGTCGCGCTCCCGAGCTCGAGCACCGCAAACGTTGGCGAGGTGCTGAAGCCGGTGACCAAGGAGGCGCCGACCGTGTAGCCGTTCTTCGTGTCCCACATTCCATCGCGATTGCCGGTCACGTCGAAGAACCCGATGTTGAAGCCCACGTCGAGCGCCGAACGCGCGCCGTCACCTGGGCCATTCACGACAGCGCCGCCGATCGAGTACGCACCGTGCGCACCACCGAACCGAACGTTCGCTTCCGCAACGCCCGAACCGGCGAGCACGACCACGGCAACGAGCGTGCGCATGCTTCGATCGTAGTGCTCCTACGACTGCGCCGCTCGACTATTCCGTCCTGAACGGCGGCGGCAACCGCTGGAGCTCGCGCAACCGCGTGAACAACGCGTGAACGTACTAGCCGAGGGTGTCGCCAAAGCCTTCGGCGAGCTCGTCAGCGCGATAGCCACGCGAGAGCTTCTTGCCGTCCTCGACGAGGTAGAAGTAGTGACAGCGGTCGCGCTCCGAGAAGACGACGTGCTCGACGGTGGCGTGATCGCCTGCCCAGCTCCCGACGAGCACCGTGACGGTATCGCCGATCGCGAACCGCGCGGACGGCGGCATTAAAGACTGGCGTCGACGCCAGCGCGCAGGTACGCGACGGTATCGACGAGGGTCAGCTGCGGATCACGCGCGACGAAGCCGAGCTCCGCTTCTGCCTTGCGCGAATCGAACCACCAGTACACCTCGCCCATCTCGACGGAGATGCGCTCGACCGGCGGCTCTTTATCGCGCCAGCGGTAGAGCTCTTCCATGAGCGTCGCGCCCCACTTCGCCACCTTCGCGGGCAGCTTGATCCGCGGGACGGAGACGTTTGCGACGCGACCGACGCGCTCGAAGAACTCTTTGACGGTCCAGTTGGGCCCTCCGAGCAGGTAGCGCTCGCCTGCGCGGCCGCGCGTGAGTGCATTGGCCGTGGCGACGGCGGCATCGCGCGCGTCGACGAAGCTCATGCCGCCCGACGGCACGGACGGGATGGAGCCCTTGAGCAGCTTCCGCACGTCGCCCGTAGAGGAGAGGCGGCGATCGCCGGGACCGAGCAGCAGCGTCGGGTTGACGGCGACGACATCGATGCCGAGGCGCTTGCCGTGCTCGAACGCGAGGCGCTCTTGGTAGATCTTTGACGTGTAGTACGGCCAGCCGGCGACGATCTCTTCCGGATACGGCGCGGTCTCGTCGAGGATCTGCTCGTCGCGCGAGACAGCGATCGTGCCCGAGGTGGATGCGAGCACCATGCGCGTGACGCCGTGCTCCTTCATCTTCTCGAGGACGCGACGCGTTCCATCGATGTGGAGGCGCATCATGCGCTGCGCGTCGTTGGGGTCGCGAGAGACAGCGCCCGCGAGATGAAAGACGGCGTCGACGCCTGTCAGCGCCTTGTCGAGCTCGGGGCCCGCGAGGACGTCGCCGCGCACCATCTCGATGCCGAGATCGGCGAGGACACCGGAGCGCGAGCGCGCGAGGCCGCGGACGGAGTAGCCCTGATCGACGAGGACCTTGCAGAGGTGCTCGCCGAGAAAGCCGGTCGCGCCCGTCACGAGGACGGTCATGCCGGTGCCAGGCTTCTCCGAATCACTCATTCGTAATCGTCAGCGGTGGCGTAGTCCTCGGGGCCGAACACCGGCGCCGGGGGGACAACGATCGGGCGGTCGATGAGGACGCGCACACCGAGCTGCTTGGTGCGCGTGGACTCGGCGGTCGGGAGGATCGGACGGACGGCATCGCCAACGCGAGAGCCACTGACTCGGAACGACATCTTATTCACGACTAGCCTCTTCATCGCTCACTGCTTTGTTCATCCCCTGGTCCGCCATCCACTCGGCCATCGGCTGCGTACCAGAGTCGCCAAGCGTCCAGGCCTGATCCTGCGGCGCGAGGCGACGAATGATGGATTCGACGTTGTACGTGATCGCGCGGTACTGCTCGGAGCGGGTACCCGACGCCATCGACGCGATGTCCTGATACGACAGGTACGGACCGACGTGGGCCGTGACGCGCTCGCCGCGCTTGGGGAGGTACTTCCCCTTCGGCATCGCCTCGTACGTACCGCCGAGGTACATCGGCAGGATTCCGCACTTGTTCGTCATCGCGAGGTAGCCGAGCGACGGCTTGAAGTCCGCCATCACGCCGTTCTCGCTGCGCGTGCCCTCGGGGAAGATGAGCAGGATGTAGCCGTCGCGGATCACGTCGCCGGCAAGGCGAAGCGACTCGCGCAGCGATCCGTGGCGCTCCATCGGTACGACGTTCGTGAAGTTCTCGAAGTACATCCGGCGGACCGGATCCTCGAAGAAGTAGTCCTTGGCGCCGAGCGCGACGAGCGCGTCGCCCTGCTCGCCGAGCGCGTACTTCACGAGGCCCGTGTCGAGGTGGCTCGCGTGGTTCGCAGCGACGATGTAGCCACCGAACGGCGGCACCTGGCTCTGACCGTAGACGTCGGTCTCGAGCACGCGCTCGTACAGGGCCTTCATGCCACCGCGCAGCGCACGGCGACCGAGGGAGACGAGCGGCGACGGCACGTCGATGTCGTCGGACGTCTCGACGTCCTTGTCCTTCTTCGCGCGCTTCTTGGGCGCCTTCGCGGCCAGCTCCTGTTTGTTGCCGAGGCGCGTGATCAGCTTCTCGACATCACCGACGGTCTCGAGCCCTGCCAGCTCCTGCGGGTCGGGGAGCACGATGCCGGCCGCCTCGATCGCGACCGCGAGCTCGGTGAACATCAACGAGTCAAAGCCGAGCTCCTCGAGGCGCGTCTCGGCGGTGACGACAGTGCCCTTCTTCTGCGAGACAGAGACGAGCATGTCGACGACCCACGACGTATTTCCCGTGGTCGCGACCTGCTTCGCTTCGGTGCCGGTCTTCACCGCCACCTCGATGCGCTGGATCTCTTTGATCACCTCGCGGCGCTTCGGCTTACGCGATGCGGTCTTGGGTAGCTCGATGTCGGTGAGGTGGACGATCTTCGGGCGCTTGTAGAGCGCGAGCGTCTTCGTGATCTTCTTGATGTGCTCGCGGACGGTCTCGCGAACCTCTTCACGCGAAACACCGTCGTGATCGTAGTCCGGCACCACGAGCATGCCGACCGTCTCGGCGCCGTCGCCTGCCGGCACACCGACGACGCTGAGCTCCTTGATGTACTTGGAGTCCCGGAACGTCTCCTCGAGCTCGTCGGGATAGATGTTCTCGCCCGACGCGCCGAGGATCATCTCCTTCTTGCGGCCGACGATGAACAGATTCCCGTCCGCGTCGAACTTGCCGAGGTCACCCGTGTGCAGCCATCCACCTTGGATCGTCTGCGCGGTCGCATCGGGGTTCTCGAAGTAGCCCTGCATCACGTTCGGGCCCTTCGCGATCACTTCGCCGACGCCGTTCGCATCCGCGTCCGCGATCTTCACATCGATGCCCGGCAGCGGACGACCGACGGAGCCCGGAATCACCTTGTCGCCCGGGCGCGTGACCGTCAGCACCGGCGAGGACTCGGTCATGCCGTAGCCCTCGTAGAGGTTGAAGCCGAGCCCCTGGAACGCCTTCATCGTCTCGGGCGGCAGCGCCGATCCACCACTGATGAGGAGCCGCATGCGGCCGCCCAGCTTGCGGTGCACGGGGAAGAACAGCAATTTTCCCGCGCCGACATCCCACGGCAGCTTGTCGCGCAACGAACGGTTCGCGTCGACGACCGCGTCGAACGCTTTCTCGACGAGGACGCCCGCGTCGCTGACGTTCTTATAGATCTTGCGCTCGAGCGCTTGGAACAGCGCGGGCACGCCGACCATACCGGTGATGCCCTCGTCCTCGAGCGCGCGCGACAGGGAGTCCGCCTCGAGCTCTTCGAGGTAATCGATCGACGCGCCGTGCGTGAGCGGCATCAGGAAGCCTGCGCTGAACTCGAGCGTGTGGTGCAGCGGGAGAACGCTGAGCAGCTTGTCGTGCTTGTACAGCGTGAACAGCGAGCTCAGCTTACCGACCATCGAGGTCAGGTTCTTGTTGCTGATCATCACGCCCTTCGGCGTGCCCGTCGTTCCCGACGTGAAGATCAGCGAGCCGAGCGAATCGCCTTTCACGTCCGGCTGCACGGCGCCGACGGAGACGTCCGGCTCGGCGAGCAGCTGGTCGAACGCGAGGACGTTCGCTTCGATGCCCTGCTGCGAGATCCAACCGTTGAACGCCGGATGGGCCGGCGACCACACCACCGCCGCATCGCCCTCGCCGTCACCGATGGGAACCGCGATGTCCGCTTCACCTGCGAGGCGCTCCACGACCTTGCGCGAGAGCACGAGCGTCTTCGCGCGCGACACCTTGGTGAGGTTGACGACCTCCGCAAGCGACAGCTCGCGATCGAGCGGCACCACCGTCGCGCCGGCGAGGATGATCGAGAAGTAGCTGATGCCCCACTCCGGGCGGTTCTCTGACATCAGCACGACGCGATCGCCGGGGCTGATACCCATCTGGCGCAGCACGCCCGCGCCTTGCCACGCCGCCTGCGCGACTTGGCCGTACGTGTACTCGATGGGTTGGTCGTCGGGGTTCTTGCGCACGAGGCGCAACGCGACCCGACTCTTGTTGAGCTTGGTCGCTGCTTCGAACAGCTCGACGAGGCTCTTGTACGTGTAGACGGTCTTCGGCTTCGCGCCGAATTCCTCGTCGAGCTTGTCGAACGTCCACTTCCGCAGACCCGGGAAGTGCGAGCCGAGCCAGTAGCTGCGCCAGTCGATGAGGTGCGTCGCCCACAGGAGCTTGTCTTGATCGGCCGGCGTGACGCGCGCCCACAGCGCTCGCGTGTTGTCGCAGCGGAACGCGATGTCGTGGTCCGTCGTGAACGGCTTGAACAGCTCGACGAGGTCGATCACCTGGCCGGTGAACGTGCTGATCTTCTGCAGCTCGTCGCGCGCGC
The DNA here is from genome assembly GCA_036499725.1 of Kofleriaceae bacterium. Taxonomy (GTDB): domain Bacteria; phylum Myxococcota_A; class Polyangia; order Haliangiales; family Haliangiaceae; genus JABFXX01. Next base: position 22,443 of record DASYDE010000053.1, read on the forward strand.
GCTCGGCGAATGCTTCGATCCTCGGCGCGCCCCACTTGGGGAACTTGTTGTCGATCGTCTCGATCAGCTTGTCCGCGATCTTCTTGAACAGCGGAGCGCTCATGCGCTGGAAGCGCTCGTAGCTGACGGGCCGGCTCTCGAGGCGCGCCTTGAGCCGATTGCTCATCTCGTCCTCGCCGCGATCCGCCTTGTCGAGGTGGACCTGACGAACGGCGAGGCCCGTGAGCTCGGTGACGCGCTTGGACGTCACGCGGTTCTCGTCGGAGGTGCCGCACTGATAGACCGGCTCGTGCTCTCCCGCGAGGACGGCCGCCGTCGCGAGCAGCATCGCTGCCGTGACCATGTCGACGGGGATCACGTCGAGCGCGTGATCGGTCCCGACGGGGACGTTCCGATGCCCCTTGAGCATCAGGTACATCAGCGGCGCGCTGGTGTTGAAGCCCTCGTTCCAGCCCGGGAACGGATAGCGCAGCGCGCTCTCGACGATGGCAGGACGCACGATCGTCGACGCCACGCTCGAGTCGGAGAGGATCAGCTGCTCGCCGAGGCTCTTGGTGTACGTGTACGTGTTGGTCCAACCCCAGTGCTCGGCGCGCTCCATGCCGAGCTTGGTCAGGACGTCGTTCATCCAGATCTTGCGCTCGCGCGCGACGGCGATCTTGAGATTGTCCTCGTCGTCCGGATCACGGCGCTGCTCGCGCAGAGACTCCGCCGCTTTCTCGCGAAACTGCGAGATGTGCTGGCGATCGTTCGACCGGTCGCGCGCCTGATCGATGATCTTCTGGCAGTCCGCGATCTCCGCGCCCGGATCGAAGTCGCGATCGAGCAGCGCCTCTTCGTTCCCGTAGTCGTGAGAGATCGCCTTGCTGCGCGGGAAGTACCCGACGATGGGCTCGTCCTCCCACACATCGCCGTCGCGGCGGCCGGCCACGTAGCACGTCGAGACGTGGACGAGCTTGCTACCGAGCTTGCGTGCGAGATCGAGAACGTTCTTGGCGCCGAGGGCGTTGATGCGGATCGCGCTCTCGAGCGACGGCATGAACGACACGAGGCCGGCACTGTTGAGGATGACGTGGATCCCGCCGTGCTGCGTGATCAGGTCGTACTCGACGTCCGTGAAGTTGCAGAGCGCGCGACCGATATCGCCCTGCACGGCGACGATCTTGGACCGGAGGAACGCTTCGTAGTTGGCGCCGTGGACATCGCGCACCGGATCGAACGCTTCGCTCGTCGCGACCTTGCGATAGAAGCGCTCGTCGGCCGTGTTGCCGGCGCCGGGGCGCACGAGGCAGAACACTTTCCCGATCTCGGGATAGCGATGCAGCAGCATCGACAGCGCGACCTTGCCGACGAAGCCTGTCGTGCCGATGAGCAGAATATTCTTGCCGCGAAAAATCTCGGTAACGTCGAGGCGCGGCTTACCGGTCACGTCCACGCGGAGCTTTGGCAGCGGCTCGTTCTGCTTGGCGCCCGTCCATGGCTGCGCGTGAGAGTGCTTGCCCCACGCGAGCTCGGTGTCGCGGAAGTAGCCGTACAAGCCGTTTCCGTTGGTGCCGTTATGTCCGTTGCCGTGGGTCATCGTTGCGGCTCGGGGCTCACATCACGTCGCAGATCATGTACGGCGGGTGGTGCAGCATCGAAATCTGCGCGCTGCGGCCCATGGTGCTGCGCGCCATCGCGATCGCTTCGGCGAGCGAGCCAGCGGTTTCCCAACCCATGATACCCGGCACCGTCGCGTTGTCCGCGCCGACGACGATCACGCGGCCGACCTTCTCGCGACCGCGCTGACCCCAGTACCACATGAAGCACGGGTGAGCGCCGTGGTACGCGTTGCCGCGGCGGTACATCTCGATGTAGCTCGGGTTGTACGCGAGCTCGTCCTGGTACTTCTTCTCGATCTTGTAGCTGTCCGTCGTCTCGGTGAGCACGCGATTGAAGAACTCGATGTAGCTCGGGTGGTGCACCGGATCGAACTTGTCCGAGCACGGGTGCGTGATGATCAGGACACCGCCATCCCGCAGGATCGGCTGGTTCCGGTACATGTGATAAAAATACCCGAGCGCCATCACCTGCACGAGCAGCGGATTGAGCGCCTTGGAGTTCGCGTTGTACGGCGAGATGTACGGGATGCCGTAGATCATGATGTCGGCGGGCCCATCGACCTCGACGACGTTCTGCTCGTTCTGCTTCGCGATCGTC